>NZ_JBTGUH010000012.1:0-81593 GCF_054343325.1 Paenibacillus marinisediminis
GAATTCGCTCTTCCTCTTTCAGTCTCTTTCCCATACCGAATCATCTCCCTTATCTACAGTTTAAAACACTGTATAGGAAGACTCCAGTTTAATTAGGGGGCCTAAGAGCTCCGTACAACAACTTGTGATTTAACGCGTACTCTAAGCGGAAATGTTGCACTCTATACAACATTTCCGCCTAGAACCAACAAGACCCACAGCCACTAAGCCGCGGGTCTCTATCCATCAATCTTCCATCGCTTCAATCTGCTTCTTCACTCGTTCCGCTTCCGTCTCCATTTCCAGCCTCTGATATGCTATTTTCATCAGTCTAAGATCAGCCAGTGAAGGATTCTGAATACGTTCCAAATACGTCAGCGCCTTGCGAGGCTCTCGCTCCCCGCGGCTCTTCGTCCCGAATAGATACATATTCCCCAGCACCCTCAGCGCATGAGGATTATCCAGATCCTCCTCATACACCTCCTTCGCCCGTTCGTATTCACCGCGCAGGACGTAACGATCCCCTTCGTGCAGCCCTTTACCTCTGGAATCGTCGAATACGAGCATAGGCAGATCCTTTTCCTCCACAATCGTCAACGGTCGGGAACTGCTGATCTTGTTATCATTCTGATCATACGCCTCTACCGACCATAGATACTTCGATCCAGGATACGCGTAACCTAGAATATATGTGGAACTGATCCATTCTTTCTCGCGATCTCCGCTATAAGACGCATAGCCCCATCCCTCATGCACATACTCGCGGAGCGCAGCAATATCCAACACGATTTCAGATTCTTCATATTGATCAGGTAAAGTAAAGGACCCATTTGACCGCTTCTCCGAACCTACTTCAATCCATTGAAGCTTATAATAGGCAGTTCCAGGGTACGGTTCCCACTGCATTCTTATCGAGTCACCCGCAACACTCGTTACACCTTTCGGCGCATACAGCTTCATATTAGAATTGAACTGAACCACAACACCCTTAACAGGTTGGCCTGCCTTGACCATAAGCCCATGCGGAGACGTACCTGAGTAAGTGTACGACTTCAACTCCTTAACCGGTGCCCCAACTCCAATATCATACTTGCTCTCAGGGATATCATAGAAACGGAATTCGCCATTCTCATCAGTTAGGACCATATGATGATGCTCAGGGCGAGGCGGAGAATTCCAAGAGGTAGCATCTGTCTCTCTCAAATACACTTCCGCGCCACTCAGAGGTCGATCACCCACCATCACTTTCCCTGACAGCATAGGAGTCTTTCCCGGTTGCGGTTCACGCGAACGAAGCAGTTCTAGCTCTCCTTTCCTCCACTCATCATCATTCTGCTGCAACAGCTCTTCATACAGCGATATCGCTTTATCCCAACGATGCTGACGAGCATATAACTCAGCCAATCTATACTTGCTCATCTCAATAAACTCTGCATTCGGAAATGCTTCAATCAACTGTTCCAGCCTCGACACGATATCACCCACACTCATAATCGGACCATCACTCGAAGAATAAGAAGAATGATCTCTCCCCACATATATGAGATTATCCTCCATGGGAGTATTCATATTGTTCAATTTCAATGCTTCTCTCTGCGCATCCGCAACAGAATAGGTGCTAATATCTCCAAATGCAGTCTGATCATCCAACCGAGAAGCCCCCACAACGCCGGCGATAATTAGCCCTGCCATTAACACGATCGTCCACACCAGGTGCTTCACCTTCATCCGAATCATGGCTGCTCCCCCTTCACTAACAGCTGTTTGAGGATCAGCATCCCATCAATCTCCATATAGCTTTCTTCACGATACTCTCTAACCGTCGTAGACCTGTTCCCTGTCCCTTCTTGAAGCTTAAAGAGTATAGGCAATACCACGATCAAGATAGACAGCCCAGCCGCAGCAACCGCAATCGGGATCGGAATGCGAACCTCACGATTCCAGAACGACAACTTAGCCCTGTCAATAACCCGATCTTTATGATCTTCGGAAAATGCCAACCCGCCAACCTCTTCCTTCAACACCCTGCTCCAGTCCGAATCCTTGTTCACACATTCCACCCTCTCTCTTCCAATATAGCTTCGAGCTGTTTACGCGCTCGCGATAGCTTGCTCTTGACCGTACCTTCCGCTTCACCAAGCGCCTCTGCGATATTCGCTATGGACCAATCCCGGTAATAATGAAGCACGATGACCTCACGATATTTGTAAGGGAGCTCCTGCAAATAACTACTCATATCCATTCGCATCACAGCCGCTTCTTCCCCTGTCATTTCTTCGCGCTCACCATTCTCCACTTGTTCTCTATAAAATAGCCGCCTCCAGGAGCTCCTCCGCATCCATGCTCGACAGCGATTAATGGTAATGAGCATGACCCATGACTTCAACCGAGTAGGATCCTTCAACTGATTGATCTTGCGATATACGGTCAGGAACACTTCCTGGCTGATATCTTCAGCTTGATGGCGATCTCGGAGAAGCAGCGCGGCTGTTCGCAGCACATCATCGCCATAGGCATCCATCAACGGACGAAGCCCTTCTGGCTCACCGCGCCGGAGCCTTGCCACCCACTCCTCTTCCTCCCCCATCCCTTCACCCCCATTTTTTTCTATTATATAGATGCTTGAACATATGAGATAGGTTGCATTCTATGTATCAAAAAAAGCAGCAGACAACGGGCATTCACTCCCGCGTTCTGCTGCTCTTTTTCTATTATTATTCCACGATGAGCGGTACGACTTCGCCCGCGCGTACATCGATCAGGCCGAGGTCCGTCAACTTTAGCGACGGACTGACCGGCAGCGAGTGCGTGCTGATCGACATGATCGGGTTGTAGTGCTCATACCCGATCGACTCCATGGCCGCACGAAGCTCCTTCACATCCTGGCCGAAGGCTTCAAATGGCACTTCGGACAGGATGCCGCCTACCGGCAGCGGCACATGCTTCAGCACTTGGCCGTCGGCTACGACGCAGAAGCCGCCCTGCGTGCCGATGACGGTATTGCTTGCGAGCGCCATATCCTCTGGCGAGTGCCCGACGACGAGCAGATTGTGGTTATCGTGTGAGTAAGTCGTCGCGATGGCGCCGCGTTTGATCGTGTTGCCGGTAATCAAGCCATAGGCGCGATTGCCGTTCTTGCCGTGGCGCTCGAATGTCGCGATCAGGCCATTGCCGCTTCCCTGCCATTGCAGCTCGCCGTCACGTACCGCGACCGGGCGGTGCAGCTCCTTCGTATTGGTCGTGCCATTGACGACCTCCATCACACGGCAGCTGTACTCGCCGTCCGGCAAGCCTTCCACTTCTCGCTGCACGCGGAAGTTCGCCGGCGAAAACGTCGCAAGCTGCACGCTCTCATAGAAATGCGACGGGAACTGCTGCCCGCCATGCGTATCTATGGCTGCTTCCGCCGCATCGTATACCAGCTTGCCGCGCTTATATACAGCATCAATCGTGAACTGCTCCACATCCGTCAGTAATACAAAGTCCGCGATGCGGTTAGGCGCGATCGACCCGCGATCATCCAGTTGCATGCGGCGAGCCGACGTGTACGTCGCGGCATAGATCGCGCGCTCTGGCGACATGCCCATCTTGATCGCTTTGCGCACGAGATGGTTCAAGTGACCGTCCGCCACAAATGTGTCAGCCATCACATCATCTGTCACGAAGCAGAACAACTCGGACACATCCTGCTCAATCAGCACCTTCATAATCTCAGGACGCATCGCCTTCTCCTGGATCTCCACGAAGCAGCCGCTCCGCATCCGATCCAGCATGCTCTCCACTTCCTGCTCCGTATGGTCGGAATCAACGCCCGCGAACATGAAGCGCGCCAGGTCTAGATCCACCAGACTCTTCGGCGTATGACCTTCAATCACGACATTTGGATACGTCTTACGGAAGTGCTGCAGGATCTTCCCCGTCTTCCCGTCCGGATTGCGCAGCACATCGACCGAGTCCATAATCTCGCCGAGGCAGATGACGCGGTCCATCTTCATGAGCTCGTCCATCTCGGCGATGCCGATTTCTCCGCCCGTCGTTTCCAGCTTCGTCGCCGGCACCGAGCTCGGAATGGCGTAGAGAATGTCCGCAGGACAGCCTTCACTCGCTGCGATCATCGCTTGAACTCCCTCTAGGCCGAACACATTGGCCATCTCGTGAGGCTCGGATACGACCGTTGTCACTCCATTTTTCAAGATACCATGTGAGAATGTCTTCGGTGTAATCATCGAGCTCTCGATATGCAGATGGATATCGACCAAGCCTGGAATCATATGACGCCCTGCACCCCGCAGCACTTCAGCAGCCTCGAACGTCTCCTCCCCGCGCTGTCCGACGTAGAGGAAGCGGCCGTCCAGCACCGCAACATTGCCGTGAATAAATTGCTTCATATATACGTTATAGACGTGAACGTCTGTAATGAGCAGATCAATCTTCATGAGAGCATACTCCTTGCTGTCTATAGTCTAGAATGACAGGGGCATGAAGACGAATCCCCAGCCCCTGTTCCTTGTTCTTTATTCTTTGTTATTTTGATGTTTGAACGAGTACGATCTTCTCTTTGGCCAGCACCAGCTTAACCGCGGCTCCGTTCGCAAATGGCTGCTCCATCTCGCGGTTGACTGTAAAGTCGCCGAGCTCCGTCTGCACGACATATTGGTAGCTGCGGCCAAGGTACGTGCTGATACGAACTTGTCCAGGAATGATGTTCAAGCCAGCTGCGATCTCAGCAGCGGTCAAACCGCCGACTCCATCTGTCAGCTCGCTGTCCTCGACAACAATCAGATCGTCTGGGCGAATCGCAGCTTTCATATCGTCTGTGATCGGATGTCCGGAACGGTGATCCACTTGGAACTTATAGCCCTTTACGCTCTGTACCGCGACCAAAGATACATCCGCCTGCTTGCTCTCTATATCAACGAAGTTGTTGAACCCGATAAAGCGAGCAACGAACTCTGTCTTCGGATATTTATAAATGTTCGCAGGCGCATCCAATTGCTCGATCTCACCCTTGTTCATAATCGCGACCTTGTCCGAGATCGAGAAGCATTCCTCTTGGTCATGCGATACATATACCGTCGTGATGCCCAGCTGCTGCTGGATACGGCGAATTTCAACGCGCATATTTACACGCAGATTCGCATCCAAGTTACTAAGCGGCTCGTCGAACAGAAGCAGATCCGGTTCGATCACGAGCGCGCGCGCAATCGCCACACGCTGACGCTGTCCGCCTGACAGCTCGCCTGGGAAGCGCTTCTCGAAGCCCTGCAAGCTGACGACAGCGAGCATGTCCATGACGCGCTTCTCGATGTCAGCCTTAGCCACTTTACGCAGGCGCAAGCCGTAAGCGACATTATCGAATACGGTCATGTGCGGGAAGAGCGCGTAGCTCTGGAACACGAAGCCGAAGTTGCGCTTGTTCACCGGCACACGAGTGTAGTCCTGGCCGTCGAACATGAACTTGCCGTCCTTTGCTTCCAAGAAGCCCGCGATCAGACGCAGTGTCGTTGTCTTGCCGCAGCCACTTGGGCCGAGAAGCGAGATGAGCTCGCCCTTTTTAATATTTATGTTGAAGTTCTCTAGAATGACGTTCTTGTCATAGGCAACAGATACATTTTGCAGCGATAATAATTCCACAGTCACAGTCCCTCCGTATGTCCGCTGTTAGTTTTTCGTAAAGTAAGACAGACCCATCAAGCGTTCAATCAGTATCATCAATCCGCCCGTCATCAACATGAGGAGCACCGAGATGGCTGCAATCGTTGGATCAAAATAGTTCTCTACATACGTCAACATCTGAATCGGCAAAGTGCTGACCCCTGGCCCTGTCATAAAGACCGAGATATCCACGTTGTTGAACGATTCCAGGAAGGCAAGCAGCACACCCGCGATCAAGCCCGAGCGAATGTTAGGCAGCACGACAGTGAAGAACGTCTTCAAACGCGACGCACCCAAGCTCATGGACGCTTCCTCAATCGCATAGTCGAAGTTGGATAAGCTGGAGCCGATGACTCGAATGATGTACGGCAGCATCAGCACCACGTGTCCGACTAACAAGCTCGTGTAGATCGGAAGATTGAACTGAACAACTAAGTACTTCAACATCGTGAAGCCAAGTACGATACCTGGAATAAGCAATGGCGAGATGAAGATGTTGTTGAGCATCCCCTTCCCCTTGAAGTCCCCGCGGCTTAACGCATAAGCAGCCGGAACACCGATCAAGAGCGCTATTAGATTCCCTAGGAGCGCGACAACCATCGTAACCTTAAAGGTCTTCATAAACATTTCTACTTCAAATATGTTCTTATACCAGCGAAGAGAGAACCCTTCCGGCGGAAATTGTAATATAGCGCTATCCCCGAACGACGTCGTCATAATGATGACGAGCGGCCCGAGCAAAAAGAGAAACACGAGCCCTGCAAAGAGGCCAAGTCCGCGATTCTTTTCCTTCATGTTCGTTACCCCTTCGGATTCAATTTGCGAGCCAGCTTATTCATAAGCCCAATGATGATAAAGGTCACGACGATCAACACCGTCGCTATGATGGACGCCATCGTCCAGTCGTTCAACGTCATTGCGTTCTGGTACAGGAACGTAGACATCACTTTCTCCTTACCACCCAACAACTGCGGTGTTGTATAAGCAGTCAAGCTGCCGACGAATACAAGAATACTGCCGACGATGAGACCAGGTACGCATAATGGAACGATAATCTTCATAAAGCCTTTGAAACGTGAAGCACCTAAGCTTTCAGAAGCGCGGAGCAGGTCTCCGTCGATATTTTCCATTACCCCTACTAATGAAATAATCATGAGCGGCAGGAACAAGTGAATCAAACCGATGATCATCGCTGTTGGCGTGTACAAGATCTTGAGCGGTTCTTCAATAAGTCCAATGCCTGTCAGGGCGTTGTTAACGATCCCGTTCTTGCCAAGGATGACCATCCAGCTGAAGGAACGCACGATCGAGCTAGTCAGCATCGGGAACAGCGCGAGCATTAGCAGAATCCCTTTCACACGCGCTTTTTTACGAGAAATATAATAAGCGGTCGGGAAGCCGAGCAAAATACAAGCAACTGTCGTCACTAAGCTGACTTGGAGTGTCGTGCCTAGTATCTTCAGAATATAAGGGTCGCTTAGCAATTTAGCATAACCGCTAAACGTGAATTGACCATCTTGATAGAAAGAGGAGCCGATCGTCATCAAGATCGGAATAATCATAAATAAAGTCAGGAACAGCAGTCCCGGCAGCATCAGCAGCCATAAATACACTTTCTTCATCTTTGACCTTCTCCTGTTGTCAGAATGTCTGTATTAACTATTGGCGAATTAGTCCCACGAACAGCTTCAGGAATCGTTCGTGATCTACGTCTAGGCATACCTTGACGTTTGGTGTGTGTCCCAGTCGATTCTGGATATCGCACACCGTCTGCCCATCGCACAGTGAACTCGATGTCTCCACGTCAACGTGCAGCAGCTTCGTTTCTACTAGCGTAGGATCTATCGCAACTCCTACCGCAAGCGGATCATGCAGCGCGCAAGCTGCAACTCCGTTTCGTTCTTCATAGCGGGTCATATAGTCCTTCATACACTGACGCACCACTGGTCCAAGCTCCGTCGAATCGAGCTCTTGCAGATGTGCTTCGTAGAGCAGCGCTTTGCGCGTCACATCCAGACCGACCAAAGTCAGATCGAATCCAGCCTGCAGCACGACGCGCGCCGCTTCGGGATCAACGTAGATGTTATACTCTGCTGTCGGTGTCACGTTGCCATAAGTGAGGAGCGCCCCACCCATAACGACGACACGCTTGACCAGCCGCGGCAGCTCCGGACACAGCCGATAAGCCAGCGCCAGATTCGTGAGCGGCGCTGTCATGATCAACTCCAGCTCTCCTGCGTGCAGCTTCGCTTGCTCCACGATAAATGCAGCCGCATGCCGATCTCTCGGCTCCATCGGCGGAAGCTCCAGGTCGCGAAGCGCGCCTCCGAGACCATCACGGCCGTGCACGTGATGCTCGAAGAAGTGCGGGCGCAGCAGCGGGCGATCGGCTCCCATCACAACCGGGATTGTGCGAGCGTATTCCGTATTCAGTGCATGAAGCACTTTGCGCGTATTCAGCGTCGCTTGTTCGAGCGACACATTGCCATTCACTGTCGTAATGCCGACAAGGTTAAACCTCTCATGCTTAACTGCCATCATAATGGCAAGAGCGTCATCCACTCCTGTGTCTACATCCATCAGCACAGGGACTCTCGATGTGTGTACCATCTGGCGTATTCCCTCCTGATATTCATTTCCTATAACTGCCTAGCAGCCATAGGTTTCAGATTGCGCTGTTCGATGTATCGAACTTAATGCCGAATGAAAGGGAGGGTCGCATAGCGCCGCCCTCCCGACAATCATTCATCGTATCTATAATGCTGTAAGAAGTTCTACTCCAATTCGCGGTTCCAACGATCGATCCAGCCGCTCATTTGCTTGTTCACGAAGCTCAAGTCCATCGTTTTCAGATTTTCAATTGTATCTGCGCCGTACGTCAAGCCTTCCGCTTGTTCAGGTGTCAGCTCTACGTTCTTGTTGGCTGGAGAGTCAACGCGATCAAGCGCGTTAGCCTTTTGAACTTCTTCGCTGAGAATCCAGTTGATGAATTCCTCTGCCAGCTCTTTGTTCTCCGAACCCTTAACCACGTTCACTGTATTCATAAGCGCATAAGCGCCTTCTTTAGGAGTAATGAATTTCGCAGTTGGAACTGCTTCTTTAATGCTGCCCAGGAACGTATCCTGCAGTGGAGCAATTTCGATCTCGCCCTGCGCAAACATGTTTGCTACATCCGCAGTCTTCGTATAGTACTTCACAACGCCTGGATTAATATCCTTCAGCGCCTTGAATGCGGCATCAGCGTTCATATCTGTGCTGCCCTCATGCTTAGCAGCGATGTCCATCAGCATCGGTCCGCTCGTGATCGTGATGTTAGGCAGTGCAATCTTGTTCTGGAATTCCGGATTCCACATATCATTCCATGATTCAACAGGTGTCTTCACTTTGCTCTCGTCTACAACTAGACCCAATTGAGCGACAGTGAATGCTGGACCCCAATCTTCACCCAGCGGCGCTTTCGCGATATCGTACAGTTGATCCACGTTAGGAATGTTGCCGCGGTCAATCTTCTCGAACAAACCCTCTTCGATACCTTGGAGTGAGTAGTAGTCGGACAAGTAGATTACATCAACCTTCGAGCTGCCTTGACGAATCTTATTAAGACGATCCGAGTTGTTGCCGATCTCCGTAACAATCTTCACGTTATGTGCTTTCTCAAATGGTTCGTACACATTCTTCTTCATAGCATCTTCTGCAAATCCCCATGTCGAGACGACTAATTCAGTCGGTTTATCGCCCTTGCTTTCGCCGCCGCTTGAGCAAGCTGTAAGTATAGTTCCCAGAGCAAGCACTGCTGCCATTACCGATGCTAACTTTTTCATAAGAAATGATGTCCCCCTAGTTGCTGTGCTAAATATAAAGTCGTTGTGCGTTCCAACAGTGATCACTATAGCATAGTACGAAAAATCACACAACCCTAATTACGAACATTTTTATTTATATATTGTTTATAGTTCGTATTTTACAATTATTTCGATATATTTCGTCAAATAACAAACTAATTATATATCCATTTCCTTACATTCAAAAAATGGACAAAAAAAGCGCTGCGGCTGCTAGTTCAGCCACAACGCTTCAACTTATTTCAATTCATTTCAATTAATGTCCGCCGCCCATCATGAAATAACGAGCGAGTACGAGTACAAACAAGATCCACATCAACCAGTGAATTTTATATTTTTGTTCACCCTTGCCAAAAGTGTTTGCAACAAATGCAAGCACAACATAAGCCAAGATACCGAAAGAAATACCGTTTGCAATGCTGTAAGTGAAAGGCATGAAAGCAACTGTCAAGAATGCTGGAATACCTACTACCAGATCTTTAAAGTCGATTTCAGATACGGACTGCATCATCAACACGCCAACAACGATCAACGCCGCTGATGTTGCAGCTGTAGGGATAAGCGCTACAAGTGGAGCCAAGAACAGAGAGAGCAAGAAACATACGCCTGTTGTTACAGCCGTCAGACCTGTACGACCGCCTTCAGCAATACCTGCTGTACTCTCTACGAATGCCGTTGTTGTAGAAGTACCCAACATTGCTCCGCCGCTGACAGCGATGGAGTCAACGAGCATAGCCTTACCTACTTTTTGCTTACCTTTTTCCGGATCCTTCATGAAGCCGGCACGGTTAGCCGTACCGATCAAAGTACCGAATGTATCGAACAATTCAACGAAAGTAAACGTCAAGATGATGGAGACGATACCCACATCCATGATGCCGGCAAAGTCGAATTCAAAGAAATTCAATTGTGACAAGTCTGGAATCCAAGGCGTCTTTGAAACATCGCTCAAGCTATCGAACGTGACAACGCCCATGAAGATACCGATGACGGAAGTTCCCAAGATACCAAACAGGATAGCACCAGGCACTCTCAACACCATCAAGATGGAGATAAGCGCCAATCCGATAATTGTAAGCAATACTGTCTTATCCGTGAAGCTTCCCATACCGAAAACAGACTCAAAGCCGAGAAGCGAAGTAAATGTATCTGCTGGAACATCATTAAGGGTTTGAACTGAAACTGAAAGCAATCCGCTGTTCTTCAAACCAACGATCGCGATGAACAAACCGATACCTACTGTAATAGCATGTTTCAAGCTGTCTGGAACAGCGTCTATAAGTTTCTGACGTACATTCGTTATCGTTAATAATAAGAAGATTAGACCTGAAATGAATACCGCTGTTAAAGCCATTTGCCAAGTAATCGGTTGATCCGTTGCCGCTGTCGAGATCACGACGGAAGCAAAGTAAGCGTTCAAGCCCATACCAGGCGCAAGAGCTACAGGGAAGTTAACGAAGAGACCCATAGCAATTGTAAAAATACCTGCTGCGATCGCAGTAGCCAAAAATACCGGATACCATTCCATTCCTGTCTTGCCGAATGCAGTTAACGTATCTGGGTTCACTGCCAAGATGTAAGCCATCGTCATGAACGTCGTAATACCTGCCATAATTTCCGTTCTGATCGTTGACCCTTGCTCCTTGATTTTGAAGAAGCGATCCATGATTGTTACATCCTCCCCATGTGATTCTCTTATATGATGTATCCCATAACAACAAAAATAGCCCTGGGGCTCTTGCTCCCGGGCTACTGCAGACGATGAACGATCAAACGGCGCTATTCCCTATAGATAGGGCGCATCCTAATGCTGACATCCTGACGATAACTAGATGTCCGTCCATCCTCTCGTAGCCAGGTCATTTACGGTGACCTCGTAGAGACTCTCAGGCCGATTCCCGAGATTATACAAGAAGAATTCGTTTTTGTTGTACATCATCATTTTAGGGTCAGGAACACCCTTTGTCAACCCTATTCACGAATATTAATTTAATTAACTTTTTCGAATGTTCGTCATTTACGGTTATTTAACATTCGGTCTTTTCTATAACAATAGTCACATTAAACAAAAAGATCCCGGCTCATGTCAGCGGCGGGATCGTTACATAATGTTCGGCATATTAGCTTGATAACCTCATCTTCCCTTTAGTTTTCAACGAGTGGCGCATTACAATATCGGCTGCCTTAAGACGAAGCTCTGCGTTATCGGAATCCAGCATTTCTTGAAGCACATGCACCGCTTTGCCTTGCAGCCCTTCTATTTCATTCTTACTCGTATCCACTCGTTTCAATGAGCGGAGGGAAGCATACTTCCAATGCTCCTTCGCCTCACGGCTAATTACCTTTTGATCCATCATAGCTAATGTTTCCAGTGCGTACCAATCCACTTGAATCGTACCCCTTCCATTATGGTCCTATTATTCCCTCGCTGTTTCCACCTCTGTTGCTGGCAGAGTATTCTCCTCCACGCTATCGTTGCGAGATCCCGATGCGTTAATTGTTGGTTCTGCGTCTGTGTCCGTATCATCGAACCAAGGCTCATCAATCTCAAAGCCGGATGAGATCAAGTAGTACCAGTTGCCCTCTGATTCCGGAGTCAACATTTCCATTTCCAGCAATTCCTCTATTAGTGCCCGATACTTCTCGTGCCATTCCGCAATCTTCTCCTCCGTCATCTTCACCTGAATCTGTACGGTTAGCCGCGGCCAAGTCGATCTATCCGCTGATTTGATGGCGAAGGCCCGCTCTGGAGCCATGATCGCTCTCATACGCGCTCGTTCGAGCGCATGAATGGTCGACTCTCGTAAGTATCCTCCGAATTCATCCGCATTCGGCATCAGGTGCGGCGCGGGTACAAATCCTCTTGCTACCGATCGGTAAAACTTTTGGATAATCCCATTCTTCACTTCGTTCTTCACGACTGCGATGAGACCATTTCTCTCTAGCTCATTCAGATGGTAATGAATCTTAGCTCGCGGTATATCCAATTCCTGCGAAAGCTGTTGCCCCGTATAGGATTTCGCTATAAGCAAGCTGACAATGCGGCAGCGTAATGGATCACTAAGTGATTTGAGTTGATCATAATGCTCAAGAGTCATGAACTGTACCTGTTTCATTTAGTTACACATCCTTGTAAAATTTACACTGTCAACTTTATTTACTCATATAATATTATCGGACGGTATAATTTGTCAATTACTTTTTAGTAAATTTTTGGATATTATTTTGAGTGGCACGTCCTTCAGCATAAAGAGGCTGGTCTGATGGTGGCCCCCATCAGTGCAGCCTCTTTATACATATGCTGTATGCTATTTACGGAACTGTTGGTTCACCCATCTTCATGCGCCTTAGATCAGCACATTTGGGGTTCAAGTGGACCGTAGGGACGCTATTTCTGCGAAAAGGGGGCAATCCTGTGGGTTTGCGGACACAGGAGACGCTATTGGAAGCAAAACGAGCCATTTCAGGCCAATTGTTCACAAATAGCGGAACCACGGTCCGCTCGGTCAGCAAAATGTCCGACTTTCGGGCAAATAACGGCCTGTGGGTCCGCTACCGCTACTAGTGTTAATGTGATACATGGGATCAAGCTCGTGATGGTCACGTTTGCACTAGTAGCGGACCGTAGGGTGATCTAATAGAGACTCTACTTCTACACCTTAAGCTCCTCTTGCAGCTACTCGTTTTTCTTCTTCGTAGTTTGCTCGTCATCGGATTCTCCGAAGTCTTCGTATACGATAAAACTAATATGGCAGTGTTTTCGCTGTATTAGGATCAACATTCAAATCCGCTACAACCGCCTGGCTTCCCTTACCTTTTTCATAGTCATGGCAACCACATGAATCTTCGAATAAGTTGAATGCAAATGACTTGCTTGTTCTACAGGTGCAACACTCAGTTTATCGTTAAATTCAACTAATGCTTGAAAGGTATCATCTAGCTAGTTCTACCGTTTTAAAAGACTTTTTAAGGTTTCAAGTAATTTTGAAGTCACCAATTGGCAGGATATTGAAGCAAAATAGATAAATAAACGTAAAAAAGAGCAACCTTTAAAGGCTGCTCTTTTGGAATTTCCTTAGGGATGAAAAGAGTTCATTTTCTTTAGTTACTGCAACTTATGACTTTGAGACGGCCCCTCTCATCAATGATCAGTAACTAATCGAACCTGTTGGGTATAACGTCGTTCCACCAATCGAAACTCTGATATTGCTGGATAATGGAACATTCATTTCATGAATCACGGTTCTCCACCAATCCCACGCAAGACCTGTACATTCTTTGGCGTAAATATTGATGTTCTTAGAGTTCGGCGGAAGTGGAATTTCTGTCGAGAAATGTGCTGTTTTATCTCGGCCATTTCCTTCCCACGTTTTGTGCGTAATGATTTCTTGCCCATTAGCATCATACGTAAATTCATCCCAAGATACGTCAAACTGAGCTACGTACGCTCCATAATGATCAAGCGTTATTTTACCCTTCGTATATTCAGTCGTTTTGGTCTCTACATATTCCGTATTGTTGTGTACAGCAGCAATAGAATTATCTTTCAAGAAGACACTGGTGTATGAAATAGGATAAGCTGGATTCTTGCTGCTAAACTGTGCATTGTCCTTAATTACATTTTGAATAACACTAAAGTCTTTCGTAACGACCTGATTATGTGCCTGCGCATCGCCGCCTAATACAACAGCCGTAAACGAACTTTCATCATAAATATCTTTGTATTGTCCGCTAGATTGAACGTTGGCATCTTTGAGCAATGCTTTAAAAGCAGCTTGGACATCATTACTCTTCGAAGTTGTCTCCAATTTCACGTAAATGGTTCTGCCGTAAGCTACGTTGGATACCATAAGTGGCGGAGCCTCATTACTTACCCCTTTACGGGTTAATTCAGCAAACGTCACACTGTCATCAAAAAGATCCGATGGATTATTAGGAAGCGCTGCACTCACGGTATAAAAGATTTGCTTATAAGCAGCGACCATCACTTTTTTCTCGCCGCTGGCTACTGCGTTAAAGTCAATTCCAAGTGTATTGTTAAGCACTTGAGCATTCACATTCAGAGCACTAGCAATTTGATTTTTGCTATAAACCATCGATTCTGCATACTGTAATCTTGCAGGCAGAGTGTGCGTGTCCGAATATTTGTCAGTCCAAGTCGACACCAACTGATCAACGGCACCAGAAACCGTGCTGAAATTTGGATTTTGAACCGTAATTGTATTTTCACTCTTCAACCCTGGTAGATCAATGCTAATATCAATTGGTTTTCTCGCAGCCATCACCAGACTAGGCTGATTATTCGCAAAATCTTCATTTGCAAGCTGGATTGCACCAGGATACGTGCGATTCGTGATCGAATCAATAATGGAAATATCTACAGGTGAGGTTGTGAGTGATTTTTTATCCCGTTCCACCACAATAAACTTACCATTGGATAAGGTGCCTTCTTTGGGCACAAAACTACTGATTTGATCGCCATTGACGGCCAAAACTTCATGACGATTGTAATTCAGACCTGCGATCCCAGTATCAATATCATTTGGTACGTACGCCTCAGCAAATGACATACTGGAGAAAGTGAATACGCTTACACTGACTAACAGACTACATAACCATTTCGCTCTTTTAACACGTTTTTGAGTTGTCATACATAATCCCCTCCTTTTTAGTAAAGCAGTAGGATCCTACACTATATATATCGGTTTTTTTGTAGAAAAGTTGATATGTTTGTAGCAAAAAAATACCATGAGGGCTACATTCTGTTTCACTCTGCAACACAAAAGAGGCTGTCCCTAAAAGAACAGTCCTCATAATATCGTATTCAGATTATCATTGAACAGGTGGCCCTGCTTTTCTGCTGCCCATACGTTAGAACTCAACTTATCAGCTATACTTTGTGGAATATCAATTTTCTTTTCTTGTTCCTCCTGCTCGACACACGGTTAAATGCTGGACTTTCGGGCAAATAACGGCCTGTGTGTCCGCTACCGCTGTTAGTGCAAATGTGATACACGGGATCGAGCTCGTGATAGTCACGTTTGCGCTCGATGCGGACCGTAGGGACGCTATTTCTGCGATTACGGGGCGATCCGGTGGGTTTGCGGACACAGGAGACGCTATTTGCAGCAAAACGAGCCATTTCAGGTCGATTTGTCACAAATAGCGGATCCTCGGTCCGCTTGGCCGGCAAAATGCCCTACTTTCGGGCAAATAGCGGCCCGTGGGTCCACTACCGCTATTTGAAGCCGCACCTATTTCCACTAGTCCGAGTCACACTGTTCACGCGCAAAAAAAGGGCTCGCCCCTCAAGTAGAACAATCTACTCAAGGGAAAGCCCTCTATACTAGCCTTCTATTCCCACTCGCTCATTTAGAGGTCACGGGCTAAATTAAACATCAGTATATTGTTCAATTACATAGAACCAATGATTTAGAATTTGTTTGCCACCTAAATAATGAAACTTAGTCTTGTTTGAAGCAATTTCAATTTGTCTCCCCTCATTGTTACTCTTTAACCTTACCATTCATAAACATCAGGCAAAATACCGTGATATATAGAAATAGCGGAATATATGCCGATTTATAACTGAACATATCAGTAAACACGACTCCAAGCGTAGCACCTACTATAAAAAATCCAATTATTCCATAAAGCGCTAAACTCAAATTTAATAGTCTGCATTCCTTTTTTGCAAAAAATAAAAACAATTGCTCTGTTGCTGTTCTAAGGTTTCCTGTACAAAATGTTGTTGCTAAAGTATTGCCACCTATTTTTTTAAAAGTTTGAAGTTGTAGTGCAGTAATAAATGACAGGGACGCAGCAACAAATGCGTTCATGTGATCGGCTGGTATATTGGATATCATGAACACAATTAATATTTCTATAAAAATGACTAATTGTCTCCAATGTAAAATTTTGCTGTTTGAAAATTTTAATTTCATAAACACTGCTACGCCTATTCCCACAGCAAACACTATAACAGGAAACAAATAGCCTGAAGCCTTATTATAATTATGTTCAATCATATTCATCGCAAAAAATATCATGTTACCTGTTTGTGCATAAGCAAAAGCATGACCATGCACGATATAAGTATATGCTTCTATGAATCCACCGCAAATAGCAAGTATTGCGCCTAATAAATATGATTCCGACATCTGCAATTTTTGCTCCACAAAAGCACCTCCTTATCGCAATTTTAGAAAATATCATTAGTTTCGAATTATCAATTCCCATAAAGATTTCAATCATAAGCAATGCACCTAACTTGAAACCATATGTAAAATTGGAGTAGCGAGAAGTGCCTTCGATTCCAGACTGAGCTTCAGAGTATTTCTCAAAAAGCTCTTTTTCATTTTCATCTATCAAAGCCATCAATTTATCCAAATTCACATTTTTTAGGTGAGCAGCTTCAACAAATGCTGAATCCCGTTTGTAATATCTCACATCTAGGCGGATATTTCTGTGATAAAGTTCTTTTAAATTTTTGGCATACTATAATCTTCTGCCTTTAACACACACATCTAATTTGTCAAACCTATTCACGTAAAAAGAGCTAACCGATTACTTAAAATCGGTTAGCTCTTTTTATATGGATTTTCAATCAGTTGTTTCCAAAACGTTGCCACAATGAAAACAAGGTCAAAAGTCCTTTATTTTCAAGGGTTCGCTCCGTTTCATAAATTATTCCCACTCGATCGTTGCCGGCGGCTTGGAAGTGATATCGTAAACGACGCGGTTTACATTCTCAACTTCGTTGACGATGCGCACGGAGATCTTCTCAAGGATATCCCAAGGAATGCGCGCCCAGTCCGCTGTCATGCCGTCGATCGAAGTAACCGCGCGAATACCTACAGTGTAGGAATACGTGCGCGCGTCACCCATAACGCCGACGCTCTTCATATCAGGCAGCGCTGTGAAGTACTGCCAGATCTCATTGTCGAGGCCAGCTTTCGCAATCTCGTCACGAAGGATCGCATCGGATTCACGCACGATCACGAGCTTGTCCTCTGTCACTTCGCCCAGAACGCGAATCGCGAGACCTGGACCAGGGAACGGTTGACGCCATACGATCGCACGCGGCAAGCCGAGCTCTTCGCCGACTTTACGCACTTCGTCCTTGAACAATGTGTTCAGCGGCTCAATCAAGCTGAACTTCATATCTTCAGGCAATCCGCCTACGTTGTGGTGCGACTTGATCGTTTGCGCTGTCGCAGTTCCGCTCTCTACGATATCCGTGTACAGCGTGCCTTGCGCTAGGAAGTCGAAGTCGCCCAGCTTCGCGGATTCCTCATCGAAGCAGTAGATGAACTCGTTGCCGATAATCTTGCGCTTCTTCTCTGGGTCAGAGACGCCAGCAAGCTTACCAAGGAAGCGTTCACGAGCATCGATCTTCACGACATGCATATCGAACTTGCCAACGAACGTCTCCATAACGCCCTCTGCTTCATCCTTGCGGAGCAGACCGTGGTCGATAAACATACATGTCAATTGATCGCCGATCGCTTTATGAATAAGCATTGCGACTACAGAAGAATCTACGCCGCCGCTCAAAGCGCACAGCACTTTGCGGTCGCCTACTGTAGCGCGGATCTCAGCGATTTTATCCTCGATGAAGGATTCCATTGTCCAGTCGCCCTGACATTTACAGACGTCGAACAGGAAGTTGCTGATCATCTCATTACCTTTTACAGAATGGCGCACTTCTGGATGGAATTGAACTGCGTAGAATTGCTTCTCAGGATGGCTGATCGCAGCAATAGGAGCATGCTCTGTGCTCGCATCAATCTGGAATCCTGTCGGCAGCTCAACTACCAAGTCGCCGTGGCTCATCCATACCGTTTGACTCGCTTCCAGACCTTTGATCAGACTGCAGTTCTCTTTAAATACAACGTCAGACTTTCCGTACTCGCGCTTGCCCGCACGTTGTACTTTGCCTTCCATTTGGTGAGACATTAACTGCATACCGTAGCAAATACCGAAGATCGGCAGGCCAAGGTCGTATATGGCCGGATCCACATGAGGAGCGCCCTCCTCGTATACGCTGGAAGGTCCGCCAGAGAATACGATCCCTTTCGGATTCATTTCCTTAATCTTTTCTACAGGCGTGTTATATGCGATCAACTCGCTGTATACACCCAAATCGCGAATACGGCGTGCAATCAATTGATTGTATTGTCCACCAAAATCGAGAACGACAATCATCTCGTGATGCTTACTCATTAGCGACGTGCCTCCTTAGGAATGTTTATAAATATAAAAGAAAAACTTCGAATCGAAGTCTTACTAACGTGAATATGTCCTCAACTCAAGGACAAAAGTGCATGAATACCTTAAAAGTTATACATTATGATATATTAATCAATTGACGGTCTGCCGTCAATGAAACAGCATGGATGAACAGTCAACTTTTGTACAGTGCCACAGCTTGTCCACATTCGGCAGCACCTGCCGCAAACACCCCAAGTGATTCACACAGCTAAGAATGAACACACTTCTTCCGTTATTTACCTGAACATGTTATAGAGCAGGCCCGCCTTCCTCCTGAAACCGAGCCCGCCTCTCACGTATATCCATTTGCTTAACAGCTTAACATTCTCTATCGATACTCATGAACTCAGGACTTCTCCTTATCCTCGTCTTCCACCTTCAATTCCATATCTTCACGTTGGATGAGCTCATGAATCTGGTGCTTAATCGTCTCCGATCGCGTACCGAAGATGGCCTGCACACTGTTGCCGACCTCCAATACTCCTGATGCGCCGAGATCCTTCAGCTTCTCCTTATCCACGTTGCCGGGATCGTTGACCTGCACTCGAAGTCGTGTGATGCATGCATCCAATGAACCGATATTCCCTTTTCCGCCGAGAGCATTCAATATCCCGCGTGGAAGCTCTTCAGCAGACGCAGCTTGAACGACCGTATCTCCCTGAGATTTGGACACATCTTCTCGACCCGGTGTCTTCAGATCGAACTTGCGAATCGCAAAACGGAATACAAAGTAATAGACAACCGCGTATCCAAGCCCTACCGGAATAACAAGCCAATAAGGAGTCCGATTCTGTATTACTCCAAATAAAACATAGTCAATCAGACCACCCGAGAAGGTCATACCGATCTTGACGCCCAGAAGGTGCATAATCATAAAGGACGTGCCCGCGAACAGCACGTGTATAGCGAACAAAGCTGGCGCTACGAACAAGAAAGCGAATTCGATCGGTTCCGTAATACCTGTTAGGAACGATGTCAGCGCTCCGGACAACATCAAACCACTGACCAGCGTACGATTCTCGACTCTCGCTTCGTGATAGATAGCCAGAGCCGCCGCTGGGAGACCGAACATCATGAACGGATATTTTCCTGTCATAAATGTACCTGCCGTCAGCTCTACACCATCTTTAAGCTGAGCGAAAAAGATCTTCTGGTCGCCTCGCACCAATTCTCCAGACTTCGTGATATATTCACCGAACTCATACCAGAAAGGCGCATAAAAGATGTGGTGCAATCCAAATGGAATGAGCGCCCGTTCGCATATACCAAATATGAGTGCGCTCACCGTCAAATTCGTGTTAATCATGGATTCGGACAGCGTGTTTAAGCCATTCTGAATCGGCGGCCAGACGAAGATAAGCGCAACACCGATCAAGAGGGAAGTTACAGCCGTAATGATCGGGACGAAGCGTTTGCCAGCGAAGAAGCCAAGATAAGAAGGCATCTCGATCGTAAAAAAGCGTTTATACAGCACCGCAGCCGTAACACCAATAATGATACCGCCGAACACACCTGTTTGAAGCGTTGGAACCCCCTGCAGAATGGCATAGCTCATATCTTCCTTGACTTTTTCCGGTGTCACATCCAGGAGTGTCTTCATCGTGACGTTCATGACGAAGTATCCGACGATCGCCGCCAAACCGGCAACCCCATCTCCTCCCGCCAGACCTATTGCGACACCAACTGCAAACAGCAGAGACAGATTGTCGAACACAATCCCGCCCGCAGATTCCATGACCTTCGCAATAGTAGTAACGATGTCGTTACCCAAGAACGGCAGAAGAGCAACCATATCCGGATTCTGCATCGCATTGCCGATACCTAAAAGCAAACCTGCCGCTGGCAATATCGCAATCGGAAGCATAATCGCCCGTCCGACCTTCTGCAATACACCAAATAGAGATTTGAACATAATGGAAACAACCCCCAACTACATCAGCATGTGGTGCTAACACCAAACCTGCTGTTAAGGTTTCCCACACAATCCTAGACTATGCAGTAAAGGAATGAGGCTCGTTGAATACAGGAGTACATGTTCGGAAATAAAATAAGCCCCCCAGAATCGCATACAGCGAACGGAAGGGCCTTGCTTGCATTTATTTTATGCAGATATAAATCCTAGATCTAACAGCGCGGCCTCAATGCCATCATCATCCACACTCCGCGTTACGTGCTTTGCTGCCCGTTTTACCTCATCCTTAGCCTGTCCCATTGCAATTCCAAGTCCGACGCACTGCAGCATCTCAATATCATTCAAGCCGTCGCCAAATGCAACACAGGATTCAGCCGGAACACCAATCGCACTCAAATAGTTGCTTATCCCTACCGCCTTGTTCGATTCTCTTGGCAATACGTCTACCACATGGCGGTCAAAGCGAACATACTTCATCTCCGGAACACCCTCGACATACGGCTGGATCTCTTCTTCCGTACAGAACAGCATGCCTTGATACACGTCATTTTGAAGATGAAACTGTGGATTTACCGGAGGAACCTCCATGCCGTAAGTGTTAAGGATCGGAGCAATCATAGGATGTGCTGCATGCATCCCAATCTGATCCGTTCCAATCCAGCCGATAGCATGACCACATGCAGTTGCAATCTCATTTAACTGTTCCATCGATCGCTGCTTCACTTTTACCTGAGACAGAACTTCTCCTTCGCGCACAACATAGTTGCCGTTCAAGCTAATATAAGAATGAATGCCCAGCTGTTCGCGAATATGACCAAAGTTAGCCGGTGTTCGACCGGTAGATATGACCGTCTCTATACCCATTTCCTGCAAACTCCGTACTGCCCTGATTGTAGACTCTGGAATCTGCTGATTGCTACTCAACAAGGTACCATCTATATCAAAAAATACAATTTTACACTTCTCTCTATCCATCTCGTATACACTCCAATTCATAACCTGCTTGCTGCAGGAGCTTAGTAACTCTATTAATAATACGGCGCAGATCCTGACTGCTGTCAGCCTAGTACCGTGAAGACGACCAGCATGCTGCTATCAAATTGTACTATGAGAAACGGATTATAAGCTAGAGGAAGAGATTAGAGCGATGGGACCTAGTATATTGTAAATGAAGACCGAGCAACTCAAATAGCCTCCAGCGATTGGAGGCTATTCATGTAGGTCCGAGCTATATAGGAGCTGTGAAAAAGTGCCGCGATATTCCGCGGAAGGCGGAAGGCTAGCTAGCCTTCGATCTGCCGCGCGCGGCCCCGTCTGCGCTGCGAAGCGGCGGACGAAGCCTTCTGCTGCGGCGGCAATTGGCTGATGCGCAGCATATCGCCGCACGCGGCGATGAAGCGCTGGCGCTGCGCCCGCTCGCCATTATGCTTGGCGAACAGCAACGCGCCGCTGTCTGCCGCGAACTGCCGCAACCGCTCCGCCTCCTCTTCCGGCAGGTGACGCGCACCTACATCGCTCGCATATTCCTCGAGCGTCATGTTCGCAGGCATCTGCCCGAAGCGGCGCTCGAGCAGCAGCCAGGCTAAGCGTCCCATGCGCGGTAATCGATCCGCGCGATAACGTCGCTGCTGCAGGCGAATCAGATACGCAAGCTCCATGCGCGGCCATACGCGGCGTACGAAGCGCAGCATTCTTCGCAGCAGCAGCGTGGTCAAGAGCAGGAATGTGAGCAATATGCTGGTGGCTGTAACAGGCGCGCTGTTCCACCACAGCTTAGCCTGCTCCTGAATTCGAGCTGCAGATGGAATGATGCGTTCGCCGAACCATTCGCTCCAGCTGGCTGCATCCGTCACAAACTCGCGTTCCTTGCGCAGGCTGTCGCCCATTTGACTAACAACTCCATTCAGCCAGTCCTTGCCCGCTTCTAGCTGTTCCACACCCTTTGAAGTCCATGCGTTTAATTGCCCCCATACATCATTCGGTTCAGCAGTCTTGTCCATTCGAACCTTCAATGGAACAGGAAGAAACGCACCCGCTGGATCACTCGCGAGAACAGCAGATGCTCTCACATCCGCTCCCGCTAGAATAGAAGCATCCAGATTCACAGCAGCCGTTAAAGGGGCTGTTGGAGTCGCTTCATATGGAACCCAGCCCGCTTCTGGGTAGAACACCTCCACCCATGAATGAGCGTCCGATGCACGAATCGTATACTGCCCTTCAGCTTCGGCAATTCCTGGTGTGAATCCTTTAACCCAACGCGTCGGTATCCCCTCTGCTCGCAGCAGCACTGCCATAGCCGTCGAAAAATGATTGCAGTACCCTTGACGCTGATCAAACAAAAAGTGATCAACAAAGTCTTGTCCCCTAGGTGGAGCCGTAGACTGATCCAGTGTGTAGGCATAATGGGACATCAGATAAGTTTGGATACGCTCCACTTTCTCCCGCTGCGACTCAGCGCCAGCCGTAATATCATCAGCGAGCTTAAGTACACGGTCTGGAAGCTGAGATGGAAGCTCCGTGTACTTGGCTAAGAATTGAGTCTGCTGCTCATTACTGGGAGCTGGAAACGGTGCATCCTTCAAGAGCTGAGGCTTGTCCACCACCTTAGTCTGATAGCTATAGGTGACTACGACGCCAATCTTGGATGAAGTAGAACTGCCCGCTTGCTTATAACTGAATCGTTCCAGGGCCGGATCGTACGTAATTGAAGGAATATTTGCACTGGTGTCCGCTCCTTCTCCTGCAGCAGCCAATTCTACTTGAGATGCATCGCCTGATCTCCACTCCGTCAAACGCTCCGGACGACCTCCGAATACGAGCGGCAGGTCGGGAGATAACGGCGCCGCAAGCGTCACAGTCTGGGTAAATGGCTTCGACCACACTTTCTCCTGATGCGCTTCAATCTCTGTTGTAAGTCTGCCCGATCCATCAACTAGCTCAGGTGCTAGGACTGAAGCCTCCCACCCTTGCCCAGTGTATGTACTCTTCGTCTCTACTTTCCAATACGTTGGTTCCGGTGTAACCGCACGAAACAAGACGCGATGATCCTGCTTCACCGGTGCTCCCAGCTTCGAATCATCGCTGCTGTAGCCCGTAACCGCCTGGTTGCCTAATGCATGAGCAGCGGAGCTGTTGGTCAAGTTTGCGGCAGCGGCGGTTTCCCTAATCCACGCCTCTGTTCGTTCCCAAGCATGAGGCCGCTCCCAATCATAGACTTGCTGCCATAATACAAATCCAGTAACGATCGCGAAGCTGACCGCCATCGTCGTGAACCACCAGCGCAGCGGCCATGCGCGCTGCTTGTAAGTTCGATCCTCGGCTGTCAATTGCTCAAGGTGCAGCCAAGAGAGCAAGGAGGCTGTCCAAGCAACCGTACGAATGATGCCTCCTGTTGTGTTCACATTGACGGCTCCTTGCAGGACGACCAGATACAACAGCGTCGCCCCGCTGAACCACAGGATCGAATGATGCTGCAGGACAAGCGATTGTACCAGAGCTGCCACCAAAGACATACCGGTTAACAGCAGCAGCGTTCTCATTTCACCAGACGGCACTAACCATTCACCGCCTGTTATTGCGGAATAGACCATCCCTATATCTTGCCCAATAGCATCTGCTATCCGGATGATACCTAATAGAATCGTGTTTACCGCACCCGACCAGCCTGCAGTCGAGCCAGATTGCGACACTCCGAATGCCCATGCTGTGATCATCACAATAGCGAAGACGCGCATAAGGTAGGAAGCTGCAGGGCGACGAATCCATAATCCAATGATTAAAGAACATGCAATGGACAGCACCAGCGGACTAATCTGATCGAGATCTACTGCGTTTCCTAAATTGCTATTGCGCAGCGGAACAAGCCATTCCAGCAGCATGAGAAATAAGATTACCGTATATCCTGCTTGCTTCCATAAGCGAATGATACGCTCCCCCTTGCTCAGAGCAGCAGCAGTGAAAGCTTCCTTATCATTATCTTTAGTCGGTGCCGCCCGTTTCTCATCTCTATTGGCACTTACGAATCGTTCATATCTTTCCATTGCCATGACGCATCTCCCTCCTTATGTTGCGACATATGTATTCCATGACTTTACTGTAGAGCTAGTTCTATTCTTGATGTCCCCTGAATCCGCTGCAGCCTCAGGATGATAGCGAACCGTAAGCCATGCTTGCAGCTGGCACCCTGCAGCATCGCGATGCCGCTGCATTCGTTCCAGCGTACCTGTATGCTCCGCACTGCTGATCAACACAGCTACCTTGACTGCAGAATAAGCCGCGGCGGGTGTATATTTACTTGCAGCTTGCCTCATCGAACTTGATGTAGAATAACGCGGGTTGAGACGAAGCACTAATTCGCGCGCGATATCCGCCGGATCTGTCAGCCGCCATCCATCACGAAGCCACAGCACCTGCACCTGCCGCTGCTGCTTCCATGCAGCCCATAGCCATTCACCCGCGAGCAGCATCATTTCCTCACGCAAATGGTTTGCGGCGATTGCTCCAGCAGGAATATCGTTCAGCTCATCATCGATCATCAACGTAATTGCATCGTGCTCCTCTGGTTGGCGCAGCCGTACAGCAAGTGTTCGACTCTTCATATACTGCCGCCAATGGATGCTCCTAGCCTGATCTCCGATTCGATAAGCTCTCAATTCCGATCCCAAATAACCTTCTTCGCCAGAACTCGGAGACGGGTTCACTCCATCGCCTGCCAGGCCTCGTGGAATCGAGTACGGACTAACTGCTGACCATCCCTTGGCTTCTGGCAGCAGGACAAGCTCCGCTTCTAGCGGCGCGAATGTCACACGATTCGTGAACCAGCCCCAGATGTCGCCTGTCTCGCATGTGGTTCCCGCATGACGGTATACACCCGCAGGCCAATCTATCGCTGCTTCTGTCCAGTCCATCGAAGCTCGCTTGCGCGAACGTGAGTGGATCACTTTAACGGTTTTATATGTTTTATGGCTGTCATCGACCTGCTCCCACAACGTAGTCACCCGAATAAATAATCGCGGCAAACCATAAGGACAAGACAAGCTGTGCTCACATCGCAAGCTCGTATGAAAGGGCTCATGAGAGGGTGACTGCAGTCTAAGCCTGTATTGGCAGCCTCGCAGCGAGTACAACATGACCCAGACGCCATATCCGGTATACACGGCTAAACTAACACCGAGAAATGTTTCTACTGCAAGCCTGTTCGCTGTGCCGTATATGATGAGCGCGGCTGATACCGCAGCCGTTAGAAGCACACGAAGCAATATGTTTGCTAGGGGTGTTCGGATCCGGCTTGTCATCGGAACAGCCCTCTGAACCACGCTGTTCCATCCGTCGAGCGCTTCGCCCCTCGACGATCTGCTGCAGGCGCGTCGGCTGCGGTGCCGTGAGGCTGCCCGGACTGCGCATTCAGCGAGTCTGGCTGCTCGCCAGCATGCTCGTGCTGAGCGCCGTCGAGCGCGCGCGACTTGAAGTTCGGCACCTGCACCATCTGCAGGATGCTGCGAACGACCGCTTCAGCGTCCGTGCGCGCGCTTGGCGCAAGTACCAGCCGATGCGCCAGCACCGGCACGGCGACGGCCTTCACATCGTCGGGCGTCACATAGACCCGCCCGTTGAAGAGTGCCTGCGCCTGCGCGCACTGCATCCAGGCGATCGCGCCGCGCGGGCTGACGCCCAGCATGACGTCCGCATGCTGGCGTGACGCCTGTGCCATATCCGCGATGTAGCGGCACAGCACGGCGTCCATATGCACCGCGCGCGTCCGCCGGATGAGCAGCGCCCACTCGGCGGTCGTGAGCACCGGCTGCACGCTTCTCGCGCTGGCGCTGTAGTCGCTCCGCGCTTGCTCGCGGAGCAGCATATCGGCTTCATCCTGCACAGCAGGATAGCCGAGCGACAGGCGCATCATGAAGCGATCAAGTTCCGCTTCCGGCAGCCGATAAGTGCCCTCGAACGCCAATGGGTTCTGCGTGGCGATCAGCATAAACGGCTGCGGCAGCGGGCGGGTGACGCCGTCCACCGTGACGGCGCGCTCCTCCATCGCTTCGAGCAGCGCCGACTGCGTGCGCGCTGGCGCGCGGTTCAGCTCGTCGGCAAGCACGACGTGCGCTTGCAGCGGCCCTTCGCTGTAGCGCAGCTGGCCGGACGCCGGCTCGAACATCATACTGCCGGTAATATCCGCCGGCATCGTATCCGGCGTCATCTGCACTCGGCGGAATGAGGAGTCAACGAGCCGCGCCATCGTGCGCGCCAGCAGCGTCTTGCCGACGCCCGGCACATCTTCCAGCAGCAAGTGCCCGCCCGCCAGCATCGTTAAGCAAGCAAGACGTATCGTTTCGGGCTTGCCCACAACGACTTGATTCAAGCGGTCTATCATATGTTGCCAGCCGTACTTGACGAAGGCGGAGGTCCACGCCTCCTTGTTCGGCTGACCGCTAAGCTCCTTATCTCTTAGATCCATATTTTTTAATCCTCCCAATCCAACAGTTCGAATAAACAAAAAAAGACCCGAGGGCAATTTCCGCGTACAGATCTGCATCGCATGAATTGCTCTCGGGTCGCCCTATGAATCAGTGTCGCCCAATAGAGTAGATTATAAACCTATTAAATTAGGAAGCAGCTTTCTCAGCCGGCTTCTCCGGGATCGGAATAAGTTGATATTGCAGCAGCTGAAGTCCCGAATCCTCCAGCACGAGCCGCAGCGGAACCCAGAACATATTATCCTTCATTGCAGCCTTCCATTGCAGCTTCATAGTCGTTCCGTCATCAAGCAGCTGATCCAGCTGACCACTCTTGCTGTCGATTGCCCACTTCGTATCATTGATAGACAGTGTAAATCTAGCATTGGCCTCATCGTACTCCACAGTACCGCCCAACTGCTCCACGAAGCTGCGAATAGGCACATAAGTTGTATTTTCATAAGTTAAATGCTGACCTGGCTCAAATGCCAACTCCCCGATATCAGTCGTAACCAGGAATCTCATCGGATCCGGCTTAGCGACAGTCTCCTTCGTTTTACCTCCTGCATCGACGGTTACGATATTAGCCTCAATCCACGCCTTCGATACATCTGACCGCTGCCAGCGTTCACGATCTGCAAGCTGAAAATGCATCGGCTTCGTATCCGAAGTTATCGCCTCAAAGACATACCCCTTTGACTTGTAATAACTAATAATTTCGGGCAGCGCCTTCACTGTCTCTCCATGACCTGCCCCATCGTGCATGAGCACTATAATACTATCGGTTAGGGAAGAAGACTTGACCGTTTGCACGATTTCCTTCGCAGGAACTCCTACTCGCTTCGAGTCTCCAGTGTCTACGTTCCAGTCGAACACCTTGTAGCCTGCCTGCTCCATTAAGGTGAAATATTGCTTATTAAAATTCAAATACGTACCGCCAGGAGCGCGAACGAGTGCAGGCTCGTAGCCTACAGCATCCTTGATGACTTGACCCGTTTTCCGAATCTGACTCCAGAATTCACGAAAGTCACTGTACAGCTTCTTATAGTTATGATCATAGGAATGATTGCCTATAGCGTGTCCCTCATCTGCAATTCGCTTCATCAGCTTGTTATGCTGCTTTACCTGCGTGCCAAGCACGAAGAAGGTTCCCTTGACCTGTTCCTTTTTCAAAATATCCAATACGTCGCCTGTATGCTCACTCGGACCGTCATCGAAGGTGAGATATACCGTTTTCGTCTTAGGCTTCGCCGCTGCCGCAAGTACCTCAACCTCGCCTACATCAGCAGAGATTGCCTTCACCTGATCAGAATTTGCACTCGCCAACTGCACAGCTTGCCCGTTCGGCTTACCGACTGATGTTGCAGCGGTTCTGACCGCGTAAGGTGATGCCGTCACCGTATTGACCTGATTCCACATCTGCTGCGAGGACGCATAAGCAACCTGGTCCCACTCCGCTATCGTTCCGAATAGCGCCCCAGTTCCCATACACAGCGCAAGCATACCAATGACAGCCAACAACCGTATCTCCAACCGCTTCTTCCGATCCTTCATCATCGACGCCCTCCTCTATACCATCCGTACATTTGTATCATGAACGACACTTGCAGCCTGCCGCTTGACTGACCGCATGCCTATGAACCCTATTCAGCATACAAGCTATTAAAGCTCAAGCTAATAGAGTATATGGACAGGCCATTCAAAACATGACACTATTACTATATTTCGAAATGAATCTCATGGAACATATCCGAATATTTATCGAATCATGGTCTATTAGGGATACAGCATCTTATTCGGCAATTTACGTCCATATTCCTGCTCGAATGTAAATTCATGCCGTTTCGAAGTCGAAGGCTCGGACATCTCAGGATACCCGCGGCAGCGTCATGATCGGCAACGGACACACGAGCCCTTATTTGCAGCATAAACCGCTTTTTTGCTATACATGCGGACCGTGGTTCCTTTATTTGTGACAAATCAGCCTGTTTTCGATAGAAATACAGCAAATAACGGCCTCTGTGTCCGCCAAACTCAAAATATGCTCCAATTTCCCAAAATAGCGTCTCCTGTGTCCGTTTCATCTAGCAGGGGCGCTTTTCCAAGTAACTTCCTCCCTCTTGTCACCACCTACTAATGCCAGTCCCTTTACTGCATCTAGCTACCACTTGCTAACCCTAGTTACTCATACTGCCTCTAGTTACTTCTCTATAACCCCAGCTACTCATACCCTCCCTAGCCACTTCCGTCTGATCCCAGCTACTCATACCGCCTCTAGTTACTTCTCTATAACCCCAGCTACTCATTCTGCCCCTAGTTACCCTAGTCTTTCTCCATATCGCATGCACGTAGCACTTGCTCACGCAACGTAAATGCCCTGCTGCAAGTCGAACATGACTTAGCAGCAGGGCATTCCTAGCATTTATATCGCGGAGCCGGGCTCCCGGTTCTTGTATTCGATCGGGCAGATGCCCACCCGATTCTTGAACAATCGGCTGAAGTAATACTGGTTCGTGTAGCCCACCTTGACCGCGAGGTCGCCGATCTTGATGTTATGCAGCGAGTGATCGAGTATCTCCTTCGCCTTCGAGATGCGAAGCTCCGTCAGGTACTCGAGGAACGATGAACCTAGCTCCTGCTTCATTCGTTTGCTCAGATACGTCTGGTTCATGTGGAATAAGTCAGCGACACGGGATACCGTCATATCTGGATCGTAATAATGGTCATCGATGTAATCCGTTACCTTGCTCAGCATGACGGAACCATCGCCTTTCCGATGAGCGGCATCCGTGGATTGCGGCGTCTCATCGGATACCTCAGGATCTCCGTGCTCCTCGCGCAGCAGCTGATCCAGCTTCATGAGCAGACGCTTCAGATCGCTCTTCGGCACCGGCTTAAGCAGGTAATCGTAAGCCTTCAGCTGCAGCGCCTGCCGCACGTAATCAAAATAATCATAGCCGCTAATCAATACGGTGACGATCTGCTCATGCCGGCTCTTCACGAGCCGCAGCAGATCCAGGCCGTTCATATCAGGCATATTGATGTCCAAGAACAGCACATGCGGCGGCGCCTGCTCGATCAGCGCTAGCGCTTCAGCCGCATTGCGCGCCTCACCAGCTATCGCATAAGGCAGCTGGCTGTCCGCTATGTATTGCTTCAACCCTTGCCGGATCGTGCTCTCATCGTCCACAATTATGACTTGCCACATCCTCTTCATCTACCTCCACTGGTAATTTCAGCGTCATACTTGTCAATCCGTTTCCGCTCTTCACCGTTAATCCGTACGGCTCGCCATACGCCAGCTTCAATCGATGGTTCACGCTGTACAACCCGAAGCCGATCGTGCCGTCTTTCCAGGTACTGCTAAGTAAAGCTTTCTCTATGACCTTCATACGCGCTTCCGGAATATCCGCGCCGTCATTTTCCACTACGATGTACATCTCCTGATTCTCTTCATAAGCGCGGATCCATATCTTGCTCATACGATCTATTAATGGCTTGATACCATGATAGATCGCGTTCTCGACGAGCGGCTGCAACAGGAAATGAACGACACGATGCTTTCCAAGATGCTCATCATACATCAGCTCATATGATAATATGTCCGAATAACGAACGCATTGGATATGCATGTAGCTCTCGACATGGTGAAACTCCTGCTCCAGCGTGACATATTGACTTTCATTGCCCAAGCCTAGCCGGAAATAGGTGCTTAACGCCTCCACAATCTCAACCACATCATCCGCACCATGCGCTTCTGCCTGCCATTGAATCGTATCTAATGTATTGTACAGAAAATGCGGCTTGATCTGCTCTTGAATCAGACGAAGCTCCATCTCCTTCTTCTCTTGCTCATAAAGGTACAGCTTCACCATCATCTGATTAAAGCTTCTGCCCAGATCGCCGATCTCGTCCTTGCTCGCTTCATCAGCACGAATGCCCCAATCTCCCGCCTCCACCTTGCTCATTAATTGCTGCAGCGATCGAATCGGCTTGACGATGGACTTAGCCAGCAATAGCAGCAGCATAAGGAAGAATAGCCCCACAACAGTGCCTACTATTATGGTTGAACGCTGGGTCCGCTTCATCCCTAGCGACAGCTGGGATTCCGGCACTTGGAACATGAGCTTCCAGTCCGGCACTTGAGCAATTTCTGCCGTAAACGTAGCCATGCCTTCTGAACTCTTATCGCTCTGTATCTCACCATCTCCAGACGGCTGCTGACCGACAAGCAATTTTCCAGTCCCATCATATACGTTAATATCGTCTGCGATCTCCCTCATCTTGCTGATCGGTACAGCTGCCGCAATATACGCGACTTCTTCATCAACACACGGCTGCACCCGATACAGGATGACCACGATCTCCGCTTGATTAGGCTCTCGCGATTGAATTACGTTGCTCACGACGTACTCTGAATCCGACACTTGCAGCCGTTTGTAATATTCACGGTTAAGAATGTTGAAGGGCTTGTCTCTGGAGGACCAGGACCAGCCGTCGCAATCCACGACACGAATAGATTCGTATTCGTCCGGACGCATATGCTCGAGCCTCTCTACCTCAGCAAGCATCTCGCCGCGATTCCAACTATGCTCCGCTCCCAATGCAGCCATAAGCTCGATCTCCCTGATTCGCTGCTCGAACCAGTAGGAGATTTGATCGCTGCGAGCGTTCACAATCTGCTGTGTCAAGCTCCGGTTAAGCGGAACTACGTTTCTCTCCATCTCCAGATATATCGCGCCCAGCAGCGCTAAAAATAAGAAAAGAAAACAACTGCCTGCATATAGTGTGATCTTTCGTTGTATGGAACTCATCCCCTAATTACAGCACGTTATTTGTCAGCTCTCAAATGAAGTGAGTCACTAGCCCGAAATAGATAAAAAAAGGACGGTTTGTGCAAATACATTTGGGTCTATCCCTACTATAATTTATATTGTACTTTTTTTCACGTAGTTTTATCGTATCTGCTGCAAAGTGGCTATAAAAGGAGACATTGCTATTCAAATAGAAGGCCGCAGTCTCGATGAGTCGCTCATCTGCAGGTACAACGATTACAGGCTTCATAAAAAGGTGGTGTTGAGTAATCAAAAAGTGGGATGTTATTGTCATCGGCATTATCGCGGTGTTCGCTGTCGGTCTATTTGGCTTCTACTCGGTATCGGCCGCTAATTCTGATTCTGATTCGGGAAGCAAGGTGCTTGAAATCTATATAGCAGATGAACTGCACAAGCGAATTCCGATTCCAGACGAGCTTTATACCCAGACATACAGCGTAGCCACTGAACGAGGCATCAATACGATTCAGATCAAGAATGGCGCTGTCAAAATGCTGGAGGCCGATTGCCCCGATCACTTATGCGAGCTCAACCACCCGATCAGCAAGCTTGATGAGATTCTGGTCTGTATGCCTAATCGTGTTATTCTCACGCTGGTAAGTGAATGATTTCACTTAATCGCTCTGCTACAGCTCTATTACACAGCTTTATTGCACAGTTTATTGCACAGTTTATTGCATCGTCTTATAACGCCCTTTTACTGCGCTGCTTACGCTGCAAGGAGCTGGCAAAGAGCTGAATGTATTGGTGGAGCAATATCATTTCAAACATTTCATACATTTCAAGGAGGAACTATGCGTACACGAACTACGAAAGTATTATCACTGATCTTGGCTCTCTGTCTTGTATTCTCTATGACAGCCTGCGGTTCTAAGGAAGACACTGCAGCTGGTACTGACGGCGCTATCAAAGTAACAGGCGTCGGCAATGGTAAGCATGGAGACATCAAAGTTGAAGTTACGTTCCAGGACGATAAGATTACGAACATCGAAGTATTGGAACAAAAAGAGAATGAAGTATTGTCTGAACCGGTTTATACCAAATTGAAAGACAGCGTTATGAGCGCGAACAGCGCGGAAGTTGACGCGATCAGCGGTTCAACGGAAACAAGTAAAGGTTACTTGGCTGCGATCGCGGATGCGATTGCGAAATCAGGCTTAACGCTTGCGGCTGGTTCCGCAGCTGGCAGCACCGCTCAAACAGAAGAAGCGGTACAGAACTTTGACGTTGTCGTTATCGGTGCTGGCGGCGCTGGCTTCAGTGCTGCGATCGAAGCGAAGAAAGCGGGCGCTAACGTAGTTATCCTGGAGAAAATGCCTACAGTAGGCGGTAACACATTGATCTCCGGCGGCGAGATGAACGCTCCTGGCAACTGGGTACAGCAAGCTGTCGGCATCACAGATGATTCCGTTGAACTCTTCTACGAAGATACGATGAAGGGCGGCGACAATCTCGGTAACCCTGAAATGGTTCGAATTCTAGCTGAACAGGCCACAGGCTCCGCTGAATGGCTGCGTGATGAGATTAAAGTCGAATTCCTCCCGGATCAATTGTTCCAATTCGGCGGTCACTCTCGCAAGCGCGCGCTTATTCCAGTTGGCCACACTGGCGCTGAACCAATCAAGAAGCTCAAGGCAAAGACTGACGAGCTGCAAATTCCAGTGAAGACGGAAATGAAAGCTGAGAAGCTGCTTACAGATGCTAACGGCAGAGTAACAGGCGTAGAAGCAACGAGCGGCTCCGGTCAGAAGATTACATTTAACGCTAGCAAAGGCGTAGTCATTGCGTCCGGCGGCTTCGGCTCCAACATTGATATGCGCAAGCAGTATAACCCTGTCTATGATGAAAGCTATATGTCCACAGACACTCCAGGAACCACTGGTGACGGTATTATCATGGCACAAGCGATTAACGCAGACATCACGAATATGGAAAGCATCCAAACATACCCTGTATGTAATCCTAAGACTGGCGTAATCTCCCTCGTAGCAGATTCTCGCTTCGACGGTGCCATTCTAATTAACCAGGGCGGTAATCGCTTCGTAGAAGAGCTTGAACGCCGTGACGTCATCTCTAAGGCGATCTTGGCGCAAGAAGGCGGATATGCATACCAATTGTGGAACCAAGATCTTGAAGAGATCAGCAAGACAATTGCCGCTCATCCAGACGAGTACGAGCAGCTTGTGAAAGACGGTTTGCTCTACAAAGCGGATACAATTGAAGATGCAGCGAAGCACTTCAACATCGATCCAGCTAAGCTTCAAGCTACAGTTGATAAGGTAAATGAGTACGCTAAAACAGGCAAGGATCTTGATTTCAAACATCGCGGCGGTCTAGCTTCCTTGGAAAAAGGTCCTTACTATATTATGAAGGCAGTGCCATCTGTTCACCATACAATGGGCGGATTGGTTATCGATAAAGAAACACGCGTCCTGGATACAGAAGGCAAAGCTATTGAAGGTCTGTATGCAGCCGGCGAAGTAACAGGTGTTATCCACGGTTCTAACCGCCTCGGCGGTAACGCGATTGCTGACGTTATCACTTTCGGCCGCATCGCAGGTCAACAGGTTGCGAAGTAAGACACGATAATTATCTAACTCCATCTTCTCTAATAAATGATAAAGGCTGCTCAGGTCGGCAAGTGCATCTTATTGCACGGCCTTCCTAGCAGCCTTTTGCTATATCAAAGTCTATTTACTGATTTTAAGCTTCTCATGCTTTGTACATAAGCTTCAACGTCTTGATCTCATACGGCTTAAATGCTAGCTTGACTTGACCTTCCACTGTCTCGATTTCCTCAATGGTATCCTCCAACAGATTGGCCAGATATACTTTATCGATGCCATCCGGCATGCTCAAGCACGCTTGATCGCGTCCGCCGCTCGATTCGTATAGGCGAATGACAAGCCCTGTTCCATCTTCCGCATCCTTGATCGAATCCAAGATGACATGCTTGCTCTCGTATGGCAGCAAGGAATGTTCACTAGGCAGCGAGCCTTTACCAACTTGGTGTTTGACGGATTGCAGCGGATGATTCAACTCCATCGCTTCACGGACGGTGTGGGCTTGACGCCAATCCTGCTCGTGCGGATACAACGAATACGTAAATTGATGCTCGCCTAGATCCGCAGTGTTGTCAGGCCATCTCGGCGCACGCAGCAGCGAGAGTCGAATCGTACTGTCCTGCACATCGTATCCGTACTTGCAGTCATTCAGCAAGCTTACGCCATAACCGCTTTCCGACACATCCACCCAGCGATGTCCGCATACTTCATATTGAGCTTGCTCCCAGCTCGTGTTGCGATGAGTAGGACGCTCCAAGGCTCCAAATGGAATCTCATAAGTCGCTTTCACCGTTGCAACATCGATTGGGAAGGCAACCTTGAGCAGCTTATGAGTCTCTTGCCAATCGACCTTTGTCTTGAAATCGACCCGCTTCTGTTGATGGTAGAAGATCATATCCTGCTGAATCGTGGATGCTGCGGACTCGCCAAGCTTCCAGCTGAATCGAAGCACATCCATTGTCTTACCGCGAAGCACGACCTTGCTGTCTACTAATTCTAAACCGTCAACCGCTTGCTGCTCATACCGGGAATCAATATCCCACGCATCCCAATAGGTTGGGCGGTCATGGAATAGCTGCAGCTCATTCGCTGCTCCACCCGCTTTAATCAGCTCTCGTCCCGCATTCTTGTCGAACCAACTTGTTATCGCGCCATTCGAATTGAATCGAAGCTTATAATTCTCCGTTTCCCATTCGACAAGTCGTTCTGACGCAGCTAATTCAGCTGATACAGCTGGAATTGAGGCTTGTCGCAGCCAAATCGTTCTGTACCCGAAGGAAGGGATATCGCTAACCCAAACATCCAACGCAACTCTGTCTTCTCCGTTTGAATCGCATTCCGACCAATCGCTCTCCAGTCGGTTACCTTGATCATCATAAACTGCTACATGGCGCAGCTCTTCCCCGCCTTCTATGCGAATGATGCCGCTTCGACTCCAGCTGAGACTGTTGAACACGATGTACGGCTCACCCTCGCCTTGAGCAGCAATATGTTCCGCTAGCTGGCCCATACCTGCTGCCAGCACTTGATTGCCGATATCGAATACCTGATTATACTCTTTCGCTGACGTCTCATATGTCTCGGTAATTGAAGTTCCTGGAATAATATCATGGAACTGATTCAACAGGATAAGCTTCCAGCCTTGAACAAGTTGATCCTTGATCGAAGACGAGCGGTTCGCAAGCAACGGCGCCGCATAGTTCCAGATTTCCGCTTCGCGATAGAGCACCTCTGCCATGCGATTGCTGCGCTTATTGCGCGCATGTGTCGTATAGGTGCCGCGATGCAGTTCCAGATACAAGTCGCCATGCCATTTCGGCAGCTCAACTTCTGAAGCCAGAATGCCTTCAAAGAATTGCTCCGCTGTACTGAACTGACAGTTAGGCAGGTCTGTCATAAGCTCTGCACGCTGCGCATATTCAATCATTTCTCGCGTAACGCCGCCGCCTCCATCGCCATGACCATACAACAGCATTTGTTCAGGGTGTTTCGACTTCTCCTTAAAGGATTGCCAATGCTCCGAGATGTCCTTCGGCGTTGTGTTTTCGTTGACGCCATGATTCTGATACGACAGCATCGCTGTACCATCGATCCCTACCCATTGGAACAGATCGTATGGGAACTGATTGGTATCGTTCCAGCCTAGCTTGGTCGTCATAAAAGCATTCATACCTGCTAGCTTCAACATCTGCGGCAACGAAGCGCAATATCCAAATGTGTCCGGCAGCCATTCGATATGGGACCGCTTGCCGAATTCACGCTGGTAGAAGAGCTGACCATACAGAAGTTGGCGCGCCAGCGACTCCCCGCTCGGAATATTCAGATCCGGCTCTAACCACATGCCGCCGACCAATTCCCAGCGTCCTTCTGCTACGCGTTGTTTGATCTTCTCGAAGAGCTCGGGATCATGCTCTTTCACGAACGCATAGAGCTGCGGCTGACTCTGGCTGTAGCGGTACTCAGGATATTGCTCCATCAGCGTATTTACCGTTGAGAAGGTTCGACTGCTCTTGCGTACTGTCTCACGTACAGGCCATAGCCACGCTATATCAATATGTGATTGTCCAACAAGGTGCATGTATCCCGCACCTGGACGAAGATTGACATCAGCGCGCACCTGCTCGCGAAGCTTGAGATCCAGCTCATGAACCCAATTAGGGTCCACCGCACCGCGATCTTGCTCTGCTCGCATGGCATCCATAGCTGAGCGCAGTATATCTAACAAGCGCTGCCGCTTTAACTCCTGCTGTGGCAGCAGCCTAGCGGTATCTCGAACCACGGTTACGGTATACAGCAGACTTTGCACAGCCGCATTCACATGGACTAGTTGAATTTCCAAGCTGCGAACGGAAGGATTCCTTACCTGCTGATTGTTCAATGGGTCGATCGGTTCCGGTATTGGATCATACAGCTCGATCTCAACATTCGGCGTATAACCTACCTTATCTACAGGCAAAGGAACAAACCAGTGATTGCGGTCGACGCCATGATAGGAGACACCGTCAATTCGAAGCAAGCCTTCACCTCCGCCACGCACAATAAGACCGACCTGCGAACCGTTCCACTCGGTTGGAATGTTCAACTGCTTCCGCAGCCAATACGTTGTGCCGTAGGTATCGATGATAATATCATTTGGACTGCCTACCAGTCCTTCAACATCAACAGTGTACTCACCTGGTAGTATATACGTACCGCGCGAGAGGTTCCAATCATCATAACTTCTGCATTCCAGCCAGCACTGAGCAGCTAGCTCTTCTATCCATCGATTAATCCGAATCATACTCATGCTCAACTCCTACATATAGAGATGTATACTGCACCTGTTCCGAACTATTTCCTACTATGATGACCAACCCCCAGGTTCAATCACACGCTCATTGTCGGCGTTTCATAACAACTTGCCTGACGTAGGATTCACATCTCTGAACAGCAAGTCTGCCCCTTGCAGCTCTCTTAGCCCCATATGAACAGGCGCTCCCTTGCAATCGCTTTCTGATCTGACTGAACCTGTGAAATGCTTCAGCGTTACACCGATACTGCCCATGGTGTCCAGCTGAGCACTCACTAATAGCTCATATGCTGTGCTACTAGCTTAATTAGAGTAAACATGCGACAATACCGAAACCGGCTTGCAACCTACTATTAGTCGCTCACCGTCCGAATAGCCTTCCTCACGCCCATCTAATTCATGGATCAGAATAGAGCGCCAATAGCCAATACGCTCCTGCTTATCTTCATCATTGACGGCATTATGAAGCTCATTCGGGTCAAGGATCAGATCGAAATACTGCTCCTCTCCGGTTTGTGAGAACCAGATGTACTTTTCCTTGCCATTCGTAATCCAGTGATTTGAAGCGTTTCCATACGAATGCTCACCGTGCAGATAAGCACGCCATTCAGGGCTGCTTGGTGTATCTGTGTTCGGCTTGCTCTTCCGCGCAAGCTTCCATATACTATCGCCATCAACTGTATCTGGGATGGCCACGCCTGCCGCATCCAGCAAAGACGGCATGATGTCGCGCATCTCTACCACTTCACTTCGCACAGTTCCATTGTCCAGTCCAAGGTGATTTCCTGGATCATTGACGATAAACGGCACTCGAGCGCTGCCGTTGTAAGGAAGTACCTTGCGGAACAGATGATGGTCGCCCAGCAATTCACCATGATCGGATGCAAATAGAATAATCGTGTTCTCGCGTTCGCCGTACTCGCTCAGAACCTGCAAGAACCTTCCAATCTGGTGATCGATATGGGTGATCAGCGCATAATAAGCAGCCATTGCCTTCTTCAGACGGCGCTTCGGTACGATGCCTTCCGCGGTTGTTGATACCAGTCCTTCATTTCCTGTATAGTCGGTCTTTGCCCAATCGCCTACAACAGGGTCTGGTATATCAGCGTCCTCGTATAGATCCAAATAAGCCTGCGGCGGATCAAACGGCGGATGCGGTCGCACAAAGGACATCATCAGAAAGAAAGGCTTGCTTGGGTCGCGTCTACGCAAGAAATCAATCGATTGGGTAACGGTCCAGTTCGTCGGATGCAGCTTCTCTGGAAGATGCCAAGGACGAGCAACGGTAGACGCATTGCAATCGAGACCAAGATCCAGCATATCCGCATCCGGCACACGCTCGCGCAGCCACTGTACATAATCGTCAACCTCATCATAATGCTCCTGCACAGAAATACTGTGTTTGTTGCGGTTGTGATGAAGGTATCCGTCATGAAGCACCACGTTATGAAAACCAAGCAAGTTACGCACAGGATAGGTATGCATCTTGCCGACGCATTGCGTATGATAGCCTGCTTTAGCCAACTCTCCTGGAAGCGTCGTTTCATAGTTCCACGGCACCCGATCCTGATAACCAACACGTCCTGTTTTACGCTGACTTTGTCCTGTCAGCAATGCAGCTCGAGCAGGCACACAGCTTGGTGTGGCTGAATAAGCCTGATCGAAGCGAACACCGCGTAGAGCCAGCTCATCCAGATTGGGTGTTTCAACAATCGGATGACCTGCAACACTCAAGCAGTCATAGCGCATCTGATCAACTGTAATAAGCAGAATGTTCGGTTTCTTATGCGATTTCTCTTGGCTCACAATGCTTACTCTCCCATCATAAAAAGAATGTTTTCATTCCTCTTGCTTATCAAACTAGCAATTGATGGCTAATAACAAATTATATAAACAACTATCTCTTCTGTCAAAAAAGCTGAGACCTCAAATCGCTATTCAATCAAGCCCAATGCATGCGCTCATCTTCTACTTCTATCATCAATTGCTCCAGCTCTTTTTTTAACGCAGCCGTACGTTCTTCATATGCCGGGTTTCCATATATGTTGTTAAGTTCATAAGGGTCCTCTCTTAGATCAAACAGCTCCCATTCTGGCGGAAGTGATTCATCGCGTGAATCTGTCGTTCCAAGCGCCTCGGCATAATAATAGATTAGCTTGTAATCATGTGTGCGAATACCATAATGTGAATACACCTCATGATCCGCATCTAGATGCATCCAATATCGATAATACATGGAGGTTCTCCAGCCTTCGGGCGTTACACCGTTCAACAAGGGACGGACGCTCTCGCCCTGCATTCGCTCATGAACCGGCAATCTAGCATAATCGAGGAAAGTAGGGGCAAAGTCTGTATTTAGCACGATATCCTTATTCACACTGCCTGGCTTAATCTCAGAGGGATAACGAATCAACAGCGGCATTCGCAAAGACTCTTCGTACATAAAGCGTTTATCGAACCAGCCGTGGTCGCCAAGGAAGAATCCCTGATCTGACGTATAAATGACAATCGTATCCTCAGTCAATCTTGCCTCATCCAAATAATCAAGCATTCTGCCAACATTGTCATCAATGGATGCAATGCAGCGCAAATAGTCCTTCATATAGCGTTGATATTTCCACTTGCGAACTTGCTCAGGTGTTAAATGTTCCGGAGGTTTTCCCTTTGTGTCATGATCAGTTAGATCATCTATGCGCATCTTAGCTTGTACTGCTGCTTGGGAACGGGTTGCATAGTCATCGTTAAACGTTTCCGGTTCAGGTATGTCATCGTTCTCATACAGGTGCATATGCTTATCATCCGGCACCCAATGGCGATGCGGGGCTTTATGATGGCACATCAGCATGAACGGACGCTCGGGATCGCAGTTCGCTATCCAGCCCAATGAAATATCCGTGATCAGGTCTGTCACGTAGCCTTCATATTGTCTCTTTGCACCCATTTCGATAAATTCGGGGTTAAGGTAACTCCCTTGATGGGGAAGCACATTCCAATAATCAAAGCCGGTTGGATCATATATGCCTCCGTGGCCAAGATGCCACTTGCCAACAATCGCTGTCTGATAGCCGGATTCCTGCAGAAGCTTAGGAAAGGTAACCTGTCTGCCATCCAGATCATCGCCGAGAGTCTTCACACCATTGATATGGTTATAGACACCGGTAAGAATCGTCGCACGGCTGGGAGCACAGATTGAATTCGTGCAGAAGCAATGATCAAATCGAATGCCCTCATTCGCGATCCGATCCAGATGGGGAGTTGTATTGACCTTACTGCCGTAGGCGCTTATAGCATGGGAAGCATGGTCATCTGACATGATAAATAAGATGTTCGGACGTCTTTTCGTTGAGGCTGACATATAAACCATCCTTTCGAAATATTAATAGCCAGCTATACAAGCTAAGTGTCGGGATCTTATATTATCTAATGCGGTGCTTGTCAAAGTATTCTGGAATAATCTCTGTAGAAGCTCCCGGCATGTCAGGCAATAGTGTAATTGACATTAATCCATTTGTATTGTAAAAATGTACTAATACAATAAAATACAATTATGCAATGATGAAGAGAGTAAGCATAACGAATACCCCAGAGAACTGATGGTTGGTGTGAATCAGTGTAGGGATTATGCTGAAGTGGGCTTTTGAGCATCCAAACCGAAAATTTCTTGAGTAGGCTTTGGCGAAGGTCTCATCGTTACAAGAGACGCGTATTCAAACATTCTGCATGTTTCGATACGTTAAAGCGAGTTCGATAAAAATCGGGCTAATTAAGGTGGTACCACGGGGTCTTCTCGTCCTTTTAAGGATGAGAGCCCCTTTTTTATTTATCTAGAGGAGGGATATCATGAGCAATGAGAACGTATTAACGGGTATTAAACCAACGGGTAAAGTCCATGTAGGAAATTACATCGGAGCAATAAAACCTGCACTCCAAATCGCAAAAGATAGTGATTGTACCGCACTATATTTTATTGCTGATTATCATGGATTAACATTCACTCAAGACAAGAATGAGTTTAACGAACGTTCTTATGGTATTGCGGCAACGTGGCTGGCATTAGGACTTGATCCGGACAGGGTTGTTTTTTATAGGCAATCTGATGTACCGGAAATATTCGAGCTTAGCTGGATACTATCATGTCTGACACCCAAAGGACTTATGAATCGTGCCCATGCTTATAAAGCAATTCTCGATAAGAACGAACAATTGGGAGTGGATATGGATACAGGTGTTAATATGGGGCTATTCACATACCCGATTTTAATGGCAGCGGATATTTTGCTATTTCAATCTGATAAAGTACCGGTAGGTAAAGACCAAATTCAACATGTTGAGATAGCCAGAGATATTGCAGAAGCATTTAACAGAAATTATGGAGATACCTTCAAGTTACCTAATTATATTGTCGATGATAACACAGCTGTAATTCCTGGACTTGACGGTAGAAAAATGAGTAAAAGTTATAACAATACCATACCTCTTTTTGAAACAGCTGAAGACCTAAAGAAGACGATAAGCAAAATCAGAACAGACTCTACCCCTACAAATGAACCCAAAGACCCTGACACATCAAATATCTTCTTATTGTATAAAGAATTTGCAAATCCGGGTCAAATCGAAGAGTTTCGAAATAAATTCCTAAATGGTATTAGTTGGGGAGAAGCAAAGCAGGAACTGTTTCAGATCATGAATGCTTATTTGGAGGAACCACGTAATAAATACAACGAATTGATAGTGGACCCAGATAAAATTGACCATATACTTTTCGAAGGAGCTAAAAAAGCGAGAGCCATAGCTGCACCTTTACTTGAAGAGGTCAAATCTAAGATTGGACGTTATTAATTAAATGTTTTCAGATGAATGGAGCTCACTACGCTAACTGTGAACTAGATCTCAATAAAGTAATACAACGAGACTACCGAGAAATTACGGTAGTCTCGTTGCGCTAACGGGCAAGATAGTTCAATTAATTCTACAGAATGCCGGGAGGATTGAGTAATTTTAAAAATCACAAATCAGACGACGATATCTGCAAAGATTGGCAACATAAGAATGCCTATAGAGAAGGGTAGACGTGAGAGCAGAGATCCACAGAGTGCGTGGCGATGACAATCTGAAGCAAAACAAACGAAGGAACGCTTGTTCAATGTGTTTGTGACGAAGCCAAAAAAAGTGCGGAGCGTGTCTGCCCTTGTTGTATTGTTGGATTCTTGACACGGGGAACATTTGATTCTCTAAAGTCTTCGGCTGAATTCAAAAAACGCGCCTGAACCATGGTGGTTTTGCGCGTTTTGTTGGGACGAAATACGATGTCAGGACGGGATGTTCATAGCGGTCTGAATATTTTTCAGATCGAGCTGAATTTGCTCCGGAATATGGTAGGGATGGTATAGGCCCCGCTGCATCATGTAGTTTGTTATCTTTTCATGGGAGTCTATAGCTTCGTCTAGCTGTTTCATCAAAATTTGCTTGATTTCGGGGGTGGCACATTCGGTTACGGCCATGGCATAGTTTCTGACTCCGCTCTTGGCGTTCATCAAAAAATCCATTGCGATCACGTCGTCGGTCAGCTGATGAAGCCCCGTCAAGTGTTCTAATAGGGTGTTCATGCTTCTATCTCCTTTAGGTTAGGGTCGCTTTAGACAGCACTCCACCGAGCTCCTGAAGCTGCTGCTGTGATAATTGCACATCTTGCTGCAAAATTTGCCTGAGCTCCGGGTCGGTTACCAGAGCTTGCATGGTTTTGGATTTGGTCATGCAAACGGTCTTGAACGCAGCCATTTCATGAACCTCCAGCATCTCATGCAAAGCGTAATTAAAATTCATTCGGATTGTCCTCCCCTGTATTTACCCATATTCAGGGCTTTAAGATGACTTTGATGCAATTGTCCGTTTTCGTATCGAACATTTCATAGCCGTGCTTGGCCTCGTTAAGCGGAATGACATGCGTAACAATATCTCCAGGGTCTACTTTGCCCGACGTTACCAGCTCGTACATATACGGCATGTAGTGAATGACCGGGGCTTGTCCGGAACGGATATTCACGTTGCGTTGCATGATGTCGCCGAGCGGGAATCCGTTATAGCGTCCGCCGTATACCCCAGTGACTTGGATGGTCCCGCCTTTGCGGACAGCCTGAGACGCAATGATAAATGCGCTCATGGTGCCGCCTTGCAGTTTCAAACCGCTGGCTAGAAATTCGAGATCGCTCATCTTGCCGTCCATTCCTACCGCATCAATCACGACATCGGCACCGCCTTTGGTCATTTCCTTGAGATTGTTGCCGATATTCTTATCCTGTTCAAAGTTTACGATTTCCACATTGTTTGTTCGCTTCGCATGCTGTAAGCGGTAATCCACATAGTCAACGGCGATGACCCGCTTTGCTCCCTTCAGCCAGCAGAATTTCTGGGCCAGAAGTCCGACCGGACCGCAGCCGAGCACGATGACCGTATCTCCATTCTTGACGCCGGCGTTATCTACGCTCCAGAATGCCGTCGTCATGGCATCGGCGATCAAGCTTAGCTTCTCGTCCGGTTGCTCGCAGTTTTCAGGAATCTTGAAGTGGGTGAAATTAGCAAACGGAACTCGTAAATACTCGGCTTGCCCGCCAGGGTAACCACCGGTCGTTCCGGAGTAGCCGAAATATGCGCCCATATCCCCGTGTTCGTTTGAATTGTCGCATTGGCTTTCCAGCTGATTCTTACAATAAAAGCACTCCCCGCATGCGATGTTAAAAGGGATGATCACCCGGTCGCCTTTCTTTACCTTGGTCACTCCGGGGCCTACTTCTTCAACGATCCCCATCGGTTCATGCCCGATGACATAGTTCTCCTGAAGGTTAGGGATCATCCCGTGAATCAGGTGAAGGTCCGAACCGCAAATGGCGGAACTGGTGACTCTTACGATCATATCGTCTGGTTTCTCAATCTTCGGATCCGGCACCTCTTTGACCACGACATTTTTAATCCCTTGATAAGTTACCGCCTTCATGCTTTATGTCCTCCAATATGTTCATCCGGGGTCCGATCAAACATCCCTTTACGCGACGTATCATCCGGGAACAAATTCATCTGCCCGATCATCACCGTATTTTTCGCTGAAAGCTGGTCGAGTTGGTACTGTTCGTTCAGCTCGTAAGGATGGAACCATTTTTTGCGAATCATAAGCTCCGTGATTTCTTGGTGCAGTGCAATCCCTTGCATAAGATGATTGCGCAGCAGCGCTCTTAGATCGGGAGAAGCCGTTTCCGTCAGGGCGATGGACAAATTTCGCACACCCTCCTTGGCACGAATAAGGGAGTCCATTGCAAATGTCATATCTGCCATCTCCGGCATATTTAACGAATTAATCGGGTCTAAATAATCGGTGTTCATTGGCGCTCCCCTTTAATGTGTGATAGTTGTCGGGCTATTCGGAACAGGCGCTTGGAATGGAGCTCTTGCGTAGATGGCCTGGAGCTCGGCGATCTGTTGCGTGGATAGAATGACGTCCTTCTGCATTAAAGCTTTCAGCTCTTGGTCAAAGACCAAGCCTTGCATAAGTTTTGACTTAGCGAGGCAGAGCGTTTTGAAGTTTAACGCTTCATGCAGTTCCATCGATTCGTGTGGTGCTAGCGTTGGCGTATTCATTGAGTAATTATCCCCTCCTTTTCCTTCATCAAAGTTAGATTTTCCTACGCATTGGATCCTATACTAAAATGGATTGCCGGAAATGTGGGGTCCGAATATTCCCATGCAGTCGTAAGAATATAAACAAAATCTCAACCGCATACTTATTTCTGTTTAAGTTATTGATCTTTGCTTGAGGAAGGAGGACTCACCTTGCCCAATGAAAACAAAATTGATCTAGCCACCGAAAATGCAAGAAAACCGGCAGAAGGTACACTTCACTCGAGCGGCAATACGCTGGAGCAGCATGCATCTAACGCGGTTTCTGAGGCGCAAACAGCTTTAAATCAGGCGATAAACTTGATAAGTGAATCTAATGCGGCAACAAATTCACAAGCTTTGGAGACCGCCCGGCAGCAAATGACCCAAGCAGAGGAATTCTTAGATCAAGCGCAAACTTCAGCAAACGCATTACGTCTGCCGGACCAACAATAAAACGGTAGCTTTGGTAGTGGCAGAGATTCTCCTTCTTTTTCGGATACAAGTGGAATCAAGCTCACTAATGTCGAGGTATGCTCGTCTGTCTATGTAGACGCTGAGTATGATATTTTCCGAATTTACGCCGATACTCTCCGCATGGGCAAATGACCTGCGTTGACGCTCGGAGGAACGTATTTGCCATAGACACGGAGAGTCACCGTCAATAACCTTTGTTGAAGACCATAATTGTAAGTGGATATAAGCAGACTACGAAATTGCCCCCTTTCAATGAGACATTTTTGCAAGTCGGCGAACACGCTTGATTTGCCGGACCAGCGCAGCGAATCATGACAAGCGAAAGGGAGGCCCTTAAGGGGCCTCCCTTTTTCTTCTTCTTCTTCCTATTATTATGGGTTGGTCGTTAAAATGCCGACGTTCTTCAGCATCACGCGCGGCGGCAGCAGGAGCGCGGCTAGCGTAAGCTGGGCGACGTCTTCGGGGTATAACCCCACATCTAGGAACGTGTCGTACTGGCTGCGTTCTTTTGTTTTGCCGTTTCCACTCGTGTCATGGTTCCGAAGTAGATCACGCAGAACGCTCGAGTCATCAGGAATGTGAGGAAAATCGTAGCCCACGACCAAAACCAGTTCCAACGAACATACCGAATCAGATCGGTATATTGTACGAGCAGCATTTCTACCGTCCATACCACAGCCTGACACGCAAGAAAGCACAACACAAATTCATGAGCTTTTGCTCTTGGAACAAGAAAATAGATGGTGGTTATACACACAAACCAGACTAGCAGCAATAAATTTCGTTCGATGTCCATGGCCTTAGCTTGTACAAGGAAGGAGGCTCCTATGTATAGTGTACTTCTTTTTATTCATACTTTCGTGGGCGGTGATACTTAGGCAAAAACTCAACACCGTTTACTCGTTGTCCTTCATTGACACGAACTTGCGGGGTTCCGTAAAAATATTTTATTATCCAGGCAATTGAACCACGTACAGTCATATAAATAGGTGATAGCAGTTCGAACCTGTTGAGGAGGATTTTATACAAGTGATGTTACCGAGTGAAAAGTATTTCGGTAAGTTTGAGGCGGTTTTTTTATTTCACGAGGCCATGCCTACAGGCGTTACTGTTTCTGAAACTGGGCGCATTTTTATTTGCTTTCCAAGATGGGGAGACGATGTTAAATTTACGGTGGCTGAAATCGTTCGCGGTACATTGCAGCCTTATCCTAGTTTAGACGCTAATTTGGTAAGCCAATCGAATATCACAACGTCCTTCATTAGTGTCCAAAGTGTCGTTGCTGATGGAAAGGGAACACTTTGGGTACTGGATACGGGGGCTCCTAATTTCTCAGAACCCATCAAAGGGGGGGCGAAGTTAGTCGCTGTAGATTTAAATTCAAATACCATAAGAAGTGTATATACATTTACGGAAGATGTTGTCCTGCCAACCACTTATCTGAATGATGTCCGATTTGATTTTCGTGTTGGTAAAGCAGGTTATGCTTATATAACGGATTCGTCTTCCCGAGGACCAGGAGCCATTATTGTCGTTGATTTAGAAACGGGCTATGCCTGGAGACGGTTAAACGGAGCAAATTCAACTTCGCCCGATCTCTTTCTCTTACCGAAAGTTGAAGGTAAAATCCTGATGAATCGAAACAAAGACGGATCTACTTCACCCTTTAGATTGGCATCCGATGGTATAGCGATTTCCCCGGACGGCAAGATGTTGTATTTTTGTCCTCTCTCCAGTCGTCAACTGTACTCGATTTCAACGGAAGCCCTAAGAGACCGGACTATACCGGATATGAATTTACAGTATCACGTAAAGTATGGGGGAGAAAAAGGTGCTTCAGATGGAATGATCACCGATGCAAAAGGAAACGTTTACGCTGGAGACTATGAAAACAATAGTATTCGGAAGATATTGCCGAATGGAATGATGGAAACCATCGCACATGATCCGAGAATTTTATGGCCAGATACTTTTTCTATTGGTCCAGATCAATACTTATATTTCATCGTGAACCAATTACATCGGCAGGCAAGATTTCATTATGGAAATGACCTGCGGCAGAAGCCTTACAGTTTACTCCGTATGAAAATAGACGAACCACCTGCTCCTGCCTTTTAATAAATATTTCACGTTACAAAGCTAACTCCCTATTTGCATAGAAAATGTATTTTATGACTTTATAGTTATTAAGAATTTGGAGGCTGCCGCTCGGCAGCCTGTTAAGCTAACGGGACACGTTAGTTTAATTGTGATGAGTACCACCAATAATGGGTATATATCGAAATTCTTATCGAACATTATTACAAAAGCCCTCGATTTACTAAAAATCAAGGGCTTTTAATATCTTAATTATCAAACTTTATTAGGAAGTTACACATGATGAGCTAACGGAAAATCAAGTGGTTTCGGCACACTTCTAGTCCCATACTGCTTATATTTCATATCCGTACAAATATATATCCAAGGTATCAGCCATATCCATTGCATCAATGCTGATCTTGGTTTCTCCTTGGCGTACAAACCCCATATGATCATAGAAACCGTAATTGCAGTTTGAGTCCGTAAACAGGTAGAAATGTTGGACACCTTGCTGTTTCATATAATCTATAAGCAGTGACACAAGTGTCTTGCCGATCCCTAAGCCACGACTTTCTTCTGTGACGATAAAGAGCGTAATAGTACCGTCATAGTCCTGCTTTCTGCCCTTAATCAATTGATTGTAGGCATTCAAGACTTTTTTATAATCGTTTACTCCGGTCTTATCCTTTATGGACATCAGTGTCATCATCATGTATTGGTACATCATAGCAAGTAGATGACGGATATTGGACCAATGCGTTCCATCATTATCGGCCTGTCCTAATATAACGCCAATAACCTTGCCACCCTTTTCGGCGACAAGGCTATATGTACTCTCGGCAAGGCAAGAATGCAGGTAGAATGCGAGCACTTTTTTCAACACATTTGGATTAGGTATCACTTTATATAAACTAAAGCTTTGATTGATCATGCTCTTTACTTCTTCGTAATCACGTTCGGCGATGTTACGATAAGTAATCTTGCTCATGCTTATACGGCTCCCTTTTTCAATACCGTGTGGAACTTCCCACCGATAAATGCTGAGACCACAATGGCTATAATGGCATTAAGCGGCGCGAACAGCAAACATAAGATGGCGACGATCAGCGGCTGTCCAAGCGCTGTTGCCGTAAAGGCTGCCATAAATGTAAGAACAACGAAGGTAACGTCTACTGGTAAAAAGGTAGAAAGCGCAAACCCGATCGCGGTTGCGCTAAACAGGATCGGGAAGAAGTTCCCCCCGCGCCAGCCGCCCGAGATGCAGATATTAATCATGAATATTTTAATGAAGCCTGTTAAGAGCAGCATCGGTATCGCCCATGACTTCCAGTCATTAGACAGTTCAAACATTTGCGCCTCGCCGGCAAACATTGTATCAGGCAAGAACATGCCGACAGCTCCGAGAATAAATCCCGCAATGACCGCGCGCAGTACTTTTTTATTCTCCAGCGGCGCAAAAACCACTTTTGAAATCCATTGGCATACTAAGAACAATGCTCCGCATAATATTCCGGCCAAAACTAGAGGGATAAAGGCAAGCAATTCATTCATACTGAATTCGATGCTTGTAAACGAAGCTAACTGTATACCTTCCTTTGCAAGCAGATTTCCAACCACTCGGAACGATGCAATAGCGCCGATAGTTGCAATGATATAGATGATCCATCGATACTGCTTCGATATGGTATAGCTTTGACTGTTTACCTCGATCTCTGTTCCGATGTAGGCTTGAACCGGTCTTTGCATCAATGCTCTCAGCGTTGTACGCTTCTGTTGAGAGCGGTCTTCCAATACCATGGTCATGCCTGATTTATATCTATCCCTGATCCAGCTTAAAAGTGCAGCAATAATGCCGGCAAGTCCCGCTTCAGGACCGATGCTTCCGCCAAAAATAAGAGGAAGAAGTGCCGCCACGCAGACGATCAGCAGATTATCGTAACGCAAGTGTTTTTCTTTTTTATAGGTCCCTATGATTTCTTCGAGTGTTCTTGGATAGTCGCCATATTTCTTCTGCCACAAGCCAATCAGAACACCGCCGATCACGCATATCACAATTGGATATAGACTTAACGTCATTCCGCCAATGGACAGGGAAGATGGAATTGCATTCGGCACCGTGGTCCACAAGAAATGGATGGCATGGTGCATAAACTGTAAGAAGATCGTCGTGACCGCACCGATAACGGCACCGCACAACAAGACGTATACCACAAAAGTAAGCAGACTTATAAATTTATGCTTCGGAAAATTCAATGATTCCTTATCCATTGATATTCATTCACCTGATTTCTGTTAGTCTTGGTCAATTCTTTGCCGGATTTCTAACATCTTCTGATCCGTGCGTGCAATAACCTCCGCACATTCACTTAACTCAGCGGCAATTTGCCCCGCATCCGCAATATCTTTCTTATATTTCAACCGATGCTCAAGACTTGCCCAGAAATCCATCGCTACCGTACGGATTTGCAGCTCAACCCGCATCATCTGTTTGTAATCAGAGAAGAATACAGGCACCTCCACAATCATATGATAGCTCCGATACCCGTTCGGTTTTGGGTCTTTGATGTAATCCTTAATCTCAATCACCTGGATGTCGTCCTGCTTCACCAGCATTTCGGCCACCTTATAAATATCGTCCACAAATGGACAGATGACTCGGATACCCGCAACATCGTTAAGGTTATCTACTATAGCATCAAGAGTAGCGTCCTTATGCATTCTTTTAAGCTTTTGAGCTATGCTAATCGGTTTTTTCGTGCGGGCATGGATCGATTCAATCGGACTTGTTTGATTATTTATAGAAAGTTCATCGTTTAGTATTTCAAGCTTGGTTTTTACCTCTCGGATTGCTGAGTTGTATTTCAACATCAGTTCATTGAACTGTACGACATAATCAAAGATTTCCTCCGAATTGTCCGGCAAGAAAAATTTAACCAATTCCTTCTCTTCAATTCTCTCCATATTTCTTTAATCTCTCCCTTTCATTCGTCAATCATGCTGATTAAGCTTCATCTTCGGTTTCTCTCTCAACCATTCCATAAAGTAAAATGTCTAAAAACCTCTTACAGCTTTCTTCATGGTGCTTCGGAAGGGGCTCGTCACGCAAACAGTTCTTATACACCTTGTGATATTGGAAATTAAAATAATCCTGGAAGTGGCAGAAGTTCGATACCGCTTCCTCTATGTTGATGTTTTTTCTCAGCTTAGCTTGTTCAAGCAGCTTAGTCAGGATCTCAATATTAAACGCATCGAATCTACTCTTAATTTCACCGATGGCTTCTCTAAGATGCAGCGGCGGTACAGCAACGGCATCGCGAAATATGTTAAACAGCAAAGGATGCTGGCCGAAAAAGCTCAATCTCGCATCAAAGTAGCATTGCATTGTTGTTTCGATGTCATTGCCTTCTGGAAGTTCTAAATTAGACAGATCCGCCGTCAGTGCATCAAAGCACTTCTGAACGCAAACAAGGTATAACTCGTCTTTATCCTTGAAGTAATGATAAATAATCCCTTTGGATATTCCGTTTGTGGAACAGATGTTATTTAGAGATGCTTCGACATAGCTTTTCTCGCCGAATTCCGCTAATGCGCCTTCCACTATTTTTAGTCTGCTTTGCAGATTTTTCTCTTCTCTTTTCATCTGATCTTGCTCCCAAACACATTATTGACCGAGTGGTCTATAATTAGTAAAACACGAATAGACCACTCGGTCAATAATACGATTGTTAAATTATTTTTAAGATTCGATGGTGTCAGCAAGCGTAGTATTCCCCAATATACAAAAATAGCAGGCTGCAAAAGTCGCAACCTGCTATCTTACATCTGGAAGGCTTGACCCTCATCCAGCCTGCCAGCTGATTGATTCAGCTTTTGACTGCTTGGAGCACTGCTTCTGTATGACCCTTCACCTTTACAGCTCGCCACTCTTGAACCAGCTTGCCTTCCTCATCGATCAAGAAGGTGGAGCGCACGATGCCGTAATACTCTTTGCCGAAATTCTTCTTCAATTGCCATACGCCAAACAAGTCAGCCACTTGATGCTCCTCATCAGCCAGCAATAGGAACGGCAATTGATGCTTCTCTATGAACTTGGCATGTCTCTTCAACGGATCGGGACTTATCCCGATCACAACTGCATTATGCTTCTCGAAATCGCCATGATAATCGCGAAAATTGCAGGACTCCTGCGTGCAGCTCGGTGTCATGTCCTTCGGATAGAAGTAGATGACCACCTTCTTGCCGCGGTAATTGTTTAGGCTTACATCCTGCCCGTTAGAGCCAGGAAGCGTGAAGTTCGGAACGGCTTGTCCAATATGCAATGATTCTGTCATCCCCTTGTCCTCCTTCAACAATGTTGCGTATTTACTGATTATACCCTATTTCCACCCGGTGTACGTCCGTTCTAGCTGCTGGAACTACGATCCCGCTCCCCGATACTTCTTCACTCCGATATTCCACAGCGTCAAGCCGATCGTAAAGAAAACAGTTCCTACAACTGGGGTCAGCAGCGCCATATCCCGCATCCCCTTATCCTCGATAAAGTACGCCGCCGGAATAATGCCGACAAAAGCAAACGGCAAGATCCACGTTAAGAGCACTTGAATAAAGCGATTGTAGATCGTCAACGGATAACGACCGTAGCTCTGAATGTTCCACACCAACGGCAGGATGCCTGTCGGTGCATCCGAGTAGAAGGAGATCGAAGTCAAGGCCGTGTATATGCCAAAATAAATCATGACTGCTCCCACCACAAATACGAACAGCATCAGCAGCTCTAATGCACCGAAATCAATCCCCATTTGCATACCGCTAATGACCATCAGGAGCCCCCCTACAAATGAACCGATGAGGGAGGGCGGGTCTACATTTTCTAATAGAATCTGAAATAAGTTATGCGCCGGTCGGGTGAGGATGCGGTCCATCTCCCCCTTCACGATGTAGCGCTCGCTGAAATTCCACAGATTGAAGAAGCAGCTGAAGATCCCGTATGGAATCATGAAGAAGCCGTATACGAACACCATTTCATCAAGAGTCCAACCCGCCAAGGTTGGTGTATGCATAAATACCACGAAGATGAAGATCAGATTCGTCACTTGAAATAACAGATCCGACAATACCTCCACCCAGAAATCAGCACGGTAGGTCAGTCTCGTCTTCGCGTAATTTTTCAAATATTCAGTCACTAAGCCCGCATAATACATCCTTCTCACCCTCCTTGTACGAACAGCCGCTGACGCGCAGCACGCCACAGCAGCAGAATCGGGATAATAAGGATCGCGAACCATACAAGCTGCACAGCTAGAACACCCGGAATATCACTATCTGCTACACGTCCAGTAAATACGGAGCTCGGCAGGTAGGTGATCGCTTGAAACGGCAGCCATTCATTCAACGTAATGAGCCAGCCTGGGAAGAAGGAGATCGGAATGATGACTCCGGAAAATAGATCCACGATCACCCGCTTCATCCGCATCATGCCCTCGTTGTTCTCCATGAAAAAGGCGCTCAATCCCGTAATAATGTTGATCTGCGTGTTAATGAGAAAGCTCATAAACAGCATCCATGCAAATATGAGCCACAGCTTCGGATCCGTCGGCAGCTGCACTGGAAACAGAAGGCAGGCGATAATAAGCCCCGGTGTCATGAATAGGATCAACCGGAACGCACCTTCGCCGAAGCCCTGCATCAGCTTAACGATCAAATAGTTATAAGGCCGAATAAACTGAATCGCAACACTGCCGTCGCGAATCTCATTCGCAATCTCACGATCCAAGTTGTTAAAATAAAAGGCGCGCGCCATCCACGATACCGCGATGTAGGTGGTCATCTGATCAGCAGTGAATCCTGCAATCTCCCCTTGCCCGCCGTATATCGCCTGCCACGTGAAGTAGTAGACGCCGATATTCAGGGTATAGATTAAGATGCCTGAATAATAATTGATGCGATAAGCCAGCATCATCAGGAAGCGAATGCGGATCAATTCCATATAAGCGCTCATCGAACAAGCGCCTCTTCTTTCTCGGCCGTATTCACGAGCGGTACTGCCTTGGCATCCGCTGATCCCGTCTTGTAGATCTCCCGCACGATCTCGTCCGTATTCGTCTCATGCAGACTAAGGTCACGAATCGCGGTTTGACCTACGACTAGCCCAATGATGTCGGATACGTTGCCGCCATTGGTTACGAACGCGCTGGCCTCTAGCGCTGAGGCTTGCTCCCACTGGACAGGCAGTCCTGCGGTCATCGCCTTCAGCCTCGCGATCTGGACCTGCTCCGCGAACTGGAAGCGAATCTCGCGCCCCTTGCCCCAGGTCGACTTCAGATGATCTAGTCCGCCGTCATAAATGATGTTGCCGTCATCCAGCATAATAACTCGTGAGCAGAGCGCTTCAATATCCTGCAGATCGTGCGTAGTCAGCAGAATCGTCGTTCCGTGCTCCCGATTCAGATGATGGAGAAATTCCCGAATCTCCGTCTTCACGACAATATCGAGCCCAATCGTCGGTTCGTCGAGAAACAGCACCTTCGGCTGATGCAGCAGAGATGCCACGAGCTCGCAGCGCATCCGCTGACCCAAGCTCAGCTTCCTCACGGGTCGATTCAACAGCTCCTGCAGCTGCAAGCGCTCAACCAGCTCATCCAGTCTGCGCTTGAAGTCATTTTCCGGAACACGATATACTTTGCGCAGCAGTCGAAATGATTCAATCACACCGATATCCCACCACAATTGGCTGCGTTGTCCGAATACGACTCCGATATGCTTCACGAACGCCTCGCGCTCTTGGAACGGCACATATCCTTGAACCTGCAGCTTGCCTGCAGTCGGAACGAGTATGCCCGTCAGCATCTTGATCGTCGTCGATTTGCCTGCGCCATTTTCACCGATATAGCCGCATATCTCGCCTTCTGGAATCGTGAACGAGATATCCTTAACTGCCGTTACTTCGTTATATTCACGCTTGAACAGATCCTTCAGCGCGCCGCTCAGACCTTCGCGATTGCGCTGTACGCGAAACGTCTTGCGCAGCTTATCTACTTCTATTGCATTCATGATCTTGTTACTTCCCCTCTTCCTATCAGTCAAGTTCCATTGATGCGCTGATCCTTTTGTAGGATAGCTCATAATGGGAACAAATAAGATAGTATCACATTTTTTAACTAAGTGACCCCCGTTTATCAACAACAGACCATAACTTATTTTGTCACATCTGCTTCATTCGTAAGTTTGTAGTCATGAATTGCTTCAACAAACTGTAAATTTTATAATATAGTGAGACAACTTGGATATTGCACGGACATGCTTAAGCATACTCAGGCACAAGTGAGTCGGAACGAAACACACCAAGACCACTCCCCTCTGCTCTCCGACTGCCGAAAGGACGGAAATCATAAATGAAATGGTTCATGTGGATGAGGAAAAAATGGAAGGTAATCGTGCTAACTCTCACACTTCTCGTCGTAGGTGGAGCAGGCGCCTATACTTGGTGGCTGTATGACAGTCTGAACAGCTTGAACAAAGGCGATAAAACACCCGTGATCACCAAAGAGTATGAACGTGAAAATGTTTCTGCGACTGCACCTGCTGTACCTGAACCCCCCGAGCCGCCAAAATGGGATGGTACGGAGCGCGTCAACATCTTGCTGCTGGGTGCCGATGTACGTGGACTGAAGTCGAATGAATCACCGAGGACCGATACGATGATGATCGCCTCCATCGATCCGAAGACGAAGAAAGCGACGCTGATGTCGATTCTTCGAGATACCTATCTAACGATTCCGGAGTACGGTAATGATCGCGCCAATGCGGCGTATTCTTATGGTGGACACAAGCTTGCGATGCAAACTCTTAGCAATTGGACGGGACTCGACATTCAATATTATATTTACACCGACTTTCAAGGCTTTATCAAGCTGATCGACGCGCTCGGCGGCATTGAATTTGAAGTCGAGAAGGATATGCATTACACCTCGAAGGCGGACGGCAAGGAGTATGATATTAATCTGAAGAAAGGCCTTCAAAAGTTAAACGGTGAAAGCGCGCTTCAGTATGTTCGTTTTCGGTATGACGCGCTGTCAGACTTCAGTCGGACGAAGCGGCAGCGAGAGCTGCTGACCGCTGTCGCGCAAGAGATGAAATCGACATGGTCCATTATTCAGCTGCCGTATTTAATTAATCAAATATCTCCATATGTGGACACGAACCTCACAGTTGATGATATGATTAAGCTTGGCGCATTAGGTTTAGGTGTCAGCATGGGGGAGAACTTGCAGCTCCCGCCTTCCAATCTGCTGCAGGAAACTCGGGTTCATAACGCTGATGTTCTGAAGGTAAGCGATCTGGATGCGATGCAAGCCTATATTCGCGATGCGCTGGAAGCGAAGCAAGCGCCTGCCAGCATGGCAGACTCTGCTCCGACACCGTGATCCGATCACATTGTAAACAACATGAAGGAGATGGAATACCAATGACTATGCAACCACGGACACGTTCCGCTCAGCTCTATGAAGAAGCGCTGGAACACATCGTAGGAGGCGTGAACAGCCCCTCCCGTTCTTTTAAGGCTGTGGGCGGCGGAGCGCCAGTATTTATGGAGCGCGCGCAAGGAGCGCATTTCTGGGATGTGGACGGCAATACATATATCGACTACTTAGCTGCATATGGTCCAATCATTACGGGACATGCGCATCCTCATATTACAAAAGCAATCACCCATGCTGCCGAGACAGGCACGCTGTACGGAACGCCGACTGAGCTTGAGATCAAGCTTGCTCGTATGCTCAAGGAAGCGATCCCTTCCCTGGATAAGGTTCGCTTCGTCAATTCCGGCACGGAAGCGGTCATGACGACGATTCGCGTAGCTCGCGCCTATACGAAGCGCAACAAGATCATTAAGTTCGCCGGCTGTTATCACGGCCACTCGGACCTGGTGCTCGTGGCCGCAGGCTCCGGCCCGTCCACGCTCGGCATTCCGGACAGCGCCGGCATTCCGACCAGCATCGCGCACGAGGTCATCACGGTTCCGTTCAATGACCTCGACAGCCTGAAGGAAGCGCTCGTGCGCTGGGGCGACGATGTCGCCGCTGTGATGGTGGAGCCGATCGTCGGCAACTTCGGCATGGTTATGCCGCATGAAGGCTACCTTGAAGGGCTGTGCCGTCTGGCACGCGAGCATGGCGCCCTCGTCATCTATGACGAGGTTATCAGCGCCTTCCGCTTCCATTACGGCTCCAGCCAGACGTACCGCGCCTTCAAGGACCATGCCGCTATCGAGCCGGACTTGACCGCGCTCGGCAAGATCATCGGCGGCGGACTGCCGATCGGCGCTTACGGCGGCCGCAAGGAGGTCATGGAGCAGGTTGCGCCGCTCGGCCCTGCCTATCAGGCAGGTACGATGGCAGGCAACCCGGCCTCGATCGCGGCGGGCATCGCTTGCCTCGAGGTGCTGCAGGCCGAAGGCGCCTATGAGCGCATGGAAGAGCTGGCGATCCGCTTGACGGACGGCATCCAAGCGGGCGCTGACAAGTACGGCATCCCGCTGACGATCAACCGCATACGCGGCTCGTTCTCCACTCATTTCTGCGACCATCCGGTCACCAACTATGAGGAGGCGCAGGATACGAGCAGCGAGCAGTTCGCGGCATTCTTCCGCCACATGCTGGACCAAGGCATCTGTCTGGCGCCATCGAAGTACGAGGCTTGGTTCCTGACGACCGAGCATACGCTCGAAGATATCGACCGCACGATTGAAGCGGCTCATGAAAGCTTCCGCCGCATGGCGCAAGAAGCATAATTTAAAACGCCCGCCCTCCTATCCGCTAACACGAAGCGGCCGGAGGGCGGGCGTTTGTTCTTTCTGCGCACTGTAGTTGCGGACACACGAGCCGTTATTTCGTGCAAACACCGCAATATCGTGCTCCATCCGGACCGTGGTCCCGTTATTTGAACCAAATCAGCAGAAATCTGCCCGTTTTGATGCAAATAACGGCCTCTATGTCCGCTTCAGCTTCCGTCGCATGGCAAACGAACAACGGTGCGGACACACGAGCCGTTATTTTGTGCAAACACCGCAATTTCGTGCTCCATCCGGACCGTGGTTCCGTTATTTGCGCCAAATCAGCTGCAATCAGCACGTTTTGATGCAAATAACGGATTCTGTGTCCGCTAAGGCCCAAAAAATGCCGCTTTTTTCATAAATAGCGGCCTCTGTGTCCATTTCGGCTTCTGCCGCATGGCACACGAACAACGGCGCGGACACACGATCCGTTATTTCTTACAAACACCGCAATTTTGCGCTCCTTCCGGACCGTGGTTCCGTTATTTGCACCAAATCAGCAGCATTCAGCCCGTTTTGAAGCAAATAACGGCTTCTGTGTCCGCTAAGCCTTCAAAAATGCCGCTTTGTTCACAAATAGCGGCTCCTGTGTCCACATAAGTGGATGGAATCACCCTTCCGATACAGACACCGACAAACTTAGGGCATCCCCCTGATCCCATGGATCAAGAAAGATGCCCCGCACAAGTAGCTCTACGCTCTACAGTTACATTTGCTCCGCCATACGATCTAGTCTAGCATGGTTTACCAACTCAGCATAATACCCGCCTTGACCCAGCAGCGTCTCATGTGAGCCTTCCTCGACGACTTTACCCTCCTGCATCACGATGATTCGATCAGCATGCTGAATCGTTGACAGACGATGCGCGATCACGAGCGTCGTTCGCCCTTCCGATACGACATTCAGCGCCTGCTGGATCAACTGCTCGGTATGGGAATCCAGATGAGCCGTAGCCTCATCAAGGATTAGAATGCGCGGCTGGAAAACCAGAATGCGCGCGAACGAGATTAACTGCCGCTCGCCCGCTGACAATCCGCTGCCCCGTTCGGATAGACGCGTATCGTAACCCTGCTTCAATCGCTTAATCATGCTGTGCGCACCAACCGCTTTGCAGGCCCATTTCACCTTTTCCGGTGATACATCTTCTTGGAACAAGCGCACGTTATCGATGATCGTCCCCGAATAGAGGAATGGATCCTGCTGTACAAGTCCGACGATATGATGCAGCGTCTCCTGCGGCAGGCTGCGGATATCGACGCCGTCGATCTGCACGCTTCCGCGCTTCACGTCATAGAATCGCGCCAGCAGGTTCACGAGCGAGCTCTTGCCTGCGCCCGTAGTACCGACGATGCCGACGAATTCGCCGGGACGAATGTGCAGATCTAGATCAAACAGCACATCTCGATTATCGATATATGCGAATCGAATGTGGTTAAAGTCTACGCGGCCTTGCACGTCATCAGCACTCAAGGCGGCGGCCGCTTCCGGAGCAGGATCCTGCACCTCAGGCTGGACGCGGAATATTCGCCAGAGGCGGTCCATTGATACTGTCGTGGACTGCAGCGTGTTCCACTGCTGAGTGATTTGGTTAATCGGTTGGAAGAATTGGCGAATATAATTGATGAAGGCATAGAGTACACCGAATTCCAGCGATTTGCCCAACACGGCGAAGCCGCCCATCCATACGACAAACGCCACTGAGACGTTGCCTAGTATATCAAATGAACGGTTAAACAGGATGCTCGTGCGCACCTCGCGCAGGTTCTCCTTAAAGTAGCGTTTATTTTGCGTTATGAATCGATCGGTCTGATCCTGTTCTTGATGGAAAGCTTGAATCAGGCTCATACCCGCTAAGTTCTCAGCAATAAATGCAATCAAACGCGACAGCTCTCCGCGCGAACGCTGGTACGCGGAACGCAGTAGCTTACGGAAGCCGATAGCGATGCCGAATATAATCGGGAACAGCAGCAGGCAGTATGCCGCCAACTCGGCATCCAACGAAAACATAAAGGCCACGACGAGTATAAGCATCAGCCCATCGCGCACGAGACTTAGCAGCACCTGCGTGAAGAATTGGTTGATCGTTTCCGTGTCGCTCGACACGTTCGTCACCAGACTGCCGCTCGACATGCGGTCGAAGAACGACATCGACTGCCGGGATATGTGGCGGAACAGATCTTTGCGGAGCTGCCCGACAATGCTCTGTCCGACCTTCTGGAGCAGATTCGCCTGAATATAAGAAAAAATAAAGCTGAGCCCGGCAAGCAGCAGATACGCTCCTCCAATCAGCAGCAGCGTCTTAACGCCATGATCTCCCGTCAGCACATTATCATCAATCGCTATCTTAACTAAATAAGGCTGGAGCAGGTCTGCGCTTATCGCGAAGAAGGTGCATACAAATACGAACAAGAAAGAACGGCGATGCGGCTTAGCGTATGAAAGCATGGTCCGAAATGCTTGTTTGCGGTCTTCCTTGGATACTTCGTAAGTATTGGTTGATCTCGAATCTTTGGCTCCGCTGCCGCCAGCATGAATACCACCATGTTTACCAGCACCACTACCCGATGTTGCCGACATCCTGCATCCCCTCCTCCTGTATCGCATAGAGCGATGCATAGTATCCGCCTTGCCGCAACAGCTGCTCATGTGTGCCGCGCTCGATGATCTCGCCTTCTTCCAGCACGATAATCTCATCTGCATGGCGAACCGCGCTGATCCGATGCGCAATCACGATATTCGTCATCCCCTGCCTTGCTCGCTGCAGATTCGTTAGGATGTTCGTCTCCGTCACAACGTCCACTGCGCTCACGCTGTCATCCAGAATAAGCAGCGGGGACTCCTTAATTAATCCGCGCGCAAGACTAGTGCGCTGACGCTGGCCTCCGGACAGCGTTAAGCCGCGTTCACCCAACTTCGTTGCATATTGCTCAGGAAATCCTTCGATGTTCTGATAGATCTCAGCCAGCTTTGCCGCAGACTTCACCGAATCCTCATCCACGCTGCGATCGTAGAAGGCGATGTTATCGCGAATCGTGGTGCTGAACAGAAAGCCATCCTGAGGTACATACCCCACCTGAGTACGCAGGCTCTCCAGCGTCAGATCGCGAATGTCATGCCCGCCAATCCACACCGTCCCTTCCGGCGGATCATATATGCGCAGCAGCAGCTTGACCAGTGTTGTCTTCCCGCTGCCAGTGCGTCCTACGATGCCAAGCGTACTCCCAGGCTCCACCCGAATATCGATATTTCGCAGTGAAGGCACGTCCGTGTCAGGATAGGTAAATGTTAAGTCGCGTATCTCTAGTGCGACCGGCGTACTCGGCATCGGCAATGGATCCTCGCTCTCCCGAATATCCGGCTCTTCCGCCAGCAATCGATTCAGACGATCAAGCGAGGCACGCGAGCGCAAAATCATATTGATCACGTTGCCAATCTGCTGCAGCGGGGTAATAATCATGCGCAGGTACAGCGTTAATGTAACGAAGTTGCCAAGTGTAAGCTGACCTTGAATCGCTTGCAAGCCGCCGTATGTTATGGCGATGACGAGCGACATCGCGCCCGCAAACGGAATCAGCGTCTGAAACATCGAGGTCATACGGACTAATCTCAATTGATTGTCGCGAATCTGATCAACTGTGGCTCCGAACCTTTCTTCTGCGGTATGCTCGACCGCGAATGTTTTCGTGACCTTAATACCGCCAAACTGCTCCTCTGCCGATTCCGTCATCGATGCCAGCGAATCCTGCACAGCACGTGAGCGAATCCGAATCCGAGGGCCGAAGTAGATTACGAAGAAAGGGATCAATAGCAGCGGCAGTGCGCATACAACCATCACATGCAGAGGAATGTCGCTTAACGACATCATGACCAACACGGATACTAGCAGGAAAGAGGCGTTGGTCGTCTGGTTAATGCCATTTGCGATCGATTCACGCACCGAGGACACATCATTCATAAAATAGCTGAGCAGCTTGCCGACACCATTTTTCGAATAAAAATGTTCACTAAGACTCGTGAAGTGGCGAAACAGACGCTCACGAATGTTGAACTCAAACTTCCGTCCTAAACGATGATTCACGTATTGCCCAATTCCGAACAGCACTCCGTATCCCACTCCGATTGCAAGCAACCACAAGCTGTAACGTACCACGCTCGCGCGAGTCAGCTCCTGCCGTTGCAGTTCATCCGTGAACTGTCCAAGCAGACTGGGATAGATCGCGTAAATCATGTTGGCCAATGCCATCGAACCGATTGCTGTGAGATACAAAGGCCAATGCTTCGTAATATGACGAACTAGCATAAAGTCGCATGCCTCCTCTCGGGACCGATATGATAACAGTTAGATATTAGTACAAATGCCAACTAGGTTCAATTTATTTCCTCCTTTTTCTGATCAGACCATTTCAATGGGCACTATGAGTAGTTGTAATATTATAGCAAATCAATCGAGCTCAAACAGTAACTTTTTAGCATTTTTTGCGTTATGTAAAGAGACAGAAGTAATTCAGGCATATTCCCATAAGGAGATAATATGAACTGGAGGATTTAGTAGATGAAGCCATTGCTCATGCTCATAATCATCACAGGAATAATCATTACGGGGTGCAGTTCTTCTGATTCATCAGCCGAGACTCATGAAGTCACCGACGTAATAGAAACCGTATTGAGAAAAGGCGACTCCGAACAGTCGAAAGAAGCAATAGCAGCGCATAAGGAAATGGAAAGAACCCTCGTCGACATGGAAACTATCTTAAGTGTCGTTCATCTGACCGCTCCGCAGAAGCTGAAGAGCGACCATCTCGACGATCCTTTATCGATGTATTCCTGGTTCTTGGACGTTGAGGAGTGGATGAATTCGCTGCTGCGATATTTGGACGGCACCGTCATCGAGGAACGCGAGAAGCAGTTATTTCTTGAAGCTGTGCAGGACTACTACAGTGTGAAGCATTCGGAAGAGATCTTTAGCCGCTATTATCGTTCTAATGAGGACGGCACGTATATGTATTTACCTCAAGATGCGTATGGCCATCTCCATTCAACGATGCGCGACTTACAAGTAGACATCCATAAGGGTGATGGAACCATTGAATATGAGATTCACGGCCTATCCCCCGAAATGTTCTACAGCAATACGAATGATGGTAAGATTCAAGTGGAGCTATTTGACACTCCGATCTATGAGCGAATAACCCTTCTTACCGATCAGTTAGTCATCAATTCAGCGTCCAATATGAAGTAATGATATTGTTCATCTCACTCACGGACACACGATCCGTTAATTGAAGTAACACCACAATAATGGCATGCCTGCAGACCGTAGAGCAGCTTTTTACTATAAGCCACTGTACACCCAACAATAGATTGTCTGGAAATATACATTGAGCTCAGGAACGTCCAATTTCATTCGAGCAGCAATTTGTTCAAGAGCCCAAATGGCTTCAAGCCTCTAGGTAATGTACCTTTGCTGCATCTGCACCATACACATTGGATTTCTGATAGCGTTTCAACTCACGGGCAGTACTGGAATGATGACGTCCTAATTCCTGAGCAATGTCGGATGACTCGCTCCGTACTCCCATCAGACATAGTCAAGGAAATTGCAACTTTTATATTACAAACAAGGTTTGCCACGATACTGACTATAAGTTTTTAATAATCCTTTCATCATATCCACTTTTGATTGCCAATTTAACAAACGGTACGCCTTATCGCAATCTAGGCAGCTGTGTATTATATCCCCATCTCTCGCTGACAAGTAATGTGCCCTAATCTCAGAAGTGTGTATCTGTTTAAGCATCGTGACCAGTTCGTTGATCGAAATGCTGTTGCCTGTGCTAACATGAATGGTTTCTCCATGACCGAGCTTGATCGCGGCGATATTTGCATGTACGACATCTTTTACAAACACGAAATCACGCGTTTGACTACCGTCACCATAAATATTTATGGGCAGACCATGTTTGATTTTTTCAATAAAGACCGCTATGACTCCACCTTCTCCTTTTGGCGTTTGTCTTGGGCCGTATACATTGCTATAACGAAGAATAGTAAAAGGAAGTCCTCGTAGAATGCAGGCAAATTGAAGATAAATTTCGGCCGTCCTTTTGGACAAACCGTAGTATGAAATAGGGTTCGCAGGGTCTTCTTCAAAGATCCGCTCCTTTTGCAGGTTTCCGTAAACGCCGCTTGTGGAGGAAAATATCAGTTTTTTTACGAAAGCTTGTTGGCAAGCCTTCAGCACATTTACGGTTCCGATAATATTGACATCCGCATCGTATCTGGGGTCGTCCATCGATTGTTGTACATCCGCTTGTGCGGCAAGGTGGAATACATAATCTGGTTCTTCTCTGACAATGATATCTATTATCCTATCGCTACGAATATCTTCTTCATAAAGCACAGCTTCCGGATGAAGATAGCTTACTCCCCCGCTTTGCAAATTATCAATCACGGACACGCGAAATCCGTCTGCCACAAGCTGTTCTACAAGATGGGACCCGATAAATCCTGCTCCGCCCGTTACAAGAGCCTTCATATTTTTGCTCCTTTTTATAATTAATTAGAACATCCATCGTTGCAAGATCTGGTATGCAATACTCTTCAGGTACATTGGTTGCGATCGGTTCCCAAACCTTGCTATCCACTATAATCTCGCGTGCGGCTATTTTGGATGAGAACAAATGGCTATAATGCTGTGCAGTCATGGGCTTCATGATCTGAACCGAGTTGGGATCTGGGATCATGTAACCCTCCGGCAGCACAGTCTTGATACGCTCCCATACTGAACCGTCAACGAATACTCCTCGCACTGGCAAAGTATTAGAAAATATACTACTGTAATAATCGCCTGTCATTGAAAGCAGAACATCAAGTAATGCCGGATCAGGCAAGGAAAAGTCCGCAGGCAGCCTTGAAACGGTGGTGTTCCAGACTCTACTGTCTACCAATACATCCATGTAGGGCGACGGCGATAGAAACATGGAGTTATACATTTGCATCAACCTCATAGGAATTCTTTCTCTTTACAATAAATTCATACCGCTGCTTCACTATAACCCAACATGGCATCGAGATTAATTTCCAATACTGACTTCGTATCCAGCGTTTCATGGAAGCCGACAGTCTTTTCATTCACACCATCCCTGTCTTCTTTTTTCGATTGCTTTTTTATAAACCCGGAGCATGTTATCCGTCATTGCATCCATGGACCAATGCTTCATTCCCCAGTTCTGCGCTTTTTTGCCCAACTTCATGCGGTATCTTTCATTTTCAAGCAATTTGTCCAATTTACGGGTTAATGCATCAATATCTCCTACCGGACAAAGAACACCTGTTACGCCGTGCTCAACCATCTCCGGTAAGCCCGCCACATTGCTCACAACACATGCCTTCCCTGCGATTTGGGCCTCAATTAAAGACACGGACTGATTTTCAGTGAGACTTGGCAGTACAAATATATCGGCCAAACGCAGCAAAGCTGGGACATCATCCCTCTTTCCCAAGAACTGAACCTGTTTCTCCAAACTTAACGTATTTCTTTGCTTCAACAGCTCCTCCTTTTTCTCCCCTTCGCCCACAATCCAACAAACCCAATCTTTGCGCTTCTCTTTTAATTTGCCAAGGGCGGACAAAAGGTGATGGATGCCTTTAAGTTCTACCAGCCGACCTGTAAAAATAATGACTTTTTTATCGTGAGGGCGCTGGACGTCTGTCTTCACCATTATTTGTTCGGAAAAATTGTCAACATCAAAACCATAAGGAAACACTTGTAGCTGCTCGTGAGGTACATTAAATTCAGAGGTCAAAATTCCCTTCAACCATTGATTGGCCACATGAGTCATTTCGGTTGAGGTAGCACCTATATGTTCGATCGCATCATAGTAGGAATGGGCTACAAAATCGGTTGGTTGCTTTATGCTCCGAATTTCATGAGCGACACAGCCATGCAAAGTGGCTACAAGCGCAGTGTTCCGCTGGCGAATCCTGGCCATCGCCGTGGTGGAAATGACATCCTGCGTATGAATGATATCGTAACCACTTACGTTGAAATACGCGGAAGCAAGCTCAAACATATATCTCTGGAATTCTGCGTAATGGACGAGCGGGTTCGCATGCAGTACAGGATACGAGGCTAAATCCAGCTTGGCTTTCAGCAGCGGAAGCAGCTTGTCTTTGGAAATCCTTCGGTCTGGATTGATCATATGAATAAATGAGTTTGTACTATCGTTCCCATTACCGAGAAGATCAACTTCATGCCCCAACGCTTGCATCCTATTTCTAAGCTGAAGCATAAAAGGCCATACCCCACCTACGTGTGGGACGGGCCAGTAAGTGGCAAGCAAGATTTTCATTGTGTGTTTCTCTTCCTTTCTAAATAAAAATTATTACCTCGTTAATATATTCATCAAGCAATGGACAAGTTCGGGCGAAGACATTAATTAACAAACACAATCATTTTGCGAAAATCCGAATCAAATAGAAATTAGCAATAATAGAAAGAGGGGGTAGTATGTTACGTTCCGATCAAGTAAGAAACTAGCGGAAAGAATGACCGATTTTTTAACAAAGGAGGTATCACAGCTATGAGACTTGCGGACTTAAAGGGGGATTACGACGGCATTTTCAGCCTTGGAGATCTTTGTCTGGCTTCGATTCAGCTACAGAAAAATAACTTAAGGCCTTATAGCGGAGTATTAGATTGGATGGGTTCACCGCAGCTTTCGGATGTAAACCGTTTGCTGATGAATCGTTTTGAAGGATTTATGGAGCTTCAGAATTTGAGGGTGGTGGGTGATGCTACTGAGGAAATGCTGCTTGTATCGGATGATGTGTATCATATACTCTCAAACCACGATTTTTCAAAAAAACAAAATACCTATACCCACTTAGATACTTATCCCGAAGTCAAACAAAAGTTTGAACGGCGTATCGATCGTTTTTTGGAAAAGGCGAACAGCTGTAAACGTATTCTGTTTGTGAGAACGGAAGGGAACTTCCAAGATGCGTATGATCTACAGATGGTGTTAAGCGGGCTTGTACAACACGATTTTGCCATTCTTTTGGTCAACCACGCCCCCGTTGGAGAAATTTATGAGCTAAATTGGCCGCTTGATAAAGTATGTGCCATACAGCTTCCTAATCAAGAGAAATGGGAAGGCAATAATCATTTGTGGAAGATACTACTTGACGGAATTCGACATATATAAATGGACGGAGGGGTTCCATGTTTTCGCAATCCAATATTTTGGTAACCGGAGGAACCGGCTCATTAGGGTATGAGCTTGTTCGGCAGTTGTTATCATTTAATCCGAATAAAATCATCGTGTACACAAGGAACGAATCGGCACAGGTTGCTATGAAAAGTGATTTTGATGATGCCAGACTGAGCTTTTGCATCGGGGACATACGGGACGAGAGGGCACTTATTGAAGCGTTAAAAGGTACCGATTACGTCTTTCATTTAGCAGCGCTAAAGCATGTTCCGGTGTGCGAGGAACAACCGATAGAAGCTTTAAAAACTAATGTGCTCGGCACACAGAACGTCATTCAAGCAGCTATGCAAACCGGCGTAAAAAAAGTCATTAATATGTCGACAGATAAGGCGGCGGATCCGAGCAATTTTTACGGTTTGACCAAAGCAATCGGGGAAAAACTTATGATTTTATCCAACCATGGCAATATAAAAACGAAGTTTATTTGTGTTAGAGGCGGCAATATATTGGGAACAACCGGCAGTGTCCTTAAGGTATTTTTGAAGCAGATTGCGGAAAAGAACCAAGTTGGAGTTACGGATAATCGGATGACTCGCTTTTTCATGACTCAAGTCGAGGTTACAGAACTTCTAATAAAAGCCGCCTTGACAGGCCAAGGAGGCGAAATTTTTGTCATGTCTATGCCCGCCTGCAAAATAGTTGATCTCGCTGAAGTGTTGATCGAAGCCTACAGCAAGAACAAGGTTGAGATTGTCGAGAGCGGCATTCGACCCGGTGAAAAAATCCATGAAATTCTTATTTCTGAATACGAAAGCGGAAACGCTGTCCGGTACGACAAGGATTACATGATCATTATTCCCAATAACTACAACGAAGAAGTAAGGCGTTATTATTCCTTGTTCCCCCCTGTACAGAAGAAAACGTATCATTCATATGAGAATCTTATGAGTAAAGAAGAAATTAAGCAAATGCTTCGTCGCGGTGGGTTTGTTGCTTAAGAAGGATGTATCACGAAAGGGAACAGTCAGAACTGAGGAGTAATGGGAAGCGAGTTCCCGATTACTCCATGATTCTTCATCTTCAAACCAAAATAAAAGAATGACGGTACAGGAATAGCCTCCTACACCGCCATTTATACATGCTTTACTATTTATCATCTTAAAGCACGCCATGCTTATAGCTTCTTAATCTCTTCCTTCAGAAGCTCAGACTGTGTACCGAATACGATCTGTACGTTGCCTTTGCCAAGCCTCATAACACCTGCGGCGCCGAGAGCTTTCAATCCGGCCTCGTTCACCTTCGACTCGTCTTTCAACGTGAGACGCAAGCGGGTGATACAAGCCTCATTGTTGATGATATTATCTTTACCGCCAATCATCTCCAACACTTTGACGGCTTTCTCATGCAGTGAGCTGCTCGTAGAATCACTTCCTTCTTCACTAGCCACTGTATCATCCTCATCGTCTTCGCGACCAGGGGTCTTCAGATTAAACTTCACGATCAGGAAGCGGAATAAGAAGTAATACAAGATGAAATACGCGATTCCGATTGGAATGATCAGCAGCGGTTTCGTTGCATCCGGAAAACTGAGCGCGTAGTCGATAAAGCCGGCAGAGAATCCGAAGCCGATCTTAATACCGAGAACCGCTGTGATTACACCGGACAAGCCTGTTAACAATGCATGTACTACATACAGCATAGGCGCTGCAAACATAAATGCAAACTCAATGGGTTCCGTAATACCCGTTAAGAACGAGGCAATTGCGGTTCCGATAAACAGCGATGCAATAGCTTTACGCTTCGATGGCTTAGCTGTGTGTATAAACGCTAATGCAGCACCCGGCAAAGCAAACATCATAATCGGGAAGAATCCTGTCATGAACAGACCAGCTGTCGGGTCACCGTGGAAGAAGCGCTGAATATCGCCATGCCACACTTGACCAGCAGCATCTGTAAACGATCCAATCTGGAACCATGCAATCGCATTAATAACGTGATGGAGGCCGAATGGAATCAGCAATCGGTTGGCGGTCATGAAGATTCCCGAGCCGATCGCACCCAGACTGGTTATCCAGTTGCCAAAAGTATCAAGGGCTGTTTGAACGGGCCCCCAAACCATAGCGAATGGAATCGCGATGATGATCATCGCTAACGATGTGACAATCGGAACGAAACGCTTGCCGCCGAAGAATCCCAGCCAATCCGGGACCTTGATGTCATGATACTTATTATAGAAATAAGCTCCGACACCACCCGCTAATATACCGCCGAGAACACCCATATCCAGCTTTATGTCGTTTGGTATAAAGGTGAACGCCGCTGGCGCATTCGCCAGCACCTCAAGCAGGATGCGATGGGCAATAACAGCAGCCAATACTGCAACGGCATCTGCCGCAAAGCCAATAGCGATACCAATTGCAAAGATTAAGGCCAGGTTATTGAAAACCGCATTGCCGCCGGCTGCTAAAAATGGAGCGACATACTGATTTAAGAATCCACCGACCGTTTCACCGAGGTGAAAATCTTTAATATAGTCGATGGCTCCAAAACGATTTAAAATAGAGGCCGCTGGAAGCGTCGCTACTGGAAGCATTAATGCTCGACCAATTTTTTGTAAAAAGGCTAGCATGACATGTTCCTCCTTTGTGTAAGTAAGTAAAGTATGGATAACCAGTGGAAAATTTATTCCTAAACCTGTTATCACCATTACTTTTGGAGGAATGTTTGAGTTATGTCATGCAAGCTCATGCCTAGTCGAGCTAGTTATACGCTTACTTGTTATACTTCTTTATTAAATAACCGATACAAGTGCATTGAGATATAGGCAATCTCATCCTCAGAGACGTTAGCTTGGAGTGAACGCGACATCATCTCTGCGCATTCGCGGGCAATAGAATATTCTTGGGGCGCCATGTCTTTGAGCTTGTCACGGAATGGATTTCGAGTGCGTTCACCATTTCGAATGCGTTCTATTGCAAACCTTAAGTGAGTAACCAACCGCAAGTAATCAACACTATCCTTCGGAATCTCATTGCCCAGATATCCCTCGATTAAATCAACTAATTCTCGCAGCAAGTGATTATGCTGCACTACATTTCCAACCGATACATGAGTAACAGCAGATTGGATATGTATAGTCAGGAATCCGATCTCCTCTACTGGCACATCAACACCGAATGTATCCCCAATCATTTGTGCAGCTTGCGAAGCCAGCTCGTATTCCTTCGGGTTAAGCGCTTTCAGTTCCCAAAGGAATGGATTCTCGATCGCAATATCGTTTCGCAAACGATACAGCGCAAACTCGATATGGCTTGGAAGTGCAAGGTGAATATGTTCATTAATATCACCTGTCAGCTGCTCCGTTACAAGCGATATGATTTGCTCCGATACGGTGACGACTTCGGGATCGATCTGCTTCAATAGAGCTTGATATTGAGATAGATGCTGTTCGCTTTCCAAAGAGAATTTCTTCTCGATCCGTGGATCATCATAGGCAAGCTTATCCCCTGGCTTAGCTCCGAATCCGATTCCTTTTCCCAAGAGAATCGTCTCTTTACTTGTCAATAACTCATTCGCCAATACGACATTATTGCTTAATGCTCGTACAACTACTAATCGGCGTTCAGATGACAATATAAAGCCCCTTTCTACGATGTCAGAATTAAATGGAAGGCGTATCCTTCACGCAAGGTACGCCTTCCATTAAGTTTCAGAACCGTGTTATTAATATTCTAAATTGACAATTCAGATACCGCTGGAACACGATCATATACGAGAACCTTGATCTCATCTTCGCTCTCGAGCTTCAATGCATCCTCTACCAATTGCTTCATCTCATCACGGTTCAAACGGCTCATCAGAACACGAGCCGGAAGCACAGAGCTTGCGCTCATGCTGAACTCGTCCAGCCCCATGCCGAGCAGCAGAGGAATCGCAGTCAAGTTGCCTGCCATCTCGCCGCACATACCCGCCCACTTGCCTTCCTTATGGGCAGCATTGACTACCATGCGAATCAAGCGGAGAACCGCTGGGTTGAATGGTTGCGTCAGGTAGGACACCTTCTCATTCATGCGGTCAGCAGCCATCGTATATTGTACGAGGTCATTGGTCCCGATGGAGAAGAAGTCTGCTTCTTTCGCCAATTGATCAGCTATGATCGCCGCAGCAGGTACTTCAACCATTATACCAACTTCCATTTCTTTATTGTAGGCAATTCCTTCTGCGTCCAATTGCGCTTGCGTTTCCTTCAGAATCGCATTCGCTGCACGCAGTTCGCCCAACGTCGAGATCATCGGATACATCAGCTTAATGTTCCCGTGAGCACTAGCACGCAGGATGGCGCGAAGCTGAGTCTTAAACAGCTCTTGGCGATCTAGGCAGAGACGGATGGCGCGATATCCAAGGAACGGATTCATCTCGTTCGGCAGCTCCAGATACGGCAGCTCTTTATCGCCGCCGATATCCAATGTACGGATCACGACCGGCTTGTCTGCGCCCAACGTTTCAACTACCGCTGTGTAGGAGTTGTATTGTTCCTCTTCACTTGGGAAGTTATCGCGACCCATGTACAGGAACTCCGTACGGAACAGTCCCACACCTTCAGCGCCGTTGTTGCGTGCGCCAAGCGCATCCTCAGGATTGCCGATGTTAGCAACAAGCTCCACCACTTGACCGTCTGCAGTAATAGTCGGCTTATCCTTATACTGCTTCATCTCTTCACGGCGCTTCTCGAACTTCTGCTTCTTCTGTTCATACACCGCGATAGTAGCTTCATCCGGGTTGACCAGAATCAAGCCCTTCGCGCCATCAAGAACGATCATATCGCCTTCTTTGACGCTCTCGGTCCCGACCTTAAGGCCGACAACTGCAGGTATCTCCATGGAACGAGCCATAATAGCCGAGTGAGAGGTTCGTCCGCCGATATTCGTCGCGAAGCCTGCGACCTTGCTGCGATCCAGCTGAGCTGTATCCGAAGGCGTCAGATCTTGCGAGAACAATACAACAGGCTGCTCGAAGTCATTAAGCGACGTAGCCTTCTTGCCGGAAAGTGCACCCAGTACACGCTTCGTCACATCACGGAAGTCTGCCGCGCGTTCACGCATATACTCGCTGTCCATACTGCTGAAGATGTCGATCAATTGTTGAGACACCTCTGACATGGCGAACTCCGCATTGATCGATTCCGTTCGAATCTTCTCTATGGCTTGCCCGATAAACTCTTCATCCTGGAGCACCAAAATGTGGGTGGCAAAGATCTCAGCATGATGCTCCCCCAGCTTAGCGGCGGTATCATCCTTGATCTTCTCGAGCTCCATCATCGCTTGCGCTACAGCATCTTGCAGACGCTTCACTTCCCCATCAACTGCCTCGGCTTCTATCGTTTGACGCTCCACTTCAGTTGAATGCTCCTGCATGATAAATGCTGGCCCAATCGCGTATCCGGAAGCTGCTGCTATCCCTTTAAGTTGCATATCGGTTCCTCCACTCTTTCTAATTACTAAGTAATTACAAGGTCTTATTAGTCGAGTATGGATTCAAGTACTGCGCCTACTGCTTCAATGGCTTCAGACGCTTGATCGCCTTCAGCGATGACATTTACAGTATCTCCCGATTTCATTCCAAGTGTAAGCACGCCTGTGATGCTCTTAGCGCTTACTTTGCGTCCGTTGAATTCCAAAGAGATTTGAGTCGTTTTAAATTCGTTCGCGCTCTTCATGATCGCTCCAGCTGGACGCGCGTGAATACCTTGAGGGTTTTTAATTGTGAATTGTTTTTCCATAATAGCTCTCTCCTTTAAATATATGAGAATATTTAAGTCCGACAGGACTTGATTATTTCATGATAACTTCCATTAATTCGCCAGAACCCGCTGTGATGGAGCCTTCATGGACTTTCATGCTGGCAACAGCATCGCCATTAGCTACAACAATTGGTGTAATGACTGGCAGGCCTTCAGCCTTGATCATGTCCATATCGAACTCAATCAGCTTGTCGCCTTTCTTGAACTTGTCGCCAGTTTTCACATAAGTCTTGAACGGCTTGCCTTGCAATGAAACGGTGTTAACCCCGATATGAACAAGCAGCTCTAATCCTGAATCATGACCAAGCACCAAGGAATGACGCGAATCAATGAGATGCACAACATGTCCGTCAAATGGAGCGATTAGCAAGCCTTGATCAGGTTCTACGGCGATACCATCACCAATAATCTTCTGAGAAAACGCAGGATCCGGAACCTGCTCAAGCGGCACTACTTTACCCGTCATAGGAGCTGTAATCGAAACTGTTTTCTTTTTCTTACCGAAACCAAACATGAATTGTTCCTCCTTATTCATTCTAGTGTCCATAATCTCATTCACGAATGCTAAGCGCCTGTCCGCTATGTAAGCGGTTTATGTTATTACAGGGAAATGTACAATCAAAAAAGGCATGCGCTAAAGCATGCAGTCCACCCTGTGAACAGCCGCTTAGCTCATGCCTAGTCGCACTAGTAACACGCTATTATGCAATGTAATATTCTTGACTAAATATTATCATGCAGTGTTAGCGGATGCAAGCGAGTGCAAGGGTTGTGTATTATTTCCCATTTTCCTATAAAACCTTACTCTACATCGATTAAGCATGTACTCATAACATGCTCTGTACATATCCAAATCATACAAGCATTTAACCTGAAGGAATGAGTCCAATAAGAAATAAGTATGATTTACATATATATCCATTTATTATAGAATACTTAAGTCCGCATTACTTCAGCGGTATACCTAGGTTTTACTATAAAATCAATGGGTAGGTGTTCCCGAAAGACATTCCCCTTCCCAAGAATGCAAAAGTAGAAGGCTCGATCACGAGTACCGTCGATGGCGCCAGCACTGTAACGATTACATTAGAAGCCGATATGTCAATAAAAGATATTAGCCAGTTGTACAGTGATTTCTTAAAGGATCAGGGATACAAGGATACAATGTCGACCGTTACAGATGAGATGTCCTTTCATTCCGGCAGTATCGATAATCATTTTTTACAGGTTATGACCGAAAAAGACGCCGATTCCGGTAAGTCCAAACTGGTTATTTCCTGGATCGAGGAGTCTCATAAACAATAAGAAAAACCGTCAGGGATCCATTCATTCTCTGACGGTTCTTTATGTGCTGACATCTTAATATTAGCTTCGTGAAGCATGCACATCTGCGATCGCAATGTCCACGCCAAGCTCACGCGCCAGCTCCTCTGCTTCCTTCGGCAGTCTTCGATCGGTTATAACGCCTGTTAAAGCACGAATCGGAGCTACAGAGAAGAGCGATGCCTTGCCAACCTTCGTGTGGTCGAACACCGCATATGTAGATTCCGCACGCTCCATTAGCATTCGCGCTGTTTCTGCTTCCAGCTCCGAGTATGTTGTAATGCCTTTTGTAATAGAGAAACCATCTATCCCCATGAATACCTTCTCAATGTTGAGATACTGAATGATCTTCTCCGCTAACGGTCCTGACAGCTCATACGTATTGTTACGCATAACGCCTCCGATGACGACGACTTGTACACCTTCGCTGTCTGCAAGCTCCATCGCAATGTTGACCGCATTCGTAACGACGGTAATTCCTTGCCTCTGCTTCAGCTCCTTGGCGATAAGATAGGTCGTCGTTCCTCCGGTTAAACAGACGCTGTCGCCTTCTTCAACCAAGGATGCCGCTCGTTTCGCGATCGCTTCCTTCTCCAGCCACAGCAGCTGCTTCTTCTCTTGAAAAGTGACTTCACGCACACTGCCGCTGCCTTCAAAGATAGCGCCCCCGATCGTGCGTATAAGCTCGCCTCGCTTCTCTAATATATCCAGATCGCGCCGTGCTGTCGCTTCGGAACAATCAAAGTTGTCCAGCATCTCCGGAATCGTTATGCGTCCATGCTGCTTCATCCACTGCATGATCTGCTTCCGGCGCATATCGCCCTTAGATAAATTCTCGCTCATCAACTGCTAAGCGCCTCCTCTAATAGAGCAGTCCTTCTGGACCGCTGCATTCCATACTTACCTTGTATCTATTGTACGGTTTCTACTGCATTCGTCAAACCAAATCAAAGCGAATAAGTTCCCGTATTTTTGTTTGACATGATTAATCTTCCTATCATATACTCAAGATAATGAAATTATAAATCATAATTTTGATCGTTTCAATCATAACCTAGGAGGGAGCTGCAATTATGGGTCATCTCATTACATCCACATCTATGCTGCAAGCTGCAAGAGAGGGACGCTTTGCGATTACTGCCTTCAACGTACATACATTGGAAATGCTGCAAGCTGTCGTTGAAGCTGCTGAAGAATGCAATGCGCCGCTCATTCTACAAACGACGGTAGGTACCGTCAAGCATCTTGGACCTGAATATATTGTCGCAGCTGCTCAGACTGCTGCACGTCAAGCATCGGTACCGATCGCGCTGCACCTGGATCACTGCACTGATTATGAGCTTATCGTCAAGTGCATTCGTGCTGGATACACTTCTGTCATGATCGATGCTTCGATGCATCCATTTGAAGAGAACGTGAGCCGTACACAAGAGGTTGTTAAAGTAGCTAAAGCTGCTGGAGTCAATATTGAGGCGGAGCTCGGCAAGGTTGGCGGCGTAGAGGACGATATCGTCGTCGAAGACGCAGATGCTCGTCTCGCTGTACCGGAAGAATGCCTGCGCTTCGTGGAACTGACAGGCGTTCCTACACTGGCGCCTGCAATCGGCACAGCGCACGGTATCTATAAGGGAGAGCCAAGAATCGCATTCGATCGATTAGAAGAGATCGCGAAGCTCGTTAAGGCTCCGCTCGTGCTGCACGGCGGTTCCGGCATTCCAGAAGAGCAGGTGAAACGCTGCGTGCAGAATGGCATGGCGAAGTTCAACGTCGCTACTGAGCTGCGGATCGCCTTCTCAGACGCGATTAAGCAGGTGTTCCAGCTGAATCCCGATGAGAACGACCCTCGCAAGTATATGGTGCCTGCGAAGCAAGCCGTTAAGGACCTGGCGATGACGAAGATTTACATGGCTGGCTGCGATGGCAAGGCCGATGTGGTACGATAAGCATTGTTCTTCTGAATGATGCGATCGGAGGTTTATCATAATGATTGTTACGGTTACGATGAATGCGGCAATCGATAAGACATATATGGCGCCTGGCTTTCAACCGGGCAGTCTGCACCGCATACAAGAGATGTATTCGTACGCTGGCGGCAAAGGGATTAATGTCGCTCGCGTAGTTCGAACTTTGAACGAAGATGTGATTGCCACCGGCGTCGTGGCGGGCAATAACGGCCGCTACATCGAAGCGGAGCTGGATCGGGAAGGGATCCGACACGACTTCGTGCATGTAGATGGCGAATCACGGCTCTGCTTGAACATTATTGATCCGCTGAAGTCGCAGCAGACTGAGCTGCTCGAAGCTGGACCTGTCTTGAACGAAGCAGCTCTCGCTGAGGTGCTTCAGAAGATTACAGCACTGGCGGCAGAAGCCAGCCACGTCGTGATGTCCGGCAGCCTGTCGCAGGGCTGCCCCGTCTCGTTCTATGCCGAGCTGACATCAGCTATACGCGCTGCGGGCGCTGTGCCTGTGCTGGATGCAAGCGGAGACGCCCTGATTCAAGGCGTGTCTGCTCGCCCGCACCTCATCAAGCCGAACGAGCACGAGGTGCTGAAGCTGACGGGAGGCACTGCCCTCGACGAGGCCGCTGTTAAGGCCGCGATCATCAGCTTGATGAACGACGGCGTCGAGAACGTCGTTGTATCGCTCGGCGGCGATGGCGCCATTGCCGGTATGGGCGGCCGCCTCTACCGTGTTGCGATTCCATCGATCGAGGTGGTGAACACGGTCGGCTGCGGCGACTCCATGCTCGCTGGCATCGTCGTAGCGGCGAAACGCGGTATGTCCGCGGCGGACCAGCTTCGCTTAGGCGCGGCTTGCGGTACCGCAAACGCACTGATGCCTGCGGCTGGCAGCGTACGGCTGGAGGATCTGGAAGCGATTATGCCGCAGGTTGTCGTTACTGAGATCGATTAACCGAATACGTATAGCTCACAACAAACAAAGAGGCGGTTCCTTAAGTAGAATGATCTACTCAGGGAACCGCCTCTTTTTGCTGTCCGGAAGAACTAGCTGGACTGTTCATCCGAAAACTTATCTAACATCGTGATCGTATCGATCAGATGATTGTTGAACAGCTGGCGTGCAATTTGCAGCAGATCCATAATCATAGGATCACGAAGCTCGTAAAGCACACGATTGCCTTCCTTTGTACCGGTGACGATATTTTTGGCGCGAAGTACACTTAGCTGCTGAGAAACTGCTGAACCTTCTGTTCCAACAAGGGTTTGCAGCTCATTCACATTTTTCGGACCTTCCGCTAGCAGCTCTAGTATTCGGATCCGTAAAGGATGAGACAGCGCCTTAAAGAATTCAGCTTTAAATTGTTGTAACTCCAAGTTCATGTCATCCCTCCCGAAGTAGTAGTTGTAATACTATGTTCAAATGGTTTCCACAGCGTCTAATGGTGAACATTCCTGAAACGCATAATTACGACATTCAGCGCAGCGATTAGGGTCGACAAGCGTAGTGGCGTAACTCACTGCCTCAAAGGTACGAACAAAGAACTGAGCTGCGCCAATTTCATCATAAACGCCTACTCGTTCCAACACTTCACGCGGCTGCGCTTGAATTCCGGATATAAGCACCTTAGCTCCTTGATGCTTTAAGCGCTTGACTGCTTTTCTAAGCATTGATGCGCCTGTCACGTCCATATATGGAACGGATGCCATTCGAATAATAACGACTTTCGCTTGGCGCTCCACTGCTTTGTCCATCATACCATTAAATACACGTGCAGCTCCAAAGAATAACGGACCATTTATCGTATAGATCGTAATTTGGTCACAATCGTGCCGATCTGTTACCATCGTGGAGCTCATCTTAAGATCGGTATCCTTAAGGTCAGGAAGCACTTGTGTGACCTGTACCGTATCACTTGAACGCTTAACGAACAAGAGAACCGCGATCAGAAGTCCTACTTCTACGGCAATCGTCAGATTCGTAAACACAGTGAGCAGGAATGTAACTACTATTATAATCGAATCACCTGTACGAGTCGCAAGGATATGGGCAAATTGTTTACGCTCACTCATATTCCAAGCCACGAGCATAAGTACAGGGGCCATAGCGGCCAAAGGAATAGCTGAAGCATACGGAGCGAACAAGAGCAGCACCAGTAGCACGACGACACCGTGAATAATACCCGACAGCTTAGAGACTGCTCCACTTCTAATGTTAGTTGCTGTTCTGGCGATAGCCCCTGTTGCTGGGATACCTCCAAATAGCGGCGTTACAATATTCGCAATGCCCTGCGCGCGCAGTTCACGGTTGCTGTCATGTCTGTCCCCCGTCATTCCATCTGCAACTACAGCGGTGAGAAGGGATTCAATGCTGCCGAGCATCGCGATAACGAATGCCGGCTGCAGCATGTTCAACCAGTTCTCGAGATCAAACTCTGGCAAATGGAAGCTTGGAAGCGCTCTTGGAATCTCTCCATATGCTGAGCCGATTGTCGGCAATTGTCCCGGAAACAGAACGGCTGCTAAGATACTAGAGCCGACCAATCCAACCAATGAGCCTGGTACTTTAGGCAAGTATCGCTGTACAAGCAATATTAACACGAAGCAAATAAGCGCCGTTAGGAGACTGTATCCATTCCAGCCAGACAGATGGGTTACAAACTCTTGCATATTGGGGATAAAGTATTCATGCTTCTTTAGATCCGTTAAACCAAACAGATTCCCTAATTGTCCTGTAAAAATGGTAACCGCGATCCCCGTGGTAAATCCAATCGTAACGGATTGCGGTATATATTGAACGAGTGAGCCCATCTTGAATACACCCATTAGGAACAGCATAATTCCCGCTAATATGCCTGCAATCAATAGATTCTCATAGCCATAGGTCACAACAATACCGAGCAGCACAGGAATAAATGCGCCCGTAGGACCGCCAATCTGAAACCTCGAACCACCCAGCATGGAAATGATAATACCCGCAATAATCGTTGTGTAAATACCGTATTCCGGCTTCACACCTGAAGCAATAGCAAAGCCCATTCCGAGCGGGATTGCGATTACACCAACTACTAACCCTGCCAGCATATCCTTGCGTAATGACTGAAGCGAGTATCCCACTAGGCGGTCCGATATCCTTCTCTTCACGAAAATCCTTCTTCCCTTTTTTGTTTTATAATTATCGTATATTCAAATATTTGAATATTAACACTTATAACTCATTTTATGCACAATGTCTATAGAAGATTTCTCATCCTATCAAATTTTAAATGTACAACAAAAAGCCATCCCCAGTGTGTTGAGGATGGCTGCGTTGCTCAGCTAATTCGTTTATTCACTCATACGGTATGATTACAGCGCACATTGTTCGATTTCAAAGCCGAGATCTTCGATCATTTTATAATCGGCAGACGCCTCTTGACCTTCTGTCGTCAAATAATCCCCCACGAACACCGAATTAGCCGCATACAGCGCCATCACCTGCATGGAACGCAGATTGATCTCTCTACCGCCCGAAGCACGAATCTCTTTTGTAGGATTGACGAAACGGAATAACGCCAGCGCCTTTAAGCAGTGCCGCGGATTCAGAGCAGACATCCCTTCCAGCGCGGTGCCGGGAATCGCATTAAGGAAGTTAACTGGAATCGAATCTGCGTCCAATGCTTTAAGCTCGAACGCTACATCGATTAGCTGCTCATCGGTCTCCCCCATGCCGATAATGACACCCGAGCAAGGGGACATGCCTGCCGTCTTAGATGTATTTACGGTATGTACACGATCTTCAAATGTATGGGTTGAGGTGATATGGGAGTAATGATCTGAACTCGTGTTCAAATTGTGATTGTAGCGATCAACTCCCGCTTCTTTCAATCGCGCGGCTTGCTCTTGCGATAAGATCCCCAGGCAAGCGCAGATCTTGAGCGGCATGGTCGCTTTAATCTCTTCGACCGCCGTTACGACCTGCTCCAGCTCGCGAGGAGTCGGACCACGTCCGCTTGCCACGATGCAATAGGTGCCTGCTTGCATCTCCATTGCTTTGCGCGCTCCGCTAACGAGCACTTCCTTCTCCAGCAGCGAGTACTTCTTCACTGGCGCTGTTGAATTGCGCGACTGCGAACAATAGCCGCAATCCTCCTTGCATAGGCCGCTCTTCGCGTTGATGATCAGATTAAGCTTTACTTTCTTCCCATAGTAATGGCGTCGAATCATAAACGCAGCATCCATCACGGCCAGCAGGTCATCGTCATCCGCGCGAAGCACCTGAAGCGCCTCGCCGCGCGTCACGCTCTCACCAGCAATAACGCGCTGAGCTAGCGCCTTCCAATCTACAGCCGCTTGTGTATGAACAGTCATTCTGTCGCCTCCATCATTTTATAGGTTCATGAAACTCAGATAACATCATTCTCGCGCACAAGATAATACGTTAACGATAGTGGATAATCAGAATAGGGTCTAGGTTGATATAAACCGTAAATCCATGGTATATCGTAACTGATTATCATATGCGTTAACCTTTCTGGTTAGTTATGTGGTTAATATTACAATTGTTGATTTTATCTTATTCCCACGTTCATCGCAAGTACGGGTTAATGACGATGCTACTTTTTAACCATTTACAGATGTGCGGTGGGACCTGCTCAGTGGGGCGTGCGGGAGATAACGGGGTTTTTACCTGTTACAGCGCGGGGAAATGTGCTCGTTGGGAGCGTTAACGGGGTATTTACCAGTTACAGATGTGCGGCGGCGCTAGCTCAGGGTGTCGAGCATGCGGTAACAGGGTTTTTACCTGTTACCGCACGGGGAAACGTGATCGCTGACGGCGTTAACGGGGTTTCTACCTGTTACAGATGTGCGGCGAGGCTTGCTCAGCGTGTCACGCGTGCGATAACAGGGTTTTTACCTGTTACAGCGCGGAAAAGGTGCTCGTGGAGGGCGTTAACGGGGTATTTACCAGTTACAGATGTGCGGCGGCGCTAGCTCAGGGTGTCGCGCGTGAGGTAACAGGGTTTTCACCTGTTACAGCGTGGGAAAGGTGCTCGTTGGGGGCGTTAACGGGGTTTTTACCAGTTACAGAAGGGCGGCGGCGTTAGCTCAGGGTGCCACTCGTGCGATAACAGGGTTTTTACCTGTTACAGCTCGGGAAGCGTGCTCGTTGGGGGCGTTAACGGAGTTTTAACCAGTTACAGATGTGCGGCGGCGCTAGCTCAGGGTGTCGCGCGTGAGGTAACGTGGTTTTTACCTGTTACAGTGCTTGGGGCGAGCTCGTGGAGGGCGTTAACGGGGTTTTAACCAGTTACAGATGTGCGGCGAGGCTTGCTCAGCGTGTCGCGCGTGAGGTAACGGGGTTATTGGACCTAGAATAAAAAGTGGACATCTCTTAATATCACACAGATAATGAGTCTATTAAAACAAAGAGGTGTCGGACATGAGTGAAACAAGACAGCGGTACAACGAGACGTT
>NZ_JBTGUH010000013.1:0-78602 GCF_054343325.1 Paenibacillus marinisediminis
GAAAGAACAAAGTGTAGCAGTGAAGTACATGCTGGAAGGAACGAAAACGGAGTTGAATCCAGCTACGAGTAAGTCAGGTAAGACAGGCGAAACAGTGAAACTGGAAGCGATAGACATTGATGGCTATACGAAGGTAGCTCCAACTGAAGTGAACTATACGTTCACAGCGGAATCGAACCAAGAGCAAATCTTCTACTACACGGCGAACGAACAAAGTGTAGCAGTGAAGTACATGCTGGAAGGAACGAAAACGGAGTTGAATCCAGCAACAAGTAAGTCAGGTAAGACAGGCGAACCAGTGAAGCTGGAAGCGATCGATATTGCAGGCTATACGAAGGTAGCTCCAACTGAAGTGAACTATACGTTCACAGCGGAATCGAACCAAGAGCACATCTTCTACTACACTGCGAACGAGCAAAGTGTAGTAGTGAAGTACCTGGAAGAAGGAAGCAACCGCCAGTTGATTGATCCAATCACGGTAACAGGTGTAACAGATCAAACGAAGGAACTCAAAGCAGAAGAGATTCCGGGCTATACAGCACTTGAGCCATCGAAGGTAGAGTACAAATTCAGTGTAGGAGCCAGCGGCGAGCATATCTTCTATTACACAGCTAACGATCTTTCGGTAACTGTTCAGTATTTAGAAAAGGGCACTGAGCGTATTCTGAAAACAGCAGATACTGTACCTGGTAAGATGAATCAGACTACAATTCTGCAGGCAGCTGTTATTCCTGGATATACTCCAGAGGAAGAAAGTCAAGAATACTTCTTCCATGTTGAATCATTTCCAGTAATCACCTTCTACTACACGGCGGACAAGCAAGTACTGACCGTGAAGTATATGGAGCAAGGCACAACGAATGAACTGGCTGCATCAACAACTGTAACTGGAGTCACCTATGGTACGGTAGATTTAGTTGCAGCAACTGTAGAAGGATACACGCCTACCTTGACGAGCGACAGCTACACATTCACAGCGGAAGAGAATCAAACTTATATTTTCAACTACATCAAGAATGAAGTACCTAATGAAGATAAGAAGCTGATTGTTAACCATTTGGATGGGGTAACAGGGGCACAGTTAATCGCTCCAGAGCAATTAATCGGTAAACAAGGTGACCAGATTACCCTGACTGCTGGGAAATTGACGGTCTCAGGTGTGACATACAGACCTGAAATTACAAGCCATGTGTATACATTCACCTCTGAACCCGTACAAGAGTACAATTTCAAGTACTTCGTTTATAACGAACCGGTTGAAAAGTACGACGTAAATGTGTTCTACGTGAATCGCAGCACCGGTGAACATTTGAAAGCAGCAGATCTAATCAGTGGATATGAAGGACAGCAGCTTCAATTGCGTGCAGGCGATATTACCGTTGAGATTGCCGTATACAACCCTGACGGTGGGCAGACCGTTACCAAGGTTGTCTACGCTCCTGAACAATATAACTACCTGTATACATTGACGAATAGTCCGGAACAGTCCTACACGTTCTACTACAATCTTAAGGAAGACGTACAGAACGTAACGGTTAAATACCTGGAAAAAGGCACGAATCGCGTACTCGCTGAATCCCAAACTTTAAGTGGTAAGGTTGGATCAACGATAGAGCTGAAGGCGAAGTCGATCAACAACTACCGTGCTCTGGAAAGCAGCACAAGCTATAAGATCACGGAGGCAGCAGGTCAAGAGTATATCTTCTATTATGAAAATACGTATACTCCGCCTACTGTAGATCCTAGACCGCCGGTTCCGCCATTGCCGCCGAAACCGCCTGTGCTCGATCTTGAGAATCACTACAACTATATCCAAGGTTACCCAGATGGAATGATCAGACCTAATCAGCTGATCAACCGTGAAGAGGTAGCAACCATATTCTATCGTCTGATGGATGATGAGAGTCGTGAAACGTACATGAAGACGACCAATACGTTCTCAGATGTAGAAGCAACACGCTGGTCCAATAAGTACATCTCTACGATGCAAAATGCAGGTATCATCGAAGGCTATCCAGATGGATCCTTCCATCCATTCCGCTCGATCACAAGAGCAGAATTTGCAGCAATTGCGGCTCGCTTCGATAAGCTGGATGAGAGACCGAACACGATGTTCTCAGACATCTCCGGTCACTGGGCTGAGAAGTATATTGCTTCAGCTGCTAACAAAGGATGGATCAAAGGCTATCCAGATGGAACTTTCAAGCCGGACCAATACATTACGCGCGCAGAAGCAATGACCTTCATCAACAGCGTTCTGAACCGTAAAGTAACGACTGACGGCTTGCATGAGGATACGATCCAATGGCCGGACAACTTGCCTGGACAGTGGTACTACCTCGATGTGCTTGAGGCAACCAACCATCATGAATATGCAAGAGAAGAGGATGAAACGGAAATCTGGGATGAAGTTAAACCAGTACGGATTTATCCATAAGCATCAATACACAAGAGCTCCATTCCAGTTCACTGACTGGAATGGAGCTTTTTGTATTTAGCGAGTCTGCATCTCCTTCATTTCCCCTCATTCGACAGAACCCCATGATATAATAAGCGGCAAGAGGAGTGATCATAGTGGACAATGTAGAAATATTTGATATATATGACCGACAGTTGAACGGGATCGGAACAGCAAACCGAAGCGATGTCCATCGATTAGGCTTATGGCATCAAACTTTTCACTGCTGGGTTATTAATGAGTACAACGGTGAGCAGCAACTGCTATTCCAGCTTCGGCATCCTTCGAAGGATACATTTCCTAGCTTGCTCGATATCTCATGTGCAGGACATTTACAGTCAGGGGAGACTGTTGAAGATGGTGTACGTGAGCTGGAAGAAGAGCTTGGCCTTCAAGTCAACTTCGGTCAGCTTATGAGCTGTGGCATGTATCTGGAAGAAAGCGAGTTGCCGAATAGTGGGATGGATCGAGAGTTCAGTCACGTATATGCACTGAGGTGCAATAAACCTTTACAGGAGTATAAGGTACAGTTAGAAGAAGTATCAGGACTTTATTGGATATCCATAAAAGATGCGCATGTACTTATGGAGGACGGCGATCAGATCATCCCTGCATATGGATTCTGCATCGACGAACGAGGCTGCTATTCAGACCATCATGTCATCCATGTGCAACAGGATCAATTTGTACCGCATCCTCCGGGTTATTATCGGCAGTTATTTGAAGCTATTAACTGTTTTTCGCTTGGTTCATTTTAATAGGGCGATGATCTCGGAGTATGTCTACAACCTTGGCTTGTTCCCCTGCTTGCATCATCAATCGGCGGAGCTGAGCTTTAACTTCCATGCTGGTTCCACTCATCCATAGTTGAGATTCATATTTCATTAGCTTCATTCATTATCGTTCCTTTCGATAGAGGTGCAAGCTTCGAATTGGACAGGCTCATTTGTTATAATGAGTATGTGTATCGATACGAAAATATGTGTTCATTTCACAGGATTCCAGAATATAAAGGAGAGAGTATGATGAAACCATCTGATAAACATATTGCGAAGAGTGACGGAACGCTGTTTGAGGAAGTGACGGTGGATACGCAATCGATCTTTAAGGGGAAAATAATATCTCTCCAAGTAGATACAGTGAAGCTTCCTAATGGCAGTGAAGCGACACGAGAAATTGTGCGTCATCCTGGCGCTGTAGCAGTATTAGCTATTCGTAATGACAAGATGATTGTCGTCGAACAATATAGAAAACCACTCGGCAAATCCGAAGTTGAGATTCCAGCAGGGAAGCTGGATCCAGGCGAGCTGCCTGAAGCAGCGGCGATGCGCGAGCTTGAAGAAGAAACGGGCTATACAACCGAGAAGCTGATCCCATTAGGCTCTTACTATACATCTCCTGGATTCGCTGATGAGATCATTTACGTGTATGCGGCAGTAGATCTTATTGAGGGAAAAATGAATCCAGATGAAGACGAATTCTTATCCGTGAGTGAAATGACGCTAGAGGAAGCGTATGAAGCTATGCGTAAGGGCAGAATACATGATGCGAAGACGATCCATGCGCTCTATGCATGGCATTTGTACAAGCTGACAGGCAGCTGGCCTGTGTAACACATAGGAGTGAATATGATCGATGGAATTACCGCTTCAAACGTATTATGGAGACTTTCACATCCATATTGGCGCGACTTCGTCAGGCTCACCCGTCAAAATTAGCGGAAGCAGAAATCTAACATTTGAGGCCATTGCCCATGAGGCATCTGAACGAAAGGGTCTTGACCTGATCGGCATCATTGATTGCCATGCTCCAGGTGTCCTGCAGGATATCGCTCAGCTCTTGGACAATGGCGAGATGATCGAGCTCTCTGGCGGTGGAATCAGGTATCGCCGGACAACTATAATGCTGGGTACGGAGATCGAACTGAAGGAACCGGGCTTTGGTCCAGCGCATGTCCTATGCTATATGCCGACATTTGAAGCGATGCAGCATTTCTCCGCTTGGTTGTCGAGGCATATTCGGAACATGAACCTATCGACACAACGTGCTTATGTGACATGGAGAGAACTGCAGGAGGAGACCGCTGCTAGAGGCGGGGTATTTATTCCCGCACATATCTTCACTCCGCATAAGAGCTTATACGGCTCGTGCTGCGATCGTATCACTGACGTCGCGGATACGGTGCTCATAGACGGAGTGGAGCTTGGGCTGAGTGCCGATACAGCTATGGCTTCACATTTGTCCGAGTTGGACAGCTATTCCTTTCTGACGAATTCTGATGCTCATTCGCTGGCTAAGATCGCGCGTGAATACAACGCGCTTCAATTGGCAGAGCCTACATTTTCCGAATGGGAGAAGGCGCTGCGACAAGATAAAGGACGATGTGTTGCCGCTAACTATGGCTTGAATCCGCTGCTTGGTAAGTATCATCGGACGACCTGTATAAACGGCCACCTGATGCCTAATGCTGACCTGGCCTCCTGTCCATCATGCGGCAGTGCTCGTCAGATCGCGGGTGTTGCGGATCGTATCGATCGGATCGCGGATCGCAGCGAGGCGGAAGTACAGCAGCAAGCGTTGCATCGCCCGCCATATATTCATCAGGTTCCGCTTGAATATATTCCGGGAATTGGTCCAAGAGTGCTGAATCGTTTATTGGATCAATATGGTACGGAAATGAATGTGCTCCACTGCGCCACTCCATCACAGCTGACGGATACAGTTGGAGAAGTGTTGGCTGAGAGAATTGTTAGTGCGCGAGAAGGACGCTTAATCATTCAGAGCGGTGGCGGTGGCAAGTACGGGAAAGTAGTAAGCCGACAATAGAGTTGGATAAGGCTAGATGGGCATATGAGGACAGGCTCACGCATACATTGGTAGGAGTATGAACTGAACCAACAGTTTACCTTGACCTTTGAAGGGAGTCTGTCGCGATGCCATCCATGATTCCTAATGTACGCCAGTATGTTCATCTTTATATTTTTGTATCCGTGTTGTTCATCGTTGGCGTCATCTTCGGTGCCATACTTGTGAATGCCCTTACCTTAGAGCAGCAGGAGGAGCTGTCTAGGCAAGTTAGTCAGGTGTTTGTCAATATCAGTGTATCTGAAGGGAGCCAAAGCTTCTGGAGCTCCCTATGGACGTATTGGCGTTGGGTTTCCATCATTGCGCTCCTTGGCCTGTCCATTATCGGTTTCCCCCTTATATTGATCGTTGATTTTCTAAAAGGGGTGCTGATCGGATTCACAGTAGGAACGCTCGTCTCCCAATATTCTTGGAAGGGCGTCTTTGTTGCACTGGCTGCCGTAGCGCCGCAAAATATGTTTGCCATACCGCTCCTGCTCATGGCGAGTGTAGCTTCAATTGCATTCGCATTACATATACTTAAGCACAGGCTGTTCGTACCGAAGTTACGATCAATTAAGCAGCAGTTTCTTGATTATGCATTGGCTCAAGCCGGTTCAGGAGTTGGATTGATTGGGGTCGCAGCGTTTGTTACCTGGGTTAGTCCAATATTAATGTATTGGGTTTCTTCTTTAGTCATACTATAAAGTTACACACCTTAGACGTTCACTAAAGTTATGCAGTTGACTTCTAGCAAATGATTTGACACTCGTTGCTGTCACCGCCTATAATGATAGAAGTTAGTCGATTTACGGCTAGGCGGCAAGGGGGGAGACCATGGAATCGCGGATTGAGAAGATTAAACAACAATTACAATCCCAAGGATACAAGCTGACACCTCAGCGTGAAGCTACTGTACGCGTACTGTTAGAGAATGAAGAAGATCATCTGAGCGCAGAGGATGTATTCATGCTCGTAAAGGAAAAAGCACCCGAAATCGGTCTTGCCACCGTGTATCGTACATTAGAATTGTTAAGCGAATTGCATGTCGTTCATAAGCTTAATTTCGGCGATGGTGTAGCTCGGTACGATCTAAGAGGTGACAGCTCGAAGCATCATCACCATCATCTGATATGTGTTCAGTGCGGCAGTATGCAAGAAGTGCTTGAAGACTGGTTAGGTCCTTTAGAGGAGCGCTTGGCACTGGAGTTTCAATTTCAAGTTGTTGATCATAGGCTTGATTTTCAAGGCATATGCAAGAACTGCCAAGAGAAAGAACACGATAAGCTGAACGGACAAGAGTAACTTATTTAGAGACTTGCATACTTACAATTGAACGGAAACCATCTGTGAACAGACGGTGACATAAGAGGAGCCACGGACCTATAGTTCGTGGCTCTTAACTATTGAAAGGTATCACAAGCGATCATCGTTTACGTCTCAATTTTCGGCCAGTAGAAGGTTTGATGAGCGCATTCGGTGTTGAAGCATAATAAACACGGCTTCGTCGCTGACTAACTTGTGCGGCGGCAGCTTTTGCTGTTGATGCAGTATTCGGATTGTGAGCTGGAATTGCCTTGCGTCGGCGTTTGTCGGAAGAAGCGCTGAAATCGGCTGCTTGCACAGCTTGCTTCGCATCAATGATACCAGCGCCTTGCGCGTACTCGCTTATATCTGGCAAGCGATGAGCTGTCGATCTCAATAGCTCTCTTACTTCATCGGGTGTAATCGTTGGATTGACCGCTAGAATAAGCGCAACCGTGCCGCTGACATGTGGCGCTGCCATCGATGTGCCTGAATCAACGGAGAAGCCCTGCTTATGATTCGTGGATACGATTCTGTTACCGGGAGCACTGACATCGATACCGTATCCTCGGCTGCTGAATGACGGAATTTGCTTTTTACGATCGGTTGCCGCAACAGCAATGACTTCAGGGTAGATTGCAGGCTCCTCAATTGTGAGGTTGTTAGGACCGCTGTTGCCGGCGGAAGCGATCACGATAATGCCTTGCTGATATGCTTTATAAATAGAAGCACGCAGTAAATGGCTGGGTCCGTCAAGTCCAAGACTCATGTTGATGATGTTCATGCCATTCGCAATACACCATTCCACACCTTCGATGATATCGGAAAGAAATCCATCTCCACGTTTGTCAAGTGCTTTAACGCCATACAGTGATACCTTAGGAGCAACTCCAAAAGGCATATTCATTCTTCCAGCAGCGGCTGCTATACCTGCAACATGAGTCCCGTGTCCGTTATCATCTTCATAAGAATGATTTCTACGAATCGTATTATATCCTCCTGCAATAACCAAATCGTTATGTCGAGAAATTCCAGTATCTATTATTCCGATCTTAATGCCTTGTCCTCGTGACTCGCCCCAGGCTTCAGGAGCGTGAATATCCTTTAAACCCCAAGGGATTCGCGCTGCCGCTTTCGACTCTCTTATAGCAGCGGATCTCCTCTTATGAGAAATGTCATGTATTTTTGCTCTAATATCTGTTTCTATGCGCCTTATACTGGGATGTTGGATTAGTGAGCACAGCGGCTTAGAGTTGTCAAAGTGGCAGCATAGCATATTAGCCGCTTCCACTTGCTTAACAGGAACGATGCCTTGCTGTTTCAAAGCGCTGGCACACAGTTTATAAGATTGGCGATCCTCTAATAAGATCATCTTGCGTATCGTGTCGCGTGAAGGCGTGCTGTGCACTACCGCGGTCAACATGTTAGGCAATTTGGCCATCGGGCATAAAACCTCCCATAATAAACGGGGATATCGCATTATTAGCATCGTTGTATCCATATCGTATGAGGATACATGCGGAAGTGTTATGGACATGAACCCAATCCTTATGCTGCATGTCATATAAGGGCTTGCTCATTCATACGTTATTCGTAGCATATGAGAGATGACAAGCAATACATTGGAGAGTTCAGTCTAGCCGAGGAGGACACTTTATGATCATTTCAGTCAGAAGATGGATGTCGCGAATCAAATTCGTTTCTATTTTTATCATCGGCACCTATCTGATGTTCGAACTGCTAAACACGGTCAGCGTATGGATTGCGCCAGTGGACAAGTATCGAGAACCTCACGGCAGGGCCGTTAAGGCCTTTCAACATGACCCAAATATGAATATGGATCCGAATACGTTTGCGGATCGCTTGCGACTATTTTATTGGCTGGGGGAATAAGTCACACTTATCGTTCGCCTTCGGTCCTTGACTGGTGTACAATATGAATAAATCCAGTGAATGCTTTAAGGGAGACCGGAGTCTATGTCGCGAATAGAACAACAATTAGAGCAATACTTACAGCATATGACGGAGGATCGTTATCTCTCACCTCATACGAAGGATGCATATGAGCGAGATGTGCGATCCTTTATTTCGCATGTCCGGGAAGATGGCTTAGAAGATGTCTCACAAGTGACGGGAGTGCATATGCGGCACTATTTCGGCCAACTGAGGCTTAGTGGTCGAGCTGCATCTACCATTTCGCGCCACAAAGCGGCGGTGAGATCCTTCTTTATGTACTTGATTAAGGAAGGTGATGCGGTTACGGATCCGACGATGCAGATTGAACTGCCTCGTACAGAACGCAAGCAGCCAACTTTATTGACGATTGAGCAAGTAGAGCAGTTGTTGAACACTCCTGATCCGCATTCTGCCCAAGGGATTCGCGATCGCGCGATGCTAGAAACCTTATATGGAACTGGAATGCGTATCACAGAGCTTATCGCGTTAAATTACGAAGATGTTCATTTGCAGCTGGGATTTGTCCGATGTATCATGAATCGTAAGGAGCGGGTAATACCGTTAGGGCAGGTAGCGATTGAAGCGATACGTAACTACCTAGAGCAGGCCAGACCTGAATGGGTTACGGAGGAAGCAGACAACATGGCTGGAGATGAAAAGCCGCTGTTTGTGAATATGCGCGGTCAGCGATTGACCCGTCAAGGCTTCTGGAAGATGCTGAAGAAGTACGCTGCCGACCTGAGCTTGGATATATCCTTAACCCCTCATACGCTTCGTCAGTCATTTGCCGCGCATCTACTGAGTAATGGCGCTGATCTGCACGCTGTGCAAGAAATGCTAGGCCATGCGGATGCTGCTACGACACAGAGATATGCTGTAGTTTCGGACAAGCGTCATAACATGAAGGATGTCTATACAATGGCGCATCCTAGAGCTTTCGCGCAGAATAAGACAGACCATTAACCACATCTTGATCGAAGTATGTGAAACCGTCAATCTACGCAGAATACACCATATGAAATAGAGGAGTGATGGGCATGAGCAAAAAGTTTCGTCGAATAATCGTAATCGTATTGGATAGTGTAGGAATTGGTGAGCTTCCTGACGCCGAGAAGTTTGGAGACTTGGGTTCTCATACACTTGGACATATCGTGGAGCGTGTTCCCGGAATCCGAATCCCGAATATGCAGCGTCTCGGACTTGGCAACATCGCTGACTTGGGAGCGGTAAAGCCAGTTGATAAACCATTAGGTGTATATGGCAAGATGGCGGAGATCTCGGCAGGCAAAGATACAATGACAGGGCATTGGGAGTTGATGGGCTTACATATTACGACCCCGTTTAATGTATTTGACGGCTTCCCGGATGAGCTGATTCAGCAATTCGAGAAGGAGACTGGGCGTAAAGTTATCGGGAACAAACCAGCATCCGGTACGGAGATCATTAAAGAGTATGGCGAAGAGCAGATGAAGACAGGGGCTTGGATCGTATATACGTCAGCCGATAGTGTGTTCCAGCTCGCGGCGCATGAAGATGTGATCCCGCTAGAAGAGTTGTACCGCGGATGCGAGATTGCGCGCAGACTTACGCTGGAAGAGCCGTATACGCTCGGACGTGTTATCGCGCGGCCATATGTCGGTGAGCCGGGCAATTTCAAGCGCACACCGAATCGTCATGATTATGCGGTGAAGCCGCCGGAGCCAACCGTTATGAATGCATTGGTCGACAAGGGCAAGACGGTTATCGCAGTGGGCAAGATTAACGACATATTCACAGGAGAAGGAGTTTCAGCTTCCTATCCGACGAAGAGCAATGCGCACGGTATTGAGACAACGATTGAGCAGATGGGTCAATCCTTCGAAGGACTGCTGTTCACTAACCTTGTTGACTTCGACTCCTTATATGGACATCGTCGCGATCCAGAAGGCTACGCTTCCGCATTAGAGGAATTCGATGCCGCCGTTCCTAAACTATTAGAACTGACCGGTCCTGAAGATCTGCTCATGATCACGGCTGACCACGGCAATGATCCTGTTCACCCAGGAACGGATCATACGCGTGAGTATGTGCCGTTATTAATGTACAGCCCGTCTATCACAGCAGGAAAAACGTTGGGCATTCGTGAGACGTACGCTGATCTGGGTGCGACAATTGCCGACAATTTCGATGCGGCGATGCCGAAGATCGGACGGAGCTTCCTGAACGAGCTTTAATTGCAGGAACAGCTCAAATCATAGGTCGATGATAAGATCTGATCAAGTACATTCTATGCTAGAACTAACTATTTAATGGGGAACATGAAGGAGTAATAAGATGAGTGAAGTAAAGATTTCCTTTTCACATATTCAAGAAGCAGCGGCTTATATCCGCAGTGTAACGACAGTAGAGCCGGAAGTGGGTTTAATACTTGGTTCTGGTCTTGGAGTATTGGCTGACTTGGTGGAGAATCCTGTGACGATCGCATACGGTGATATTCCACATTTTCCGCAATCGACTGTTGAAGGTCATGCTGGAGAACTGCTAATCGGTACTATTAATGGACGTCCAGTTGTCCTGATGAAAGGCCGCTTCCACATGTACGAAGGCTATGGTCCGGAGATGACGGCATTCCCTGTTCGTGTCATGAAAGCAATCGGCGTCAAGCAGCTATTAGTTACGAATGCCGCAGGCGGCGTAAATACGTCTTTTCAAGCAGGCGATCTGATGCTGATCAGCGACCATCTGAATTTGCAAGGGTTGAATCCACTCGTTGGACCAAACGATAATCAGCTTGGGCTGCGTTTTCAGGATATGTCCGAGGCTTACAGCAAGCGACTGCGCGGTATCGCGAAACAGGTAGCTGAGCAGCAAGGGTTTACCTTCCAAGAAGGGGTATATGCAGGCATGCTCGGACCGAACTATGAGACACCTGCAGAAATTCGCATGCTGCGTGTTCTAGGAGCTGATGCGGTGGGAATGTCGACGGTAGCCGAAGTATTGATTGCACGTCATGCTGGCATCGAGGTGCTGGGAATCTCCTGTATCAGTAATATGGCGGCAGGTATCTTGGACCAGCCTTTGTCGCATACTGAAGTCATGGAAACAGCAGAGAAAGTGAAAGCGCAGTTCCTAAAGCTTGTCGTCAGCATTATACCTGCAATGGCGTAAGATTGACTGCCTGTATAATCTAGCTGATCTGATCGTTTTCTATTATTAGAGGAGGTGCTGTTGGTGAGAGCTGTGGATATTATCCATAAGAAACGCGAAGGGCAGACCTTAACGAACGAAGAGATTTCATTTATGATACAGGGCTATAGTAATGGAACTGTACCTGATTATCAGGTTTCAGCTTGGGCGATGGCGATCTGCTTCCAGGGTATGAATGCGCAGGAGACCGCCCAGCTTACATTGGAAATGGCGAAGTCAGGCGATCAGATCGATCTAAGCCCGATCAAAGGGATTAAGGTCGATAAGCATTCGACTGGCGGTGTTGGCGATAAGACGACGCTCGTGCTGGCGCCGATAGTAGCAGCAGCGGGTGTTCCAGTTGCCAAAATGTCCGGACGTGGACTTGGTCATACCGGTGGAACGATCGATAAGCTTGAGGCGATCGCAGGTTATCAGGTAGAGCAGTCTCGTGAGCAATTTTTCGAGCAGGTAAATAAGATAGGAGTTTCCTTGATTGGACAGAGCGGCAATATTACGCCTGCGGACAAGAAGCTATATGCCCTTCGGGATGTAACGGCTACTGTAGAATCTATCCCGTTGATTGCAAGCTCTGTCATGAGCAAGAAGATAGCAGCAGGTGCTGATGCGATCGTGCTCGATGTCAAAACAGGCAGCGGCGCGTTCATGAAGACGCTGGATGACTCTATCGCGCTTGCTCAGGCTATGGTGGATATCGGTACGGAAGTAGGACGTGATACAGTCGCGATTATTTCCGATATGGATCAACCGCTCGGTCATCTGATCGGCAATGCGCTAGAGGTGGAAGAGGCTATCTACACGCTGCGCGGCGAAGGTCCGGAAGATCTGCACGAGTTGTGTATGATTCTTGGCTCGCATATGTTGGTGCTTGGTCATCAGGCGGCATCGATCGATGAAGCGAGAGCCAAGCTGGAATCGCATATCTCTGACGGCACAGCATTAGAGCGGCTAAAAGAGCTGGTGCAATGGCAGGGCGGAGATGTATCCATGATCGAGGATCCGAATAAGCTGCCGCATGCGGCTAAACGTATTGAAGTGACCGCTGAAATAAGCGGCTATGTATCTTCGATAGAAGCGGAGAGTATCGGCATCGCGGCGATGCTGCTTGGTGCAGGACGTGAAACGAAGGAGAGCATTATCGATGCGGCAGTCGGACTTGATCTTCGCAAGAAGGTTGGGGATGCAGTGCATAAAGGAGATATTCTCGCGATTATGCATGTAAACGACGACCAACGTGTTGAAGATGCGCGCAAGCGAATCGTGGATGCGTATCGGATCAATCCAGATCCTATCGGTGCTAAACCGCTCGTATATGCGATTGTAACCAAATCAGGTGTAGAGCGATTTGTTTGATATAGCATAATAATTTGATTATTCGAAGGCGACTTCCCTCTAGTTTACTGGAGTGGGGGTCGCTTTTTTGGTATGCGAGGACGGTTGAGTTCACGTTCCCACTAACTCAATTCTGCAAACTCCTTATAGCAAGAGATGATAAACAGATGAAGTCTTCGAGCAAAATGTGGAATAATTTACTTGATACAGGAGACAATGGTTATAAGGCGCATCTGTTTGGGCTTTTTGTTATCTTTGAAATTGGTTCTAAGTTACAAAGAGGGCAGTTGCAGCATCATTGCTATTTTAGGAGGGAACGATGTTGAGCCGTAACAATCGATGGAATCGATGGATTTACGTGTGCATCTGTATTACTTTGATCGGAGCTATCAGCTTTCATGCTCCACTGGCAGCATATCAGCTCGATGTACCAGCCATAGACTCCTCTGTTATGTCTTCTGGTACTCCAGAAGCTATACCAACAGAGACAACTGCAGGAGAATCTCTGCAGCTCGCAACCAGTGCGCGTTCAGCGGTGCTGATGGATGCGGATACAGGCACCATTATATTTGAGAAGAATAGTCACGACCGACTTCCACCTGCTAGTATAACCAAGATTATGACGATGCTGCTAATCATGGAAGCAGTCTATAATGGCAAACTGAAATGGACTGATAAGGTCAGAACTAGTGAATATGCTGCTTCGATGGGTGGTTCACAGATCTTTCTTGAGCCTGGTGAAGAAATGACGGTTCAAGAGATGATGAAAGGGATTGCTATGGCATCGGGCAACGATGCATCTGTTGCTATGGCAGAGAAGATTGCCGGTTCGGAGCAAGCTTTTATACAGATGATGAATGCCAAGGCGAAAGAGCTGGGCATGAATGACACGAGCTTTGCGAACTGTAATGGGCTGCCAGCGAATAACCACTATAGTTCAGCGCACGATATTGCTTTGATGTCGCAAGCGCTTATGAGATACCCTGATGTGACGAAATACACGGGAAAATACGAAGATTATCTTCGTCAAAATACGAGTAAAAAATTTTGGCTCGTGAATACGAACAAGCTGGTACGCTTCTATACTGGAGCTGACGGCTTGAAAACGGGCTATACATCAGAAGCCAAGTTCTGCCTCTCCGCAACCGCTAAGCGTGACAATCTGCGCGTTGTCGCAGTTGTACTTGGCGAACCGAACACGAAGACTCGCAATGCGGAAGTAACCCAGATGTTCGATTATGCATTTGCTCAATACATGAGCGTTCCTTTGGTCAAAAAGGATGATCAGATCGGTACCGTTACGATTGAAAGAGGCATGAAGGAGAAGCTGAACCTCTCTGCTCAGCAGTCGTACAATCTGCTAATGAAGAAGGGCGAAGACGCTAGCAAGATACGCTATGAGCTGCAGGCGCCAAAGTCGATTAAAGCCCCGGTGTCAGTTGGACAGAATATTGGCAAGATCGTTGTCTACCAAGGTGATAAGGCGATACGGGAATATCCTGTCGAATCAACAGAAGCCATAGAGAAAGCTGGCTGGTGGACACTTTTCAAGCGGACTACGGGCAAGTTGTTTTTTGTCAACTAAAGGCGTTGTGCTTCTAGTTTTGTCATCGAGCAGGAATTGGTTATGGCGATAGCGAATGATTACGGCAACTCGGGAGGAGAGTGAGACGGATGAATTTGCATGTGGAATTGGTACAGCATCGCAACATATTAATTACTCGTTTACGCGGTGAGTTGGATCATCATACTTCTGAAATTGTGCGCATCCAATTGGATGAAGCGATTCAACGAGGCCAGGTGAACCATGTTGTGCTTAGTCTGAAGGATCTAACTTTCATGGATAGTTCTGGGCTCGGCGTCGTATTAGGTCGTTACAAGCAGATCAAGACCAAGGGCGGTAAGATGGTCGTCTGTGATATGAACCCAGCGGTTCGCCGCTTGTTCGAATTGTCAGGGATGTTCAAGATTGTAAGTGTTTATGATAACGAGCGCATGGCGCTTAACGGTCTGGAGGTCGTATCATAATGGCTAATTCAGGAACGAACCACATGACATTGCAATTCGCGAGCCGTTCGGAGAATGAGGCATTTGCACGCATAACAGTAGCGGCCTTTGTTTCTCAGCTCGATCCGACATTAGAAGAATTGACGGACTTGAAGACCGTTATCTCGGAAGCAGTTACTAACTGTATCATCCATGGGTACGACAATGACCCTAATGGTGTTGTAACGATCTCAGCAATCATTGAAAATGAGTCGGTTACGATTACTGTAAAGGATGAAGGGCGAGGTATTGAAGATCTGGACATGGCCAGACAACCGCTCTTCACATCAAAGCCGGACTTGGAACGCTCAGGTATGGGCTTTACGATTATGGAGAATTTCATGGATGAGTTTGAGGTTCACAGCGAACTCAGCCTAGGTACAACGATTCGCATGAAAAAGCGGATTGAATCGAAAAAGGCGCTCTATAATTAGGGGTTGATGCCATGGAGGTCGACTTGAAGCAATCGTCAAACACGTATCTGGACGACGCTGAAGTCAAGCGTCTCATTGCGCTGAGTCAATCGGGCGATACATTTGCTCGAGATCGGCTCGTTAATTGTAACATTCGACTGGTCTGGTCGGTCGTACAGCGCTTTATGAATCGGGGTTATGAGCCGGAGGATCTGTTTCAGATCGGTTGTATCGGCTTGTTAAAATCAGTAGACAAATTTGATTTGTCATACGATGTTAAATTTTCTACTTATGCGGTTCCGATGATTATTGGTGAGATTCAACGTTTTCTGCGCGATGATGGGACGTTGAAGGTTAGCCGCTCACTGAAGGAAATGGCGAATCGAGTGCGCAAGACGAAGGACGAGCTTTCTAAACGGCTCGATCGTCTGCCAACCATTAAAGAAGTAGCGGATGAACTCGGAATAACACCAGAGGATGTTGTCTTTGCACAGGAAGCAAATAAGCCCCCGACCTCTATTCATGAAACGGTGTTTGAAAACGATGGGGATCCGATCACCCTAATGGATCAAATTGCGGACGAATCGCAGGAACGCTGGTTCGACAAGCTTGCTTTGAATGAAGCTATTGAGGGCTTGAGCGAACGAGAACGCCTAATTGTATATTTGCGTTATTTTCGTGATCAGACACAGTCGGAGGTTGCTAGCAGGCTTGGCATTTCTCAAGTACAGGTCTCGCGGCTGGAGAAGAAGATATTGCAGTTAATTAAGTCGCAGATCGCTCAATAACCATGCTTACCGGGTGCTGCCCATTAGTCGTTAACAGATGACTAATGGGCAGCACCTTTAATTTTGCCAAATAAAAATCTACTGTTGGAATAGTCTCGTTGTCACCAATCCTCAACTAATTACCATTCGCACTCATGAACTTAGAGTGGAAGATCCATACTAAGAGGGACGAGTGGATGTACATAGGCCTTATGGCTGCAAGTCGATATGGATGAGGAGGATGATGAGATGTCCAATAAGCCACCCGGATCCGATCCGGAGGCATCAGAGCTAGAGGATCAACAAGATCAACCTGAAACGCAAGTTTATGATGAATACAGCATATCGTCTGATCAAGGCAGCAAGTCAGAAGAACAGGCACTTCTGAGAGCAAAAAGTAGTGAATATGCTAACAGCCTAAAAGAATCTGTCTTATACTGGCAGGGGAACGATACCGTACCGCGGCACTTATCCGATGTTAAGAAAATGTTGACGAATGTCGCTGGATTAGGTGATAACTTTGATGTCAATTTCCGCGAGTTGTCGTTCTCTAACCGTAAGATGGCTCTGTTCTACTTGTCAGGCTTTGCAAATGAACCGTTAATGGACTTGTTTCTGATGCGGTTATCACTGTTAGATAAGAAGCAGATAGACACCAACTTGCTGCAGTCGTATATCGAAACCTACATCACTCACGTGCAAGCGGAAAAAGTAACCGAGTTGAGCGTGGTCATTGCTAAGGTACTGCAAGGCAACAGTGCAATGTTTATCGATCATGAAGGTGCCGCTATCGTCATGGATACGCGTAAATATCCAGCGCGCGGACCGGAAGAGCCATCTCTAGAGAAAGTTATTCGTGGCTCACGCGACGGCTTCACCGAGTCGTTAATGCAGAACATTGGACTTGTTCGTCGGCGTATCCGTGACCCAGGGCTAAAAGTCGAGATCACGAGAGTAGGTCGACGTACGGAAACGGACGTCGTCGTTATGTATATCGACGACATCGCTGATCTTAAGCTCGTCAAGAATATACGGAAGAAGATTGATGAGGTGGATCTCTTTGGCTTGCCGCTTGCAGACAAGCAGCTGGAGGAAGCGATCTTTAAGAAGGGCTGGAATCCATATCCATTAGTTCGATATTCGGAACGTCCGGATACTGTAGCTGCGCATCTGTTGGACGGAAATGTCGTTCTGATGGTTGACACCTCGCCATCTGTCATGATCATGCCTACGACATTCTTTGATCTATGTCAGCATGCGGAAGAAAACAGACAGACACCATTTATCGGTTCATACCTCAGATGGGTCAGATTCGTCGGGATATTCGCCTCTCTGTTCCTTCTTCCGCTCTGGCTGCTGCTCGTTACTGAGCCTGGTCTAAAGCCGCCTGAACTGACGGTATTAGGTCCGAACCAAAATGGAAGACTGCCGCTTCTGATGCAGTTTTTACTAGCTGAGTTTGGTTTGGATCTGATGAGGATGGCATCTGTTCACACCCCAACGCCGCTCGCTACAGCAATGAGCTTAGTAGCAGCTATATTAATTGGCGATGTCGCGGTGAAGACAGGGGTATTCGTTCAAGAGGTTATTTTATACACGGCCGTTGCGGGTATAGGCATGTTTGCGACGCCAAGCTATGAGTTATCGTTAGCGAATCGGATTGTACGATTGCTGCTGCTCATAGCCGTCACCATTTTCAAGGTTCCGGGTTTGGTCGTAGGCATCACGCTGTTTATCGTCTGGCTTGCTACCCATCGCTCGTACAATTCATCTTATTTGTGGCCGTTTATTCCTTTTAATGCCAAAGCCATGTATAGTGTGATAATACGACTGCCGGTGACATACAGCAAAGATCGTCCGAGCTTCAATAAGACGAGAGATAATACGAAGATGCGTAAGGCGAAGAAGTAATAAGGAAATGGACATCCCGGTGGCAAATTAATGCAAATGTTGAGCGAATTTGTCCATTCTTTCGCCTATAGCATTCTTGTTATACTCTGAATAATAATGGGATTGGTATAGGAAATGGGGAATGGATCAATGTACTTACACGGAACCAGCGTAATAAATGAGCAAGGTCATTTGGCAATTGGCGGCGTTGATACGGCGGACTTGAAAGCACAATTTGGTACCCCGCTGTACATCGTGGACGAAGCATTAGTTAGAGAACGCTGCCGCCAGTACATGGAGGCGTTCCGCGCATCACGCTTGAACTTTCAAGTTGCGTACGCCAGCAAGGCATTCTGCGTCATGGCGATGTGCAGAATTGTTGAAGAACAAGGATTATCGCTTGACGTCGTATCCGATGGTGAGTTGTATACGGCACTTCAAGCAGGATTTCCAGCACAGCGTATTCATTTTCACGGAAACAACAAGACACCTGATGAGATCGAAATGGCACTCAAAGCCAACATTGGCTGCTTCGTCGTAGATAATTTTACGGAGCTTCATCTTCTTAACGCAATGGCGAAAGAGCGCGGTTGTAAAGCAAGTGTTCTGCTTCGTGTAACTCCCGGTGTAGAAGCGCATACGCATGAGTATATTTCAACAGGTCAAATAGATTCGAAGTTTGGCTTTGATATCGGGAATGGAGCTGCATACGAAGCAGTGAAGCAAGCGGCTGATGCAGAAAGTTTAGAGCTATTGGGTATACATTCTCACATCGGTTCGCAAATCTTCGAGGTTGAAGGCTTTCAGTTGGCAGTTGAGCGAGTAGGCCAGTTTGCTCGTCAAGTGATGGAGCAGAGTGGCATCAGCTTCAAAGTCGTCAACTTGGGCGGAGGCTTCGGCATTCGCTATGTGGAAGGGGATACACCGCTTGCTGTATCCGAATATGTGAAAGCTATTACGGATGCTGTGAAGCAGCATTTTACTGGATTGTATGACGCGCTGCCGGAGATCTGGGTTGAGCCTGGTCGCAGCATTATTGGCGATGCGGGAACTACGCTATATACCGTGGGTTCTGTAAAAGAGATCCCAGGCGTTCGCAAGTACGTAGCTGTTGACGGCGGGATGTCAGATAATCCGCGACCTGCTTTGTATGAATCCCGCTATGAAGCGCTGCTCGCAAATCGCGCGTCGGAAAAAGCAACTGAGGTTGTTTCGATCGCCGGCAAATGCTGTGAAAGCGGTGATATGCTGATATGGGATCTTAACCTGCCGCGTGTCAACCAGAATGACCTGCTCGCAGTATCCTGTACCGGTGCCTATAACTATTCGATGGCAAGCAACTACAATCGAATCCGCAGACCTGCAGTCGTGTTCGTACAGGGAGGCCAAGCTGATCTCGTTGTAGGTCGCGAAACTCATGGAGATATTGTGAGCAAGGACGTGATTCCTGCTCGTTTGCTGAAACAGCCGGTTCATGTATAACCAACAAGCATTGGATCGCGCCATGATCGACAGCTCGGGAGAACTCCCGACTGATCCGATCATGGCGCTGTTGTGTTTAACGACAATCCAATGATATACTGTTAAGGATGTCTACATATCGCATATCAGAGAGGATGTTTATCATAATGAAAACAGCAACAATCACGATGGAAAAGGGCGGCCAGATCGTCATCGAAATGTTTGAGAACGAAGCTCCTGGAACTGTAGCAAACTTTGAGAAATTAGCCAATGAAGGCTTCTATAATGGACTAACTTTCCACCGCGTCATTAAAGATTTCGTTGCTCAAGGCGGATGCCCGCATGGAACAGGCACCGGCGGCCCTGGTTACACGATCAAATGCGAAACTAAAGGAAACCCTCATAAGCACGTGCGCGGCGCATTGTCCATGGCTCATGCTGGTAAAGACACGGGCGGCAGCCAGTTCTTTATCTGCTACAGCGCATTCCCGCATCTGGACGGCGTTCACACCGTATTCGGTCAAGTGACTGAAGGCATGGATATCGTTGACGGAATCAAGCAAGGCGATAAGATGGCAACAGTTGAAGTAAAGTAATTGTGTAGGAATATAGATTGTGCAGACCCCTCTTATGCCTCGTGCAGCGGAGGGGTTTGCTTTAGATCGGAACTTCATTACTTCATAAAAGAGGTGTAAGAAATGACAGCATTATGGATCATCTGCGTCTTGTTAATCGTGGTGTCCATTGTCATCTGGGTAAGGATTCGAGCTCGTCGATCTGCTAATCCTAAGGTAGTATCGATTCATTCCGTTAAGAAGCCAGTAGCGGGTGATCAGAAATGTTCTAATTGCAAGCATAAGGTTAAGAAGCTGACATTCTATGCGGATCATAACGGTTCAATCATCGGATTATGTAAAGAGTGCAAGCCGCTTGCGGAACGCAAGGACCTTATGCCATTATAGCTGCTGCACTGCGGATCGTTGAGGATAATTTGGCGTTTTCAAGGCGCCGCTATGAGATTCCTCATAGCAATGTTCATATGAGCTCGCATATGTAATATCCCTAACTTTGGAAATTACGAAAGTGATGTGCAAGGTTGCAAAACAGCGAGACTGGTGTTAAACTTGCTTTGCAATAGTAACTTATTCATTTATACTTGTTTTACAATATATGACAAACCTTCAGGGCAGGGTGCAATTCCCGACCGGCGGTGATGAGTGGACAGTCGTTCATTCTTAGTCCGTGACCCGTGCGAATCGAAGCATTCAAGCGGTGGATCTGGTGAAATTCCAGAGCCGACAGTATAGTCTGGATGGGAGAAGGGAGTCAGGATCGGTTAAGCTTAAGCTTGACCTCATATAGTTCTTTTTTTCACACTACAAACATATGTCGATCCGGCGATCCGGTTGGTGTATGGCTTTGGGTGCATCTAGGCGATTTTTGCTGAGAACCTCAATGTATTTGAATATGCTCGATTCTAGATCTCTATTTAGAGTCAGCATACATCGTGAAAAAGAGTACAATCCTGAATCGATGACGACCATGCCCTGCGGAACCTGTTCCGGAGGGCTATTTGTATAGATTCGATATGCCGTACATATTGAATTACCCCGAAGGTGAAGCATAAAGGTACAGACGATCGGGAATTAAAGGAGGCGTCCTTCATGCTGCAGCCTGTTATTAATGATGAATACTATATGAGATTGGCGATCGACATGGCGGAACGCGTACTGGGCCAAACAAGTATTAATCCTGCGGTAGGCTGCGTGATCGTGAAGGAAGGCCGAGTAGTCGGCTTCGGCGCACATCTCAAGCGCGGAGAAGGCCATGCCGAAGTGCATGCTCTTCGCATGGCGCAAGAGCATGCTGCGGGGGCAACGGCCTACGTTACGCTTGAGCCGTGCAGCCATTACGGCAAGACGCCGCCATGCAGCTTGCGCCTGATTGAAGCGGGGGTGTCACGCGTAGTTATCGCGTGCACGGACCCGAATCCGGTTGTGTCGGGCAGCGGCGTCAAGCTGCTGCAGGACAACGGCATTGAAGTCGCCGTAGGCGTATTGCAGAGTGAGGCCTATCATCGTCTGATCTCGATATTCGCGAAGTATATTACGACGCGAATGCCATATGTGACGATGAAGACGGCGCAGACGCTCGACGGCAGGATTGCTACGCATCGCGGGCACAGCCAATGGATCACGAATGGCATGGCTCGTGAACATGTTCATGCGATGCGGCATCGCCATCAGGCGATCATGGTCGGAATCGGCACCGTATTAGCCGATAACCCCTCCTTGACGACGCGCCTATCGGTGCCTGCCCTGCATCCAGTCCGCATCATCGTCGATTCCAAGCTGCGCCTGCCGCTGGATTCCAAGGTCGTAGCAGATCAGCACGCGGAAACATGGGTGCTGACAACGAACAGCGCGGATGCGGTCAAGGCAGAGGCTCTGCAACAGCATGGAGTTACAGTTATCGCTGTCAACGATGGTGAAGAGGTTGACATGACCGCGGCGATGGTCGAGCTTGGACAGCGTGAGATTGGCTCCGTCCTGCTGGAAGGCGGGGGCCGCCTGAATGGCTCTATGCTGAGAGCAGGGCTGATCGACCAAGTCGTACTGATGATGGCACCGAAGATTGTAGGTCATCCATCAGCACCTGGGAGCTTTAGCTTTGAAGGGCCGGAGCTCATGAGCGAAGCGCTTGAATTAGAACGTATCCAGGTAGAGATGCTGGATGACAATATCGTGGTAATTGGATATCCCGTTAACCGAACACACAGAGAGGAGGGGGAGACTTGTTTACCGGATTAATCGAAGAGATTGGAACGATGCAGAGTATAACGAGACGCGGCGAGGCGATGGTGCTGCATATTCGAGCAAAGAAGGTGCTGGAAGGCATCGCGTTAGGCGACAGCATAGCGGTTAACGGCGTCTGCTTGACGGCAACCGCTTATGATCGAAGCTCATTTATGGTTGATGTGATGCCTCAAACGTTCAGGCATACGAATCTGAAAGATCTAGCGCCGGGCTCGCCAGTCAATCTAGAACGCGCGATGGCGGCGAACGGCAGATTTGGAGGGCATATCGTACAGGGACATGTGGATGGCATCGCTGAGATTACACGGCGTACGCCGGATCAGAATGCGGTTGTGTTTGAATTTAAAGCGGAACGCACTGACCTTGGCAAATATCTCATACCGAAAGGCTCCATCACGATAGATGGAATCAGTTTAACCTTAACGAAGGCAGAGGATGGCGTATTCGGAGTTTCTATCATTCCGCATACACTGGCTCAAACCGCGCTGCAGCATAAACAGCCGGGTGACACGGTAAATATTGAATGCGATATATTAGGCAAATATGTCGAACACCTGCTTCGATATGGAAGCAAACAGCCGGAAGAAACAGCGGAGAGTACTCGATCCTCTGGCTTGAGTATGGCATTCTTGGCGGATAACGGCTTTATCTGATTGAAGAGTTAAGCAAGCTTGTAGATATATATGTTCGAAACGAAGGGAGAAGCTATCATGGAACAACAATTTAAGTTTGATCCCATAGAAGAAGCCATCTATGACTTGATGCAAGGCAAGGTAATCATCGTAGTTGACGACGAGGATCGGGAAAATGAAGGGGATTTCATCGCTTTAGCGGACAAGGCAACTCCTGAAGTCATTAACTTTATGATCACGGAGGGTCGAGGACTTGTATGCGTGCCAATTACACCAGAGCGCGCAGAAGAGCTGGATCTACCGCCGATGGTTACACATAACACGGACAATCATGGTACTGCGTTCACTGTATCTATCGACCATGTGGAGACGACAACAGGTATCTCAGCTCATGAACGGTCGCTGACAATAAAGCAGCTGATCAACCCTAATTCGAAGGCGGCAGACTTCCGCCGTCCAGGTCACATCTTCCCGTTGATCGCGAAGAAAGGCGGCGTGCTTCGCCGCGCCGGCCATACAGAAGCTGCAGTAGATCTGGCGAAGATGTGCGGTGCTTCACCTGCAGGCGTTATCTGCGAGATCATTAAGGAAGATGGCAGCATGGCCAGATTGCCAGACTTGATCGAGTTCAAGAAGCAGCATGACCTGAAGCTGATCTGTATCAAAGACTTGATTCATTACCGCAATGAAAAGGAAAACCTTGTACATCGCGAAGTGGAAGTGAAGATGCCGACTGACTTCGGTCAATTCCGTGTCGTAGCCTACACGAATCAAGTGGATAATAAAGAGCATGTCGCGCTCGTAAAAGGACATATCGATCCTTCTCAGCCAGTGCTTGTACGCGTGCATTCCGAGTGTTTGACTGGCGATGTATTCCATTCACACCGCTGTGATTGCGGACCTCAATTCGAGGCAGCGCTCAAACTCATTGAGCAAGAAGGCACAGGCGTACTTCTCTATATGCGTCAAGAAGGCCGCGGCATTGGCTTGATCAACAAGCTGAAGGCTTATAAGCTGCAAGAGCAGGGCTACGATACAGTAGAAGCCAACGTGAAGCTTGGATTCCTGCCGGATCAACGCGACTATGGTATTGGCGCTCAGATTCTGAAAGATCTCGGTGTGCGGAAGATTCGTCTCATGACGAACAATCCGCGCAAGATCAAAGGTCTTGAAGGCTACGGCTTGTCTGTGGTTGAGCGAGTGCCAATTCAGATTCAAGAAAATGTCGACAACACGAAATACTTGCATACGAAGCAGGAGAAGCTGGGGCATTTGCTTCGCTTTGACGAGCTGGAGCAAAGCGAACGAGTCAGTGAGTAATTGTAATATTAACTATAAATCATGAGGAACACATATTGAGGAGGAGCTGCTATTATGGCAACTATTTATGAAGGTAACTTAATTTCCCAAGGATTAAAATACGGTATCGTTGCAGGTCGTTTCAATGAATTCATCGTCTCCAAGCTCGTTTCGGGTGCGTTGGACGCACTTAAGCGTCACGGCGTTCAAGAGGACGAGGTTGATGTAGCTTGGGTTCCAGGTGCTTTCGAGCTTCCGCTCATCGCACAGAAGATGGCTGAAAGCGGTAAGTACGATGCGGTTATCACGCTTGGCGCAGTCATTCGCGGCGCAACTCCGCACTTTGACTTCGTATGCAACGAAGCGGCTAAGGGAGTTGCTCAAGTCGGCATGAAGACAGGGGTCCCAACGATCTTCGGCGTACTGACTACAGACACAATTGAACAAGCGATCGAACGCGCTGGAACGAAGGCTGGCAATAAAGGTTGGGAAGCTGCAGCGACTGCAATTGAAATGGCGAACTTGACGAAACAGTTCAAATAATGCTTATCTTAATGTAGTACCCTTCTTAGGGTGCTACATTTGCTTTTTTCAGGAGGTTGCCGGGTGTCGGTTACATATAAATTAGAAACGTTTGAAGGTCCGCTCGATCTGCTGCTTCATCTGGTTGATAAGTCGGAAATTGATATCCAAGATATTTCGATCCATGAAATAACCGATCAATATATGGAGTATCTAGAGAATATGCAGGAGCTTGAGCTTGATATTACGAGCGAGTTTCTCGTCATGGCCGCTACACTCCTTGCGATGAAGTCGAATCAGCTGCTGCCGAAGCCACCGGTGATGGAATGGGAGGAATACCCTGAATACGAGGAAGAGGAATATGATCCTCGGGCGGATCTGATTCGTAAGCTGATCGAATACCGCAAGTTCAAAGGAATTGCAGAGCATCTCCGCGAGAAGGAAACGGACCGCAGCTTGATCTTTTCGAAAGAACCTGAGGATCTTGCTCCCTACATTGCGGATGTCCCTTCCAATCCCGTTGAGGGCTTGCACGTAGATGATCTGATTAAGGCGTTTCAGAAGGCGCTGAAGAAGGCTGCAAGGAGAACTCAAGTTGCGACCATCCATAGGGATGAAATATCGGTAAAGGATCGGATACGCGATATTGTTGCGCTCTTTAAACCTTCAGGCAGAGGAACGAAGCTGATGTTCACGAATCTATTGCATCAGGAGATGTCACGGCATGAGATCGTCGTCACCTTCTTAGCGATCTTGGAGCTGATGAAGATGAAGCGGGTACGTTGTTATCAGGATAAGTTGTTTGAGGATATAGTGATTCAATGGCATGGGGAGTTGGATGAAGATGGAGTTTCAGACGTTGAAGTCGATTATTGAGGGCTTGCTGTTTATGGCGGGGGATGAAGGATTAAGCCTGAAGCAGATGGCTGAAATAACCGAGGTGCGTGCTGAGGTTGTAAGAGAAGCGCTGCAGGACTTGAAGGGTGAGCTTGAACGCGGAATGCGCGGGATTCAGCTCTTGGAGATCGCGGGTATGTTTCATATGACAACCTTGAAGGAGCACGCCGTATACTTTGAACGGATGGCCTATTCGCCATCTCGTTCCTCCTTGTCCCAGGCGGCATTGGAAACACTTGCGATTGTAGCTTATCGTCAGCCGATCACCAGAGTGGAGATTGAAGAAGTGCGGGGCGTAAAGTCGGATCGCGCGATCCAAACGCTCGTGCACAAGGATCTTATCGAGGAAGTGGGACGCGCGGAAGCGATCGGACGCCCGATTCTATACGGCACGACGAAGTCATTCCTAGACTATTTCGGGTTAGCGAGCTTGAAGGAGCTTCCAGAGGCGATGCTGTTCGAGCAGACCGACGGACTGGAAGAGGAAACGCAGCTATTATTCGATAAGATGCAGGGCAGACAGCTTACCATTGAAGATGTCAATAGTGATAAGTAAAGCAGATGGTGAGAATGGATAGTGTATACGACACTTGGCATTGGAATGATCAGACCATTTCTTGATATAATTTATGTATATCTGGTATAGGGGCTGATGCTTTGTATGGTGAAGGTTACTTTTCACGGACATGCTTGTGTTGAGATTCAGACGAGCACGCACAAGCTGTTAATTGATCCGTTTTTAACGAGCAACCCGAAGGCTGTTTATTCAGCTGATGAGTTGAATCCCGACTACATATTGCTGACTCACGGACATGGGGACCACATTGAGGACGCAGCAGCAATCGCGAAGCGATGCAGGGCAACAGTTATTTCGATTGTTGAGCTTGCTGATTATATGTCTGGTCAAGGTGTTTCATCTACGATTGGGATGAATCTGGGAGGAGGAGCAGAGTTCCCATTTGGCTTATTAAAATGGGTACCGGCACTTCACAGCTCTTCTATCGAGGTTGATGGGCGGAATGTCTACCTTGGCAATCCCGCTGGGATCGTACTGAAGCTTGAGGATATCACGATCTATCACGCAGGAGATACGGCGTTATTCAGTGATATGAAGCTGGTTGGAGAACGTTATCAACCTGATCTAGCAATACTTCCTATAGGCAGCTTCTTTACGATGGACCCGCAGGATGCGCTTCTAGCTGCTCAGTGGGTAAGAGCCAAGCATGTAGTTCCAGTGCATTTCAACACATTTCCTCCAATCAAGCAGGACGCCCAAGCTTTCGCACACGACTTGAAACCATTCGGCATTCAAGGGCATGTGATGGAGCCTGGCGATGTATTAGACACCCTAAGTTGGCAGGTTGAACAACGAGTTCCGGAAACAGAATAATTCACGTCACAGAACCGATTCTATTCTATTCACGTTTTAGTGAAGCAGGATAGGGTCGGTTTTTTGTGTGTCAGCAGGTAACTTTTTGCATGCCTTCCAGTTCCGCAGGTCATAATAGCGATAGATTGGAAATAGGCGGGTGCGTGAAATGAGTACGTGGCTGATCATACTCAGCGTAATTGGTTTAGTAGTTGTTGGGATTGCTATTGCTGCTATTGTTGTACTTATGTCTTTTGTAGAGTTGAAGATTATTTTGCAAAAGTCAGGCTCTTATGAACGGATATGGGTTGGTTTTAGGATGTGCCACGGACTCATTAATTGGCGCAAGGAGGTCAGAACGGTTGACTTTCAAGGACTTGATCAAGAGTGGAAACTTGGATTGGATAGGCATCAGTTGAGGATGATATTGAATCTGATAACTGGATTGTTGGAAAAAACCGAAATAAAGCATTTTATATGGGATACCGAACTCGGCTTGGGAGAAGCACCGCATACGGCTATTGGATCAGGAGTGATCTGGTCCATTATGTCATATGCGACAGGTACACTTACACATATTCTTAAGTTTACCGTCATGCCCTCGCTGGATGTGATCCCCAGATATAATGAGCTTGCTTTTTCTACACGAGTTGTGTGTATATCCCGTATTAGGGTAGTGCATTCTATAGGTGCAGCTTATTTGTTGATTACCCGTCTAATGCGGGCGAAAGGAGTATCTAATCCATGGCGGATCATCCAATCGAAGGCTTAATGCGTGCAGCATTGGAAAATATTAAAGCGATGGTTGACGTTAACGCGATCGTAGGTGACCCAGTTCAAACGCCGGACGGCAGCGTGATTCTTCCAATCAGCAGAGTGGGGATCGGTTTCGCTGCAGGCGGTAGCGAATTTAAAGTGTTTGAACGGCGTCAGCAAGCAGATCGGGATCGTGCGCATCAACCGTCAGATAAGCCTTTTGGCGGCGGCGCCGGCGGCGGTGTATTTTTAGTTCCAATCGCTTTCCTTATCGTTGGAAAACAAGGTGTACAGGTTGTGTCGGTAGACAATAATACTCATCTGTTGGAGAAGTTGATTGATTCCGCACCACAAGTAATGGATCGATTCGAGTCGATGTTTAGACAAACACCTAAAGTAGGCAAGACAAGCGATAAACCGAATGCCGAATCGTAATCCATATTGAAGCGTCAATGCTGTGCATGACCTCCGAGATTTTATTTACAGGGGAAGTAGTGCGAAGGTTGACGCTTTTTTTAAATCTAATTGTTGGACATACCCCCGTACGATGTTGCATACAAATGAAATAACATCGCGGGTAGGCGCCATATGATTGAAGGAGGACCAAGTGTCACATTTGAAGCGAAGAATTACCGCAATATTAGTAGTAGTCTGCTTGATTTGTAATGGTCTGCCGGTGCTGCCGCAACAAGTACATGCTATATCGGTGCATATTAAACCGCGAGCACATCATGTGAAGGGCTCTAAGGAATCGAGTCACAAACGTGCAGTCATTCCTAACACGCGCGCAAGAGGAGCCGCCTTAGTTGATGTTACAAGTGGACGAGTACTCTTTCATGAGAATGGGAATGCACCCATGCCAATGGCAAGCACCACGAAGATCATGACAGCGATCGTTGCAATCGAATTAGGAAATCTCCATGATGTCGTCAAAACGAGTGCAAAAGCAGTTGGTAAAGAGGGATCATCGATATATCTGCGTCTAGGGGAAGAAATGACGCTTGAGAATATGCTGTATGGGTTGATGCTTCGCTCCGGCAATGACGCCGCGGTTGCGATTGCTGAACATATTGGAGGCTCAGAAGAAGGCTTCGTGTACCTCATGAACCGTAAAGCAGAGGCTCTTGGTTTGGATCAGACACATTTTCGCAATCCACATGGTCTAGATGCTAAAGGGCATGTTACGAGTGCAATCGACCTGGCTAAACTAAGTGCGTATGCGCTGCATAATGCGACCTTTCGTGAGATTGTAAAGACGAAGCAGAGGACCGCTCCGAATCCTATCGATAAGTGGGATTACAAATGGATGAATAAAAACAAAATGCTGCGCTTCTATGAAGGGGCAGACGGTGTCAAGACTGGATATACATCAGGAGCACTTCGCTGCCTTGTCAGTTCAGCAACGCGCAATGGGCAACAATTAACAGCGGTTACGCTTAACGATGGCAGCGATTGGGCAGATCACCAGGAGATGCTTAACTATGGCTTTAAGAACTTTCCACTGCGAACAATTGTAAGTCCGAATCAAACGATCGAAGGGTATCCGTTTCTCGCTGCACAAGAAGTAAAATACCCGTTATCGGACCAAGAGCAGGGGGAGATTAGCTACAAAGTAAAGATTCATTCCCCTCATAGCTTGGATTATAAGTTAGGGCATAGAGGCATGATCGATGTGTACTGGCAGGATAAGAAGATCGTCAGAGTTCCTTTTAAACAGTAATGTGGAGCTGCATGACGTTCGTGATAAGGAAGAACCATCTGAGAACACTGAGCAGCAAGAGGGCTATGAAAGTGCAGTATGGGGGGGAGAATATTGATCAACCTGATCTGGATGTTCATGTTGTTGGTTGGTTTTATCGCAGCTGCCGCGCAAGGAAGAATAGAGGTTGTAACGGAAGCGGTATTCGATGGAGCGAAGACGGGTGTCAGCGTTAGTCTTGGTTTAATCAGTGTCATGGTGTTCTGGCTTGGTATGATGCGAATTGCGGAGGATGCGGGTGTGCTGACGAAAATGGCCAAGCTGCTCGGACCAATCGTTCGTTTCTTATTTCCAGACGTACCGCGGGATCATCCCGCTCTAGGATACATTATGTCGAATATGAGTGCCAATCTATTAGGACTTGGCAACGCAGCGACACCGATGGGGATTCGCGCGATGCAGGAGCTGCAGAAGCTGAATCCTGATAAAGCAACGGCAACGCCTGCGATGTGCACCCTCTTAGCTATCAATACGTCGAGTATAACACTCATTCCGACGACGCTAATCGCCATTCGCATGAACTTCGGCTCTGCGAATCCGGCTGAGATCGTCGGCACCACGCTGCTTGCGACTGCTGTAGCCACGATGGCGGCGATATTGGCCGATCGCTGGTTCCGAAGCCGACATGCGCCGCCTGCAGCTCCTTCATTGCCGAAACAGCCATTGGATAAACCGCAGCTGCCTCATACAGGCTAGACAATGCATTGATTGACGGAGAGGGTGGGGGGATCTATGTACACATTCGTATCCGCGATATCAACATGGGCGATTCCTGCCATTATCGTATTGATTCCGCTGTATGCATACTTTAAGCGGGTGCCTGTGTATGAATCGTTTGTAGAAGGAGCCAAGGACGGGTTTCAAACCTCGATCAACATTATCCCGACACTCGTTGGCATGATGGTCGCGATCAGTGTCTTCCGAGCTTCAGGTGCGATGGATTGGATTGTAGGCTTAATGCAGCCGCTGTTGGATTGGCTGGGCATTCCAGGTGAAGTTATGCCGCTCGCGTTTCTTCGACCGATAACGGGAGCGGGATCATTAGCGTATACAACCGACTTAATTAAAACGTATGGACCAGATTCAATGATTGGTCGAATCGCTTCAACGATCCAAGGAAGCACGGATACAACGTTATATGTGCTGACCGTATACTTCGGTGCTGTGGGTGTTATTAAAGGAAGATATGCGTTAAAAGTAGGATTGTTTTCCGACCTGATCGGATTTGCAGCAGCTATCCTGATTTGTTTATGGATATTTACATAATCATAAATTATTCCCGGTGTTCCAACATCCGGGTTTTTTTGTATCAAGAGGCAAGTATTTGGACGATTAGCTTGTGGTTTCGTTCACAAAACTGCTATCATAAGGTTGAGGTGAATGTTACAAATGGAAGAACGTCTACAGAAAATTATGTCGAATGCAGGAGTTGCATCCCGACGTAAATGTGAACAGTTAATTACAGAGGGTAAAGTTGAGGTTAACGGGGAAGTAGTGAACACACTAGGTGCGAAGGCAGATCCCGATACTGATGTGATAACGGTTAATGGCCGAACTATTACGAAGCAGCTCGATAAGATCGTCCTTGCTTTTCATAAGCCTAAGGGTGTGATCACGAGCATGTCTGATCCCGAAGGCCGCAAGACGATTAAGGATTTCATTAAGGGAGTTAAACAACGTGTTTATCCAGTCGGTCGATTGGATTATGACACGGAAGGGCTCCTGCTTCTCACGAACGATGGGGATTTGGCTAACTTGCTAACGCATCCGCGTCATCATGTAGCTAAGACGTATTGGGCGACAGTTAAGGGAATTCCGCATGGAGACAAGCTGGAGCAGTTGAGTCAAGGAATTATGCTGGACGACGGCATGACACAGCCAGCTGAGGTGGAATACCAGGATGTCGATATGGAGAATAAGGTGGCAACGATCAGTATTACGATCTATGAAGGCCGTAATCGTCAGGTTCGACGCATGTTTGAAGCAATCGGTCATCCTGTTACTCGCTTGAAACGGGTATCCTTCGCCAACATTTTCTTGCAAGGAATAGCGCGGGGGACGATGCGTCAACTAACGAAATCTGAAGTGAATGAGCTTAAACAGGCTGTTAAGAAAAATTCCTGACATGAATAGCATATAACTCGCTCTATGACACACAAATTTCATAATTAAGGAAGATATAGGCACTTGGTGTTGGATTATAATGGACATGGACACTTCGATCAAATTGTGCGTATTTTCCTGTAAATTGTGATATTTGTCATAGAGAGGGCGAATGTGGCATGGCCAAACGTAATAAAGCGGTACAGATCATCATATTGGCCGCTACTTTACTGCTGGGTGGGATTGCAATTTTTCCAACGCTGTTCGAGTCTAGTGCTGTTCCGACAGTAGGCAGTTCCGTTCCAAACATTAAACTGCAGCAGTTGGACGGTGACGTCAGATCTTTGAACGACCTAAAGGGTCAAGCGGTAGTACTTAACTTTTGGGGCTCTTGGTGCGAGCCGTGCAAACGTGAGATGCCGGCTCTCTCCAAGGCTTATGAGCAATGGAAAGATCAAGGTGTCGAAATTATCGGCATCAATTATGGGGAAGACGAACTTGTAGTTCGTAATTTTGCAAAGCAAATGGATGTGACCTTTCCAATCTGGTTGGATCGCAAGAAGACCGCATCCAAAGAATTTGGCATTCGACCGCTGCCAACGACTTTCTTCATCAATCCTGAAGGCAAAGTGCATCATATTAAGCTTGGTGAAGTAACGTCCGAAGAACTGGACGTTCTGATCAAGCAAATGATAAGCATGAAGTCTTCGTAGCCATGGGAGGGAAGTTGTAATGGCATTTCAGAATACTAAATGTGAATGCGGTCATCAGAACCCGCTCGGTACGGTATTGTGCGAAGCATGCGGTAAGCCGCAGGATGATGACGATACAGAACAATCCGTATTAGAGATGAGATACGACGGAGTTGCACGCAAGTCTCAAAAAGCAAATCCTAATGTAATTGATATGGTGTGGAATTTCTTCTCCTCGGTTAAGGTTGCAGTCATTATTATAGCCATTACCTTGATTGGCGCTTCGCTTGGGACGATCTTTCCACAGGAGAGTCAATTTATAGGTGATGTTCCAGAGAACTATTATCTGGATAACTACGGACCGTTGGGACATTGGTACTACGTATTAGGCTTATCAGATACGTATGGATCCTGGTGGTTTATAACGCTGCTGGTTATGATCGGCGCATCGCTCGTGATCTGCAGTCTGGATCGCGTTCTGCCGTTATATCGTGCACTGCATAAGCAGCATGTACGCAAGCATGATCTATTTTTGCGGCGTCAGCGAATCGTGGTTGAGACCGAACTGCCGACGGAAGCCAATGCATGGCTGAACACGATGGAGAAGTCTCTTCGTAAGAAACGGTATCGCATATATAAAAATGAAGGCGCATTAATGGCTGAGAAGAATCGCTTTAGCCGCTGGGGTCCCTATATTAATCATATAGGACTGATCATCTTCCTGCTGGCGCTGCTGGCTCGAAGCATCCCAGGCTGGCATATGGAGTTCTACTCTGGCTTCCCGCAAGGTCAGCCAACGCCAATCCCGAATACGCCTTATTATTTGCAGAATGATCAATTTACTGTTGAGTATTACACGGATGATGAGATGCCGGAGAAGTTCGTCAAGGAAGGTCGAGTAGTCCCTAAGCTGTTTGAGACGAAAGCAACCTTATATCGTTGTACGGCGAACTGTGATGATCCGATACTTGATCCTGTGCTTGAGGAAGTATATAAGCACGATATCCGAGTGAATGATCCATTAGAATATGATGGTTTAATGATTTATCAATATGACTTTGATCTAACTCCCAAGCTAGTATCGGTCAAGCCGATATTAGAAAACACGGAAACCGGCGAAGTATATGGTTCATTCGATTTAAAGATGAACAATACACAAACGCTTTATGAACTAGGCCCTTACACACTTGAGCTAAGAGAAAAATATATGGACTTCGGTTTCGGCGCTGATGGCAAGCCGTACACGAAGTCGCCAGATCCGAATGCCCCGGTATTTGTATTTTTGATCAAAGGACCAGGCTTAGCGGAAACTGGCGAGCCTTATATGTATTTTCCACTGCAGAAGGATAAGGCTGCTTTCCAGGAAGATGTCGTGAACGCGGAGATTAACGACAAGCTTCGGATTACAGTTCAGTCGATGAAAGATGTGAATATTTCACAATCCGTCAGCTACTTGAACGTTAGGAAAGATACAGCCCTCCCGTTTATCTGGGTAGGTGCGCTCATCAGCATGGTAGGGTTGGTTATGGGGTTCTACTGGCAGCATAGACGCATCTGGCTCAAGATTGATGGCAGTAATTTGCTGTTAGGCGCACATACCAATAAGAATTGGTACGGAATGCGTCATGAGGTTGCGCGAGCGCTAGCCGACAGCGATATTCAAGTAGATGTCAAAGCCATAGACCGTGGGGGGAATAAAGCGTGAATCGCTTGTTAGAGATTAGTCAGGATGCCTATTTAATCGCGTTTTTCTTATTATGTATCGCGTTTATCGTGCACATATTCTCAATGGCAACGCGCACCATGAAGAATTCAGAGAAGCGCCAACAGAGATGGATTAACGTTTCTTTCATTATAACGCTAGTTGCTTTTGCAGCACAGCTCGTCTATTTCTTTACGAGATGGGCAGCAGGGCATATTCCAGTAAGCAACATGTATGAGTTCATGTCGTTCTTAGCTATTATGATAGTTGGCGCTTATGTTATTATATATATCATCTACCGCAAATCAATTCTTGGTGTATTCGCTTTGCCGCTGGCGATTCTGATTATGGCTTATGCGTCTGTATTTCCAAGTGAAATTCAGCCGTTGATCCCTCAGTTGGATTCAGTCTGGCTGAAGATTCATGTTACACTGGCTGCGGTGTCCTACGCATTCTTCGGGATTGGCTTCATTGCAGGCTTAATGTATCTGCTGAGAACAGTGCGATGGGACGATCCTTCGGCTAAACGCTCCCGGTTGTTTCTGGAAGGTACAATGGTACTCATTGTCATTATCATTGGTTTCATAGCCGTTATCTTTGGCTTCCGCGCTGCTTCATACGAAGTGCAAGTGCAGCAAACTGTTGAAACTGTTGACAAGGGTCAAATCAATAGTAAAATAGAATCGGTCACCTATACGATTCCGCCTTTGGTAGCACCATATAATAGTGTAAAATTAGAGGGAGTTTCTCTCGCAGGCATACCGCTTCCATTGTTTGAAGCTCCTGAATGGATGGAAGGCAAGAATGCCGCACGTAAGCTGAACACTGTTGTCTGGTCTGTTATCGCAGGTCTTGTGATATATGCTCTAATTCAGCTCATTATCCGTAAACCTATTGCACGCGTGATTCAACCGATGCTGCGTGGTATTGACCCGGATGATTTAGATGAAATCAGCTATCGGGCTAATGCAATCGGATTTCCAATCTTTACGCTTGGCGGGCTAATATTTGCGATGATATGGGCACAGGTTGCTTGGGGACGATTCTGGGGATGGGATCCGAAGGAAGTATGGGCTCTCATTACATGGCTATTCTACAGTGTATATCTACATTTACGATTGTCACGCGGATATCAAGGCTCCAAGTCCTCATGGTTTTCCGTAATAGGCTTTATCATTATTATGTTTACTTTATTAGGTGTGAACCTAATTATCTCAGGGCTGCATTCATATGCTGGCGTCTGATGTTTAGCGGATGCTTGAAGGATGCGCTGTACAAGATGACCACTTATTTACATATAGCTCGTTTCGATCAGGAAAGGGGAATCGTACATGTCCGAACAAGAGAATCGTATCCTTATAGTGGATGATGAAGAACGGATTAGACGTTTGCTCAAGATGTATCTAGAGAAGGAAGGCTTCATTATAACTGAATCAGAAGACGGCGAAGATGCACTTCGTAAAGCTGTTGTCGAGGATTATGATTTAATTCTGCTCGATCTGATGCTGCCTGGCATTGACGGTATCGAAGTATGCACTCGCTTGCGTCAGGTCAAAGCGACTCCGATTATTATGCTGACAGCCAAGGGTGAGGAAATGAACCGGGTTCAAGGGTTCGAGGTTGGTGCTGATGATTATGTCGTGAAGCCGTTTAGCCCTAGAGAGGTCATTTACCGGGTGAAGGCGGTGCTGCGTCGTTCTTCGGCTACTGCATTCCTGACGAATGATCCGAAAACGAGCAATAACATCGTATTTCCGCACCTGATTATCGAACATGATGCTCATCGCGTAACAGCGGGGGGACAAGAGATCAGCTTGACTCCGAAGGAGTATGAGCTTCTTCATTATTTAGCTGTATCTCCTGATAAAGTGTTCAGTCGGGAAGAACTGCTTAAGGATGTATGGAACTATGAATTTTTCGGAGATCTTCGCACGGTGGATACTCATGTGAAGCGTCTGCGAGAGAAACTGAACAAAGTATCGCCAGAGGCTGCAACTATGATCACTACAGTATGGGGCGTCGGATACAAATTAGAGGTGCCGAAGTAAGTGAAATTCTGGCGGAGTGTAGTCGGCAAATTGTGGATGACGATCATCGGACTTGTGGCGTTAGTGCTGTTGACACTGGGAACTTACCTGCTTCAATACATCGACAGCAATTTCGCCCATCCGAATGACATTAAGCTGCTCTTTATATATACAGGAATTATCGGCTTTTCGTTAACGACGTTTTTTGCTTTCTTTCTATTCACCAAGATTACGCAGCCTTTGCGCCAGCTGAAGAAGGCGGCTGAAACGATAAGGCAGGGCGATTATACGACTAGGCTGGAATTGCGATCTTCTGATGAAATTGGCGAGCTGTCGAGCACGTTCAATCACATGGCTGAAGAGCTGAATTTCCTCATACGTGATTTACATCAGGAGAAGGAGCAGCTGTTCAGCATCTTGCGAAGCATGACGGATGCCGTGATCACATTTGATGCGAATGGAAATGTGCTGCTGGCTAACCCGCAAGGGGAAATCAATTTGCAGAAGTGGAGCGAGATTGGATGGAATGATCCGGATGATGAGTTTCAATTATCGTCTGTTCCTGAACCGCTTCGTCCGCTGTATCATAAGGCCCGTTCTGAGGCTGTTGAAGTTGTCAGCCGAATTCATGTCCAGCAAGAAGTGTGGTCGGTCGTTATGGGACCATTGTATAACGATAATACGGTTCGAGGCGTTGTAGCTGTACTGCGCGATGTGACGGAAGAGGTCCGCCTGGAGAAGCTTCGCAAGGACTTCGTTGCCAATGTATCGCACGAGATACGCACGCCGCTGTCGATGCTGCAAGGCTATAGCGAAGCTTTGTTGGATGATATCGCGGCATCACCTGAAGAGCGCAAGGAACTGGCACAGGTGATACACGATGAATCGCTTCGTATGGGCAGACTTGTAAAGGATCTACTGGATCTGGCTCGAATGGAAGGCGGCCATCTTCAGATGCAATTGGGACCGGTTAATCTTAATGATCTGATTATTCGTGTTATTCGTAAATACTCTGTTCTATCTAAAGAACGTGAGATACCGATTATTTATGAATTTCTAGCAGCGCATCCGGTTGTCAGTCAGGCGGATGAAGATCGGTTGGAGCAGGTGCTTACGAATCTGCTTGATAACGCGATTCGACACTCTCAAGCTGGAGAGGAGATCGTGATCCGTACCGAACGCAAGGTTAGTGGACATGTAGAACGGCTCTGGATACATGTCGAAGACCATGGAGAAGGGATTCCGCATGAAGACATACCCTATGTCTTTGAACGTTTCTATAAGGCGGATAAAGCCCGAACTAGAGGAACGAGCGGAGGGACTGGTCTTGGGCTCGCCATTGTTAAAAATATTATAGACGTTCATCATGGCATTATTGAAGTGAAGAGTGCGTTAGGAATGGGAACGACATTCTCCATAGGACTTCCATATGAACGACGAGCCTAATGGCCGACACGGTTGTGTCGGTCTTTTTGTGTGAGTTCATGACATTCCGACAGCAAATAACGAAGTATGCGGCATAAAAATGACGTCTGCAGTTGGCAGACGTCATAATAGAGAAACTAATCTTGTTGTTCGTGAAACAATCAGATGTTAAAATACAATTTCCTTCGCCTTATTAATTCCCGAGATGTTCTTCAGGTCGGAAATGACTTCTTTCGGTACGGCGCGATCAACAGCTAGAACCATAATAGCGGAGCCGCCGACAATCTTGCGTCCCACCTGCATCGTAGCAATGTTGATGTCATTGTTTCCTAGTAGCGTTCCAACATATCCAATCATACCAGGCTTATCGTTATGCTTGACTAGCAGCAGGTGACCTTCTGGCGCGACGTCAACCGGATATTTGTCTATCTGTACGATTCTTGCGCCATAACCGTTCAATAATGTGCCAGCTACCATGCGTTCTTCATCTTTCGTACGCAGAGTGACAGAGACAAGATTCGTGAAGCCCTTAGCGACATGCGTTTGCTGAACTGTTATCAATATCTCTCTTACCTTTGCCAGATGCATTGAGTTGACAATATTGACATCTGGTCCAAGATGCTGCTGCAGCACGCCTTTAACGATGTAGCGGGTGAGTTGGGCAGTATCTACTTCAGCAAGATCACCGGAATAATTGATTACGATCTCAAGCAAAGGTCCTTTCGCCATCTGTGCAGTAAACTGGCCAAGACGCTCTCCCAGCTGGAAGTAAGGCTGGATCTTATTCAATACATTCGCTGGCACTGGCGGCATATTAACCGCATTCTTGAACGGTTGATCGCGCAGAATGTGAAGCACTTGCTCCGAAACATCAATCGCGACATTCTCTTGGGCCTCAACCGTTGATGCTCCAAGATGAGGTGTAACGATGATGTTAGGGTTATTTAAGAAAGGATGATCTGCCGCTGGCGGCTCTTGCTCGAATACGTCAAATGCTGCACCTGCGACGATGCCTTCATTAATAGCTTCAACTAAAGCCAATTCATCGACGATACCGCCGCGAGCGCAGTTGATCAGGCGCATCCCGCGTTTCATAACCTCGAATTGTGGACGAGCAATCATATGCTTCGTCTCAGCAGTAAGCGGAGTATGGAATGTCATAAAGTCAGCCTGACGGATGATATCATCTACACTTCCAAGCTTGATGCCAAGCTTCTCTGCACGCTCTTCTGTCATGAAAGGGTCATATCCAATGACTTCCATGCCGAATGCTTTAGCGCGTTTAGCTACTTCGCTTCCGATTCTCCCCATGCCGACTACACCAAGGGTTTTGTTGCGCAATTCTACACCGAGGAACGATTTGCGGTCCCAGATGCCTTGAATCGTTTTGTTATACGCCTGCGGGATATGTCGAGCAAGTGCCATCATCATCGCAAAGGCATGTTCACAAGTTGTGATGGTATTGCCGTCAGGTGCATTAATGACGATAATTCCGCGTTGTGTGGCTGCTTCTAGGTTGATGTTATCGACGCCGACCCCAGCGCGTCCTATCACTTTGAGCTTTTTGGCTGCTTCCATGATGCGTGGGGTAACCTTCGTCTGACTACGCACGAGAAGTGCATCGTACTCACTAATAATGGAGATGAGTTCATCTTCCGAAAGCCCTGTCTTTTTGTCCACGATTACATCTGCAGCATCTACCAATTGCTGAATACCAAAATCGCTGATCGGATCTGAAACTAATACTTTGTACATTACGTATTCCTCCCTCATATCCATCTATATAGTGTCAACCGCAAAGGCAGTTGTTATCACCGCTTCGACGCGCTAATGCTTTAGATAATTAAAAATCCACGTTTCAAAAAAACTCTCATCACATACTACTGCCGTAGTAAGGGACGAGAGTTGACCGTGGTACCACCCTAATTCGCTAACCGCTCGCGCGATTCAGCCTTGACGTCTAATGAAAGACGCAGAACGTTAACGGGTTCTAACCGATTGTACCTAATAGTAATCATCGTTCAGTACAATAACTCAGGACTGCTGGAATCCATCTCAACGCCGCCGATTCACACCATTCATCGGCTCTCTGGGGACTTTATAAGATGGTTCGTTTCCTTCTCCGTGTTTATCATCATGAAATTATTTAAAATCTAACACGGTTCATGTCTAGTGTCAATAGGTTGTACTTCTAAGTTGTTAGCTGGCTGCAGCACAGTAAAAGTTACAGGGTGTGGTTGAATACTGTTCATTGTTTCTGATATGATGCTAAAACAGGCTGATCCTGGCTCACCAAATAACGACTGTGATGGTATGATCACTTGTCCTACATACGGTTTGATATTAAGCGTGAAGAGCAGTTTCACGATATGGCAACAATACGGTATGATTAGATAAGACGATTACTTGTTTATCGTATTTATCATTGGTAAACTCTGCGCATCGATGCTTTTGCTTCTTATTGAAACGTTCTTCGGTCTGCGATCCACGATACCACTCCTTAGGTGCTGTTGAAAGGGAAAGCGGGTGAAGCGAGGAGCATGTAATGGATAATTAACTATTAGTTACCATTTATGTGCATGATATGTCTATTAATTTCGAATATTAGTATAGTTTTTTATTGTAAAATAGTTAGACGATAACTTACAGGTAGTGATGAAATGAAAGAAAAGTGGAAAAGGTTCAAACAACAACAAGTTCAAATTGATCAAATAGATGATAAAACATTGCTGTTGAATCTTTATTTGACGCAGGCTCTGACACTGATTATAGGCTCCGTCTGGATTCTTTTTTCAGGTCGTAACCCGCTGTTGCTGCTTCAGCCTCCAGAGGGATACAAGCCGTGGTTATTGGGGGCAGGACTCTCGGTAATCGTCGTCATTTTGGATCTTCTAATATCCAAGTTTGTGCCGGAAGAAGCGACAGATGATGGTGGCATTAATGAGCGCTTGTTCCGTAATCGGCCATTCTGGCATATATTTGTGATAGCATTTGTTGTAAGTATATGTGAAGAGATGTTGTTTCGGGGTGCTGTGCAGCATACACTTGGCATCTACTGGACGAGTGTAGCATTTGCCGCGATTCATGTGCGCTATTTAAGACATTGGCTGCCTACATTGATGGTGTTTAGTATAAGCTATGGATTAGGCTATATATACGAATGGAGCGGCTCCTTATGGGCTCCGATTGCCGCGCATTTCTTGATTGATTTTATTATGGGCTTAATATTGCGTTACCGGAGGGAAGTATGAGCAAGTCGTATTATTCAAGTCGTCGCTTTAAGGAACAGGAAGAGAAAGAGAAAGTTTATCAGTCTAACGCTTCTCCCAACTCAACTAAAGATGAAACATTCAGTAACAGCCCGGCACTTGCAGCGCTGCAGCAATTGAAACAACCGCAGCGATCTCAAGAGGAGGCTGCAGATGTTGATGCGATGAATTCTGAGCTTGAACCACAGCAAGTCAAGGAGGAAGAGGATCGGACATTACCTCCGAGAAGAGCCTTGTTCCCTTCTAATTATGGCAAGCTGACAAAATGGTTTTACAATATTCTGTTTTTGCTGTTCTTTGGGTTATTAGTATTTCTACTGTTTTGGGGAAATCATGTGATGACGACGGAGGGGTAATCGTAGATGGCGGATGTCATCATTATCGCGGCTGCAGGCTTATTGTTGATCATAGCTTTCATCTTTGCTCTCATTTACCTGATGTACCGAGAAGCAAACAGTTTTACAGTCACAGAGGAAGAAGTTGTTCTAGAACGGCTCCCGCAAGCATTTGACGGGATGCGATTATTTTTTATCAGCGACTTTCATCGCCGTTCGTTGACTGAATCCCATATGAAAGAGATATCGAAGCATAGCCCTGCCCATCTATATCTTATCGGGGGAGATGTCACCGAGCAAAAAGGGGACCTCGAACAAGCGATTGCCAACATACGATTAATACGTCAATTAGGTCCAACATATCTGGTACACGGCAACCATGATTACAAGGCCAATGTCCGTACATTGGATACGGCTATCGCTGATATGGGCGTCAAAGTGTTGGATAATGATGCTGTTCTTCTTGAGCAAGAAGGCGAAAGTATATGGCTCGTAGGCATTGACGATCTTCGATCGGGTCGTGCTAATATGCGTTTTGCGATGGATGGGCCGGAAAGCGATCCGCACCTCTGCATCTTGTTAACTCATGATCCTGCGCTGTTAAAGCGGCCATTGCATCCGCTGATTGATCTAGTCGTTGCTGGCCATACCCATGGCGGACAAATTAATTTGCCTATGTACGGACCTGTGCGAACAAGTCCCTTTTATCGAAAATACTTGCATGGTTGGCACACGTTAAACGTAAATTCTGAACAAAATGGACGGAAGGTTCAACTATTTATCAGCAAGGGGTTCGGAACGACGCACTTACCACTTCGCTTAGGCGCACCTCCAGAAGCGAGTTTTATCACCCTTCGCTCGTGGCAGTCGTTTTCCTAAAATTGAATCGAATGTGATTGCGCTATACGGCTCACAATACTGTTGATCCCATTACTGAAGGAGGGAACAGCAGTGAGAGTTACAACGTTTATAGCAGGTATGGCAGTAGGCGCGCTTGCAGGCATGTGTTTGGCAGATCGCCGCACACTGACCAATCTTCAATCGAGGATTCAATTAGCTGGGGATGTAGTTACTGATGTAGTTGGCATGGCAGGCGGCAAGGTGATGGATACAGCAATGACAGCTTTGTCCCAAGTGTCTGCTTTGGGCGGTCAGTCACAGCAGCAAGCTCAAGGTGGCGCACAACAGCAAGCTCAAGCCGGCGGCAATCAGCAGCAAGCTCAGGCTGGAGGCAACCAGCAGCAGGCTCAAGCAGGTAGCATGCAGCAGGCTCAGGCTGGTGGCGCGCAGCAGCAAAAAACACAGCAGCAGAGCTCGCAGCAAGACAACGTCAGCCTAGAACGCATTAAAGAATTGATTGCTCGCGATCCGCAATTAAAGCGTCAAGTCGATGCGATCTTGCAGGAAGCTGGAAGTTCTTCGAATGCAGCTAGCCAATCGGCTAATCAGACGGCGGGTGCAGCGAAATCGACTACTTCAACAAGCTCCAAGCCAACTTCTGCGTCCAGTACTACCCATTGAAAGGGCAAGCATGACCGCATAAGAAGCCAGAAGCGTCATAGACGCAAAAGTGGCACTATGTTGTAATCAGCCCAAGAGAATATGGAATACCCATAAGGGGAGCCGCCATTGGTGGCTGCCTCTTTTATATTGCTCCTTTGCCAATGCAGACTCTTTGAAACCTTCTCATTTTTAGTAGGTGCAAATTGGAGCAATTAATGATAACATTGATTACATAGAACCATTTTCAGCACATATTATATGTTGCTTCATAATCTGTTATAACCGAAGTTGCAAAGGAGGGTCCTGTCATGAAGATCGAACGCTTAAGTCAAGATAAGATTCGCATTTTCCTTACGTTCGACGATTTATCTGAGCGCGGGATCCAACGCGATGACTTGTGGCGAGAAATGACGAAACTGCAGGATTTATTCGTAGAAATGATGGATCAGGCGTATACTGAACTCGGATTTGACGCGACTGGGCCATTAGCTGTGGAAGTGTTTGCTATGCCTGCGCAAGGCATGGTTGTTATCGTTACTCGCTCTCGTTGGGAGAAGGGCGCTCCTCAAACGGACGACGAAGACATGGATGACGTTTACGAGATGGAAGTGACGTTGGAGGAAAGCGATACTGTCGCATTTTCATTCCGCGATTTTGAGCACTTTATTGAAGCTGCTCATGCGGTAAATCGACATTTTTCCGTATCAGGCGCGTTATATCAATATAATAGTCAATGGATTTATTACGTCGAGCCGGTTTCCTTGGAATCTAACCGACTTCAGGCGTTAATTGCGATATTGGCTGAGTATGGTGAAGCCACGTCGGTGACTACTGCAGTTCTAGAGGAATACGGTACATGCATTATGCGTGAAGATGCAATTGCCGTCACCTGTGAACACTTTAAGCCGCGCAGTGAATAATAAACCGTCGATGGGGAGTTCCTGGTTGAAGGACTAGGGCTCCTTTTTCGTGTCATATCAATTAGGCAGTTCAGTAATGTGGGACGAGCAAGCTATTGGTGTGTGAGTCAAGAATCTGGATAGCATAGGAGGAGCAAATACAAGATGAATTTAGCTGTTCAGGTTACTTCTGCAACAACACCGATTATTGCCTTGCTGACCGCAGCAGTGGCTCCTGGTATCGCGCTGCTCATCTATTTTTACTTGAAGGATAAATATGCTGCTGAACCGATATCCATGGTTCTCCGCGTATTTCTTGTTGGCTTCTTGATCGTATTTCCCATTATGATTATCCAGCATGGCTTGACGATGTGGTGGGGCAGTAATCGATTGATGTACTCATTTGTGATATCATCCGGCGTGGAAGAAGCTGTGAAATGGTTCGTGCTTTATCATATGATATATAACCACGTTGAGTTCGATGAACATTATGACGGTATTCTATATGCTGTTGCGGTCTCGCTAGGCTTCGCTACAATAGAGAACGTAATGTATGCATTATCTAACAACAGCTCGTTCGGATTTCTGTTATCCCGAGCTTTATTGCCTGTGTCTGGACACGCGCTGTTCGGTATCTTGATGGGATATTATATGGGCAAGGCAAAGTTTACGAACGATAACACCTCGAAGAAGTATTTGGCTATTTCATTGATAGTTCCAATCTTCTGGCATGGTGTTTACGATATGATCATGACATCTTTTACACGTTATTGGATATGGGCTGCTGTTCCTTTGATGGTGTCTCTATGGTACTTTGGGATGGCGATGGTACGCAGAGCCAATCTGAGATCACCGTTTCGCATGTTGAAACATGACGAGGAGCACGATAATGGATGGAGAAATGATCGTAATCGTGCTCAAGCATCAAGCGCATCCAAGCAAATAGCATCGGAAGAGATTAATCCTTAACCAATCTGGTCATACTTGCACGTATATACGTTGTTCCAGCTAGTGATGATAAAGGTGGCGAGAGCGTGCGAGTTAAGGTAACGATTCGGTGCAGAAATTGCGGTGAGAAGTTCGTACTTCGGGGTAAGAGAGAGAAAGGGCGAATTGAGACCGGATTTAAACAATGTGTTTGCGATAATCGGGAAGATTTCTTAATCGAGGAGCTTCCCCAATAAAAGCGTGACGAAGGTTCATCAGTGATGCATAAAGACTTCCTATTTCCAGCACAATAGGCATAATCCTAATTTTGCTGTGAAAGGAGACGTTTGTACGATGTATAAACGACTGAGTGCTGTGATGTTTCCGATCGTCACGCTTTTATTTATCGGAACCGCATTGTGGGGCTATCAAGAGTTTCAACAAAAGAATGCGCTGATGGTGCAAGCAGAGAATCAATACCAACGAGCTTTTCATGATTTGACTTTCCACATGGACAAGCTTCAGGATCAGTTGGGCCAGACGCTAGCGGTACACTCCACATCACAGGGAATGCACCGAAAAGGCCTAGCTAATGTATGGAAAACAACGAGTGAAGCCCAGAGTGATATTAGTCAACTGCCTCTATCCACGCTTCCGTTCGAACAGACTGAGGAATTTCTGTCTAGAATCTCCAGCTATGCTTATCAAGCATCCGTCCGGGATATGACGAAGCAGCCGTTGACTAATGAAGAAATGAATACCCTGAAGACGTTGTATGCGAATTCTAAGCAGATATCTGCCGATCTTCAAGATGTTCAAAATAAGGTGTTGGCGAACGGACTGCGTTGGATGGATGTGCAATCCGCGATGTCGAACAAATCGACTTCAGGAAACACTGCTATTACAGACGGCTTTAAATCTTTAGATGGCAAGGTCAGTGAATATCCTGAGATTGACTGGGGAACTTCTGTGGCGAGCTTATTTTCGAAACGAACCTTAACGATGCTTGAAGGCCCCGAGGTTTCTGAGGATGAGATCAAGAAAAAAGCAGCCAAGCTGATGAAGCCGCATGAGATGAAAGAGATTACGATTCGTAAAAATGGAAATTCACCTGATCACATGACGTATACGGCTCGAGCTGAACATAAAAATGGTGATGGTGAAATCTCGATTGACTTCACGAAGCAGGGCGTGGTTCTGTCGTTCATGGATACCCGCAGCATCGGTAAGAAGCAGGTTAGCATCGATGAAGCCGCTGATAATGCAGCCAGCTTTATCAAGCGGCACGGATTCGAGAATATGAACAAAGTTCGTTCTCAATCCTATGACGGCTTAGAAACCTTTACTTACGTACCTGTAAAAGAAGATGTATTGCTGTATCCGATGAAGGTTCTGGTCCGAGTAGCTTTGGATACTGGCGATATCGTTGGAGTACAAGCAGCAGACTACATCTATGGCGCATCGGATATGAAATCGGTCTCCATAAAGCCCAAGCTCACGAAAGAACAGGCTCTTGCACGAGTCAACCCGAATATGAAGGTATCCTATGATCGCTTGGTTGTCATTAAGAATGAGGTTTCCCAACCTGTTTTATGTTATGAGATTGGTGGTACAACCGACGATCAGAACTACCGTATCTATATAAACGCTGAAACCGGCAATGAAGAAATAGTTGAATCGGTTTCCAAAACATAGCTTCTAGAAGACCGTTGTTCCTTAGTGGAATAACGGTCTTTTTTGTAGTGATATGTACGAATATGGTGATATAATCGAGAGGAGGGGGAGATTCGTATGTTGCCGAATATTAATGACGTACTGTATATATTGCCAGCATCTGCCGCGGATAAGCCTGAGTACAAGGCTCGCGTCTCGGAGTTGGACGAGACTCGTATATGGATAGAGGTGCCGCTTCAAGAGCAAACGAGAAAATTTGGATTATTCCATACAGGTGAAATTCTTGAGATTACATATATTCAACCGGACGGCATGAAGTGCCACTTTCTGACGAGCGTAGTCGGCAGTCGTCAAGATGGCATACGCATGCTTGCCTTGTCGAAGCCGGATCCAGAACATATTACAAAGATGCAGCGGAGATCGTTCCTGCGTGTGGACTCTTCATTAGAGCTTGCGATTCGTACGCCAGAGGATATCCGGTTTGTTGTCCATACCGAAGACATTAGCGGCGGCGGTGCTTCCTTTATTGCCGAGACCGCATGGGGGCTGCAAGAGCAGCAGCATTTATCCTGTTGGATCGTACTTCCATTTCGCAACGATGAGCTTGAATATGTTCAATTCAATGCTGAGATTGTTCGCATTCAGGCGAAAACGGACAAGCATTCTGTTGTCATGCTGAAGTTCTCTGAGATTAGTGAAGGCGATCAGCAGAAGGTGATTCGATACTGCTTCGAACGGCAATTGGAAGCTCGAAAACGCGTTTAAAGTCGTACATAAATCTCTGATAAATACCGCATACTAGCATCACCAATTAATGGAAGACGGTGGTCGGTTGAAACGGTCATTGCAAGAACAGCGTATGATAGCGAAATGGGACAGGATATGCACTGCTTTAAAGCGAATATGTATTGCAGCTGTGATTCTGTGTATACTGATCCAATGCTTGTTGCAAATACCCGCTCTTCGGCAGTGGATCATTCTAGTCGAACGCTTGGAAGGTGTTCCAATAATAACTCCTTAGCTAGTGAATAAAGCCTATTAAAACTAAAGATAATCGCAGGATGAGGATGCAGCTGTTTTGCAACACCTATTGAGGTGTGGTATAATTTACACGTCTGCAGGCACAGCCTGCTTTTTTATTGAATAGGCCTGAAATGTTGCGCTCATCTTGATGGAAGGAGTAAGACCTGTTGAATCAATCATTTCAGCATAACCATAATCGAATAAATATTGCCATCGACGGACCTGCAGGTGCAGGTAAAAGTACAGTTGCCCGTCATGTTGCTCGTGTATTAGGATATATATATATCGATACAGGCGCCATGTACCGTGCAGTCGCCTTACATATGCTGCGCGCAAATATTTTACCAGAACAGACAGATCGTGCGGTCCGAGAGATGAAGAATGTTCATATAGCGCTTAGACCCGGCCAAGAACGACAACTTGTACTGTTGAACGATGAAGATGTAACGGACGCCATTCGTACAGCGGATGTCAGCAAGTATGCATCGTTATTCGCCCAGATCGCCGAGGTTCGTGAACATCTTGTCGATATGCAGCGCAAGCTTGCTGCGAATAAAGGTGTCGTGATGGACGGTCGAGATATTGGAACGCAAGTGCTTCCTGACGCGGAGATGAAATGGTTTCTAACCGCTTCCGTCGAGGAACGTGCTAGAAGAAGATTCGCAGAGTGGAACGGTTCAGAAGCGATCACTCTGGAGGAACTCATGCGTGACATCGCAGAGCGTGACAAGCAGGACGAAACGCGCGCTATTTCTCCCTTACGACAGGCGCAAGACGCGGTACTGCTTGACTCTACCCATCTATCGGTGGAACAGATTGTTCAGCATATCGTTGATGAAGCCAAACTACAGATGGACGGTGAGCAATAGCCATTATGTTATATAGATTTTGTCGCGCAGTGTTGCGTATCCTATACCGGTTCTTCTTCCGCTTTGAAGCAAAGGGAACTGAACTTGTTCCGGACACAGGGGGAGTTGTACTGTGTTCGAATCATATCAGCTTATTGGATCCGCCATCCATTGGCATATTGCTTGAACGCAAAGTCAACTTCATGGCGAAGCAGGAGTTGTTCAAGATACCGGTGTTCGGTACATTGATCAGAGGATTAGGTGCTTTTCCTGTCAAGCGAGGCGGAGTAGGCAAAGAAACGATCAAGACGGCATTTAAGCTGCTCCAGAGCGGCGAGATCATGGGTATATTTCCAGAAGGAACTCGCAATATGGGAGGCGCTGCCGCTAAGAAGGGTGCGGCCATGATTGCTTTGAAGAGCGGCGCAGCAGTTGTTCCAGTAGCTGTATGCGGCAAGTATCGCTTGTTCCGCAAGACATACGTGGTATACGGACCTCCTATCGACATGTCAGATCTGCTGGCCAATAAAGACAGTGATATGCTGGAGCAGGCGACTGATCGGATCATGGATCGCATTCATACCATCATAAAGCAAGAAGAGATGAAACGTGTATAATTGTACGAATTGGTAGGATACTACAGGTATTATATTCGTTATTTAACTAGTTATTGTTATGGATTCTGCGTATTGCAGGTTTCTATAAATGGGTTTTATTTGAGGAGGTTATTTCATGTCCGAAGAAACAAATGTAAATGCATCTGCCGAAACGGCAAATCAAGAGGCTATGGAGAATATCATGTCTCTTAAAAAAGGAGATACCGTCAAAGGCACGATTGTCAAAATTGAAGACAACCAAGCTGTAGTAAGCATTGGATATAAATATGACGGTATTATTCCAATTCGTGAACTGTCTTCCGTATCTGCAGACAAAGCATCTGATCTAGTAGAACTAGGTCAAGAAGTTGAAGCTAAAGTTGTAACAGTTGACGATAATAAAGAGCGCCTAGTACTCTCCAAGCGCCAAGTAGATAGTGAATCCGCTTGGGAAGCCATGCAGAAGCACTTTGAAGACCAAGATGTGTTCGAAGTTACTGTCGCTGACGTAGTCAAAGGCGGAATAGTTGCAGATGTAGGCGTTCGCGCTTTCATTCCTGCTTCGATGGTAGAACGTCATTTTGTTGAGGATTTCTCTGATTATAAAGGCCGCACATTGCGTGTCAAAGTTAAAGAAGTAGATCGTGAGAACAACAAGCTGATTCTGTCCCAGAAGGACGTATTGGATGCGGAATTCGAGAGCAATAAGCAGCGCGTAATGGAGAGCCTGAAGGAAGGTCAAGAAATTGACGGTACAGTTCAGCGCTTGACTCAATTCGGCGCATTCGTCGATGTAGGCGGAGTCGACGGTTTGGTGCACGTTTCCGAATTGGCTTGGAGCCATGTTGAGAAGCCTTCTGATGTTGTACAAGAAGGTCAACAAGTGAAAGTTAAAGTGTTGAAAGTTGATCCTTCGAACGGTAAGATCAGCCTTAGCATGAAAGCGACACTGCCTGGTCCTTGGGAGCAATCTTCTGCTTCTGTCAACATCGGCGATGTGCTTACAGGTACAGTGAAGCGCTTGGTGAATTTCGGTGCATTCGTTGAAGTTGCGCCTGGCGTTGAAGGTCTGGTTCACATTTCCCAGATCTCCCACCGCCATATCGCAACTCCGTTCGAAGTTCTGAAAGAAGGACAAGAAGTTCAAGTGAAAGTGCTTGACTTCAATCCTGCTGAGAAGCGTATCAGCTTGAGCATTAAGGAAACGGAAGAAGCACCTGCTCCAACGGCTAAGCCAGAGAAGAAGATGAAGGAAGAATTGAACAATCCTAATGTTTCCTTAACAAAGCAGGCGATGAACGTTACGCTTGGCGAGCGTTTCGGCGATATCCTGAACAAATTGAAATAATTAACGCGGCGGCGGATCCTTCTGGGTCCGCCGTTTATTATATTCCCTCGAATCCCATACTAATGTAGATAAGGGGGGATATCATGATACCGGGAATGCTGTCTACGATCATCGTCATCTGCATCGGTATTCTTATCTTAAGCGGCTGGTGCGGCATCTTGTTTCGAGGCTATTCACCTTATACAATACTGACCGTGCTCCTCGTGTGGGCGCTGTGTGCGGGGCGTCAGTTTACGATTGGACAAGTGCAGCTTGATATGGCTTGGGCATTGTGGGTTGTTGCCGCTGCTATTGGTTTAGTGGTCTGCATCTATCACCAACATGATATATCGCTCAGCGCGCTTCTGTTGGGACATTTATTTTTGCTTGGATCCATCTGGTGTTTTGTGGAATTCTGGGAGGTCGCTGGATACACCAGACTGCCTAATATTCCATCTTGGTTGATCGCCATTGGTTTGGGTTTAATATGTGGTATGCTGTATGCGAATGTGCTTCGTCAATGGATCATCATAACGCTTAGCTTAGCGATTGGCGAGGGAATCGTACAATCTCGAACGCTTGAGGATTCGATCATCACTCTCGGCTCGCTGAACACGTTCGATGCTTGGTGGGTTGCTTTTGCTACAGCACGGGTTTTTGTCATATTTGTCGTGTATGTATTGCAAATGCCTCGCGCTAAAATCGATAATAGTTAGCCAAGCGGGTCATTTTTTGATATGATGTTGTACGTGTATATGTTTAAGATAATGAAGGAGTGAACTGCATGGCAAAACCCGTAGTTGCCATCGTCGGGCGGCCGAATGTCGGAAAGTCGACGATTTTTAACCGTATCATCGGCGACCGTTTGGCAATCGTGGAAGACAAACCTGGCGTAACTAGAGATAGAATATACGGAACAGGTGAATGGAACGGGAAGCCGTTCAGTATCATCGATACGGGCGGCATTGAGATCGACGGCGAGGATGTTATCCTGCGCTCTATTCGTATGCAAGCGGAACTCGCGATCGAAGAAGCGGATGTAATCGTGTTTATGTGCGATGCTAAGACTGGTGTTACACAGGCGGATGAAGAAGTGGCTCAGATCCTATTCCGTTCCGGCAAACCGGTCATCGTCGCTGTGAATAAAGTCGATAATTTGAATCGTATGGACGATGTGTATGAATTCTACAGCCTGGGATTCGGTGAACCAATCGCACTGTCCGGCTCCCATGGTACTGGAATTGGCGACCTTCTTGATGTCATAGTGGAGCAAATGCCAGACTTGACAGATGATGAATACGATGACGATGTGATTAAAGTGGCACTTATCGGTCGTCCGAACGTTGGAAAGTCTTCTCTGGTAAATGCGATTCTTGGTGAAGATCGGGTTATCGTCAGTGATATAGCGGGCACGACTCGCGATGCGATCGATACACCGTTCGAGAAGGATGGCCAGAAGTACGTTCTCATCGATACAGCTGGTATGCGCAAACGCGGCAAAGTGTATGAGACGACTGAGAAGTACAGTGTCATGCGCGCGATGAAAGCGATTGAACGCGCAGATGTCGTTCTAATTGTAATTAACGGTGAGGAAGGCATTATTGAACAAGATAAGCATGTAGCTGGCTACGCGCATGAAGCTGGAAAAGCGGCACTGTTTGTCGTCAATAAATGGGATGTAGTCGAGAAGGATGACAAGACGATGCATCAATTCGAAACATCGATTCGTGACCACTTCCTGTTTATGACCTATGCGCCGATCGTATTCTTGTCAGCTAAGACGAAGCAGCGTCTACATAAGTTGCTTCCGGTAATTGCGCACGTGGCTCAACAGCACGCTAAGCGCATTCCGACACATCTGTTGAACGATGTCATTGGAGATGCTGTTGCCTACAACCCGCCTCCAACAGATAAGGGCAGACGTTTGCGCATTAATTATGTAACCCAGGTTGCTGTGAAGCCGCCAACGTTGGTCGTATTCGTTAACGACCCATCGCTAATGCATTTCTCATATGAGCGCTACTTAGAGAACCGAATTCGGGCTTCATTTGACTTTGAAGGAACCCCATTGCGTCTCTTTACACGGCGTAAATCTGACGAGGGATAGGAGCGAGCGACAATGACGTTATCCTTCATTGCAATCGTCGGCTGTTACCTGCTTGGATCAATTAGCTTTAGTGTGCTGATTGCCAAGTGGGTAAAAGGCATCGATATCCGTAATCATGGCAGCGGCAACGCAGGGGCAACGAATACGCTGCGTGTTCTTGGTAAAGGTCCAGCTATTGGAGTACTGGCGTTAGATGTGCTTAAGGGTATTACGGCTGTACTGATTGGATATTTAGTGTCTGATGAATCTTGGGTTGCGGTCGCCTGCGGAATCGCTGCCATCATCGGACATAATTGGCCGATTTTCTTTCGATTTCGTGGAGGCAAGGGGATTGCGACGACAATTGGTGTACTAGCTTTACTAGCGTTCTATCCAGCTCTTATTGCAGGAATCATTGCGATTCTTTCTATTGTATGGAAGCGGTATGTTTCACTAGGCTCGCTATTGTTCACTGGATTAACACCAATATTCATCCTGCTGTTTAGAATGGATATGAGCATCTTTATCGGCAGCTTGCTTCTATGCTTATTTGCGTTCTATCGACATCGTACGAATATTATCAAGCTTATACAAGGGACGGAGAATAAGCTTGGATCGAATAAAGGGGGAGTATCTCGTGTCCGGTAAAGTAGCTGTATTTGTAGCCGGTAGTTGGGGGACCGCGCTTTGTCAGGTTCTGGCGGATAACGGCCATCAAGTGATGGTTTGGACTCGATCAGAACAACAAGCAGAGGAGATCAATACAAGGCATACAAATGCCAAATACTTGCCGGATATCAGGTTGCATCCTAACATACAAGCGACCACATCCGTTCAAGAGGTTATGGATGGCGCACAAGCTTGTGTCGTTGTCGCACCTTCGGCAGCGATGCGGCAGGTAGCTTCACAGATGAAACCTTATCTGACAGATGATATGTTCGTCGTACATGCGACAAAAGGCTTTGAGACGGAGACACTAGCTAGAATGTCGGAAGTGCTGGAATCGGAGCTGTCGTGTGGTATGGATCGAATTGCTGTCTTATCCGGCCCAAGCCACGCGGAAGAGGTCGTTCACAAGTGTCCAACGACAGTCGTCATTGCATCCACTTCAGTTACAACAGCTGAACGAGCACAAGACCTTTTCATGAACGACTCGTATTTCCGTGTGTACGTGAATACAGATGTACTTGGAGTGGAGCTTGCAGGTGCTTTAAAGAACATAATTGCTCTAGGAGCGGGAATGTCAGATGGCTTAGGCTTCGGAGATAATGCCAAGGCGGCGCTCATCACGAGAGGTTTAACCGAAATTGCGCGACTTGGTGTTGATCTCGGCGCCAATGTACTAACCTTTGCCGGCTTGGCTGGGGTTGGAGACTTAGTTGTTACTTCAACGAGCAAGCACAGCCGCAACTGGCGAGCAGGGTCGATGATTGGACAAGGCAAGCAGATAGATGATGTGCTATCAAGCATGGGAATGGTCGTCGAAGGGATCAGAACGACAAAGGCAACTCATTTCCTAGCACAGAAACATCATATCCAGATGCCAATAACGGATGTATTGTATCGTGTATTATTCGAAGGTCTTAACCCAAGGATTGCTGTTGAGCAGTTGATGGGTCGCGTCCGCAAACATGAGAATGAGGATGTTATCCAGACGGAATGGACCTAGTAGTCTCACCTCTATACCCGTATGCTCATACACTATACGGAGTATAGACACAAGGAGGGACGAAATGTCGAACAACAATATCCCCAAGGACGCATTAAATGCTATCAATAAAAAAATTAAGAAGCCAATAACCGAAAAGCAAATTAAAAAATTGGGCGAATCGGTGAAGCCGTCGACACTTGAGAATGAAACACAGCTTCGTCAGCTCATCAAACAAGTTGCGCAGATGGCTAATGTTCCGGTAACGGAATCAACAGTGAATGATATCGTGGCTGCAGTTAAAAAGAGCGGCGTAAATGCCAATTCGATGGAAGCATTAATGAAATTTATCTTGAAGAAGTAGATTGCACAGTCCCAGATTCATTCATACTGAAAGTATAAAGACGGCAAAGCCCGCTTGTAAGCGGACATTGTCGTCTTTTGTTTCCATAAGTCGGATGGTATAATAAGGTAGACTTTGGGGGATGGGAGACTTGGCAATGGACGCTTTAACTAAGATGTGGGTATCCTTAATCGGAATTGGCCTCATGGCGCTTTCTGCTTTAATCGTAGCTTTTGCTAGATATAAGACGAAAGGTTGGATTAGAAGCGTATTAACTTTTGTAGCGTTTATTTTGCTTCTTGCAGGTATGTTGTATGGCTTAATATCAATCATATAGAGGAGTGGCAGCATGGGAAAAACAGTATTAAGAGGATTGACTAAAGAAGTGGAGATTGAAACTCCTACAGGAGTTACTTTACTTCGCGCTGCGATTGATCAAGATGTGGATTGGAATCATAGATGCACGAAGGGGACATGCGCAAGATGCCGCTGTATCGTGGAGGAAGGCGCGCAGTATTTGGGTGAAGTAACGGATGCAGAATGGAACCGTTTAGAGGAAGGTGAGTTCGATCAAGGATATCGTCTCGCATGCCAAGCGGTGATTGAAACAGAAGGCGACATTCGTGCAACAAACAAGCCTTATATCTAATAGGTTTGCTTAGTAATGCCTTGATAATTATTTAAGACTGGATTGGAGTCCTACATGATGAATTGTACTGAGATGCCTAACTCCATTGTCCGCGCGCTACAGTGGCTGAGCGAACACAACGAGACACATGAAAAGTTTCTGCTTGGCGGCAGCTGCAGCCTGCTCTTGCAAGGTGTACATATGGCGAAGCCGCCGAGGGACATTGATATTTATGCTGATTCGCAAGAAGCTGCCACATTGCATAACTACTGGCGAGATGCTGCGATAGATGAACAGGAATGGAACGAGAGCAAGATCTATCGCTCATTATTAAGTCATTATGGGTGCTCTGACTCATCTGTTGAGCTTGTCGGACAATTTATCATCGCTACGGATTGGTGCCGCTATGAGACGAAGGTTACTACTGTTTTGTGGCAGCATCGCTCATCTGCTGAGCTGGATGGCGTAAGCATACCGTTAATGCCGCTATCTCACGAGCTTGTGTTCAATATATTGCGCGAACGTGAGGATCGGGTTGAAGCGATTGCCGGAGCTATGAGTGGGCATGTAGAGCAGCATGTAGACGCGATGAAGGCCGTACTAGAACAATGTGCTCCAACAAATGCGATAATCAATCAGCTTCAAGCGCTGCTGCCGGATCTCATGAATAGGCTAGCGTATGATAAGGAGCTGGATCACCTATGAGACTTGTTCGATTTCTTCCTGGAGAACAAGTAGTTGAAGCTAAGGCTGGAAGGTCGCTGCTGGATCTGGCGCAGCAATCCCGTATTCCGATAAGAACCCGCTGTTTAGGGAAAGCAGGTTGTTTGATGTGCAAGGTTGATGTGCAGGGTGAAGGAATAATGCCCCCTTCAGATGCGGAAAGACGCAAATTAGGCATCACGAAGAGCAACGGCTTGCGATTAGCCTGTCAGGCGAAGATCAATACATCGGGACCATGTGACTTGATCGTTACGATTCCAGAAGATCCGCTTAAAGCCGCCGTGCGAAAACAATTAGAGCAACAGGAGGATGACCGTTTGTGGTGAATATTAGGTTTAATCGAAGCAAAATCAATGGATTAGCATTAATAACGATTATCCTAATGATAAGCGGGCTGCTTCAAGGCTGTTTATATCCGAAGGAACTTCGAAAGGATAATCAAGCAGCGGTGAAGGACGGAATATTGCTCGTGCAGAATGCTGTGGATGAATATCAGAAGCTTGACGGCTTGCTACCGCTTATTAACGCAGATATGGAAACGCCTGAGTATGAAAAGTTTAAGGTGAATCTCAAGGAATTAGAAACTGCTGGACTGTTGAGCAGCATACCTCAGAATGCATTTGAGAACGGCGGCACAGATCAATACCTCATCTTGAATGAAGAAACGAATCCAACTGTAAGGGTGATGGATCTTGTAACCGCACAGCGTGCCAATGATTTGCAGCGGCTTATGGACCTGGCGAAGTCGAAGAAGGGGCAAGCGCCGCGAGGTGATGAGCTGTATCCTGGATATTATACGATTCCATTATCTGATATAGGAGCGCGCGACGTCACAGTGAAGAGTCCTTACAGCGGTGAACCGCTGCAGTTTATGATGGATGAGAAAGGTAACATTTATGTAGATTATGCACGAGATCTGATGCAAGCTATGGAACGGACCGCTGATCCAGCAGCTGCCAAGGAGCTGACTGATCTTCGCGAGATCTTAGTCGAGGTAGGTTTGTATTCACCAATTAAATCTGTGCCTTATATATGGAGAGATAATGCTCCGTGGCCGCAGACTACATAACGTTAAGATTTAAGCAGGGGCTGTCCCAGAAGTACTGGGGCAAGCCTCTTTTTTATGCTTTCGAAGTGATTGGCTGTACCTTTTATATTCATCAGAACCATTTTGTACGCAAAAAAATCTGTATTTCAATAAATAGATTGATGGTCAGAAAAACTGTGTCAGAACTGTGAAATTTGTCGATTTTTGGCGTAAAAATGAAGAAGAGGATTGTTGGGAATTGATGAATATATAAATTTATCATCTTAAAATGTCGATAAAGAAATGTTCGATATTGACTACTCAAAAATATAAATAATAGTGAGAGGAGCTGCTGTACTCTATGAAAAACACGAGTATAATTGTTAAACTAACAGTTGTTGTCGCCATATTGACTTTGGCGATGAACACGATTTACACCTATCGGACTTATAAGGAAGGTAAACTACATGAAGAAACTAGACTAATTACAGCGTTTGAAATATTGCAGCGCGAGATTAATCTAGAGGCAGACAACATCAAGGAATTGGATAACGCATTAAAAGAAGGTGGCGTTGAAGCTTACCTGAAGGATCAGAATGTTCTACGGTTTACGAAAGTATTAAGCAATATGAGCCATCATGGAATTATCGGAAATACATACATACTCTCAACGCATGAGGTTGAAAAAGACGGCAAGAAGTCTAATGTGTTACTTGCCGCCAATGATGACATGTTGAAGAGCGGCCACAAGATTGGTGAGCCTATGGAAAGATCAGAAGTAGCGTATCAACAATATAAAGCTGAAGGTTTAGGATTCAGCGGAGAATATGAGACTGATTCCGGCCAATGGATGACTATCTATTCTCCAATTAAGTCGGGGAATGAGACAGTCGCTATATTTGTACTTGATCTGAACAGTGGTCTAATCTCGAATGGACTTGATGCCATGCTGAAAGAAAACGTATTAGTTGGAATTGCGGTAAGCGTCATTTTCGTTGGACTGATTATTTGGTTTATTTATGCCATGATGCTCCCGTTAAAGAGACTTGCTAAAGCTGCTCATCTTGCTGCAGAAGGCGATCTTACAGTATCTGTTCCTGTCAAAACTAATGATGAGATTGGCCGCTTATCGGCAGGAGTCAATACGATGATCAGTCATATATCCGATCTCGTATCGAATGTGAAAAATACGGCGGATGATGTAACAGCATCAGCAGCGCAATTAGGCGCTATTGCGGATGAAACGTCTAATTCATCACAGCAAATATCCGTCTTCATGAAGAATGTGACGGATGGAGCAACTACAGCTACTCAAAGCACAGATGAGAGTAAAGTAGCGATGGATGAGATTGCTATAGGAATACAGCGTATTGCGGAGTCAACCTATCAAGTGTCAACAATCAGTGATGAAGCAGCAGAAGCAGCACAGATGGGCTTAGATAAGACGCGAGAGACGAAAGAGCAGATGGACAACATCAACATAACAGTAGAAGAATCTACTAATCTTACTCGTTCTTTATCTGCCAAAACATCAGAGATGGAGCAGATTGTCGGTATTATTGCCAATATTGCAGCTCAAACGAATCTGCTGGCGCTAAATGCTTCAATTGAGGCGGCAAGAGCAGGGGAACATGGCAAAGGCTTCGGTGTTGTAGCATCTGAAGTACGTAAGCTTGCTGAGCAGACACAAGCTTCGACAGAGCAAATCGCTGAAACGCTGCAATCATTCCTACAGGTTACGGATCAATTGTCTCACTCTATGGAGAAGAGTACAGCTTCAGTAGAGCATGGAGCGAAGGTCGTCCTTGCTTCCAGTGAAAGCTTCCAGGAACTATGGCATCATGTCGTTGCTGTGAATGAGCAGATTCAGGAAGTGTCCGCAGTAGCTCAGCAGATGTCAGCAGGCAGTGAAGAAGTGGCTGCATCTGTCGATAATTTGGCTGTATTGGTAGGCAACAGCGCAGTTAATGCTGAGGAAGCGGCTAATCAAGCAAGTGTGCAGTTGAACACGATAGACAGCTTGATTCAATCTTCTACTGAACTGCGTGAGAAGATGAAGCAGCTGCAGAATGAGATCAGCGTATTTAAGCTGAAATAAATAACATTACCGATACTGGCGTGCTTTGTGCACGTCAGTTTTTTTGTGTTCACGATGTATAATGCGAGAACTATGATCATATACCTTTGCAGGAAGGCATTGGATAAGTGCATGTGAAGGAGCGTTGTGGCTCTGTATTGCTGCAACTAGTAAATTTGTAAAAAAAAGTTTGTCCTGTCGTCATATTTGGTCCGCTCTCTCAATATGATGTTACTAGTCCTAGCATGTACGAGTTGCGTCGCAATACATATGTTCGACGTTCTAGCTCGGCGGCGACACTGGCGACAACGGCAAGAGTTCAATTCTAGCAGAGGAGCCAATCGTTTCTGAGGGACGTGAGGCGGATGTTGTCTTCATGTCCGTCGGAAATTATTTAGGAGGGGATATCATTTGGAGAAAGTGGACATTTTTAAGGACATTGCCGAGCGTACCGGTGGGGATATTTACCTCGGAGTCGTTGGTGCTGTTCGTACGGGGAAGTCGACATTCATTAAGAGGTTCATGGAAACGGTCGTTCTCCCTAATATTACGAATGAATCAGACCGCATTCGAGCAGTAGATGAGCTTCCGCAAAGTGCGGCAGGCAAAACGATCATGACAACAGAACCGAAGTTTGTACCCAACAATGCCGTGCAAATTCAAGTAGGCGAAGGCTTGGAAGTCAGTGTAAGACTTGTAGATTGCGTAGGCTATGCAGTTGAAGGCGCCAAAGGCTACGAGGATGACAATGGCCCGCGAATGATCAACACGCCATGGTTTGAAGAGCCTATCCCGTTCCAGGAAGCGGCGGAGATTGGAACGCGCAAAGTAATTCAGGAGCATTCTACGCTGGGGGTTGTTGTCACCACAGATGGGACGATAGCTGAAATCCCGCGTTCATCTTATGTGGACTCGGAAGAACGGGTTATAAATGAATTGAAGGAAGTTGGCAAGCCATTTGTACTCATTATCAACTCTACTCGTCCAAAGAGCGAAGAAACGCAAGCACTGCGCTCCGAGCTCGAGCAGAAATATGATATTCCTGTTATGGCATTAAGCGCTGCGACAATGACTGAGGACGATGTAATGGGTGTGCTGCGCGAGGTGCTGTACGAATTCCCGGTACACGAAGTCAATGTCAATCTTCCGAGCTGGGTAATGGTGCTGAATGAACAACATTGGCTCCGCTCTTCTTTCGAGAACTCCGTGCGTGATACCGTAAAGGACATTCGACGACTTCGCGATGTGGATCGAGTAGTTCAGCAGTTTATGGAGTACGAGTTCATCGCAAGAGCCGGATTAAGTGGAATGAATATGGGGCAGGGTGTTGCAGAGATCGATCTGTATGCGCCTGATGAGCTCTATGATCAGATACTTATGGAAGTAGTAGGCGTCGAGATACGCGGCAAGGATCATCTTCTTCAGCTCATGCAGGAATTCTCACATGCGAAGCGGGAGTATGATCGATTTGCGGAAGCGCTTGAAATGGTGAAGACGACGGGATACGGAATAGCAGCTCCAACATTGACGGAGATGGCGCTTGATGAACCAGAATTGATTCGTCAAGGTTCACGCTTCGGCTTGCGATTAAAAGCAACCGCTCCTTCTATCCATATGATCCGAGTCGATGTAGAGTCGGAGTTTGCTCCGATTATCGGGACGGAGAAGCAAAGTGAAGAATTGATGCGCTACTTGATGCAGGATTTCGAGAACGACCCTACGAAGATATGGGAATCAGACATATTCGGACGTTCGCTGCACTCCATCGTGCGTGAAGGTATACAGGGCAAGATTGCGATGATGCCTGACAATGCACGCTATAAGCTGCAGGAAACGTTAGGCCGTATCATTAACGAAGGCTCTGGCGGGTTAATCGCCATCATTCTCTAAACGTATAACTGGTTATAAACCCATCTGATCGCAGATCATGTTGACATGGTCCTCGAACGGCTGGGTTTTTTACTATACATTAGTAAATCTAAATGTTAATGTACAAATACGCAATTTAGGGTATGATGAGAAATGAGAAGTAACAGCAATAGTTTAAATCAATAAAGAGAGGGATAGGCAATGAGTTTGCATATTGAACGGGCTGCACTTACACAGCATACTGACAGTGAATATTCGGGTAATGTCGTCTTTAAATTGGAGGGCTATAGCAATCATTATGAGATATCGTTCTTCAGTAAAAATGGACGCGACTGGGACTATAGCTTGCATTTTACGGAGCAATCGGGTAGTGAAGAGGAATTCTTGAAGCTGGATGAGCGCTTAGAGAATGATGATGAATTGTTTGATATGCTGCTGGATGCAGCGCTGCAGTCGTCAGAAGCTGGTTCTTCATCCTAAATAGCATGGAATGTTTCATCATGGACCAGAAAAGCAGAGGCAGCTCCTCTGCTTTATGCTGATTATGAGAAACGGCAACGTTGCACTTGCATTTGTAATTTCAGTATATTACTATAAATTTGTTCCAAATCGCAAAATTCCTTGTCCTATAGGGGTTATCACCGAATGGAACTCATGATGACAGGTATAAATTCCATTAATTACGTGCAAAACATGTATTATACTTACTTTATATTAGGAGGTGAATAGACATGAATAAATCTGAACTGATAACGGAAGTTTCTGAATCTACAGAAATGTCAAAGAAGGATGTAACGAAGGTAGTGGACGCTGTATTCGATGCTATTTCGAACGCGCTGCAGAATGGTGACAAAGTTCAACTCGTTGGCTTTGGTAACTTTGAAGTGCGTGAGCGTTCTGCTCGCAAGGGCCGCAACCCGCAAACAGGTGAAGAAATCGAAATTGCTGCAAGCAAGATTCCTGCGTTCAAGCCTGGCAAAGCGCTTAAAGAAGGCATTAAATAGTTCCTCGACCTATTGTTTAAGATATGAAGGAACCGATAATAGACAAAGAACGTCCAACTGATCTTACATATTATCTCGATGCTCAAGCCGTGACGAACCTGTCACGGCTTCATTGCTTTAGAGTGAACAAGAATCTGCTAGTATACATAAACGCTAGTCCCTAAGCGGGACATGATTGACAATAAGAGCCCAACACGTCATCATAACAGATGACGACTAGTGTTGAGGACACGAAGGAGGCTATTCTATGGAACAGAATCAGAACGATTATATTGTTGTAAAGGCGAAAGAGCAGGGCGTGCAGGTCATCGGATTAACGCGCGGTCAAGATACTCGCTTTCACCATATGGAGAAGCTTGACAAGAACGAAGTGCTGATCGCTCAATTCACGGATCATACTTCGGCGATCAAGATTCGCGGCAAAGCAACAGTGATGACCAAGCACGGGATGATTCATACGGATTCAGATCAATGATGCAGGCATAGCCTGCATTTTTTCATTGTAGAATGAGGTATGGACATCCTTGCAGGCGTCGAAACTGATGTCATAAGCAAGGCATCGTAGTGAAAGAGGTGTTTGCATTGCAGAAGCTCAGTTTCACGCTTGGGTCAATAGTGATTACGGTTGTCATGTTGTCAGTATTAGCAGCTCTTGCTGGCTATGTAGAACGGAGTCGCAGCGAACAATCTGATGTTTCCGTTTTTAAAGGCGATCAACAATTGATTCATCTTAGCCAGTCGGAGTTGGTAGATCAATTAGCTTCAGTTCCAAGAGATTTAGGCCTGAGCAGAGTAATCTGGTCAGATAATGGCAAGCTGTCGATCGATATCAAAGTAGCTTCATCCGTACATAACCAATCACTCTTATACCAAGAGGTATTCCGGTGGCTGCAATTCTGCTTTAGAGAGACTGACAATACAGAGAGGCTGCAGTTGCGTATTGTAATCGAAGATCAAATGGTAAAGAAGAAATACGTGCTGCTTGCACTGGACGCCAACCGAGCTGTTGTAAGTCAAGAAGTGCTTCATGAGCTTAAAGGAGGAACGGAAGCCCTCTCCAAGAGTACGGAAGCCGCGCTGAGAATCACTTATACTCCGCTCTGGCACCAGATCTTTGCTCGTCATGCTCGTTCTCATGACGGCCCAAAATTGTTGTCCGATTCCATGTAACATATGATATAATAATTTAGATTACGACATCCAGATGGATGACAACATTCGGAGGCATTCACATGAAGGGTACTCAAATCCCGCAAATGGTTAAACGATATATTGATCATGACATGATACAAGCGCACACCGAGTTGCCCGCTATGGCTCATTCACGGGTAGCTTTGATGTACGCTTTTTTAAACCGCAATCGCGCAAATTCTGAACATAGTGAGCTTATCTCGATCGTGACATCACTCGTTCAGTTAGCGCTTGATACACATGACATGGTGGAATTGGCAGGCAGTGAAGGTGACGACCGCAACTTGCGTTCCAGACAGCTTAAGGTTCTTGCAGGAGATTTTTTTAGCAGCCGTTTTTATCATTTGCTCGCTCAAGCGGGTCAAGTGGACGCTATTCGTGCTCTGAGCCGCGGCGTGTGTGAAGTTAATCGACTGAAGATGACGTTGCTGATGAAGACCAAGCAATGGAAGCTTAGTGCGGAGTCCTATCTGCAAGAGCGCACGAATCTGCGGCAGTGCATATTTCATTCCTTTGACGATCGCATGCTGCCTCAGGATGCATCTCAGTGGGAGGAGCTTCTGCAGCAGGTCTCGTATGTCGAGGTGCTGGAACAGGAGTATGAACGTGTAAATCACTTTCAAACGTTTGAGGGAAGCTGGCCATATTGGTATATTGTTCAGCATGGAACACAAGATGAACGCCAGTTGCTGATAAAGAAGCGATACGACCAAGCGGACTGGAAACAGCTTCTGTCAAAATATCATATCGTACAGGAGCTGTCGGATATGGTACATAGAGCACAATTGGCTCTCGAGGAACAGCTTGGGTCGCTTAGTCAGGATATGGTTACGGACTTAGGACTTGTCGTCCACAGTGCACAACCAAACTCATGGATTCGATCTTTCACAGGCGCTCCGATGCAGGGATAACCAGTTGATACGCAGAACTAGTGATGAAAGAGGAGGGGGACAAGCAGTGAATATGCAATCAACCAAGACTGGCAAGTCTAAAGAAGAATATGTGCATTCCGTATTTGAAAGTATTGCGCCGAAGTACGATAAGATGAACGACATTTTGAGCTTTCGTCGTCACAAGGCTTGGCGGGCATTTACGATGCGTAAGATGAATGTGCGCCCTGGTGAGACTGCGCTTGATTTATGCTGCGGAACATGCGATTGGACCATTCAATTGGCGAAAGCAAGCGGTAATGGCCGTATCGTTGGATTGGACTTCAGTCCCAACATGTTAGCGCATGGTCAGCAGAAAGTAGATAAAGAAGGCTTGTCTTCCCAGATACAATTAGTACAGGGCAATGCAATGGAGTTGCCGTTTGAGGATCATTCCTTCGACTATGTCACCATTGGTTTCGGTTTGCGCAATGTTCCAGACTATATGCAGGTTATTCGCGAGATGAGACGAGTTGTTAAGCCAGGAGGCAAGGTCGTATGCCTGGAATTGTCCCAACCGACTTGGCAGCCGTTTAAAGCTATATATTTCTTTTATTTCCGCAAGCTGCTGCCTATGCTAGGCAAGCTATTTGCTAAGCGTTACGATCAATACAAATGGCTCCCAGAGTCTCAAGCGGCATTCCCGAATCATAAAGTATTAGCACAGATGTTCTGCGATGCTGGCCTCGAACAGGTAGAAGCATATCCGCTCACTGGCGGTATCTCTGCATTGCATATCGGGACAAAGGGGTAGTAGATAAATGCTGAGAAAGACGAAGATTATTCTTGAAATGATCAAGTTCGAACATACGTTATTTGCACTTCCATTCGCGTTTATGGGAGCGCTGCTCGGATCTATGACCATTCATGGTGAGCTTCCATCTTGGTCACAGATCGGCTGGATTCTGCTAGCGATGATTGGCGCGCGAAGCGCAGCGATGGCATTGAATCGGATCATCGATGCTGCGATTGATGCTAAGAATCCTCGTACAGCGAATCGTGCCATCCCTGCAGGATTGTTAAAGATAGGCGAGGTACTAGTGTTTACCGCAGTATCGTTTGGGTTATTAATATGGGCAGCAGCAATGTTAGAGCCATTATCCTTCATATTATTGCCGCTTGCTGTTTTTATGCTCGTATTCTACTCTTTTACGAAACGATTTACATGGCTGTGTCACGTTATATTGGGGTTGACTATTGCTCTGGCTCCGCTAGGCGGCTGGGTAGCGGTGACGAATGAAGCTGGCTGGACCGCGATCATCTTCTACCTCACCATAGCATTCTGGACAACTGGATTTGATATCGTTTATGCTTGTCAAGATTATGAGTTTGATAAGAAAGAAGGGCTTAGGTCAATACCCGTACGGTTTGGAATTGAGCGATCATTAAAGATTGCTCGCGGCTTTCATATCGTCACCGCATTGGGATTCGTCCTTCTCATATTCATAACCAATCTGAGTTGGTGGTATCTGATCGGAACTGTGATAGCGCTAGGCTTGCTCGTTTACGAGCATCTTATTATTAAGCCTAACGATCTGACACGTCTCAACACCTCATTCTTCACTATGAATGGTGTGTTAAGCGTAGTCGTCTTCGCTTTCACGTTAATTGATCTGGTGGTGTCTTAATGTTTAAACAATCTGAACGATGGGTAATCGGAATTACTGGGGCGAGCGGCGCTATATACGGAGTTCGCCTCGTTCAATCTATGCTTCAAGCGGGGCACTTCGTTCATCTCGTTATAACGGATGCGGGATGGCGCGTGCTGAAGGAAGAATTAGGATGGAATGTATCGAAGCGTCAAGAAGCGATCTTTCAGGCATTTGGTGAAGAGTCTGCACGCCTTCAGTACCATCCAATTCAAGATATCGGGGCGAGTATTGCAAGCGGATCTTATCAAGTGCGCGGGATGGTCATTATGCCTTGTTCGATGGGGACACTGTCTGCGATCGCTCACGGTACATCAGATAATCTAATGGCACGTGCTGCTGATGTCATGATGAAAGAGGGCAGACCTCTTGTCATCGTGCCGCGCGAGACACCTCTTCATGCTATACATTTGGAGAATATGCTGAAGCTGGCTCGTCTAGGTGTTCGCCTAATTCCTGCTATGCCGGCATTTTATCACCAGCCTAAAACTTTGGATGATATCGTTGACTTCCTAGTAGGAAAGGTATTGGACAGCTTGAACATTGAACATCAACTATATAAGAGATGGGGGAGTTCAAATGAACCAGCGAACATACCAAACAACGAAAAATGATTCTTGTATCCGAATTGGGCGAATCGATTATGCGAATGTATGGCCGATCTTTTATCATTTTGATCCAGAGGGAACGAAAGCTAAGATAGAGATGATCCCGGCGGTGCCATCTACGCTCAATCAAGCGATGCGAGAAGGTAAGATAGACATGGGGCCAATTTCAGCGTTCGCCTACGGAGTATCAAGCGATGATTATGTTCTGTTTCCTGATTTGTCTGTAAGCGCGCTTGGCAGGGTGAACTCTCTCATGCTGTTTGTGAAGAAACCGCTGCATGAAGTGATGGATGGCAGCATTGCGCTGACCACGACCTCAGCGACGACCATTAATCTTCTTAAGATTATCGCAGCCAAGCAATATCGGAAATCGCCGACATACTTGCCGATGGAACCAGACCTGGAAGCGATGATGGCAGTTGCTGATGGGGCCTTGTTAATAGGGGATCATGCGATTCGTGCCTACTGGGCGAACGAACAGGATCCGAAGTACGAAGTGTATGATCTAGGTGAAATGTGGTATGATTGGACTGGCCGATGGATGACATTTGCCGTTTGGGCAGTTCGTAAGGAAGCAATCTTGAAGCATTCGCAGGATATTTCACTTATTGTGGATGCATTTCGGACAAGCAAGATGCTCAGCAATGCGAACCCGGAACCGCTTGTGCGGGATGCCGTGCATCAGTTAGGCGGAACTGCTGATTATTGGCGACATTACTTCAACAATTTGAATTATGATTTCGGACCTGAGCAGCAGCAAGGCCTGCAGCTTTACTTCGAATATGCTTATGAATTAGGTTTAATCGATCATGAAGTTCGGTTAGACATTTGGTCGGAAAATACTGTTGGTTAGGTGAAGGCATGAAACTGTGGGACATTTATGCGACAATGAAACAGGACGTCTCTTTTATCGAACGTGAATTGGAGCGTACGATTGTATCCGATCACGAGCTGTTAAATGAGACGTCCTTACATCTATTGAAATCTGGAGGCAAACGAATCCGACCAGTATTTGTATTGATGGCCGGCAAGTTTGGTACATATGATCTGGACCAACTGAAGCGCGTTGCCGTACCGCTGGAGCTCATCCATATGGCTTCGCTGGTTCATGACGATGTTATTGACGATGCAGATACACGGCGAGGCAACCTTACGGTAAAGTCGAAGTGGGATAATCTGGTTGCTATGTACACCGGAGACTATATATACGGAAAAGCACTTACTTTGGTAACGGAGCTTGAGAACCCACATATCCATCGGATACTATCCAAAGCAATGGTGGAAATGTGTATCGGTGAAATGGAGCAGATTCGGGATTTCTTTAACACGGAGCAAAGTGTGAGGCAATATTTGCTGCGAATTCGTCGCAAGACGGCTCTGCTTATCGCGGTGAGCTGCCAATTAGGCGCACTTGCGGCGGGCGCTGATCACAAGACGAGCAATTGGTTATACCGCTACGGATACAATGTGGGAATGACGTTCCAGATTCGAGATGATGTGCTTGATCTGACGGGAACAGAAGCACAGCTTGGCAAACCTCCAGGCAATGATATCAAGCAGGGCAACATCACACTGCCTGTACTGTATGCTCTGCAGGATCCGACCATACGTGAACCGCTGCTTCAACATATTGAGCATATTCGCGCTCATAACGGTGAAACAGATGTGTCGGAGGCGCTGCAGCTTATTCGCAACAGTCGAGGAATACAGGAGGCTGAACAGCTGGCTAACCGCTATCTGGAGAAGTCAATTGATGCGCTCACGCATCTGCCGGATATTCGCGCGCGTAAGAGTTTGCAGGACATTGCCCATTTTATCGTGAAGCGTTCGCATTAAAAATAAATATTTTACGACAAACCGATGTTTTACCATGAAAAATTTGGTACAATATGTATGTTACTAAACTTTTATAGGTTCAAGGAGTGAACGTATGGAACGTACATTCATCATGGTAAAACCGGACGGTGTCCAACGCGGACTTATTGGTGAAATTGTAAGCCGTTTCGAGCGCAAAGGGCTCAAATTGTCAGCAGGCAAATTTGTAGTTCTTTCCCGTAATCAAGCAGAGTTTCATTATGCCGAGCATAAGGAAAAGCCTTTCTTCGGCGAACTGGTTGACTTTATTACATCTGGGCCTGTATTTGCGATGGTATGGGAAGGCGATGAAGCTATTGCTTTGTCCCGTATGGTCATCGGCAAGACTAAGGTCGCGGACGCTCAACCAGGTACTATTCGCGGCGATTATGCTCTACATACGAACTTCAATCTCGTTCACGGTTCCGATTCTCCTGAAAGCGCTGCTCGTGAGATCTCTAACGTGTTTGGAGATCAAGAGATTGTTTCGTTCAATCGTACAATTGAACCTTGGCTCTAGGAGTTACAGCCATGAATCCTTGAATCATATAAGAGCTATATGATAAGAGATATGAAATGAACACGGCGAATGCTATCATTCGACCGTGTTTTTCTATAGGATAGACTATACTAGGGATATATGCGATGAGGTGAGCAGGACATGGACAGCAGAACAACGATTTGGAACAATAGACTACCGCGCCAAGGCCAGAAACCGACCGCCGCTTTAATGGATATGGGAGATCTGAATTCCCAGGCAATCAGTTATACAGAAGAGGAAACTCGTGATTATATTCAGTTCATAGACAGAGTCAAGCGAAAAAGCGGTATCGATCTGGCTCAGTATAAAGAGGCGCAAATGCGCAGACGCCTTAATACGCTAAGGACTAAAAACGGCTATGATTCGTTCGCTTCATTTTATCACGCGATGGAAGAGGATAAACACTTGTTTTACGAGTTTCTAGACAGAATGACAATTAACGTTTCTGAGTTCTGGCGCAATCCGAGTCGCTGGGAAGTATTGCGCACTAAAGTTCTGCCTGAGCTGTTGAGCCATTCCTCGCGGTTGCGCTGCTGGAGCGCCGCTTGTTCGACTGGGGAAGAGCCCTATACTCTTGCGATGATACTTGATGACTTGAATGTATTTACAGGGTCCAAGCTATTAGCGAGCGACTTGGATGATAACGCGCTTGCGCGAGCAAAAGAAGGAATATACATTTCTCGTGCGTTAAAGGACGTTCCTTCTTCGTTTCAGTCTCGGTTTTTTACACAGGAAAATGAATTATTTCGTATTCATGATCGACTTAAGTCAGGTATATCATTTCAGAAGCAAAATCTGTTAAACGATCGGTTTGATACCGGATTTGACTTGATCATTTGCCGCAATGTCATGATCTATTTCACAGAAGAAGCCAAGCATATGCTATATCACAAGTTTGCTCAATCCTTGCGACCTGGAGGAGTCTTGTTCGTAGGCAGTACGGAACAGATATTTAATCCAGGCCAATATGGGCTTGAGACAGTTGAGACCTTCTTCTATCGTAAGCTTACATAGTGCAATCAATCGTGTACGTATAACGAAGTACTCCTTGTCCGATACTATTCTTAAAGAATTCGATGGCTGGTAGGCATCAATCTAGAGAAGGTACGGAGGAAGCAAGATGGATAAGAGGAAGGTGATTGCTGCCTATTACCGCGGTGAGCTATCGTTGCAAGAATGCGCGCAAATATTAGGCTTGGAGCTGCATCCGCTTGAACAATGGCTGGAGGAAGATGAACTGCAGCATAGAGCAGATCATGAATATGCACCAATTGGTAATAAGCAGGTTGCGTTGCAACATCAACATGACAAGCAAGATTCAGGCAATGCTGAGCCTCTCGATTCGTTACGGCGCAATTCGATTCACGATCAAGCTGATGGTACCTCTAGTACTCCGTTACACAAGCCAACTGATTGGTGGTACTGGCATTAACTTATACATTAGCAGCGAGTTACTTACGTTCGTGATTAGGTGTGAAATGCTGTTATTACACGTTCTTCTCGCTCATTTGAGCGCGGCAGGGCGTGTTTTTGCTTTCTTGTCAAACGGATACTCCTATACTATAATGAGCAAAAGAGTCTCGAGATTTTAGTCGTTTACAGCATTACAGCAAAAGGGGGAGCTAAGTGTGAATCTACGTTATTTGACAGCAGGAGAGACCCATGGACCACAATTGACCGCTATCATTGAGGGTATGCCAAGCAATATGACAGTTGATTTTGAAGAACTCAACTTCCAATTGCATCGACGTCAGAAGGGCTACGGCCGTGGCCGTCGCATGCAAATCGAAAAAGATACGGCTTCCATTGTAGGCGGAGTTCGCCATGGACGAACGACGGGTGCACCTATTGCTATCGTCGTGGAGAATAACGACTGGAAGCATTGGACACAGATTATGAACGTTGAACCAATCGAGGGATCAGACGAAGATAAACGCCGTATTCATCGACCGCGTCCTGGTCATGCAGATTTAAATGGCGGTTTGAAATACAACTTAAAGGATCTTCGCAACGTACTTGAACGTTCAAGTGCACGCGAGACAACGGTTCGTGTAGCTATCGGTGCTGTAGCGCGTCAATTGCTTGCGGCATTTGGCATAAAAGTAGCGGGGCAAGTGATTCGAATTGGAGAGATTGAAGCACCGCCTAATCAACTGTCCGTCGAAGAACTGATCGAACAGACAGAAGCATCCTCCGTTCGTGTCGTTGATAAAGAAACGGAACAGAAGATGGAAGCTTACATCGATCAGATCAAAGCTGACGGAGACTCCATCGGCGGAATTGTGGAGTGTATCGTGGAGGGCCTGCCTGTTGGTCTGGGCAGTTATGTTCAATATGATCGCAAGCTGGATGGCCGTATCGCTCAGGCAGTGATGTCGATCAACGCTTTTAAGGGTGTTGAGATTGGTATTGGCTTTGAGGCTGGTATCCTGCGCGGATCGCAGGTTCACGATGAGATCTTGTATGATGAGAAGCACGGCTTTACCCGCGCTTCCAACCGACTTGGCGGATTTGAAGGCGGAATGACGAATGGAATGCCAGTTGTCGTAAGAGGCGTGATGAAGCCAATTCCGACTCTTTATAAGCCGCTTCGCAGTGTAGATATTGATACGAAAGAGCCTTTCACGGCACAGGTTGAGCGCTCTGATGCTTGCGCAGTACCTGCTGCAAGTGTAGTAATGGAGCATGTTGTTGCCTGGGAGATCGCTAAAGCATTTCTCGAGAAGTTCGGTGGAGACTCTATGGAAGAGATCAGAGCCAATTATGATCATTACATGGCTCAAGTCGCTAAATACTAGGTGATGACGATGAACATGAATTCACGTTGGAATGCTGCGGAACTGACAGTTGATCTGGGTGAGCGTTCATATCCAATCTATATCGGATCCGGGTTGTTGACAAAGGCTGGGCAACTGTTTGTAGACAAGAACATCACGACTAAGAGTCCTATTCTCGTTGTTACGGATGAGAATGTTGCAGTCTTGCACTTGGCAGCCGTTACACAATCATTGGAGAGTGCTGGTTATCATGTGGCTGTACATACCGTTCCTGCTGGGGAGACGTCGAAATCTCTAGCTCATCTGGAAGCATGTATAACTACAGCGCTTGAAGCAGGCCTAGACCGCAAATCGACAGTAGTCGCGTTAGGCGGCGGAGTTGTAGGGGACCTTGCAGGCTTCGTTGCGGCATCCTATATGCGCGGTGTTCGCTTCATGCAGATGCCAACTACGATCCTCGCGCATGACAGCAGTGTTGGCGGTAAAGTAGCTGTTAACCATCCGCTTGCGAAAAATATAATCGGTGCATTTCATCAGCCCGATATGGTCGTGTATGATACATCCACACTGCTGACCCTGCCTGAGCGTGAAATCCGAGCCGGACTTGCTGAGATGGTCAAGCATGGGTTGATCTGGGACGAGACATTCGCGGCTTGGTGCAATGACCATGCAAGCGAGCTCGTAAAGCTGAATGAAGAGAAGCTTCAGTATGGCTTATTTACGGGTTGCAGTGTCAAGGCTCAGGTCGTATCTCGGGATGAACGAGAGAATGATCTACGGGCGATTCTGAATCTGGGACATACGATCGGGCATGCGCTGGAGGCAGTGGGGAATTACGGAGAACTACTTCACGGAGAAGCGATCTCGATTGGGATGGTTGGAGCAGCGCGCTTAGCGGCAGCGCTGGGTGAGGATGCTGGGCTTGAGGAGCGAACTCGTCAATTGATGGAGGCGTTTGGTCTGCCGACCGTAATTCCGAGTCATTATGATACAGATGCGATCATGAACGCTATGATGCATGATAAGAAATTCAGCGAAGGTTCGATGGTGTTTGTTGTACCAACTGCAATAGGTCGTGTTGAGATTCGACGGGACGTCCCTGTTTCCTTGGTGCGCGACATTGTGAACAGCTTGAAAGGGGAATAAGGATGACGATGTTTCTTAGAGGGATTCGTGGAGCAACTACCGTTCAAGCCAATGATGCGGATGAAATATTGAGCGCGACGAATGAATTGTTGAATAAGATCGTAGAATTGAATGAGATTGATGCTGAGAGCATCTCAAGCATATGGATCACGATGACGACGGATCTGGATGCGACATTTCCTGCGCGGGCAGTAAGAACACTTCCGGGTTGGGAGCTTGTGCCGATTATGTGTGCCGTCGAAATTCCAGTTAAGGGCAGTCTGCCGCAGTGTATTCGCATTATGCTGAATGTGAATACCGAAAAAGGGCAAGCGGATATAAAGCATGTGTACTTGAATGAAGCAGCGAAGCTGCGACCGGATTTACTGGACAAGTGAGGCTAAGAGAAGCAAAAGCAGTAAGCTCTTTGACCTTCAGTTATATGAAGTCAGAGCATACCGGCAAACTTGCGTTGACTATAGTTTGCAGTTATTGTATATTGGCAATAGCAGAGTTGAGCAGAGTTTAGTTTAGATGAGATGAGTTTAGCAGAGCAGAGCTGAGTATAATATGATTAGCGCTACACGGGATGTACCGTGCGGCTGCTTTCTTCTATATGGATGTGGCTAGCATACCTGGACGGTATGCTTGTATCTTCGCATCTCCAGCTTTCCTATCATTTCATCGTTAGCGATAAGACCTCTACTTTGCGTAGAGGTCTTTTTTAGTTGCACTCTGTATCATCCCCCTCGATAGGGAGAAAAGGAGTGAAGGCGATGATCCCCCGCTACGAACAAGTATTAGAGCTTTCCCATGACTACAACGTTATTCCAATCTCGCGTACTATTCTCGCTGATATGGAAACACCTATTCGATTATATCAGCGGCTGCAAGATGAACGATATGCCTTTTTGTTAGAAAGTATTGAAGGCGGAGTGCAATGGGCCCGATACTCCTTTATCGGTACAGATCCATTTCTCCTGCTTCTTGGGAAAAATGGAGTGAACGTCATCACTGAGGGCGGCAGGCAACGGCATCTGGATGCGAAGCCGTTGGAAGGACTTCAAGCGCTGCTTAAGCGCTATAAGAGTCCAACCATACCAGGTCTTCCCCCTCTAACCGGTGGTGCGATCGGCTTCTTCGGCTACGATCTGATGCAGCAGTATGAGAAGCTGCCTCGCCACGCGAAAGACGATTTGAATATGAATGATATTCAATTCATGTTCTGTGACCAACTCGTCGTATTCGATCATGTGAAGCAGCAGATTCAAGCCATAGTCAATCTGCACGTGCCAGAAGGCGCTGGCAGCAACGAACTTCGCGAGCTGTACCAAGAAGCTGGCGAGAAGCTGACTCGATTGGAGCAGAAAATCACAGCGCCGCTGCCTCAAGCGCTGAAGCCCATATCTGCAGAGGCTTTGGCCGAACGGGTTGACGATATTGGAGTTGTGATCAGCAATGAGACAAAAGCTTCCTATATGAACAAGGTTGAGCAAGCGAAGGAATATATACGATCGGGCGATATCTTTCAAGTTGTACTCTCGCAGCGCTTCGAGCGGGTGACGGAAGCGGAGCCTATCGATGTTTACCGTATGCTGCGCATTACCAACCCATCTCCATACATGTACATGCTGAAGATGGACGATGAAACGTTGGTTGGTTCATCTCCAGAAGCACTCGTTCGAGTCAAAGGCGATCGCGTAGAGACACGGCCGATTGCAGGAACGAGAGCAAGAGGAGCGACGCCTGAACAGGATCTCGCGTTAGAAGCAGAGCTTCTTGCGGATGAGAAGGAGCGGGCAGAACATATTATGCTGGTTGATCTAGGCCGCAACGATATCGGTCGTGTATCCGAATTCGGATCGGTACAGTGTGATTCCTACATGAATGTCGAGCGATACTCGCATGTGATGCACATCGTATCGAACGTATCGGGTAAGCTTCGTGAAGATAAAAATTTCTTTGACGCGTTCCTCTCATGTCTACCTGCCGGTACCGTGTCTGGAGCTCCAAAGATTCGCGCGATGGAAATCATCGCTGAGCTCGAACGAGAAGCAAGAGGCGCATATGCTGGAGCGATCGGATATCTTGGCTTCAACGGCAATCTGGATACGTGCATTACGATTCGAACGATTATATTCAAGCATGGTAAAGCCTATGTACAATCTGGAGCAGGTATCGTATGGGATTCCGTACCTGAGAAGGAGTACGAGGAAACGGTGAACAAGGCTAAGGCTTTGTTGTTATCTATCGTGATGGCAGAGCGAATCTTTGGCAAAGAGTATGGCGCTCAATTGAAGAGATCCTCTTCTATGCGCGCTGCGGGTAAGCCTGTTCACGCTAATATGGACTATGATCTTCAAGTACAAGATGGCAGTTCGGGAAGAGAGGTGACGGCTCGATGAGTGAGGATATGAGAATCAGAGAAGCTTTGAATACGGTGCTCGTTGGTAAAGATTTGACTCGTGAACAAGCAAGACTCGCCATGGAGGATATTATGGGCGGCAGAGCAACTTCTGCACAGATTGGCGCCCTGTTGGCTGGGCTGCGGCTAAAGGTCGAATCCGTCGACGAGATTGCGGGCTTCGCCGATGCGATGCGCAATCTAGCGAATCACTTGGTCACATCTCGTGATCGACTGCTGGATACGTGCGGTACGGGTGGATCGGGTATCCACAAGTTCAACATCTCGACCGCATCCGCTATCATAGCAGCCTCTTCCGGCGTGCGGGTTGCGAAGCACGGCAACCGTTCTGCTTCTGGCAAAGCAGGCAGCGCGGACGTGCTGGAAGAGCTTGGCGTCAACATTCAATTAAGCGGCGAGCAGGCAGCAGATTGCTTGGAGCGCACCGGCATATGCTTCATGTTCGCTCAATTATACCATCCAGCCATGAAGCATGCGGCTGGCCCGCGAAAAGAATTAGGCGTACGCACCGTATTCAATATGCTTGGGCCGCTCACCAACCCCGCAGGCGCCGACCGACAGCTGCTCGGCATCTACGATCGCAATCGCACCGAGACCGTTGCTGCGGTGCTTCGCGAGCTAGGCCTGAAGCGGGCTATGGTCGTGGCTAGCGAAGATGGGCTGGATGAGATCAGCTTATCCGCTCCGACTCGTGTGAGTGAGCTTCGCCATGGCGAGATTCAAACCTATGACATCACGCCGGAACAGCTAGGGCTGACGACACGGCCGCTGACAGAGGTGCTGGGCGGAGATGCGGTTACGAATGCGAACCTGATCCGCCGCATCTTGAGAGGCGAGCGCGGCGGGCATCGTGATATTGTGCTGGCGAATGCTGGCGCATGCGTCTACGTATCCGGGCAAGCAGATTCGATCGCAGAAGGAGTCAGCATAGCGGCTGAAGCAATCGACAGTGGTCGCGCTGGCCATAAGCTGGATGAATGGATTGAAACGACAGGAGGATTAAGCCATGTTTCTTGATCGGATAATCGCTACGAAGCGAGAAGAAGTACAGGCGCTTCAGCAGGAGATGAACCTGGATGAAGCGCTGCGGCAGATAGCGCAGCTTCCGCCCTGCCGTTCATTGAAGCAAGCGCTGACTAGCGGACGGCATCGGGCTGTAGGCTTGATCGCTGAAGTTAAGAAGGCTTCGCCTTCCAAAGGCCTGATTCGCGAACAGTTCCACCCTGATCAGATCGCGAAGGAATATGCCGCCGCTGGAGCGGACGCACTGTCCGTGTTAACGGACGTGCAGTATTTTCAAGGCGGCATTGATATATTTCGCAAGGTTCGAGCGGCGGTAGATCTGCCGCTCCTGCGAAAAGAGTTTATCATCAGCAAGGAGCAACTGGCTGAGGCGCGCTTAATAGGCGCGGATGCGGTGTTGTTAATTGCAGCGGTTCTGGATGATGCAGAGCTTGCTGAGCTGTTCACATTCGCCAAGCAGTTGGGCTTAGAGTCGTTAGTCGAGGTTCATGATCTGGTAGAGCTCGATCGGGTTAAACGCCTTGATGGTATTGAGCTAATCGGTATCAACAATCGGAATCTTCATACGTTTGAGACGGATATCGAGCAAACGGCACGGCTTCTATCGGCTGTACCGAAGGGTGCGGTGCTCGTAAGCGAGAGCGGCATCCATCAGCCAGAACATCTTGTCAATTTGCATCAGCATGGCGTGCATGGAGTGCTTGTGGGTGAACATTTTATGCGACAAGATCGGATTGGTGATGCCGTGTATGCATTAATGAGCGGGCTGGAGCTGATTACTCAAACTCCATAATGTAATCGAGCTTCATTTTCATAAGATGTTATTTCTATATCGAAGGAGAGAATCGTATTGAACGTCAAGATTTGCGGCATTCAAGACGCTGCTACGGGGGTGCAAGTCGCAAGACTGAAGCCTGATCATATCGGATTCGTATTTGCGCCTAGCCGCAGACAGGTGACACCGCCGCAAGCTGCGTCAATCATAGATGCAATCCGATGCGAGATCAGCAACGCGCCGGAGATGGTTGGAGTGTATGCTCGAGCCGATCGAAGTGAAATGGAGAGGGTATTAGCAAATGTTCCGCTTGATGCAGTCCAATTTCTTGTTTGTGAAGACCTGTCCATTGCTCAGTGGATTAAAGACCGATGGTCAATAAAGATATGGCTAACGATGCCGATCCCAGCCAATACAGCTGATGCGCATGATGAAAGGGAACAGCTCATTCAACATCAATTCGAACGGCTGTCTTCCATTATAGATAATATCGATGTGCTTCTTTTAGATACGCATGATCCTGTACATGGCGGAGGCTCCGGGCATTCATTTCAATGGGATGTGATCCCTGCCTATCTCGCTTATACGAAGCGTTACTCGATTCCGCTATATGCGGCGGGCGGACTTCATACGGATAACATTGCAAAGTTAAAGGCTAGTTACGATCTTCAAGGAGTAGATGTCTCAAGCGGCGTAGAAACGAACGGAGTTAAGGATCTAATTAAGGTCCAATCATTTATCGAAAGGGTGAAGTCCTAATGGAACAGCAAACACATATACCAACCTACACATACCCGGATGAACGGGGGAGATACGGCTCATTTGGCGGTCGCTATGTTCCTGAAACATTAATGAATGCTCTCTTCGAGTTGGAGGAAGCATATCGTAAAAATATAGCAGATCCTGATTTTCAGCGTGAGCTGATTCATTTGCTCCATACGTATTCAGGCCGCCCTACTGCGCTGTACCATGCAGAACGGCTCTCACAAGAGCTGGGCGGTGCAAAGATCTACTTGAAGCGGGAAGACCTTAACCATACTGGCGCTCATAAGATTAATAATACAATCGGTCAAGCTCTATTAGCGAAACGGATGGGCAAGCGTAAAGTAATTGCGGAAACAGGTGCTGGTCAGCATGGCGTTGCGACGGCAACCGTCGCTGCATTATTCGGTATGGAGTGTAAAGTGTTCATGGGCGAAGAGGATATGAAGCGCCAAGAGTTGAACGTGTTCCGTATGCGACTGCTTGGGGCGGAGGTCGTGCCCGTTATGTCAGGTTCTCGTACCTTGAAGGATGCAGGCAATGAAACCCTGCGCTACTGGGTAAGTAATGTGCAGGATACGTTTTATATTCTAGGTTCGGTAGTCGGTCCTCATCCTTATCCAATGATTGTTAGGGACTTCCAGAGAATTATCGGTGACGAGACGAAACGTCAGATGATAGAAGCGGAAGGACGATTGCCTGACGTTTGTATCGCAGCAGTTGGCGGCGGCAGCAACGCGATGGGGCTATTCTATCCGTTTATCGAAGATTCCTCTGTTCGCCTTATCGGTGTAGAAGCGGCAGGCAGAGGAGTGGATACAGATGAACATGCAGCAACGATGACACTGGGGCGTCCAGGTGTATTTCAAGGATCGTTAAGTTATCTGCTGCAGGATGAATACGGTCAAGTTCAGGAGGCTCATTCCATATCGGCTGGCCTTGACTATCCAGGAGTAGGTCCAGAGCATGCTCATCTCAAACAGTCGGAGCGTGCGGAATATGTGCCAATTACAGATACCGAAGCCATGGATGCCTTGCAACTGCTGTGTCGTACGGAAGGAATACTTCCCGCACTAGAGTCTTCACACGCGCTCGCTCAAGCAGTGAAGTTAGCCCCCCAGTTGAGCTCTGACACGATTATGGTGGTCAACTTGTCTGGACGTGGGGACAAGGACGTAGGTACGATCATCCAAGCATTAGGAGGTAAATAGTCATGAGTACCGTCATAACGAATAGATTAGATGCAGCATTCGAACAATTAAGAAAAGCTGGTGAAACCGCCCTGATTCCGTTCATAACAGTAGGTGATCCAACGCTGGATGTAACGGTTCAGCTGCTTCTCGGCATGGAGAAGGCTGGAGCTAATGTGATCGAGCTCGGTATTCCATACTCCGACCCATTGGCGGATGGTCCGATTATCGAGCGCGCGTCTGCACGCGCACTGCAAGGGGGTACGACGATCAGACACGGCTTGGAGGCT
>NZ_JBTGUH010000014.1:0-75402 GCF_054343325.1 Paenibacillus marinisediminis
GTAAGACCCCTTGAAGACGACGAGGTAGATAGGTTCGGGGTGGAAGCACAGCAATGTGTGGAGCTGACGAATACTAATCGGTCGAGGGCTTATCCTAATGATATTCAAGCAAGGCTTTTCAAACTTCGCATTCAGTTTTCAGGGTATATACCTTGAATTTTAGTTGAGAATCACGTATAATACGGTGGACAAGGTTCGCGCTCACCTGAACGACACGGAGAGTTACCCAAGAGGCCGAAGGGGACGCTTTGCTAAAGCGTTAGGGTGTAACAGCTGCGAGGGTTCGAATCCCTCACTCTCCGCCAGTGACTTCTTAACTTAATAATAATATGGCGGTGTAGCTCAGCTGGCTAGAGCGTACGGTTCATACCCGTAAGGTCGGGGGTTCGATCCCCTCCGCCGCTACCATATTACCTTTTTAACACAACAATCCTGGACGCTTAGCTCAGCTGGGAGAGCATCTGCCTTACAAGCAGAGGGTCGGCGGTTCGATCCCGTCAGCGTCCACCATATTATGCCGGTGTAGCTCAGTTGGTAGAGCGGCTGACTTGTAATCAGTAGGTCGAGGGTTCGACTCCTTTCGCCGGCACCATTTAAACTTGTGTGGAGCTGTGGTGTAGAGGCCTAACATGCCTGCCTGTCACGCAGGAGACCGCGGGTTCGAATCCCGTCAGCTCCGCCATTTTTATACTAGAAAGTGGAGGAACGAATGCTCCGCCACTTATTTTTTGTCCAAAATCTCATATTCATGGCTCGGTAGCTCAGTCGGTAGAGCAGAGGACTGAAAATCCTCGTGTCGGCGGTTCGATTCCGTCCCGAGCCACCATAATTTATGGAGGCTTAGTGAAGTGGCTAAACACGGCAGACTGTAAATCTGCTCTCTTCGAGTTCGGTGGTTCGAATCCATCAGCCTCCACCATTCTTACTTTTTAGTGAGAGCCATTAGCTCAGTTGGTAGAGCACCTGACTTTTAATCAGGGTGTCGAAGGTTCGAGTCCTTCATGGCTCACCAGTTATGAACTTACAGCAGTTTTGAGGGAAACCTTAAAACTGCTTTTTTTTATTCTAATTACTTCAATTTCAAGGTTCATCTTTCCATCTCGTGATGAGATCGAAGATGAGCCTTTTTATATTTTCTCTAGCTCAATCTAAAATAGAGTATTTATATATTCATGAACAGATATGGGATTAGATGTAATAAAACCATATAAAACAGATATAAAGTAATTAAAACTACATAAAAAACAATAAATTTTCGTTGTAAACCAAGTATTTCCATGCTAAAATTCTGCCATGAACATTACATGTTCTGGTAATCGATTACACATTAGTAGAGTCATAACTTGATTAAGGGGGTTTAGTGTTGAAGAGACAATTGTTCAGTAAGATGCTGCTTTCACTAATGGTAGTAGTTCTGGTTGCTACAGGCTGCTCCACGGGCGACGGTGGAAGCAAAGGCTCAAAAGGAACAACTGCGGTCGAAGGAGTACCTGACAAGATCGCAAAAGATGATCAAGTGAAGATTATGGTTATTCGCAAGATCGGCGGCGATGATCATACGGCTCAGTATTTGGCCGGCGCTAAGCAAGAAGGAGAGTCCATGGGCTTCACAGTCGATACCTTCTCGGCTAATGGTGATACTGCCAAGTTCCATGATGCTATTGCCCAGTCACTCGAGAAAGATTATGACGGCTTCATTATCTCTCATGGTGACGATGAGGCGACGATTGAAGATGTGAAGAAGATTCGAGAAAAGGGAATTCCAGTTGTAACGTACGACTCCATTGCCGGTCTGGCTGATATTGAAGGCGTAACGCTTACCTCACAGGATGATGAGAACTTGGCTAAGCTCGCATTGGATGAGATGCACAAAGAGCTTAAAGGCAAAGGTAAGATTGTCTACCTATGGGTAGATGGTTTCCCGCCAATGGTAAGACGTAATACGATCTATCAACAATTTTTGACGGCTAACCCTGGTTATGAGGAGATCGATCGATTTGGTATAGCTGCTGCTGATACTTCGGTTCAGACACAGAACGCTGTAGCCGCTATGTTGACGAAGTATCCGAAAGGCGAGATCGATGGCATATTTGCTACATGGGATGCTTTTGCAATCGGAGCGAATCGAGCTATCAAAGAAGCAGGTCGTGATGAAGTTAAAATATTCGGTATCGACGTATCGAACGCAGACCTTCAAGCGATGCAGGAAGATAAGAGCCCATGGGTAGCTACAGCGGCCGTTGATCCGAAGATCATCGGCGCGGTGAACCTCCGCATTCTTGCGAAGAAGATTGCAGGAGAAGAGACACCAGCAGCATACAATCTGGCTGCATCGATGATTACGCAAGAGAAGCTGAAAGGCTCTACCGAAGCAGTGAACATGGTTAATCTAGCTAGCATTATTCCAGGCTGGGGCGTCAGCACGGAGTTTGAAGAAGGCTGGATGAAGAAGCTGAAGGAAGCTAATAAAAAGTAGTCCGCAGCAATAGAATAGTACATCAGCAGGCAGGGAAGCAGTTATGACAGCGTTTTCCTGCCTGCATACTAAGTACCTGTTAGAGGGTGAAGCTATGGGGGCAGTGAACGCAATCGAACTGCAGATGAAGAACATAACGATCGAGTTCCCAGGTGTCAGAGCATTAAATGATGTTTTCTTCAGCACGATGACAGGAAGTTCTCATGCTTTAATCGGTGCGAATGGCGCAGGAAAGTCAACGCTGATGAAGGTGTTATCCGGGGCCTACAATCACTATTCAGGTCAGATCTATATTGATGGTCAAGAAGTTCATATACGCAGCCCAAGAGACGCGAAGGAACTGGGTATTCAGATCGTTTACCAGGAAGTAGACACCGCATTAATCCCTTACTTGACGGTGGGCGAGAACATCATGTTGGATCACATGGTCAATGACATGGGGAAGCAGCAATTCGTCTCATGGAGTCAGGTCCATAAGCGCGCGCAGGAAATATTGAACAGGATTAACGTCAAAGTATCCTCGAAGAAGCTAGTAAGTCAATTGACGCTAGCAGAGAAGCAGATGGTGTTAATAGCAAGGGCTATATCGAAGACATGCAGATTTCTAATACTCGATGAGCCTACAGCGCCATTAAGCCATGCTGAGACGCAAGAGCTGTTCCGCATCGTGCGAGAGTTGAAAAAAGAAAATGTCGGCGTGATTTTTATTTCTCACCGTCTGCCCGAATTGTTCGAAATATGCGATGACATTACCGTCATGAGAGATGGGGAATTCGTCGTTAGAGAGAAGATTGCGGATGTGACGCAGAATCACGTCGTAGAACATATGCTTGGCAGATCACTGGGCGATCAGTTCCCTAAGGTGAATGTTGAACTTGGTGAAACCATGTTTGAGGTGAAGCAGTTCAGCGATCGCGATAAAGTTCAGCCCATTGACATGCACATAAGAAAAGGTGAAATTATCGGAATCGCAGGCTTGGTAGGCGCCGGCAAGACTGAGCTGTGTAAAGCGTTGTTTGGCGCATCAGCTTCAGTCTCGGGTGAGCTGCATCTTCATGGTAAGAAGCTCAGTATCCGCAATCCGCATGACGCGATGAAGCAGGGCATTGCCCTAGTGCCGGAGGAACGTCGCAAAGAAGGGATACTGGTTAGCGAATCCGTTGCCGTCAATATCACAGCAGTCAATCTGAAGAAATTCTGCAGCATGAACACGTGGCTGAGATTTAAGAGGGAGAAAGAAGCTGCGTGTACGATTATTCAAGATCTGGGCATCAAGACACCGAACGAGAATACCAAGGTGCAGAACCTATCCGGAGGCAATCAACAGAAGGTTGCGATTGGCAAATGGCTGATTACCGATGCGGAAGTATACATATTTGACGAGCCAACTAAAGGCGTCGATGTCGGAGCGAAGAAAGATATATTCGAGCTTATCTTTCAACTAGCTGAGCGTGGAAAATGCATTCTATATGCATCGTGCGAGCTGTCGGAAATTATCGGAATTACGAATCGAACCTATGTATTGTATGACGGAATGCTAGTCAAAGAGCTGGAGACGAGCCGCACGAATGAAGAAGAGTTGCTGTACTACTCTACGGGAGGAAAATAATGATGAGCACTGCTAAGACCATTCAAACTAATAAAGCTCCCAAATCGTTTGATCTATTCGACTTCCTGTATCGATATGGAACGATCATCACGATTGGCATCTTGATTGTTGTATTTGGCTTGACATCGGACAGCTTTCTTCAGCCTTCAAACTTAGTCAACATTCTGCGTTCTATTTCTATCGTTACGATTATATCTATCGGAATTACAATCTCCCTATCAGTAGGGGGATTTGACCTATCGGTTGGCTCAGTAGCCTCACTCGCCAATGCGCTCGTTATCTCTATGTTTGTATGGCATGGCATGAGCGTAGGCCTGGGTATTGTGACTGCTATTCTCGTTTGTATAGTGGTTGGCGTGATCAATGCCTTCATGATTGTGAAGCTGAAGATTACGGATATGCTGATGACCCTGGCCACAATGTTCGTGGTACAGGGAATCGCGCTTACTTATACACGCGGTGCGACGGTATCTCAGAACATGGTTATGCCGGACGGAAGCTTCTCGACTGGAACGATCAGTCCATTCTTCGCGAAGATAGGTCAAGTGCCTTGGATCATCCTGATCATGCTCGTCATCGTCATCGTCGTTCACATCTTCCTTACCTATACGAAGCATGGCCGTTATATGTATGTGATCGGCGGCAATATGGAGGCGGCGAAGCTATCAGGCATCTCGGTCAATAAATACCGAGTGGCGGCATATATCTTATCCGCGATGTTCGCAGCCATCGGCGGTATCATGCTGGGCGCGCGCGTAATGACTGCCGAAGTGAATTCGGGAGCGCCATATCTCATGGACTCGGTTGCAGCAGCGTATATTGGATTCTCCGTGCTCGGCGCTGGTAAGCCGAATGCAATTGGGACGTTCGTAGGGGCAGTGTTGATTGGGATTTTGCAAAATGGATTAGTTATGATGAGCGTCCCTTACTATGCCATGGATATTGTGAAGGGTACAGTATTGGCGTTTGCCTTGGCGTTGACTTATTACAAGAAGAAGTAGCGATTAGGGGAGGTAATTCGAATGAATCAGTTCACTCATTATTTCACCATGAAAGAACCCGATGTCGTACAATACGCGTTAACGCAGCTTGATTACTTCGATGATGGCGCGGAGCTGACATGCATAGAGATAGGCGACGGCAATCTGAACTATGTATTCCGTCTCGTGGATACCCGTACGAATAGATCTATTATTATCAAGCAGGCAGGACCCGTTGCTCGCATATCGGATGAGTTCATCGTATCTCCCGATCGCAATCGGATTGAAAGTGAAATATTAAAGCTTCAGTACGAGCTCGCGCCAGGCCTTGTTCCTATCATGTATAAGTATGATCCGATTATGAACTGCTGTGTGATGGAGGACTTGTCCGATCACGAGATTATGAGGAAGGCGCTGCTCGATCATAAGCGGTTTCCGTTGTTCGCGGAGCATATCTCCACTTTTATGGCGAATACGCTGCTGCTGACATCTGACATCGTCATGAACCATAAAGAGAAGAAAGAACAGCTGAAGCGATTCATTAATCCCGACCTATGCGAGATCTCAGAGGATCTAGTCTATACGGAGCCATTTTATGATTGTCCTCGGAATGATGTATTTGAGCGGACACGTGAATTTGCGAAGTCTTACTTGTGGGAAGACGAGGAGCTTCTGCTGGAGACAGCGAAGCTTAAGTTCGAGTTCATGAATCATGCGCAATCCTTGCTGCATGGCGACCTGCACTCGGGCTCGATCTTTATCAAGGAAGATTCAACGAAGATTATCGACCCAGAGTTCGCATTCTACGGTCCTGCTGGGTATGATGTCGGCAATGTCGTTGCACATCTGTTATTCGCTTATGTCAATGCAGATAGCGTGATGAAGGACGAGGCAGCAAGAGAACAGCAGAAGGCTTGGCTGATCACATGCTTGGTGGACGTCATTGACTTGTTCCGTGAAAAATTCATGAAGCTGTATCATGAAGCTGCGACAGATCGTGTAGCGAAGATTCCGGGATTTGACGTTTATTATCTGAACGGAATCATTTCCGATGCGGCAGCTGTAGCTGGTATGGAGCTTATACGCCGAATTATTGGTCTGGCAGGCGTGAAGGATGTGACTTCTATCGCTGATCCGACAGCAAGAGCTCGTGCGGAGAAGCTGCTGCTCGTGATCGGGAAGACCTTCATTATGCAGCGTGCTGGCATTCGCACTGGCGACGATTTCAAACAGATCGTTGACGATGTGATAGCGGACAGCAAGATTGTGAGCTAGTCGAGCTAGTTAGATTAGTTAAGCTCGTTAACTTCAAGTGATAAGCTTCAGGAGGGATATGACATGATGAGCAGCGATACAACGTCAATTACGATGATCCAATCTGTTGTACTGGATGATGAGCACGATACACTGGTCATATTGGATCAGACGCTGTTGCCGAATGAGAAGGTGTTTTTGCGGCTAACAGAGCTTAAGGATATATGGGATGCGATATTCAAGCTGAAGGTGCGCGGCGCGCCAGCGATCGGAATAGCTGCGGCGTATGGCTTGTACTTGGGAGCGAAGCGTTCCAAGGCTGAAACGTTCCAGCAGCTGTGCCAGGATGTTAAGGATGTTAAGGACTATCTCGCCTCCTCCAGACCGACAGCCGTTAATCTGTTCTGGGCGCTGGACCGGATGGAAGCGCGCTTGCTGCGCGAGGCTGGCAAGTCCATTGCCGAGGCTAAGGAAGCGCTGCGCGAGGAGTCAGAGGCGATTCGTGCTGAGGACGAGATCGTATGCGAGAGCATCGGCAAGTACGCGCTGTCTTTACTGGAGCCGAACTGGGGACTGCTTACGCATTGTAATGCAGGCGCTATTGCAACGGCTAAGTATGGGACGGCATTAGCTCCGATCTATCTGGGCCAGGAGCAGGGTTATCAGTTCAAGGTATTCGCGGATGAGACGAGACCGCTGCTGCAGGGTGCAAGGCTGACAGCGTGGGAGCTGAAGGAAGCGGGAGTAGATGTCACGTTAATCTGCGATAATATGTCTTCGATCGTGATGAAGGAAGGTAAAGTGCAGGCGGTGCTCGTCGGCTGCGATCGCGTCGCGGCTAACGGTGACACAGCCAACAAGATCGGCACATCTGCCGTGGCGATACTAGCGAAGCATTACGGCATACCGTTCTATGTGTGCTCGCCGCTGTCTACAATCGACTTGAAATGCGAAACCGGCGACGATATCCATATCGAACTGCGCGCTGACGAAGAAGTGACGTCGCAATGGTATGAGAAGCCGATGGCGCCTGCGGGCGTGCAGGTGTACAATCCCGCATTTGACGTAACAGATCATTCGCTGATCAGCGCTATCATTACACAGAACGGTATTGCTTATCCACCGTTCAACGTAAGCTTGCCTAAGATGTTTGAGAGCTAATAAATGATAAAGCCCGCCCTACGAACCTGCTGCATGCAGACTCCAAGGGCGGGCTTTATTCGAGTTCATTAGTTGCACTCATGCAAGGATATGCTGTGATGCTCCAGATGGCGGTGCCAGTCTGGAGATAAGGCTTGATCAACAATGAGTGTATCGATCTGATCAAAGCCGCATATGCTGGCAAACGATGTGCGATCAAACTTCGTGTAGTCGGCAATGAGGAACGCTTTGTTGGCACGCTCCACGGCTAGACGGCGCACTTCCGCCTGCTGCTCATTCGAATCCGTAATACCGTGCTGCATGCTGATCGAACGGCAAGAGATGAAAGCTAAGTCGAAATAATAGCTGTTTATGCTTAGTTCGGTGTTGCGTCCCAAGCTGGACATGGAGGACGGAGAGATGCTGCCGCCCAGAATGACGAGATGCACGCTGGTGCTGTCGATCAATGCGTTCACAATCTTAATCGAGTTCGTTACGATCGTAATTCGCTTGTCACGAAGCATATTGGCAATGTACAGCGATGTTGAAGAGGCATCAAGAAAGATCGAGTCCCCGTTATTAATAAACTGTACGCACTTCTCGGCAATCTTCTTCTTGCCTTCCACATGTATATGCTCTCGCAAATTAAAGTTCACATCATTCTGTACACCGTCTGAAATGTAGGCACCGCCATATGTACGCGTAAGCACACCCTCGTCTTCCAGCTGCTTGAGATCCCTGCGAATCGTCTCCTCTGTAACCGAGAACAATCCAGCCAGCTCGGAAACGGTCACGTTCTTCTTCTCTAATATGATTTCTTTGATCTTGGACTTTCTTGCTATAGGCAGCATAGGATCACGTACTTTCCATTAATGTTGTGGAATTTACAACATTATACCATATTTGTTTGGTTTGTGGATGAGTTGGGATGACGTTATTTTAAGGGTGAATTGAGGTATAAATCTTGTATTTTGACTATTTGTTGCTTATTTGATCCTGTATTGAGTATTATCACCTACAAAAACCACAAAAAACAAAATAAATAATTGACAAACCATGTATAAAGTAAGAAAATCAAGTCATCAACAGAAACAGGTATTAAATACCAATAGGAAGTGAGCGTATGTTAGAGAAGACTTCAGCCTATCTTTCTGACTTTGAAGCGAAGAAGATGATTTGCGAGATTGGAAGGCGGATGTACAACAAGAATTTTGTCGCGGCTAACGACGGCAACATTACGATAAAGACAGGTCCTAACACGATCTGGGCAACTCCGACTGGGGTGAGCAAAGGATTTATGACCCCTGATATGCTGGTCAAGTTGGACCTGAGCGGCAAGGTTCTAGCTGGGAAGCGCAAGCCGTCTTCCGAGATCAAGATGCATCTCCGCGTATACAAGGAGAACCCGAACGTGACAGCGGTTGTACACGCGCATCCGCCAGTTGCTACATCGTTCGCGATCGCGGGAATCGATCTCGACAAAGCGGTGTCGCCAGAAGCGGTTGTCATCCTGGGTACGGTGCCTGTCGCACCCTATGCGACACCGGGCACGGAAGAGGTGCCGAATTCGATCGCACCTTACTGCAAGGATTATAATGCGGTGCTGCTAGCGAATCATGGCGCGTTGACATGGGGCACAGACATCATCGAAGCCTATTATCGGATGGAGTCGCTAGAGCATTATGCGCTAATGCTGATGTACTCCGGCAGAATTATTAATCAGGCGAATGAGCTGAATTGCAATCAGGTGTCCGATCTGATCACGATACGCGCGAAGATGGGAATTACGAGCGGAGGAACGCCAGCTTGCAAGTATCCTTCGGATGAGACAGGCTCTGGGCAAGCAGCGGCTGCTTCGGAGCCATCGGTTGGATTATCGGAATTGTCCGCGAAGGACAAGCAGGATATGATCGAAGCGATCGTAGCGAAGGTAACGGAACAAGTATTGAAGAAACTAAGCCGTTAGGAGTGACCGTACATGAGCGTAAAGTTGACCGAACAAGATGTGCAGAGCATCATTCAAGGCGTCTTGAAGAACATTGGTCAGAACCTCGGTCAAGCACAGCCTGCGTCACAGCTTGTGCCACAGCAAGTGTCTGCGCTCGCCGCAGCATCGTCGCTTCAAGCTGCTCCTGCAAGTGTGAGCCTTCAGCATTCGCAGGGGGATTATGGCGTGTTCGAGCAAGCGGATGATGCTATTCATGCGGCTGCTGCTGCGCAGAAGCTGTATGCGAAGGGCGGCAAGCTGGCTGAACGGGAGAAGCTGATTCAGGCGATCCGGCAGACGACTCTTGAGCATAAAGAGACGCTGGCTCGGATGATCTGGGAAGAGACATCCTTGGGGCGTGTCGAGGATAAGATTGCGAAGCTGGAGCTGACGGCGATGAAGACGCCGGGGACAGAGGATCTGAGTACGCAAGCGTGGTCCGGTGACGATGGGTTAACGATTATTGAAGAAGGCCCCTTCGGTCTCGTTGGAGCCGTTACGCCCGTGACGAATCCGGTGGAAACAGTCATCAACAATTCAATCGGATTGTTGGCGGCGGGCAATGCGGTCGTATTCAATGTACACCCTTCGTCCAAGAGAAGCTGCGCTTACGCAGTTCAGCTGCTGAATAAAGCGATTGTGGCAGCCGGCGGTCCTCTCAACTTGATTACGATGGTGAAGGATCCAAGCAAGGAATCGTTGGACCGCATCACAGAGTCGCCAGAAGTTAAGCTGCTGTTAGGTACTGGCGGACCTGGTTTGGTTAAAGCCTTGCTGAGCTCTGGCAAGAAAGCGATTGGCGCGGGAGCGGGCAATCCCCCGGTTGTCGTGGACGAAACGGCTGACATCGAGCGGGCTGCCAAGGCGATCATTGCAGGGGCTTCGTTTGAAAATAACATCCTGTGCATCGCGGAGAAAGAAGTGTTCGTGGTGAATAGTGTGGCGGACGATCTCATCTTCCACATGCTGAACTATGGCGCTTACCGCTTGAATCAACGCGAGCTGGAGCAAGTTATGAGCTTTGCGCTTGAGCCGAATGTGCGGCAGGTCGCAGGCGGATGTTCACTGGATACGAAGCGGGAATATCACGTCGCGAAGGACTGGATCGGGAAGGACGCATTGCTCTTCCTAGAGAAGATCGGCGTACGCGGCAGACAGGACGTGAAGCTGCTCATCTGCGAAGTGGACTTCCAGCATCCATTTGTCCAATTGGAGCAGATGATGCCGGTTCTGCCGATCGTGCGGACGGCGGACTTGGATGAAGCGATTGAGTTAGCGGTGCAAGCGGAGCATGGCAATCGTCATACGGCGATCATGCATTCCACGAACGTTAATCATCTCACGAAGTTCGCGCGAGCTGTCGGTACGACCATATTCGTAAAGAATGCGTCATCGCTGGCGGGAGTCGGCTTCGGAGGAGAAGGCTACACGACGATGACGATAGCTGGACCGACAGGAGAAGGTTTAACGTCTGCCAAGACGTTCACACGTAAAGTGCGATGCGTGTTGGCTGAGGGCGGATTCCGAATTATAGGGTAGGTGATAGCCATGACACGTACCGCGATCGGATGTGTAGAGGTTCAAGGATACAGCATAGCATTAGCCGTGATGGATCAGGCTTGCAAGGCGGCTAATATCACGATACAAGGGATTGATTGCAACAACCCTCCGAATGACAGCCATGCGAGAATACCCGTTATGATTCAGGTTAAGTTCTCAGGGACAGTCAGCGATGTACAGGCTGCGCTGGATGTCGCGCGCGAAACAGCATCCCGCTATCTGGCCCCGGATGAGATGCTGTTTCATCTTATCCCATCAGGGAGCGCGGAGCTAATGGGGCTGCTGCCGCAGGGGAAGGTCAGTCCGAAGTAGCTTCAGAAGCAGCGGATAAGGGGGAATCCCATGAGAGCGTCTATCGGTATGATCGAAACACGAGGACTCACCTCAGCTTGGCTGGCTGCGGAGATGATGGTGAAATTTGCTTACGTAGAGGTACTCAAGGTCGAAAAGTCCGGCGCCGGCTATGTAGCGGTTATCGTCCAAGGCGATATTGAATCGGTGCGAACCGCACTGGAGGTTGGATCGGCGGAAGCTCGTCGGACAGGGGAGCTTATAACCTCCCATATTCTCTACAAGCCAGCGGACGAGCTTGATGTACTGCTCGCTTCGGAGTGAAGGAAGGGAACAGCATGACACATATTGATGCGATTGGAGTAGTGGAGGTGCAGTATTTCTCCACTGCAATTGAAGTGTTGGATGCGATGACGAAGTCAGCGGATGTGCAGTTCCTGACAAGCGAGAAGCTGCTGGGCGGCAGATTGGTAACTGTTATCGTCGGCGGCGGAGTATCGCAAGTCACAGCATCAGTTGAGGCAGCAAGACAGGTATGTAAAGGCAAAGCCAACAATCCGCTGAAGATGAGCTTGGTGATCTCCAAGCCGCATGCGGAGATTATGAAGTTTATCGTTCCAAGCGCTCAAGCAGAGCCTGCGGTTCAGAAAGAGTTCGAAACGATAACGGAACCGGAACAAGGCTTGGTATCGGAAGCTCCGCCTAAGCGGACAAGAAGCAGAAGACAGCCGAAATCATAAACCTAATTAATCATTAATGGAGGTAGTAAAGATGAACGAAGCATTGGCTATGATCGAGACGAAAGGTTTAACTGCTGCAATCGAGGCAGCGGATGCGATGTTGAAGGCGGCAAATGTGGAAATCGTCGGTACGGAGAAGATCGGCTCCGGTCTGGTTACTGTATTGGTAAAAGGCGATGTTGGCGCAGTTAAAGCGGCAGCGGAAGTGGGTGCAGAGGCTGCTCAGCGCGTAGGCGAGCTGGTAGCTGTACATGTGATTCCTAGACCGCATCTGGATGTTCAGAAGATGCTGCCGACATTGAAGTAATACGCTGATCATTTCTATTCGTTAGGATCGTTAATCATTAATGCCAATCTGAGGAGGATTATATCATGAGTGAATCTATCGGCATGATCGAGACGAAAGGCTATGTAGCAGCGGTTGAAGCGGCAGACGCGATGCTGAAGGCAGCAAATGTAGAAATCGTCGGAACAGACAAGATCGGCTCCGGTCTAGTTACCGTCATCGTAAAAGGCGATGTCGGCGCAGTTAAAGCAGCAGTTGAAGTCGGATCAGAAGCTGCGCAGCGCATTGGCGAATTGGTAGCGGCGCATGTGATTCCAAGACCACACACTGACGTGCTGAAGATGCTTCCATCCGTAAAGTAAGCAGGTGATGTGGAATGAACGATAACATGATGTCGAATGATCAATGGGTTCAATCGATCACGAAGCTAATCATGGACGAGCTGCAAGCAATCGGATTGGCGTCATCTGGCGAGCTGCAGACAGTGGTGCCAGTCGGTGTATCTGCAAGACATGTGCATCTGTCCGCGGAACATCTGGAAGTTCTATTTGGCAAAGGAAGCGTATTGACGAAGTACAAGGATATATCACAGCCGGGTCAGTATGCGGCTAATGAGACGGTGACGCTTGTCGGACCGCAAGACGCGATTCAGAGGGTGCGCGTGCTGGGACCTTGCCGTGGCAACACGCAGGTGGAGCTTGCGCCAAGCGATGCCCGTAAGCTCGGTATCAAGCCGCCCGTACGAGAGTCGGGAGATCTTGAGAATACGCCCGGCATCCGCATCATCGGTCCAGCGGGCAGTCTGCAGTTGGATCGCGGCTGTATTATCGCCGAGCGTCATATTCATATGACACCGAGAGATGCTTCGGCGTTCGGTGTTCAGCATGGACAGCACGTATCGGTCAGAGTGGAAGGGATTAGAGGCGGCGTCATGGATGGAGTGGCGATTAAAGTGCGGGACAACTATGCATTAGATATGCATATCGATACGGATGACGGCAATGCATTCGGCCTGAAGACGGGAGATCGCCTGCACATTATCAAGTAGAAGCGAGGGCGAGCGGCATGGAGATGGGAAAAGTGGTGGGCAACGTCATATCGACGAACAAATACGATGGGCTTCAAGGCCTCAAGCTGTTAATGGTTGAGATCGGGCTTCATGAAGAGCGACGCATTATTGTGGCCGGGGACACCTTAGGCGCAGGCGTCAATCAATGGGTGCTCGTGTGCCAAGGAAGCAACGTGCAGCACGCGCTCCGCAATCCAGCGCCGCTTGATGCTCTCATAGTGGGAATAATGGATAAGCCTCCTGCCTTGCAGGCGGATCTATAAGGTCTGGAGGTGCTGGAGATGAAGATCGTAATTATTGGCGGGGTTGCTGCTGGGATGTCAGCAGCGTCCAAGTTAAAACGTACAGACCCGACAGCAGAAGTTGTGGTGTATGAGAAGGGCTCGTTCCTCTCATACGGCGCTTGCGGACTCCCCTATTATGTGTCCGGGACTAACGATGATTACACGAAGATGATTGCCAGGACACAGGAGCAATTCCATGAAGCGGGGATTCGGACAGCGCTGCGGCATGAAGTGCTAAAGGTCGTTCCAGAACAGAAGCAGCTGATGATTAAGGATCTGGAGCAGGACCGCGTATTTCTCGAATCGTACGACAAGCTGATGATCGCAACTGGAACGCAGCCTATCGTGCCCCCTATACCAGGGCGCGGGTTAAGCGGCGTTCACGTATTGAAGAGCTTAGAAGATGGCATAGCACTGCAGCAATCGATTTCTTCGCAGCAGGTGAACGATGTTGTGATCGTTGGCGGCGGGTATATCGGCATCGAAGTGGCGGAAGCCATGATAGAGCTAGGAAAGAACGTTAGAGTCATCGAGCTGGGAGACCGGCTGCTTAAGACATTTGATCAGGAAATTACAGATATTGCGACCAGAGAGCTCATCTCGAAGGGTGTCTTGATTCATCTTGGCGAGAAGGTCGAAGCTCTGCTTGGGGACACTTCTGTACGAGGTATTCAGACGGATCGTGCAAGCTACACAGCGGATCTGGTCATCATGTGCGTGGGCGTTAAGCCTTCTACGCAGTTTCTGAAAGGCTCTGGTATCGCGCTCGCGAAGAACGGAGCGGTTATCATAGACCGTGAGATGCGGACTAACATTGCAGACATCTATTCCGCAGGTGACTGTGCGGAAGTTTATCATAAAGTGCTGCAGGAGAACACATTTATTCCGCTCGGTACGACAGCCAACAAGTGCGGCCGTATGGCGGGAACGAATATGCTCGGCAAGCACGAGAAGTTCGTTGGGACACTAGGCAGCGCAGCGATTAAAGTGCTGGGACTGGAGCTCGCGCGCACAGGAATATCGGAGGAAGATGCCGCGCGATTAGCGATCGATTATTCGACGGTATTCGTGACAGCGGCCGATCATCCGCGCTATTATCCGAATCCCACTCCGATCCATATCAAGCTTATCACGGAGAAGAAGACAGGGATTCTACTCGGCGCGCAAGCGATAGGAGAGAAGGGTGTCGTACTCCGTATCGATGTGTTCGCAGTCGCCATTCATAACCGAATGACGGCGGCTGAGATGGGCATGGTGGACCTGTGCTACGCGCCGCCATTTGCCGGAGTGTGGGATGCGGTGCATATTGCGTGCAATGCTGTGAAGTAACTTACAGCAGGGAGCGCAGTTGTACTACTCTTGCGGACCGTAGAGCCGTTATTTCCGCTAATAAGGGGTAAATGGCGAGTTTGGCGGACAACAGAGCCCTTATTGGCTTGGAAAGAAGTCATAATAGGTGAAATGATCATCAATAGCGGATGCTCGGTCAGCTTGAAAGGCGAAGCAGTGGATTTTGGAAGAAATAACGGACTGTGTGTCCGTTTCTGCGGGGTGGTTCAGTGTTAACGAAAGCTATGAATTCCAAACTTTCTACTATAGAAGAGGCGAGCGCGCTCATCCCGGATGGAGCTGTGCTCGCCTTAGGCGGCAATGTGCTGCATCGCGCGCCGATGGCGATGGTACGGGAGCTGATTCGCCAGCGGAAGCGGGACCTGCGCCTGGTGAAGACAGCAGGCGCTCATGATATTGACCTGCTCTGCGCAGCGGGCTGCGTGCATTCGGTTAATGCCGGCTTCGTCTCCTATGAGACGGAATACGGCCTTGCGATGCATTACCGCAAAGCGGTGGAAGCAGGTACGGTTCAATGCAACGAGCATGCGTGCTACACCGTCATCTGCGCATTGCGCGCAGCGGCAAGCGGAGCGCCGTTCATGCCGGTTGCAGGCTTGAAGACGGGGGATCTGATCGACGCTGTGGATTATTTTCAAGTCATACCCGATCCGTTTACGAATCAGCCGGTAACCGTTGTGAAGGCGATCGTGCCTGATGTGGCTGTCATCCACGTTCAGGAATGCGATGAAGAAGGCAACGCCATTATCCTCGGTCCGGCATTTGAAGACGTACTGATGAGCCGCGCTGCTAAGCAAGTGATCATCACGACGGAGAGAGTTGTTCCCAAGAGCAAGATTCGGATGCGTCCCGAGGCGGTTAGTGTTCCGCATTTCCTAGTGAGTGCTGTCGTTCATGTTCCTAAAGGCGCAGCTCCTTGCTCCTGTGACAAGAGCTATGAAGTGGACCATAAAGCGCTTCAGCAGTTTCTGAAGCTGAGAGATGCTGATGGCATCCAAGCTTATGTGAACAGCTATGAAAGAGCTGACCGTCAAAGAACGCTGGCGAGAGGGGGAAGCTTCAGATGAAACCGACAGCGAAACCATATCGCGCAAGCGACATCATGGTATGTGCAATCGCAAGGATGCTGCAGGATGGCGAGAAGGTGTTCCACGGTGTCTCCTCGCATTTGCCAATGGTGGCGATGATGCTGGCTAGACAGCTCCATGCTCCTCGCTTGGTGCATCTCAACATTCCCGGCGGGGTTAATCCGGCTTCGATCAAGAACACTTCATACTCTTCAGCTGGCGCAGAGCTGGTTACATCGGGAGAAGCGGTCTTTCCGCTTGAGGAAGTATTCGATCTATCGATGCGCGGAGGCCTGGATGTCGCCTTTCTTGGCGGAGTTCAATTTGATATCCATGGCAATGTGAACGCTTCTGTAATTGGAAGCTATCACAAACCGAAGGTGCGGCTGCCTGGCGGAGCGGGAAGCGCTGTTCTAATACCAACAGCCAAGAAGGCTATAATATGGCGTACCAAGCATGATCGCAGAACGTTTGTAGAGCATGTGGACTTCGTCACTACACGCGGCAACCTATGGAAGATCGTGACTCCTCTATGCATTTTTGAATATGTAAATGGTCAGCTTATGCTCGACAGTATCCATCCTACCTCTTCATTGGAGGAAGTGATCGAGAATACCGGCTTTACCGTAAGTTATGATTCGATCCGGTACACGCCCGAGCCGACGCAGCGCGAGCTGCAGGTACTTAAGCAGATTGATCCCTATGATTATCGCTCGAAGGAGTTTTAGCACCTAACGGAATGATCCTTCGTCTAGAACTATGTTCATCAGCCTCATATGGTGAAGCCCATTAGCTGTTATGTTACAATTAGTGCAGCAAGAGCTAGAAAGCTGAAGAAATGAGTTGATGAAGATGGACAAGAAAGATCTGCGAGCGCAGATTGAACGGATCATCAATGTATCTTTAGAAGATGCGACCATATCGACTGCAACATGGAGATCGTGGGTTGAAGAGGCGCAAGATGCAGGACAGTCATCTACAGTCTCACCTGTGGTGCTCGTCGAACATGAGGGTCGCTGTTATATGTTATGGAAGCATGGCTCACTCAACACGGAGCTGTTGCATTGTGATGCGGCATATTTGCCTGTTAAAGAACGTCAATGGCTCGAAATGCTGCTATGGATGGATATGAGCAATCGGAAGAACTCATCAACTGGAGCTGCTAGCGATGAGCAGCAGGTAGTTCAATTCGGTCAGTGGATTATGGATCGGCTGCTGGAAAAAGATCTGCAGGCGCAGGTACCGGATACATTTTCATGGAAGAGCAAGCTGTTTCAATCTGTCGTTCCGTTTCTGCTCGCAGCAGAGCATTCACATCGTGAAGCACCCAGCTATTCGTCGCTGTACAAGCTGTTGAAGTCTTACTTTGGCGGTGAAGTGATGGTTGTGCCCTTGACGGAGAAGGAATGGTTGATTCTCGTTCCCGAACAATTAACGCATTCGTATGAACAGGATGAAGAAGTGGATCATAAGGAAACGGTTGAGGAGATGCTGACCTCTTTCTGCTCTGGCTTATATGAATTGCTTGCGGCAGAATGGATTGGCGAGAGTCACATGTCCGTAGGGTATCCCTTCTCACCAATTGTAGGCCTGCCGGCGACGGTGTCGCAGCTGCGGGAAACAATCTATCTAGGAAGAACATTTCATGTTACGGATTCGATTCATCTCCCGTGGGAAGTGCATCTGGAGCAATTGGTGTACAGCATTCCAGATGAAGTGCGCAAGCAATTCATGAAGCGTGTTGTGACGAAAAACGATAGCTTTACCGATTCAGAGACACTCGCCACACTGGAAACCTTCTTTCAATTTGATTGCAGCGTAAGTGAAACGGCAAAACGGCTATATATACATCGTAATACATTATTATATCGATTGGATAAGATTAAGCAGGATACGGGACTAGATGTTCGCACCTTTTCTGATGCTGTTTTGGTAAAGCTCATATTGCTATTGTACAAAGTCACGAAATAGGGAAGCGCTTTTTTGTGCAGTTTGTGTATAGTCATTTGTACAGGGTTTAGATATGATAAGTATATGAGATTTAACCGAAATCATAAACACACACGTATAAGGGGGAAATAACCATGGCAGGCGTACGCTTAGAACATGTTTACAAGAAATACCCAGGATCTGATAAAGCAACAGTAATTGACATCAATCTCGACATCCAAGATAAGGAATTCCTCGTATTGGTTGGTCCTTCCGGTTGCGGTAAGTCCACAACACTGCGTATGATCGCAGGTTTGGAGGAAATTTCAGAAGGTAGCCTGTACATTGGCGACCGCCTTGTGAACGATGTTGCTCCTAAAGATCGCGATATCGCGATGGTATTCCAATCCTATGCGTTGTATCCACATATGAACGTATACCAAAACATGGCGTTTGGTTTGAAATTGCGTAAATTCAAGAAAGACGATATCGACAAGCGCGTTAAAGAAGCTGCACGCATCTTGGACATCGAGCATTTGCTTGACCGTAAACCGAAGGCACTCTCCGGTGGTCAACGTCAGCGTGTTGCTCTCGGCCGTGCGATCGTTCGTGAGCCTCAAGTATTCTTGATGGACGAACCGCTCTCCAACTTGGATGCTAAACTTCGTGGTCAGATGCGTTCCGAGATCACAAAATTGTCGAAGCGTCTTCAAACAACTGTTATCTACGTAACGCATGACCAGATCGAAGCAATGACGATGGGTGACCGTATCGTAGTTATGAAAGACGGTATCATCCAGCAAGCAGCTTCTCCAGAAGTATTGTACGGACATCCTTTGAACATGTTCGTTGCAGGTTTCATCGGATCTCCTACGATGAACTTCATCAACGGTACGTTGACTGAAGCTGGCGGCGATGTTCGCTTCAAGGCTCCAGGTCTGGACGTAGTAGTACCAGCTGGTAAAGCACAATCCTTGAAAGAAAAAGGCTTGATCGGCAAAGAAGTTATCCTCGGCGTTCGTTCCGAAGATATCCATGAAGAGCCAGTATTCTTGGAAGCTTCCCCTAACAGCATCTTCACAGCTACAATCGAAGTTACAGAGAACATGGGTCATGAAATGTTCCTGTACCTGAAAGGTGTAGGCAGCGATACAGTTATCGCTCGTGTTGACGGCCGTTCTACTTCGAAAGAAGGTCAAAATGCGAAGCTTGCAATCGATATGAACAAAGTTCATGTATTCGACAAAGATACTGAATTGAACGTATTCGAAAGCTAATCATTCTTCTAATAGAAGCTCGGTGCCCTAGGCATCGAGCTTTCTTGCTTATAAGCAGCTATACATTTTCTTATTTGTGCTAACGCAGCAAGGGCTTGATTGCTTTCAACGCCAAATTTAGTTACGATAACTACTATACTTAAGCCTGTGCATCATGGTATATCTGTAAAAAGTGCAACGCAGTTCATGGATAAAGGTGTACATCATAGAGAAGGAGTGGGTGAGGATGCCTAAGATGGTGAAGGTAGCCGAATTGGCTGAGCAATTTCATCTGGAAATACTGGCGGGTAAAGAAGGCATGAAACGCATCATTACGGTTGATGATCTACATCGACCGGGACTCGAGATGGCAGGATTCTTTGATTATCATCCTACAGAGCGAGTACAGATTCTAGGCAAGACAGAGTTGACTTTCTTCGAAACGCTGCCTGAAGAAGCGCGCAAGGAGCGTATGCGTCACTTTGTGTCTCCAGACTTGCCATGTATCATCGTAGCTCGCGGTCTAGAGGTCTCTCCTGAGATCACGGAGATCTGTGATGAGCAGCAGATTCCACTGCTTCGTTCTCAGCTGTCTACAACAACTTTATCCAGCCGTGTAACAGGCTTCTTGGAGCGCAAGCTTGCTCCAACTGCAACGATACATGGCGTATTGGTAGACGTGTACGGCGTAGGAATGCTGATTACGGGCGGGAGCGGGATCGGTAAGAGTGAAACAGCACTCGAGCTTGTAAAACGCGGCCATCGTCTCGTGGCGGATGATGCTGTCGAGATTCGTCAAACCTCGGATTACCAATTACATGGATCAGCGCCTGAGCTGATTCGGCACTTGCTGGAAATTCGCGGAATCGGTATTATTAACGTAATGACCTTATTCGGGGCAGGAGCGATTCGCAACAACAAGCGGATCAGCGTCGTTATTCGCCTTGAGAATTGGCAGCAGGACAAGCAGTACGATCGCCTGGGATTAGATGAAGAAACGACACGCATTCTGGATACGGATGTTCCGCTTGTAACGGTGCCCGTACGTCCTGGACGCAACCTGGCAGTCATTATAGAGGTGGCAGCTATGAATTATCGATTGAAGCGTATGGGCTATAACGCTGCGCTCCAGTTCACCAACAAATTGACGGAACAGATTAACGAAGATACCGAAGATTTTGATTAAGCGAATTGAACGCGCACGAAGAGGAGAGGTTATATGGCAAATATGCTTTTGGACCCGATCGCATTTAAGATCGGGCCGCTTTCGGTATATTGGTATGGACTAATACTAGGCTTGGGTGCCCTTGCGGGGCTGTTGCTAGCTATTCAGAGAGGGAAGCGGTTTGGGCTATCATCCGATTTTTTCATTGATATCTTATTAGTTGGTTTCCCATCTGCATTGATCGGCGCACGAGCGTATTATGTCGCTTTCAAATGGGATGACTACAAGGATAATCTGCTTGATATCTTCGCGATCTGGGAAGGCGGAATCGCGATATATGGCGCCCTGATCGGTGCCGTTATCGGTGCGTTCATCTATCTACGAATCAAGGGCTACTCGTTCTGGAGAATTGCGGACATCTGCGCGCCTTCGCTCTTGCTTGGACAGGCGATTGGCCGCTGGGGGAACTTTGTCAATCAAGAAGCTTACGGTGGACCGGTTTCCGAATCGTTTCTGCGCGATACTTTGAATTTGCCTGACTTTATCGTGAATCAGATGAACGTCAACGGAATATTCCATCATCCGACCTTCTTATATGAATCCATCTGGAACATAGTCGGCGTAGTATTGTTAATAGTGATTAGCCGTCTGCCTAAGGTCAGAAGCGGCGAAGTGTTTATGAGCTATCTCATCTGGTACTCTGTGGGCCGATTCTTTATCGAAGGGCTGCGTACCGACAGCTTGGCTTACCAAGGTACTGACTTTGTAGCAGGCGTGGTTAACGCACTCTGGGCGCCGATGACCGTGCTGTTTGAACCAGGATACTTGGATCCGGCGTACGGCAACGTGAGAATATCACAGTTGGTCGCGATTGGATCGATTATTGCGGGCATCCTATTTATCATCATCCGACGTGTGACCATAAAAACGCCGGTATATTATAAGGATCCGATCGTCTCCTCGCGTGTGAAGGCGCCGGCAGCAACAACTGCAGCAGCTGTTGAAGTGCTTGCTGAAGTACCTGCCGCAACATCAGACGTTAAGAAGGATAAGGGTTCACAGATTGACACTAATACAAGCGACAGCAACAATGACGTTGCTGAAGAAGACAGCAAGAAAAAGGAGCAAGAAGAGTAATGATTCAAACGGTTCTGTTTGATCTGGATGGTACGATTATGGATACGAATGAGCTCATCATCGACACCTTTCTCCATGTGCTCAGAGACATTGTGCCGCCGCCGTTCACGCGGGAACAGATTATTCCGACCATGGGCTTAACGCTGGAAGAGCAATTGCAAGGCTTTGCGAAACGAGAGGATGTTTCTGATCTCATCACGGCATACCGTAAATACAACTTAGAGCGACATGATGAGATGGTCAAGCCATTCCCATATGTAGTTGAAGTGCTTCAGAATCTGCGTGATGCAGGGATTCAGCTTGGAGTTGTCACCACTAAGATTCGGATGACAACGGAACGGGCTCTGAAGATGTTTGATATGTACGATAAGATGAATGTGATCGTGACTGTAGACGACGTGACGAATGCGAAGCCACATCCTGAGCCTGTACGCAAGGCGATGGAGGCCCTGGGTGCTAATCCGTCCCGAACCTTAATGGTTGGAGACAGTCCGGCTGATATTGTGTCGGCCAATGCTGCTGGAGCAGTGTCCTGTGCCGTAGCTTGGTCACTTAAGGGTGAACAGATGCTGGAGCAGTATAAGCCGCGGCACATCATTCACGATATGCGTGACTTGTACGCAATCGTCGGATTGGAGCATAACAAAGGTGCGAAACGTTGAACGCTATCCCGTCGAAGGATCGAATAGCTTATGGCAGATCTATCGCACAGTCAGCCCGCTCAAGGGAATGAAGAACTTCATCTTCATTCAGCTGGCGCGCTACTGTCCACATTTGCCGACGAAGAACTGGATATACCGCCATATATTAAGGGTGAAGGTGGGCAAGCATACGGCTTTCGGCTTGATGGCAATGGTGGATGTGTTCTTTCCTGAGCGTATTCATGTCGGGGATAATTCGATAATTGGATATAACAGTACGATATTAGCGCATGAATATCTGATTCATGAATATCGTCTTGGAGATGTCAGAATTGGCAGCAATGTATTGATTGGTGCTAATTGTACGATCCTGCCTGGTGTTACGATTGGCGACGGTGCAATAGTAGCTGCTGGATCAGTGGTTCATAAGGACGTTCTCCCTGGACAAATGGTAGGAGGCAATCCGCTGCGCGTCATACGGGAGGCAGAAGATACAGCTGTGATTCGTTCATAATGTAAAGCTGAACAGGCAATAGAGGGATGTCTATCTGACGCGATTCAGAGCCATCCCTCTTTTACTTGCGAATAAAAAAACTTTACATATTAAAGTGCTGTAAAGCACTGAATCCTAATCCCCCTTTGTGCCATCGGTATCAGCTGGTACAGCGCAAGGGGATTTCATATTTTACATAACGTTTACTAAGTGAAAAAAAACATATGACAGCAATTCAAGAATATGCTAATTTTGTAATTGTGATCTACTACATTTAAATGAGGGATAAGATGAAGGTTAAGTATTTATTAGCTGTGCTGGTTCTGCTTCTGGCCATTCCTTGGCAGAGTCAAGTAGTTGAAGCTTCAAGTGCCTCATACGCTATTCAATGGAAGGATAAAAAATGGGAAGGCGCTGGACCGATCATGCGCAATGAAGAATGGTATATTCCGGCTGGAGTATTGAAAGATGCATACGGTGTAGACCTCAAGTCCTCTGAAGGTGGAATACTGCAATTAGCATCAACCTCGGAAACGAATCCGGCCTTTCGTTATCAACCTACGTATTATAAACAAGAAGTGATCACCATCATGTACCATAACGTAGAGAAGAATCCTACTGATCCAAGCTTTATATCGACTAAGCAATTTGAAGAGCAGATTAAAGCCATGCAGACAGCAGGCTTTCAATTCATATCGATGGATGACTATGTGCAGTTTATGTTGAATAAGAAGCCGATCCCGAATAACGCGGTGTTGATTACATTTGATGACGGCTATGAAACATTCTACACAGAGGCCTATCCTATATTGAAAAAATATAACGTACCTGCAACCAACTTTGTCATCGTGTCTGCCGTAGATAATAAGACGGGACGCAAGAAGATGACCTGGGACCAGATGAGAGAGATGAAAAAGGAAGGATACAGCTTCTACAGCCACTCCTATGATTCTCATGCATACAAACCCATTAACAGCAAAGGCGTAGTCAAGCCGATGCTGACCCATCAGCTGTATAATGAAAAGACGAAGAAGCTTGAAACCAGGGAGCAATATTTAGATCGAGTCAAAGCAGACCTGTCATTGGCCGAGAAACGGTTGAAGGAAGAGTTGAATAATACTTACGGAGTCATTGCATTTCCATACGGAGCCGCTAACAAGGATGTATTGCAAATAGCAAAGGATCTAGGCGTAAATGTTACGTTTACGGTTAAACCCGGCATTAATAATATCAATACCCGCAACGGCTTTCGCGTAAATGGCGGCAATCAGAAGATTAAGACAGAAGATCTGATTCGGCAGATGCGTAATCGGGGAGTAAAGCAAACGAAGAAAGTAAAAGAGCAAGTTCAATGGAATGGAATCCCGGTAGAGTTTAAATATAAGCCATTTATAGCTTCTGGACGTTGGTACTTATCGACGAAGGAACTAGAGAAGCAGTTCGGCTTAGTGATCAAGATAGACCAGAAGAACAAAGTCATCACCTTGTCACCGTAATCATAAATGGTAGTCAAGCATACGACCAAGAGCGCCCGCAGAAGCGGGCGCTTTTTTTATGGTAAACCATTGTTGCAGCAGCACGGTCATGACGCAAGATCACAGTTCAAAATAATGGAAGAATATGTAATAAGAGTCATGCGATATAGGTAGTCAGACATGTGGAGAGCCATTGAATTTTGATGAAATAAATGGACTTCTGGATCCCTAAAGGAGGATTGACGATGAAGGGAAGGCATGATAAGATACTTTTAATTTCTTTTACCTGCTAATAAGGTAACTTATTATCACTTTAATGTGTTAAATTAATAAATAATAAGCATGGTATACGAGGTGAGGCAGATGTCGAAGCCAAAAATGTTTGAGAAGCCTTCCGGTGTGCGTGATTATTTGCCGGAAGCTGTAATAAAGCTGCGTACGATTGAACAGCAAGCTCTGGATTGCATGTCTCGCTGGGGATATGCGCAGATCGTGACACCAACGATGGAATTCTACGAAACAGTTGGGATGGCTAGCTCAACTTCAGATCATAAGCTGTTTAAGTTGCTTAATCAACGTGGTACGACAATGGTGCTGCGTTCCGATATGACATCGCCTATTGCTAGAGTTGTTTCTTCCTTGCTGCAAGATGAGATGTTCCCTATTCGATTGTCATATCACGCGAATGTGTTTCGTTCGATGGAAGAAGAAGCGGGGCGAGAAGCTGAATTCTATCAGACAGGCGCTGAGTTAGTTGGTGATGGCACGCCGGAAGCCGACGCTGAGGTTATTGCGCTATCGATCGCTTGTTTAAAGGCAGCGGGTGTGTCTCGATTTAAAGTTGCGGTTGGACATCATCAGTTTCTCGAGGGACTGTTCGAGCATATTCTCCCCGATAAGAAGGATGAGCAGGCACGATTGAAGCAATGCCTTGTTCATCGAGATGTGGTTGGATATCGGGAGCTCGTCAGCACACTCGCTCTTGGACCGGAGCTGTCCGAGCGTCTGCTGGACGTACTGCGATTGCGCGGGGGAGAGTCGACATTTCAAGCGGCAAAGCAGATCGTGGATGAACCTTTGGTTCATTCTTCTATTGAGCATCTGGAGCAGGTGTGGGAAGTGTTGAAAGCATACGGAGTCAGCGAGCATCTAATGCTGGACTTGACGATGGTCGGCGATTTTTCTTATTACACAGGGCTCATATTTGAAGGTTATTCGATAGATCTTGGCTTTCCCGTGATGAGCGGCGGCCGTTACGATAATCTGCTGCAGCAGTTTGGGCGTCCTGCTCCAGCAACTGGATTTGCACTGAAGACGACTCGGTTGGTCGACGCGATCCGCGCAGAAGACCAGAGCGAAGCGAGCTTGCCGATATTGATTCAGTACGACGCGCTTGGTCGAGAGGGAGCGTTGGCTGAAGCGACAAAGCTGCGGGAAGCAGGTCAGATCGTCATCACGCAGCGAGTGGATACGAATGAAGAATTCGATGCGGTGAGCCGACACGATGACCAGACGCTGTGGTGGAGCGGCAGGAAGCTGAAAGACGTGATTGCGTATTCAGGGAGTACAGGTAAACAGATCGGAAACGGATTAAATAGAGAATAACAGCGAGCTAGATAGAGATAGCGGCAGGATGCGCACTCTATAACAGCAGAGAGGAGAGTCGAGATGGATGACTGGTTGAAGGTCGCGATGCCGAAAGGCCGTATCTATAAACGTGCCGCCGTTATGCTGCGCGATGCGGGTATTCCAGTACCGGAGGATGAAGATGAGTCACGGAAGCTCATTATAGATATCCCAGAAGCGAAGCTGCAATTCATCATGGCGAAGCCGGTTGATGTACCGACCTATGTGGAGTATGGCGCAGCCGATGTAGGTATTGTCGGCAAGGATGTCCTTATGGAAGAGAACCGAGATGTATACGAATTACTGGACTTAGGGATTGCGAGATGCCGGATGTCGGTGATTGGCTTGCCGGATTGGAAGCCGGTTATGCATCCGCGGGTTGCGACGAAGTACCCGAATGTGGCTTCGCAGTATTTTCGAGAACGCGGACAGCAGGTGGAAGTTATTAAGCTGAACGGCTCGATTGAGTTGGCGCCGCTCATCGGCCTTGCCGACCGTATCGTTGATATGGTGGAAACAGGCAAGACGCTGAAGGAGAACGGACTTGTCGAGATCGAGGAGATGTTCGGCATTACGAGCAGATTGATTGCGAACCGAGTGAGCTACCGGATGAAATATGACATGATACAAGATCTGTGCGACCGATTGCAATCGCAAATACCGGCGCGTTGATGAAAGGGGAGCGAAGAGGATGCGAATCGTTAAGGCAGCGGACTTTCAGTTAACACGAGAAGTGGATTATGGGACAGCGGAGCAGCTGGAGGCCGTTAAGCGCATGGTGCGGGAGGTGCGGGCGGAAGGCGATGCCGCGCTGTTCCGCTATACAGCGCAGCACGATCGATACGAGCTGACGGCCGATACGGTGCGCGTGAGTGAAGCGGAGATCATGGCGGCTTATGAGGAAGTGGAGCCAGGCTTCGTGGAAGCGATTCGCGCGGCGGCGGTGAATATCCACGCCTTTCACGAGAAGCAGAAGCGGAATTCGTGGATGGAGCTGCAGCCCGACGGCTCGCTGCTCGGTCAGATTCTTCGTCCGCTGAAGCGGGTTGGCGTCTATGTGCCGGGAGGGACGGCGTCCTACCCGTCCTCGGTGCTCATGAACGTGATTCCGGCACAGGTGGCTGGTGTGCCGGAGATCGTGATGGTCACGCCCCCTGCGACCGGCGGTCGCGCGGGCATTGACCCTTATATCCGCGTCGCCGCTGCGGAAGCCGGCGTGAAGGAGATGTACCGCGTCGGCGGCGCTCAAGCGATAGCGGCCCTCGCATATGGCACGGCAAGCATCGCGCCGGTGGATAAGATATGCGGGCCGGGCAACATCTATGTCGCGCTGGCGAAGCGGGAAGTGTACGGGGCGGTCGATATCGACAGCATCGCCGGCCCGTCGGAGATCGTCGTGCTGGCCGATCAGACCGCGGACGCCGCTTATGTGGCGGCGGATCTGCTCTCCCAAGCCGAGCACGACGAGATGGCTTCCGCGGTGCTCGTCACAGATAGTGCCGAGCTCGCAGAGCAGGTAAGCCGGGAGGTGGCGGCACAGCTCGCCCTGCTCCCTCGCCAAGCGATCGCCGCCAAGTCGATTGAGCAGTACGGCGCGATCATTATCGTCGATTCCATCGACGAAGGTGTCGCGCTTGTGAATCGACTTGCGCCGGAGCATCTTGAGATCGTCACCGAGGACCCGATGAATCAGCTCGCCGGCATCGAGAACGCCGGGGCGATCTTCCTCGGCAGCTATAGCTCGGAGCCGGTCGGAGATTACTTTGCTGGTCCGAACCACATCATCCCGACCAACGGAACGGCTCGCTTCTCATCGCCTGTAGATGTCGACATGTTCATGAAGAAGTCCAGTCTGATCCGCTACAGCAAGGAAGCGCTACTGCGTAACGGCGAGATGATTATGACGCTCGCTCGTCATGAGGGGCTGGAAGCTCATGCACGCGCGATTGAAGTACGACTGAAGCAAGAGGGCGGGAAAGCCTAAAGAACGAGGCATCATTAACGAACTTAAACAATCGGATGAATGGAACTATAGATAAGCTAAACGAGATATGAGGTGGATGGACATGCAGACTAATGAAGCCAATGTTCGCCTGCGTGAAGCGGCAATTGAGCGCAAGACCAATGAAACGGATATTTCGCTCTCCTTCGCGGTTGATGGGCAAGGGAAGAGTGAGCTTAGCACGGGAGTTCCGTTCTTAAACCATATGCTGGACCTGTTTACGAAGCACGGTCATTTTAACTTGAACGTACAAGCGGCGGGTGACACGGACATTGATGACCACCACACGGTTGAGGATATTGGCATCTGCTTAGGTCAAGCGCTTCGCGAAGCGCTTGGCGACAAGGCGGGGATCAAGCGTTACGCCTCTGTATTTGTGCCAATGGATGAGGCGCTGGCTCAGGTTGTGATCGATATTAGCAACCGACCGCACTTCGAGTATCGCGCACAGTATCCTTCGGCGAGAGTAGGCAGCTTCGATACGGAGCTCGTACATGAATTCCTGTGGAAGCTTGCATTAGAGTCCCGCATGACGCTGCATGTCATCATGCACTATGGCCAGAACACGCACCATATGATAGAGGCGGTATTCAAGGCGCTGGGTCGCGCATTGGATGAAGCGACGAGCATTGATCCTCGTGTGCAAGGAGTCCCTTCGACGAAAGGGGTGTTATAAACCATGATAGCCATCGTCGATTATGGAATGGGCAATCTGCACAGCGTGAGCAAGGCAGTGGAGCGGCTTGGCGTCCAGACGATGGTAACGTCTGACCCGCAAGACTTAGCCGCTGCGAGTGCGATTATCCTGCCCGGTGTCGGAGCGTTCGGAGACGCGATGCAGGCGCTTCATGCGACTGGGTTGGCTGATGTGTTGAAGAAGCTGGCCCATTCGGGGAAGCCTCTTATCGGCATCTGTTTGGGCATGCAATTGCTGTTTGAAACGAGCGAAGAGCATGGCGACCATGAAGGCTTGGGATTGCTGCGCGGTCGGGTTGTTCGCTTCAAGCCAGGCGATTACAAGGTGCCGCATATGGGCTGGAATGAACTGAAGTGGAAGCAGCCTGGGCATAAGCTGGTAAAGGGTTTGGATGAAGGTCATGTGTACTTCGTGCATTCCTATCATGTGCTGGCAGACGATTCATCGGATGTGCTGGCGGTATGTGAGTACGCGGGCAGAGAGGTTACGGCTATCGTCGCACGCAATAATGTATACGGCATGCAGTTCCATCCCGAGAAGAGCGGTCAGCTGGGTATGAAGCTTCTTCAGCAGTTCTTACACATGATAGCTGTAAATCATGCGGTTTAGATCGCGGCGCGACTGCGGCGTGCTATGTGTGCTTTAAGAAATGAAGGTTAGGGAAGGGGTGTTGATCATATGACAGCTACATTTACGATATATCCTGCTATCGATATTCGCGGCGGAAAATGCGTTCGGTTGGTGCAAGGGGATTATGCACAAGAAACGGTTTATCATGATCAACCGGAAGAAGCAGCCGCGGTATGGGCTGAAGCAGGAGCTGAATGGATTCATCTGGTGGACTTGGACGGAGCGAAGGAAGGCCGCCCGGTGAACGCTGATCTTATCGGACGTATCGCGAGCAGAGTCAGTGTGCCTGTGCAGGTAGGCGGCGGCTTGCGGACGGAATCCGACGTGGAACGATTGCTGGAGCTTGGCGTATCGCGAGTGATCCTCGGCACAGCAGCCATTGAAGATCGCACCTTCGTTGAACGCGTGCTTAAGCAGTATGGCAAGCAGGTTGCCATCGGTATCGATGCGCGCAACGGCTATGTCGCGACTCGCGGATGGCTGGAAACATCGGAAGTTCAGGCAGAGGTGCTGGTGCGCGAGTTAGCGGATAAAGGCGCGGAGACCTTTATCTTCACGGACATTTCACGCGACGGCATGATGAAGGGGCCGAATGTGGAAGCTATCGCAGCGCTAGCTCAAGCATCGGGCAAGAGCGTTATTGCGTCAGGCGGCGTAAGCACGCTAGCTGATCTGGAAGCGCTGGCGGTTCATGCACAAGATGGGGTAGGCGGAGCTATCGTTGGCAAGGCATTGTATACAGGAGCGATCGATCTGCGAGAAGCCATTGGGCTGATCGCAAAGTAAGCTATGGTGAGGGGGAGAGCTGAATGTTGGCTAAGCGAATCATACCATGTCTGGATGTAAAGGACGGGCGTGTCGTTAAGGGCGTTAACTTTGTACAACTTCGAGATGCGGGAGATCCAGTAGAGTTGGCGGCCCTATACGATCAAGAGGGAGCGGATGAGCTCGTATTCCTCGATATTTCCGCCTCCGTTGAAGGCAGAGCCACAATGATTGATGTGGTGCGCGAGACAGCGGGCAACATCACTATTCCCTTTACAGTCGGCGGAGGAATCTCGAGTACGGACGACATGATGCGCCTCCTGCGGGCCGGCGCGGATAAGATCGGCATCAATACGGCTGCTGTGCTTCAGCCGTCCTTGATCGCGGATGGAGCCCGCCGCTTCGGCAGTCAGTGCATCGTGGTTGCAATCGATGCACGATATAATGACGAATGGGCGGATTGGGAAGTGTACACGCATGGCGGACGCAAGCCGACTGGCATTCACGCGGTTGAATGGGCGAAGCGTGCCGCAGAGCTTGGAGCGGGGGAGATCCTGCTTACAAGTATGGATACTGACGGCACGAAGGATGGCTTCGACATTCCGCTGACACGCGCGGTCACGGATGCGGTATCCATCCCCGTCATTGCTTCCGGTGGAGCAGGTACAGCAGCCCACTTTGAGCAGGCATTCACGGAAGCCGGTGCGGATGCGGCATTGGCGGCATCCATATTTCACTATAAAGAGATCTCCATCGCGGAGGTGAAGGACGATCTGCGGTGTAAAGGAGTGGCAGTGCGATGAGCGCGGAACGAAGCAGCAGAGACAATCAACAAGCATTGGGCAGTGTATGGTCCGGCGAAGCGGCACGCTCCTTGATCAATCAGTTGACTTGGAACGAGCAAGGCTTGATCCCGGCAATTGTTCAGGACGCCTCCACTCATGAGGTGCTGATGATGGCCTATATGAGTCCTGAATCGCTGGAGCGGACATGCGAGCTTGGCGAGACGGTATTCTGGAGCCGTTCGCGACAGTCCCTCTGGCATAAAGGCGCGACATCTGGTCATACGCAGCGGATCGTATCTATGGCGGCTGATTGTGATAAGGATACACTGCTCATTGAGGTAGAGCCTAACGGACCTGCCTGCCATACGGGAAGCACCTCGTGCTTCTATGAAACGATGGGCGGCATCGATATTGGGTCTGGGCGTCAGACTTTAGACGCTTTAGAAATACTGAGTGATCTGGAAGCAATGATTGCAGACCGGGAGCGCGAGCGGCCGGAAGGCGCGTATACGACGTATTTATTTGAGAAGGGGATCGATAAGGTTCTTAAGAAGATAGGGGAAGAGTCAGCGGAAGTGATTATTGCAGCCAAGGGCTCAGACAAGCAAGAATTAATTGGTGAAACAGGCGATCTGCTGTTTCATGTATTAGTGCTTCTCAGAACTGCAGGTATCTCGCTGGAAGAAGTAATGTCGGAATTGGAACGTCGCCACAACGCACCGCGCCGCGATACCTATAATGAGTCTGGCAAGGTCAAATCTTAGGGCGGTGTTCATCATATACAATAAGCTGAGCCTTCGAATTTCCTATTCGTGTGTATCGAGTAATAGGAAGTGAGAGGGCTTTTTTAATACAAAAATAAATTTGCATAATCGAGCAACTTTTTCCAACATGTGGCGTTCATACCATTATAACAATTTTCATATCCATATGTTTGCAACATGAAAGGGAGAAGCAATCATGACATTACATTCAACTAAACGAATAATCAGTCTAGCAGTCAGCACGCTGCTTGCCGCACAGCTCCTTGGTATGAACCCCATCGTACACGCCGATTACGTCAAGACTAACGAATTAATATTAACGCCTGATAGCAGCGTGATGATGCTTAATGGGCAGAAGGTAACAGCGAAACAGCCAATTACGGAGAAGGAATATAAGACTTATGTTCCTCTAGCGAGTATCGCCCCTATGTATGGATACACGCTGTCTGTCGATTCGGTTAAGCATGAAGTGATCGCCAGCAAGGAAGGGACTTCGATCCGCTTCGCTATCAATACGACACAGATCATAATAGATGGACAACTGCATACCTCTTCAGGCGTTCTCTATACTCAAAATGGCAGCTTGATGGTCCCTCTGAGGACGTGGGCTCAAATAACGGGAAGCTCCCTTGCGGTTACTGGTAACCAGCTGACTCTAAGCTGGGATACCATGGTTAAGGAGTATGATCCGCCGATCGCTGATTTCTCAACAGATAAGACGGTATATAAGCAAGGTGAGAACATTTACTACTACGACCACAGCTATGACAACGAACTGGATATTGTACGAAGAACGTGGACTGGGAATGAAGCGGCATTTTTTGAAGAAGGCGAGCATGAAATAACGTTGGAAGTCCAGAACAGCAAAGGCTTGACGAGTTCTATCACGAAGTCCGTAACCATTACGAACGAGAAATTGTATTCTCCCGAAGAGCATGGCTTGATCTTCACTCCAGTTGGCGGGAAATATACGATCTCGGGTGGAGAAGTGCTCGACTATAAGCAGGTGCCTTACTTCTATATACCGGAACAGTTGAAGATGGTGCGCGCCAACAGCCCGGAGCTCTTGCAAGGAGATGAGGGGATTTCCTACAGGGAAACAGCTTCTGGTCCGCTTAGAATGAACATTCATAATCAGAATCGATCCAAGCGGGATCTGAAGGTGTATCTGTTAGCGACGAACCACCAGACCACAGATGTTGAACTGAATGTGGATGCGTTTGGCATGGGAGGTCCGACTCAGCTTGTGACAACAAGCGGTCAGGCAGCGGTAACGAGATTCCTTGAGTCGATCAATTCCGCACAGCAAGTGCGAACGATGAAAGTTCCAGCGGGAAAAACCATAATGGTGCTGCCAGAGATCAGTGCGCAGATTCTGAAGCCGGGCTTGACGATGACTTCCCATACCAATCTGTCATCTAATGGAGAGCTGGAATATTCCGTTGTCGTTGTAGAGCCTAGTACGAATCCAATTGAAGCTTTGCCTAAACTGAAGATTCTAGATCGTGACGGCAAGCATGTAAGAGGTACATTTTTAGAGGGGAACCGCACGTTTGTTGTTGATGGCCTGCTTGGAGAACAGAAGCAGCGATTGATCGTAGCTGATAACAGCAATGATCCTTACCTGGATGGAGTAGATTCAACCTCAGGGATTGATGAGATCAACTTCGGCAATAATGGCGTCCTGTACAACATGACGCTGGAGGTCGCTCCGCATACTGTGGTTGGCTTGAACGCTCGCGGGGGACATTACGCAGGTGCATTTCTCATTAATGGTCAAGTGGTCAAGGCGACAGAGCAGAGCATACTGAAGAATCCGAATGAGATAGGTGTGCTGCACCGAACAGGCGATAAAGTGGAGAAGGTGGACATTACCTTCGTGCTTGCCTCAGGCAGCAACATGCCGATTAATCTTCTGTTCATGCCTATACCCGATATGAAATAGCGCTCTTGAAAGAGCGAAAACAAGTATATTCGTTGAAACGTCTCTTGTCTAAAGAGGCGTTTTTGCGTTGGGGCTGTACATGGTGGGTGATGTGATCGAGTGGTTATGAAAAAGGTGTTAATGCGCTTGTAGAACCATTGCGATAATTGAAGACACGAGTTATAATAAGATAAGAATTATTATAAATTGAAAATCTCTCTCAATATGCATGTTGCTGTGTGATGAATGAGGGAAACAACGTAATCGTTATGGTATACTGAAGGGTATGTTTATAACGAAGACTGATCAGGAGGTGCCTTGGCTATGGCAGGACACAAGCCGCACTTAACCGGACCCGACATTCATCCGCATAATGTAGTCGTGTTTCCAGTAGGTGCAGCAGCCTATGCGGAACGCGCGATGAGAGCACTGGAGCGCCTTCAGCATGACAAGGCCTTACAATATTTCCGACGCGCAGCAGAGATTGAACCGGGCAATCCGATTCATCAATGCAATCATGCTGGAGTGTTGGCAGAAACCGGACAATACGAGCAATCAAACCATATTCTAGAGCATGTAGTCACCGAGATGGACCCTTACATGACTGAATGTTATTACTACATGGCCAACAACTGGGCTTATCTTGGGGAATTCGACACTGCGAAAGTCATGCTGGAGCGGTATATGTCGCTTGACCCGAAGGGGATGTACGCAGAAGAAGCAGAGGCCATGATGGACATGATTCACTATGAATTAAAATACGAAACATCACGCAGCCTGCCACGGAACCCTTCATCTAAAGGAAAGGGTAAACGAGAACTTGCGATGGAAGGCATTCAGGAGACCGCCTCATCTGAAGAGCATGAGGGATCTCATGCTGGTGATTCCTATGCTCAAGCTGAGTCACCGCATGGACGAAACGAGCAGGAGCAGGATCATCTTCGCGCGCGTAGATTACTGGAGGAAGGGCAATTCACGGAGGCAGTCCAAATCTTGCAGCGAATCACGGAAGAAGATCCAGACTATCTTGCCGCCGGGAATAATCTAGCTTTGGCTTACTACTATATGGGGCGATTTGAGGATGCAGTGATTACACTGAATCGCGTGTTGGAACGCGACAGCGGCAACTTGCATGCGTTATGCAACTTGGCGGTGTTCGAGCGCAACGCCGGTCACGAAGATGTAGTAACAGAGTTAATCAGCCTTCTTGCGAAGCTGGAGCCGCTTCATCGTGAACATAGCTATAAATTGGCTGCCACTATGGGTATACTAGGCGAACATGCTGAGGCGTACCGTCATTTGAAGCGAATCGTGGCGAATGGATCGACAAGCGACCCAAGTGTATATCATTATGCGGCAGTTGCAGCCTGCCACATGTCTCGCTATGATGAGGCCGCTCGTTGGTGGGCGATATGCCGAAGATTGGATATGGAATCGGGCATAGCCGCTTATTATTTAGAGCAGCTGCAGCGTCCTCGGCCAGATGGAATACTGGAGCCGCAGCCAAGCTATCATTATCGTTTACCTTATGATGAAGCAAGCCGCAGGCATCAGAGGCAGCCGCAGGTAGAAGTGCTGAGCCGTGATGAAGCCGATGAGGGGCCAGACAACGACTGGCAATCACGCATGAAGCGTGATCCATTAGTTCGCTCATCACTGTTCTGGGCGATTCGATTCGGCGATCTGCCGACGAGGCTGCAGGCACTTGAAGCGATGAAGATGATTGGCGATGAGGAAGCCATAGAAGCGCTGCGTTTTCTGCTAACCGATCCAGAGCAGAATCCATACGTGCGCCAGCTTAGCTATTATGCGCTGCGTCGACTTCAACAGAAGGGACCGCTGGAATATTTGGGTCCGAACGGTATGGAGATGCTGGAGGCGGATTACGCAGTAGATCATCTGCCAGAATGGCAAATGGCGTGGACACGAGTCATTGACAGCATTCGCAAGCAGATGGATGACCGCTATGAGCTGTACATCGTACACGATGCGGAAACGCTGTGGCTGGAATATTTATCTTGCTGTTACCCTGACACACCGAAGCTGATAAAAGCAGACGGTTGGGCAGCAGCGGTAGAATATGTGACTTCCAAGATGCATCAGCGGGAGCTAACCTATCATGATGTCGCAGCGCGATATCAAGTGTCGGCCGCGACCGTGAGCAAGAATGTCAAGCTGATTGAAGCCGTATGTCTTATTCAAGATAGACTGGTATAATGATAATGAATGATATTCCGATAAATACATCAAGTGATCACCAGAAGTGGTCACAAGCTGAATTCAGGAATGGGATTCAACTTTACGATTGACGGTTATTAAATCATTAACCACATAAATAGATAGGTGCGACGGAAAGGGGAATAATAATAAATGACGAATCAAATTTACAAATCAGTAGTAATCGGGACAGGCCCAGCAGGATATACAGCAGCTATTTACTTGGCACGCGCCAACCTTAATCCGCTCGTCATTGAAGGCCCGCAGCCAGGCGGTCAATTGACGACAACAACGGATGTAGAGAACTTCCCGGGATTCCCGGAAGGCATTACCGGTCCGGAATTGATGGACAGCATGCGCAAGCAAGCTGAGCGCTTCGGTACGACATTCAAAACAGGATTCGTCACAGACGTTGACGTATCTGAGCGCCCATTCAAGCTTCAAGTTGAAGGCATGGGTGAGGTTGTTACCGAAACACTCATCATCGCGACTGGCGCAAGCGCGAAATACATGAACATCCCTGGCGAACAAGACAACCTCGGTAAAGGTGTCAGCGCATGTGCAACATGCGACGGATTCTTCTTCCGCAACAAGAAGATCGTTGTTGTCGGCGGCGGCGACTCCGCGCTTGAGGAAGCTAACTTCCTGACTCGCTTCGCAAGCGAATTGACATTGGTTCACCGTCGTGATGAACTGCGCGCATCGAAGATCATGCAGGATCGTGCACGCGGCAACGAGAAGATCAAGTGGGCGCTGAATCGTACGCCGATTAATGTTGAAGCGACAGGTATGGGAGTTACAGGACTGCGCGTGAAGAACAATGAAACTGGTAAAGAAGAAGTCATTGAAACAGACGGCTTGTTCGTAGCGATCGGACATAAGCCGAATACGGACTTCTTGAAAGGCAAAGTCGAGCTTAACGAAGCTGGCTATGTCGTCGTTCAAGCAGGCTCCACTCTTACGAGCGTTCCAGGTATCTTCGCAGCGGGCGATGTGCAGGACATGAAGTATCGTCAAGCGATCACAGCTGCAGGTTCCGGCTGCCAAGCTGCATTGGATTGCGAGAAGTTCCTTGAAGGCAGCATGGTGCATGACTGGAGCGGCAACTAATACATCAAGACTCAAAAGCAAATTTCATCATAGATGAGATAGAGATACGGGGCCGAGAGGCTCCGTTTTTCCTTATTACACACCTTCTCTCCCCCGACTCCTAGGGGCATCAGGCAGTGACCCGTTCTCTTGACCTAACATAGGAGTTCACGTATAGTGGGAACAGAAGTGGGATACGAATATGAACACAAAGGTGGATGACGTATGTCTGAGCAACTCTATGTAGGTGTCGATTTAGGCGGTACAGCGATTAAAGTGGGTTTGGTCAATGCTGAAGGTAAATTACTACAAACTTTTGAAGGGCCAACTGAAGTACCAAAAGGACCTGATGCGGTCATCGATAACATTGAGAAATATGTTCGTCATATCGTGGAAGAGTCGCCCTATTCGTGGGATCAGGTAGTTGGCGTAGGCGCCGGTGTTGCAGGATTCACAAATGTTAAGGAAGGCATCATCTTACTCGCTCCAAATATCGGATTCAAAGAAGTTCCAATTCGCTCTATACTAGAGGAGCGCCTTCAGAAGCCGATCAAGATCGATAACGATGCCAATGTAGCCGCACTTGGCGAGGCTTGGAGCGGTGCGGGCAAAGGGATAGATCACTGTGTATGCTTTACGCTTGGAACAGGCGTAGGCGGCGGTATTATTGTTGGCGGTAAGATTCTGCAAGGCTTTTCCGGCCTTGCGGGTGAGCTGGGACATATCGCGGTTACTCCTGATATTGAAGCTATTCAATGCGGCTGCGGAAAGATGGGCTGTGTGGAGACAGTATCTTCAGCAACAGGAATTATTCGCATGGCTAATGATGCGGTTGAACGTGGAGATCGTACGTCGTTAGCGCATGTAGAGCACTCGATAACAGCGAAAGATGTGTTCGATGCAGCGAAGGCTGGAGATGAAGTGGCGATTCGAATAGTAAGCCGCGCGGCTCACTATTTAGGTAAAGCGATGTCTGCTGTAGCGGTTACGCTGAATCCTGAGCGCTTTATCATTGGCGGCGGTGTATCGAAAGCGGGAGATTTCTTATTTAATCAGATTCGTGAAACATTTATGAAATGTACTCCAGAACCGGTTACTCGCGGCGTTTCTATCGTTGCTGCGGAACTAGGCAATGATGCTGGAATGATAGGCGCTGCAGGTTTGTTCTTATATTCGTAATCGGATCGTACTAAAGAGAGGACGAACGAGCATGGAAATGACGGAAACCACTGCCCTAGCCAAGTTAGTTATCATAACCGGAATGTCCGGTGCGGGCAAGACAATAGCCGTCCAGAGCTTAGAAGACTTAGGCTTCTTCTGTGTGGACAATCTTCCGCCTGTACTGATTCCGAAGTTTGCAGAGCTTATAGAGCAGTCTAAGGGTAAGATTGGCAAGGTAGCGCTAGTAATTGATCTGCGCGGCCGTGAGTTCTTCACGGCCTTGTCAGAGTCGTTGAGCTATATTAGAGATCATTTTACAATTGGTTGTGAAATTCTATTCTTGGATGCTACAGATGGCGTATTGGTGCAGCGCTATAAGGAAAGTCGCCGCCGTCATCCGCTGATGCCGGATGGCTTGCCGCTGGATGGCATTAAGATGGAACGCAAGCTGTTGGAAGACTTGAAGGGCATGGCCTCCCTAGTGATTGATACGAGCAGTCTGAAGCCCGCACAATTAAAAGAACGCATTATTTCTCGGTTTATGCAGGCGAATCAGAACCTGATGTCGATCAATGTAACATCGTTTGGCTTCAAGTATGGAGTGCCTATCGACGCAGACCTTATATTTGATGTGCGTTTCTTGCCTAATCCGCATTATGTCGACTCCTTGCGACCGCGAACAGGTCAAGACGCTGAAGTATATGACTATGTGATGAAATGGCCGGAGACTCAGCAATTTTTATCTAAATTATTGGATATGCTCAATTATCTAATACCGCAGTATCATAAAGAAGGTAAGAGTCAATTGGTTATCGGCATTGGATGTACGGGCGGCAAACACCGCTCTGTTGCTATTGCTGAATACATCGGTCGAATGATAGGCGCAAGTGATACGGAAAATGTGCGCGTCAGCCACCGCGATGCGGAGCGAGATCGCCACTGATGAGAGGATTTGAGGACCCCATGGCACGTAAAATGAAAGATATGGAGCGTCCGCGCATCGTAGTTATGGGAGGCGGCACCGGATTGTCGGTGATGCTGCGCGGCTTGAAAGAGAAGCCGCTGGATATTACCGCAATTGTGACGGTTGCGGATGACGGAGGCAGCTCTGGCATTCTTCGCAATGAATTGCAGATGCCGCCCCCTGGCGACATTCGCAGCGTGCTGACAGCGCTAGCTGACGTAGAGCCCTCACTCTCTGAAATGCTCAAATATCGTTTTCAGTCCGGTACAGGTTTGGCGGGCCACAGCTTAGGCAATCTGATTTTAGCGGCAATGACCGACATCACGGGAGATTTCGTCTCGGGTATACGCGAATTGAGCCGAGTACTAGCGGTTAGAGGACGTGTGTTGCCGGCTGCTGATCAAGCGGTTGTGCTGAAAGCCGAAATGATTGACGGTACGATTGTAACTGGGGAATCCAATATTCCCAAGTATGGGAAACGTATTAAGCGAGTATTCATGGAACCGAGTGATGTGGAGGCTTTGCCGGAGGCTGTAGAGGCTTTGCGTGAAGCGGACGCAATTCTGATCGGTCCTGGGAGCTTATATACGAGCATTATTCCTACTCTGCTGGTGAAAGAACTGGCGGACGCAGTAGTGCAATCGAATGCGGTTAAGCTATTTGTATGCAATGTAATGACCCAACCTGGGGAAACCGATAATTATTCAGTTGGGGACCATCTGGATGCTATACATCTTCATATAGGCCATCAGTTGTTTGACTATGTCATTGTGAATGATGGTGAGATCCCGCCTCAAGTACAAGATAAGTATGCGGAAAAGGGTGCTAAAGCGGTACATCTGGATCTTGAAGAGGTAACGAACCGGGGGTACAAGGTTATAGCTGATTCATTGGTGCTATTCCGTACGTATCTTCGTCATGACGCAGATAAATTAAGTCATCATATCTACCACCTGGTAGAGGATTGGATGTTACGAAAGAGGTGAGGACATGTCTTTTGCGGCACAAACGAAAAAAGAATTAACGATGATCGAATCGGACTCGTGCTGTGAAAAGGCAGAAATGTCTGCGCTTCTGCGGATGAACGGATCGGTGCAGCTCTCCTCGAACCGCAAAGTGATCTTAGACGTTTCGACGGAGAATGCCGCTATTGCTCGCCGCATGTATACACTGGTGAAAAAGTATTTTCAAGTTCACACGGAATTGCTGGTACGGAAGAAGATGCGATTGAAGAAGAACAATGTGTATATCGTGCGCATACCTAACTCTGTACAAGAAGTACTAAGCGAGCTTCACATCGTGTCAGAAGGTTTTTTGTTCACGGATGGAATAGAACCAGCTTCGATCGCTAATAATTGCTGTAAGCGCGCTTATTTGCGTGGAGCATTTCTGGCTGGAGGGTCTGTTAATAACCCCGAAGGGTCTTCTTACCATCTGGAGATCTCCTCGATGTATGAGGAGCACTGCAAGGCACTTGTCGACCTTGCGAATGAGTTCGATCTGAACGCGCGTTTTATAGAACGCAAGAAAGGCTTTGTGTTCTATATTAAGGAAGGCGAGAAAATTATTGAGTTTCTCAATATTATCGGCGCCCACCAGGCACTGTTTAAATTCGAAGATGTCCGCATCATGCGCGACATGCGCAACTCCGTGAATAGAATCGTTAACTGCGAAACGGCCAACCTCAATAAAACGATTGGGGCTGCGGTTAGACAGATTGATAATATAAAGCTGATTGAGAAAGAGCTCGGGCTGGACAGTCTGCCCGATAAGCTTAGGGAAGTAGCGCAGATTCGACTTGCCCATCCTGATATGAACCTGAAGGAAGTGGGCGAGATGCTCGCAGGAAAAGTGAGCAAATCGGGTGTAAACCATCGTCTGCGCAAGCTAGATGAGCTGGCGGAGAGAATTCGGAACACCTGATACTTTTCTGCTAGTTTAAAATAGGTTATAATGCTATAATGTGATAAAATGAACCTAAACGACGTATTATATGGTATCACCGATGAATAAATGGATTAAATATAGGGGGTATGATTCGCATGGCTCAACAAGAAGTTGTCGTACGTCTGAAGACAGGTCTGCATGCTCGTCCAGCAGCACTGTTCGTTCAAGAGGCAAACAAATATTCCTCGGATATCTTCGTGGAGAAGGAAGATAAGAAGGTAAACGCGAAGAGCATTATGGGAATTATGAGTCTCGCAATCAGCTCAGGAACGTCTATTGCAATAACTGCTGAAGGTGCGGACGCAGATCAGGCTGTAAGCGCTTTAGTAACGCTGGTCAGCAAGGAAGAACTGGAAAACTAATTTACCGCATACTTACGGGGCACTCGGCCCGCGAAGATGTTATCAAAGGGACCCTTCCCAGGGTTCCTTTTTACAATATGCATCACAGCTATTGGCGATAATTTGAAATCGTATTCATGAAAATGGAAGCGGTTTGCTAATAATGTGAGCATGTGCTAATATAAACTTGGTTCGATTTACACGTTTTATAAGATTTTTAAATTATTTCTCTTGTGTTTCAGCTTTATATTTGGTATGGTTAACTCAACATTAAATGAAACCTTGATTCACATATTGAAAAGGGTAATCATTAGTGCTATGGAACCTTTTTCAATATGTGAATTTTTATTTTGTTTAATGAAATAAGAACAAACATGTAAAACATTATTTGGAGGTAACACACATGCAAACAGGTACAGTTAAATGGTTCAACGCTGACAAAGGATTCGGCTTCATCGAAGTTGAAGGCGGCAACGATGTATTCGTACATTTCTCCGCAATCACTGGCGACGGATTCAAAACTTTGGACGAAGGCCAACGCGTTGAGTTCAATATCGTACAAGGCAACCGCGGCCCACAAGCTGAGAACGTTGTTAAACTGTAATTAAAACACCTTGGTGTTAAAAAGTTGTCCCGCTTATGCGGGACAACTTTTTTTTGTGCCCTTTTGTATGTATACATAGACCTCAATTGTCGGATTAGTTGGTGACATATAAGCTGTCACCAATAGCATGGTATACTGCACGTATAACGAGTAAATAGAGGTGCAGTGATGAAACGCGGCGATCGCTTGACGGCAATTGTTATGGCGCTCCAGCAGCGCGCGGAGACGGCGGCTTCTCTCGCCGCTAAGCTTGAGGTATCGAAGCGCACGATCATGCGGGACATGCAGGCGCTGAGCGAGATGGGTGTCCCGCTGTACGCTGTCAGCGGGCCATCAGGCGGCTATCGCCTGATGGAGGGGTATAAGCTGCCTCCGCTCGGTTTAACGGAAGCGGAGGCGCTTACAGTGCTTGTCGCGTTGGATGGCATGACGCGACTGGCAGACACACCGTTCAATACGGAACGGTGGACGGTCATTGACAAGGTCAGGCACGGATTGTCGCCTGACCTGCAGCTCCAGCTCGAGCCGCTGCTCAGCAAGCTGGAGCTGTCCATACCCGCGCGCCGCTACCGCACTCCGCATCTGATGCAAATGCTGGAGGCGGCGGCCGAGGGGCGCGCGCTGCGCGTGCGGTACCGTTCGCAGCGGCACGAACGGTCGCTGCTGCTTCTGCCAGAGCGGCTGCATAGCGCGCACGGCTTCTGGTATTGCGAGGCGTACTCGCCTGAGCATGGCGAGGTACGCACGTTCCGCGTCGATCGTTGCGACGCGGTGGAGGGTGCGAGCGGTCCGGATGAGGACCGCGTCAAGAGCGAGGCCGCGCATTGGCGGGACGAGCAGCGGCTGCAGGCGGCGTCCGGCGCAGGGCGTGCCGCGCCGGAGGGGATACACATTCGCGCGCGACTGAATTATCGCGGCATGCTGCGGGTCGAGCAGGACGAGCATATTGGCGAGTCGCTCTGTCAGCTCAGCGACGAACTGTGGGAGGCGGACTTTGAACTGCCAGCCTCGGAGTATGAGTGGGTTGTACGCTTCATGTACGGCTTAGGGACGGATGCTGAGGTGTTAGAGCCTGCGGCGCTGCGTGAAGCTGTACGAGACATGGCGAGACGGGTTGTGGAGCAATACAGCAATGAATCGGATACTAAACACTGATATTCATTAATCTGGGAGGTTGGCTCAGGCATGAATCAATTGATCCAAACTTATGATGAAGCAGTAGACGTAGTTAAGAAGATGGGAATACTGCCGCTTACCCCGCTTATTCCGAATTATCCATCGCTGGAGGGCGTAACGCCGAAGGAGCAGTGGTATACGGATTCCGACCAAGATCCTTGGCGTTGGCGTGTGAGATTCGCGGGGGATGGCCATGCCGCGTACGGCAAGTTTATCAAAAAGAAGTCGGTGTTGATCTCGCGCGAGGTGCTTCCTTGGGTGTATGCGTTGCTAAGCCCAAGCGGAACGATCGAGCAGCGATATGCGAATGGCTTGCTGTCCAAGGAAGCAAAAGAGCTGTACGCCATTATCGCAGATGAGCCTGGGATTGAGACGAGAGCGCTGCGAGCTGCAGCAGGTATGAAGGCGAAGGAGAAGAAGGGCGACTTCGATAAGGCGCTACAGGAGCTGCAGGGGCATATGGATATCGTCATATCTGGTGTGAAGGAGCGGCGCAATGCTGCGGGAGAAATGAACGGCTGGCGCAGCACCTCCTATGAGCCGACGCAGATATGGATGCAGGGAGCAGGGGTTGCTATTGAGCCGATCTCTCGTGATGAAGCAAGCTCGAAGCTCAAGGAGCATCTGACGAGGGTCAGTTCTGAAGAGGCGACGAACGTGTTTGCGAAGATATTTGCTTTATAATCGGAAATAAGTGGTTATATAAAAGGGAGGCCGAAGTGCCTCCCTTTTAGCTGTTTTTAGTAACTTTATGCTCATATGGACTTTAATCGCAAATGTGCGGCTTATGGTGATACATTTTCCAAGATAAATCGTTTAATGGGGTGAAGGGAGAGGGAGGGAACCTATGAGATCGTTCCTGGAGTTGTACGATGATTATTATGATGACGTATATCGATATGTGCGCTTTCGGGTCGGGGATGTCTGGGATACGGACGATATCGTGAGTGATATATTTCGGAAGTCGTTTGAGTCTGCTCGGAAACAGGGCGGAACGGTTCCTGAGTACGATCGGGCCTGGCTGTTCACGATTGCCCGCAATCGCATCATCGATCATTATCGCCAGAGGAAGGATGTTCCTTATGGACAAGATCCGGAAGCAGCGGGTTATGAGCATATCCCTGAGTTATGTGCGGAGACGGGCGTGGCTCATGAGTGTTTGCAGAAGGCGTTAGTGGCGCTCCCACCTGAGGATCGAGAGTGTGTTCAGATGAAGTACATGCTTGATCTATCCTATGAAGAAATCAGCAGAATCACTGGGAAGGACGGCTCGTGGCTGCGAACGCGCATGCAGCGGGTGCGGAGGAAGCTGTCAATCTGGATCGAGAAATGCTTGGGGGAGGTGTGAGCGATGGAGAAACAACCGGATATCGAGAAGCAGTTGCGGGAGCTGCATCTGAAGATTCCTGTCAATGGCAAGCTGAAGGCTGAGCTGAGAAACGAATGGGTACAGGGCATGGAACGTGATGAGCAAGGTGAGGCGCAGACAGCCAGGGCACGATGGACGCGGTCGAGAATGTGGCGTTATGGCTTGAGTGCCGCGATGCTCGTGCTCGTGACAGCAGCAGTCGTGCTGTGGACCAGCAGTGAGGTAGCCACGCAGCGAGTGTTTGCGGCTGATCTGAAGGTGACACCGGTATTTGACACCATTCAGCAGCTTGGTCTAGATCCGGCCTCATCCGCCGTGGCGGCTGGCGATGTATTGTATGTGTCTGTTCCTCAGGAGGGTATCTATAAGCAGGAGGGGTTAAGTGTTGAATTAATCGTGCCAGGCGTTGATATTAATTCGCTGACGACATCCCCGAATGGTAAGGAGTTAGCCTATGTGAAGGCGGGGGGATTGTATGTATATAATCTTGTTGAGCGAGAAGAGCGGCAGATAGGTGCTTCACGGGACTATATAGGAGAGCTTGCATGGTCTCCAAGCAACAGCAGGCTGTTGGCTGTTAGAGGGCGGTCTGTTAGTGCTAATGCTGATGTTGTTACTCATGAGATCTGGGAGATTGATGCCGCATCTGGTGAAGAGCGGTTCCTAGTTGAGGGCAGTCACCCTGCGTACAAAGGCAATGCGGATAGTATCCTTTATGAGCGTGAAGGCAGCATATATGCATGGGATGTGAAATCAGAGCAATCGACGTTTTTTACGGAAGGTACACAGCCGGTAGTTTCATCTGACGGTAAATATGTTCTGTATGTGCTCGAAGAGGGAGATTTACGTATGCAGAATTTGTGGGTGGCTGATATCGATCTGCAGACGCGGCAAAGATTGAGTAGCAACTTCAGCTTACCAGTGAGTAATGATTGGTCGTGGGACGATGTTGATCAGTTTGCGGATGAACCACAGCGACCGTATTTCACAGTGGAAAATGTGACATGGAGTGCGGACGGCAAAGACATTATCTATTTCCAAGCTGCGTATGCTGATCCTAGCCGTCGTCAGATGGTCCATCTGACGCTTGGTGACCATAAGCCGACTCCTCAGGATACGGTGTCGCATATGGCGGAGGCGCTTATCTACCGGGATGAGGCGTTGGCGCATCAGTATTTTAGCTTCAATCCGGGGTATATGAAAGGCACATCCCCTCGTCAAGTTGATTATCGAATCCATAAGGTCGAGATGGAAACGAACGGTCGGGCTGTGATTGAAGCGGATATGATGTACTCGTATCAGTATCCCTATTACAGAGTGGCGAGCAAACGATTTGTTCTATCCCGAGATCCAGATCGAGGTTATTTAATTGATGAGATGGAGGAGATATCCTCAATTGCCATGTCTCCGTGGGATGAAGGAGATATTTATATAGATGAGGACGGAAAAAAGGGCAGTTTAGTGTTGGCTCTGAACGATGTTCCTGTAGACGAAGGCTGGAGTAACAAGGAATTCACGCAGCTGCTCTATGATACGTCCGATCAAGGGGAAGCTCTCTGGTTTATGATAAAGCAGGAAGTAACTGCAGGAGAGCGGTTGCGTCTGATGAAGGCGGATCTAAAGCAAGGGACGTTTGAAGCTTATGGATGGATTGACGGCGCGCTGCATTCTAATGTGCTTTATCGTGATTCGGTTAGCGGTTATGCTGCCGCTGTAGTGCAGTTGGCGGATGGCAGCGACGATATTGTGCTCATCTCGACGACTGATGCTAACGCGCCAATCTTGACTATGCGTGAGATGCTTCAAGGTGAGCAGCCGAGCGAGCTGACGATCCGTCTGTTCAAGGAAGGCAAGCTGATCTTCGCTGGCGTGGTCGGGGAGAGGGATGTATTTTACACGTACAATGTTGCTGAGCAGTCGGGTAAGTAATTTCTCGTTAACTCCACTCCTGTGAGTGGTGGCGATGAGTGCTGTGACGGAGGGGATCTGCGTTATCTCTTCCGCAGGGGTGTGGCCAGCCAGGTTGACTGGGAAAGCGACTTGGTTTTCATGATCACTAATATTGAGATTGCTGATTATATCTTTAGCCAGGTAAGTTTGTGGAGTCAGATTTTTTGGGTGCTTTTTACTGCAATTTGTGTTGAGCATACAACGATAGTCTGCTTAGCGGACACACGATCCTTTATTTTCAGTAAAAATCAACATTTCACCATGCTCGCGGACCGTGGTTCCGTTATCTGTGAACAATCGACGTAGAACTGCCCGTTTTGAAGCAAATAAGGGCTTCTGAGTCCGGTAAACTTCAAATGTTCTGTTTTTTTGTGAAATAGCGGCTCCTGTGTCCGATTCCTCAACGGAAGAGGCTGATGCATGAATCAGGTTACTGTTACAGTTGTGCGAAAGCGGTAATTCCCCCGTTACAGCACTCCCACAAGCACGCGCGCGGGCTGTAACGGGTAAAATCCGCGTTATCTCATCCGCGGATTGGTTCGAGCCAGCCAGATAGGCGCCGAAAGCGGTGAATACCCCGTTACAGCCCGCCCAAGAGCGCGCACGAGGGCCGTAACGGGCAAAACCCGCGTTTATCTCATCCGCCGATTGGTTCGAGCCAGCCAGATAGGCGCCGAAAGCGGTAAATCCCCTGTTACAGCCCTCCCATGAGCGCGCGCACGATGTAACAGGTAAAACCCCCGTTAACCCTTCCGCGGAGCGGGGCGCCCTACCCGGAATCATACACATAAGCGTCCGCTCACAAAAAAAGAGGGGCGCGATGCCCCTCTATACACTACCTTCGTGCAAATTATCCCGATACCACTGTAGTATCCTTAGCTGCCTTCTTAGAGGCGGCTGTTTTCGTGTTGGAGCCGAAGAGCATCCATGACCACGAGAAGCGCGACAAGAGTCCTACGATGATCCAGGAGGCTGCTAGCGCTACGACAAATCCGCCGATCACGAAGATCGGATACAGCGTAGGTGATCCCCCATGCCAAGGGAACTTGCGATAGACGAGCAGGATCACAGGATGGAGCAAGTATATCCCGAAGGATACTTCGCCCAGATGATTCAACAGGCGTGTCCAGGCTCCTTTGGCGCGACGTTGTATCAGTGAACTGATCTGAATGAGAATGAGGCATGATAACAAGCTGTGAATGTTAAACAGCGCTTCGTATCCCAGTGAGTTCATCATCCATATTCTAAGGTTGTACCAGTACCATACTTGAACATGCGCGAGCGCTATAACGAGCCAGCTGAGCCATAATACGAAGTTCCACCATTTATGAGCCTTAGTAGCGGCTGGGTTGAACAGCGATTGGAGCCAAGCCTTGCATCGATCCCAGTTGATACCTATGTAGGATCCCAACATCCAAAAGCTGATATAAGACAAGAAAATGCTGCCTTTCTGCGGTACATGCCACTCATATTTATTTATGAGAATGAACGCCCATTGAATAGCAAGACCGATAACGATACTGTACTTCACAAATGTCTTAGAACGAGCGGCCATTAGATGAAGCGGGAAGAGTATGTAAAACTGTACGAGAACAAATATGTAATATAAGTGCGCATATGCGGATCCTGTGAGCAGATCCTCGACAAGGGCGCTAAGCGTCTTCATGTTCAATTGAACACCGTCGCGCATCACCATAATCAAAGCGAAGTAGCAGAGAGAGGCGATAAAGTACGGCACGAGTATGAACTTTAAGCGCTTGCTGTAAAAAGATAAGATGTTCGAACGTTTCAGTCCTTTATCCGCATAGTTATAGAACAGGACGAATCCAGTTAAGAATATAAAGGACGGGACCGCGAATTTAGAAAAAATGTTGGCGAATACATACCCATAATACAAGCTGGAAGTCTGCATATTGGCCACAGCCTGTGACGTTGCGTGAATCATCAGAACGGCTAAAATGGCGATCGCCCTGTAGAAAGATAGATATTCTATCTTCTCTCTTCTCATGTCAATGAACAACCCCTTCTATAAGCTTAGAGCTATCTATGGTACGTAAAACAAGGATACGGCACATTAAAGTGCCAATAAGGACAAACTATGTATAAACCAGCGCCATCCTCTATCATATAACGATGAAGTAAGAATGTCGTTAAAAGTTCGACATAGACTGAGCTATAACCTGCAAAAAACTTACTTTTTTTTGAGGTATTGATCTGAGTGCAGCTGCAGAGCAAGCTTTCAGCCAATTTTTTAGCTGATGTACGCTCTAACCTGCAACATTTTCCAAATCAGGCCCGTCTAGTCAATAGTTAAAAATTCCAATCGAATTAGTATCGGAGGGGTTCACATGAATACAGGGTGGAAGCGCCCATTAGCGGCGGCAGTACTAGGTGTTGCGCTTATATTCGGAGCAACTGGCGGGTTGGGCTGGAGCCAACCTAGCGTAGTGGAAGCGGCAGGTGATAGTATGCGTAATGTAGTTTCGGTAAATGGAATCGGAAGCTTGGAGCTGGACCCAGATATAGCTTACGTGAATATGGGCGTCATGACCAATGCCGAATCGGCAAGCAAGGCACAGGAGTTGAATGCGGCTGCATTCAATAAGGTGTATAAAGTGCTGACTGAGACGTACGGCATTAACGCGAAGGATATCAAGACGACTGAATTCTCCGTTCAGCCGCAGTATCAGTACAAGGAGAATCAAGAGCCGAAGGTTGTCGGCTATAACGCTGAGCATATGATCAAGGTGAATTATCGCGACATGAAGAAACTTGGCGAGTTGGTGGACGCGGCATCCAAGGCAGGAGCTAACCGCATTAACTCCATCAGCTTTGATGTGGAAAATCAATCAGGTGCTGAGACTGCGGCGTTAGAGCAGGCTGTTCAGCATGCGAAGAAGAAGGCGGAGGCGCTTGCGAAGGCTGGAGGACGTCAACTGGGCGCGGTGATCTCCATTACGGAAACGAGCTCCGATTATCGTCCGGTGCAGATGAACTATGACATGTTGGCTGCCAAGGCGGATTTCGCTGAGATGAAGTCAGCTCCGCAAGCAGGTCAAGTGCAGCTGCAGACGAGGGTGCAGATTGATTTCGAATTGAAGTAAGAACAGGTTAATACGATAGCTCAACCTATGCTCCAATATATGAAATAAGCATGAAGGCTCCTGATGCGTCAATGTCGGGAGTCTTTTATTTTTAGCCAAAAATGCTTTAAATTAGGGGGTAATTACCCTTTAGATGGCACAAATACATGAAATTCTAACTAATTCATGTATGGATATGTCGAATTTACACAAAACTAGTTGTAAGAGCAGTCAAAACAATGTATATTGAATATGCAAAAAAATTAATGCTGGGACGAGCAAGCCATACCAATGGATATGGCTTTTTTTAATGATATTGTATGACGTTGTCTACCGACGACGGGAAGGGGTTGATGTACATGATTGGTCTGGAAAATGTGGAAAAGCATTTTGCTGGGCACCCCGTTGTTCATCCCTTGTCTTTGACAATCGATGAGGGGGAGTTTTTAACGCTGCTCGGACCGAGCGGATGCGGAAAAACGACGATACTTCGCATGATTGCTGGATTTGAACAACCAACATCGGGTATTATTCGTCTCGATGGAGAAGATGTTACCCAATTGCCGCCGAACAAGCGGAATTTGAACCTGGTGTTTCAACACTATGCATTGTTCCCGCACATGACCGTGCAGGAAAACATTCAGTTCGGTCTGAAGATGAAGAAGATTCCGGCCGCTGAACAAAAGGAACGCATCGCTGAAGCGATCCGATTGACGCAACTTACAGCGTTTGCGAATCGCTACCCGCATCAATTATCCGGCGGTCAACAGCAGCGTGTTGCGATAGCTCGCGCCATCGCAAATAAGCCGAAAGTGCTGCTCCTTGACGAGCCGCTTGGCGCACTTGATTTGCAATTGAGGAAGAACCTGCAGGCAGAGCTGAAGCAGCTTCAGCGCAGTTTGGGAATTACCTTCGTATATGTTACGCATGACCAAGAAGAAGCGATGATGATGTCTGATCGAATCGTTATTATGAATAACGGTCGTATTGAACAGGTCGGTTCTCCAAAAGTTATATATGAACGCCCGGAGACGTTGTTTGCAGCTACGTTTATCGGTGAGAACAATATCTTCCATGAAGACAAGCTATTCTCAGTTCGTCCTGAGCGGGTACGTGTGTTAACGGATATCGAGGATGCTTCAAGACGCGGTACGATTCAAGATATCGTTTATCTCGGCAATATTCATAAATTAATAGTTCATCTAGATCAAGAGCAAGTCAGCGTTACAAGCGTGCTGGACTTTACAGATACACGGGAATGGAAGATCGGTCAGCAAGTTAGACTGACCTGGGATCCTCAGGATGAGGTGACAATCGGGCTATGAAGAAGCGCACATTAGGTATTGCCTCACCTGTCCTGTTGTGGTTTAGTTTCTTCCTAGTCATCCCGATGATTGCGGTGTTTGTCATCTCCTTTATGCAGCGTGACAACTTAGGAAACATCGTGTGGAGCTTTACGCTAGACAATTATGCGCGATTCTTTGATCCGCTGTATCTCAGTATTTTCTGGGATACCATTGTGTTGTCTGTAGTTACGACAGTTTTGTGCTTATTGATCAGTTATCCGCTGGCGTATTACATTACAACAGTTGGTCCTAAGGCTCAGAAATTTTGGCTCATCGGCATAACGATCCCATTCTGGATCAATTTCCTCGTCCGTACGTATGCTTGGGTTATGATTCTGCGGACGCAAGGCTTCCTGAATAATGGATTGTTGAGCTTAGGTCTTATCGATGAACCGTTGCAATTGCTCTATACGGAGGGCGCTGTACTGCTTGGTATGGTGTACACCTTCATTCCATATATGGTGCTGCCGATCTATGTTGCCTTGGAGCAGATGGATCGTCGCCTGCTGGAAGCGGCAAGCGACCTGGGCGCGTCAAACTGGCGCTCCTTCTGGCACATCACGCTTCCTCAGACGAAGTCTGGCATTATGACGGGCTCGGTACTCGTATTCGTTACGACGACCGGGATGTTTGTCGTCACCGATATTCTCGGCGGCGCGAAGTCGCAGATGATCAGCAACGTGATTCAGAATCAGTTCTTAGGCGCGCGAGACTGGCCTTTCGGTTCTGCGTTATCGATCATCTTTGTCATCAGTTCGCTAATCATTATTGGATTATTCAACCGCGCCATGCGTTCCAAGTACGAGGCATCTAAGGAGGCGAGGTCATGAAGACAGCATCAAAACGCAAGAATCCGCTGTTATCGATTCACTCGTACCTGATGCTTGCCTTTATCTATGTTCCCATTTTCCTGGTCATTATCTTCTCATTTAATGATTCGAGAATGAGCGCGAACTGGGAAGGCTTTACTTGGCACTGGTACGGCTCGCTGTTCCAGAATGACAATGTGTTAGAAGCGCTCAGCAACAGCTTGAGCATCGGATTCACATCAACTATTATTTCGACGTTGCTTGGCACCCTGGCGGCATTGGCGCTGCGCAATATGAACAGCAAAGCGCGGGTCGGCTTCGGGGGCCTGATGTATATGCCAATCGTTGTACCTGAGATCATTATGGGCTTGTCGCTGCTGATCCTGTTCAGCCAGCTCCATGTTCCGCTAGGTAAGCTGACGGTTATGATTGCGCATGTTACGTTCAGTACATCATTCGTATATGTTATCGTATCTTCAAGGTTAGAAAATATGGGCAAGCAATTAGAGGAAGCAGCCAGCGATCTTGGAGCAACAGAGTGGCAGACCTTCCGGTATGTCACTCTGCCTTCAATCTGGCCAGGCATTGCGGCTGGAGCGTTGATTGCGTTCACGCTCTCCATTGATGATTTCATCATCAGCTTCTTCGTAGCGGGTCCGAATTCGACGACTCTGCCGATCTATATTTACAGTTCTGTGAAGCGGGGGATCTCGCCTGAGATCAACGCTCTGTGTACCATCATGATATTTGTCAGCATATTGCTGATTATTCTGGCACAGTGGCTTCTAAACCGCGGCCAGGGGAATAAGCGCAGCTCCGTGCTGCCATTCTAATACTTTATTTTTTTCTATGAGAGGGGTAGTAAATTGAACAAAAAATGGTTTGCGGTCGTATTGGCCGGATTGTTGGCACTTACTGCGCTTACGGGCTGCGGTGAGAAGAAAGAGACTCTGAACTTATATAGTTGGGTTGACAACTTCGATCAGGACATGATTAAGAAGTTCGAAGAGGAGTACAACGTCAAGGTTAACTATTCTTATTTCGCTAACAATGAAGAGTTGCTGGCTAAGATTAAGGCTGGCGGTTCGGATTATGATCTAATCCAACCTTCGGATTATATGGTTTCTAGTATGATTAAGCAGGATCTTCTTGAACCGCTTAATATGAACAATATTCCGAATTTCCAATACGTTGCAGACACATTTAAGAACCCTGCATATGATCCAGGTAATAAATACTCCATTACCTACACATCTGGCGTCACTGGCATTGCTTACAACACGAAATACGTGAAGGAAGATATCGACAGCTGGGCTGATCTGTGGGATGAAAAATATAAAGGTAAAGTGCTGCTCTTAGATGACAACCGCGAAATCATCGGCATGGCGCTGAAGAAAGCCGGAAAGTCTAACAGCTCCAACAACGATGAGGATATTCTAGCTGCTGTAGAGGATCTGAAGAAGCTTGTACCTAACGTGCTTGCGTTCGATACGGACAGCATCAAGCAGAAGATGATGCAGGAAGAGGGCTGGATCGGCACTGTATGGTCCGGTGATGCGGCATTTATCGCTGCTGAGAATCCAGATGTGAAGTTCGTTGTACCTAAAGAGGGCGCTACGATCTGGTCGGACAACTACGCGATTCCAAAGGGTGCGAAGAACAAAGACCTTGCTGAGAAGTTCATCAACTTCATGCTGGACCCAGAGAACAGCGCGAAGAACTACGAAGCGATCGGATACAGCAACCCTGTAACGGAAGCGAAGAAGTATCAAAGTGAAAAGTACAACAGCAACACGATGATTAACTTGTCTGAGGAAGAGCTTTCCCGCACGGAATGGCTCCTTGACGTAGGTGACAAGATTCAATTGTACGACCGTCTCTGGACAGAGTTGAAGAGCGGACGTTAAGCTTAAGTTATACGTGAAGCATATATGCAATCCCTTGCTTGGAGCCTGTTAATGAGGCTTTGGGCAAGGGATTTTTGTTTTTCGCTACTCGAAGCTTATTCAGTCTTTATGAAATTTTAAGGTTCAATTCAGTTTGATTTAATGTACGGGCGTTATTCTAATTATGGACCGAATGACAGATGACGATTTTCGAGGGAGGGTTGCCGCGCTAGTTCATATCCTTGAGTAGTAGGATTTGATCCGATGATCAAGGGATCCGTTTTATCTTTCTCATGGTTTACAGTTTACCCCTAGAACATATATTGACCGCATCGTCTCGTGAAACGATGCGGTCCTTTTTTTGTCTGGACAATTACCTATGGAGATTAATGACTATATACAAAAATCTAATGTGGCACAAAGTTCAATATGTTAGGATAATGAAGTAATGATCATATGAAGCAGTATAATTTATAATATTAAATAAATTCGGGGGGGTGTTGCCGGTATGCTGAATTGGAAACGGAGTAGGATGCGTGTAGTAAGCACATTCACCTTAAGCATCATACTGTGCGCAATGCTGCTGTCTCAACCCGTGAAGGCTGAACCTAAGCCTCAGGCTGATGATACATATCATATTGTTGGATTAGGAGACTCTATCACCTTTGGTTACGAGCCAGGTATGTACGATGATGCGACGCGCGAGCTGCTGCGTCCCACATACGGTTACGTAGATCGCCTTTATGAGCAAGCGTTGATTCATGGCCGTGCCGCGATGGTCAATTATTCTATACCCGCACTGACAAGCGCTGGCCTGAGGCATATGATGGAAGCGGTTGAAGCTGGGGCTAACGTGAGAGTGTATGACCTTCAGCCGGACTTGAAGGGCTTGAACTTGCCAGACGTTGTGTTGAATGTTGCCGAGATTCAAGCAGATCTGCGGCGGGCTGATGTGATTCCGATAACGATAGGCGGAAACGACGTACTTTGGCTGTTGAGCGACTGGCAGAATAGTCAGCCGGCACAATTGGTGAAGAGCGTAGAGGAATGGTTTGATACATATACAGACAATGTCGCTGCGATTCTGGCGGCGATCCAGCAGATAAATCCAGATGCGATGATCATTCTCGCAGATCAATATCAACCGTTTCCTTCCTTCGTGATGGATAAGGATAATTATGCTAAACTGCAGGAATTGACAACAGCTTACTCAACCACAGTCGCCCAAGTGGCACGGGATGCGAATGAAGGCGGCATGAACGTGAAGGTCGTGTCGCTGGCGCAGCGATTTGAAGGCAAGGAGCTGCTCATGACACATATGTTAAAGGGAGATATTCATCCGAATCCACGCGGTTATGAAGCGATCTCTGAACTGTTCGCGGAAACGATCTGGGGTGAATATCGTCCATTAAAGGCACCTGCCGCGGGCAAACCGATGAACATTATCGTTCAGGGTGAGATTATGGATACGCCTTATAAGCCGATTCTGCTGCAAGGAAAGAATTATGTCTCGGTCAAGGATATCGCGAGTGCGATTGGTGCTGAAACGACATGGGATAGCAAGGATTCCAGTATAACGGTCTCCAAAGAAAATAATGTAGTGGTCATGAAGGTAGGATCGTCTTCCGTGCAAGTCAATGAGACGAAGGTTGATGCGGGTGCGCCGGTGTTCCTGCACAAGGTCGGCCATGAAGCTAAGACGTATGTTCCACTCAGTCTCCTGAGTACGGGTCTGGGACTCGACGTTCAATACAGCAGCAAGCTAAGGACGGTATTTATCAATCTCTAATAATAGCCAAGCAAAAGCCCGCATCGTATCTGCTCACGATGCGGGCTTTACTGTTACCGGCTTAGATCAGGTGCTTCTCCAACACTTGATCGACAAGACCATAGGCTTGCGCTTCATATGCCGTCATAAAGTTGTCGCGGTCTGTATCCTTCTCAATACGCTCTAACGGCTGACCAGTGCGCTCGGACAAGATCTGATTCAGCTTATCGCGCATCTTCAGGATGCGGCGAGCGCGAATCTCGATGTCGCTTGCTTGACCTTCTGCTCCGCCAAGCGGCTGGTGAATCATGACTTCACTGTTAGGCAGCGCGAAACGCTTGCCCTTCGCGCCAGCGTTAAGTAGGAACGCGCCCATCGAAGCGGCCATACCGACACAGATCGTAGAAACGTCTGGTTTAATATGCTGCATCGTATCGAATATCGCCATGCCTGCTGTAATAGAGCCGCCAGGGCTGTTAATGTAAAGATGAATGTCCTTCTCTGGGTCATCTGCTGCTAAGAACAGAAGCTGAGCAATGATGGAGTTAGCTACTACATCGTTGACCTGTGTTCCCAAGAAGATGATGCGATCCTTTAAGAGACGAGAATAAATATCGTAGGCACGTTCGCCGCGATTCGTCTGTTCGACAACCATAGGTATTACACTCACGTATACCCCTCCTCAGCTTCAATATAAACCATTTATACGACCCTTAAACGGTTGGAAATTAGAATTAATTTCTCTAAGAGCCATAATCCTATAATAACGAAGATGAGGGTAAAAGTCAAAGATAGTCAAACTCTAGTTTGTCCTTATTTATGAGCTGTATTCAGCAAATATCTAAGAATATATGAAAAAAACATCTCCAATCTTCTCCCTATGCGTGAGGAGACGATCGAGATGCTTTCGATCTTAGTAGCCTTCAATATTCATACGTTAACTTCATTATCAGGCATCAACGAGAATGGTATGGCGCGCCCGCAAGGAATCGAACCTTGATCTCAGGCTCCGGAGGCCTACGTCATATCCATTGGACCACGGGCGCTTACAACATCCTTCTTACAAAAATGATGCATTTTTTATTATAGTGGAATCATGCTAAAAGTGCAACCGTTAACTTTTTATGGAAGAGTGCCGTTTGCCATTAATGAAGTGTATTCTTTATGTCGTTAACTTCAGACCGATGATCCCTACGACGATACAGACGAGGAACATCATCTGAGTGCGGTTGTACTTTTCCTTAAACCAGAACATGCTGACTAATGTAATGCCGACCGCACCGACCCCAGCCCATACCGCATAAGCGACACCTGCAGGAATGACCAGCATGGCTTGCGTAAGGCAGAAGAAGGATAGGACAAGACCCAGAGTCATCACGATCAACGGCGTCTTTCTCTTAAATCCATCTATATATTTCATAGCGATCACGGATATGATTTCTTCAAGACCTGCGATAATCAATAAGAGCCATTCCATAATTAAGCCTCCTCCTTATCCTTCGTTGACAGCTTCATGCCTATGATGCCAACAAGCAGAATAATCAAGAAAGCAATCTGAGGCAGGGAATAAGGCTCTCCAAGCGAGATGCCTATAATATAGGTGCCTATCGTACCAATCCCGACGAACACCGTGTACGCGATTGCGACAGGCAGCTTCTTATAAGTCTGAATCAGCAAGACATAGCTGATGGTGATCAATGCGAATATTCCAACCCATTCCATGGGTGTTGAAGCGTACTTAAGCCCCGATGCCCATACAATCTCGAGTGCTGCGGCTATAAGAACTAGAATCCAAGCCAAAATCATCTTCCCCCATTCATGTTGTTTCACTAATCTGCAGCGGATGATGATTAAGAACGATACACTTATACGGTTCGAATCACGCCTAACGAGCGTTCCATTGCTTGCAGCAGTGTTTCCTTAATGATGTTAATGTCCTTTTCAGATTTCCCTTGAGGGATATCTACAAAATGAGCAGTCTCTGCCGAAACCTCTACCATGTTGATAAGCATGCGTACCATATAAGGAATATGGTAGTTTACTTCGATCTCTCCCTGATCCAACGCTTGCTGAACCTGTTCTCGGAACCAGATATAGTACGGTTCATAGATCTCCTCCCATCGTGGGAAGGAATGATGATACGCAAGTCCGGAATAGCATAGCAGGATAACCTCCTTGAAGACCGCGTTCATCTCAAAGGTTGCATTTATAATGGCATGCAGCTTGTCCGACAACTTGGTTAACCCAGCGGTGTCCTTCTGGATGCGGCTGAGCAGCTGCTGCAGGATATGGTCGGCTACGGCGGGAACGAGATCATTCTTGGTTGGAAAATAGAGATAGAATGTCCCTTGCGCTAATCCCGCGCGTTTGACAATATCGCTGACAGACGTCTGTTGAAACCCTTTTTCCATAATGAGAGATAGGGATGCTTGAAGCAGTGCTTCTCGTTTCACTTCTTGTTTAGGTTTCAATCAACAGTTCCTCCCTCAAAAATGACTGACAGTCATTCATTTATATGCTAAGTCTATGCTTCTTACTGGACGAAGTCAATTTCGGTTAATCGTGGCTAATCACGGTTAATCCTGATTATCGGTGATGGGCATACCATATGGATGTGTTTCCTCCGACATACGCCTGCTTCCTTCATTAAATTTTCACAAGTTATGGGCGGGTATGCACATTTCATATGTCAGCGGGACAACCCTGAAATCCCTTGCTGCAGCAGGGATGAATAAGTTTGAAGCTAATAGCCCATTCTAGATGCGGGATACTTGCAACTTGAAGGAATTTTAGGTAGAATAATGGTGGGACATAAAATGTGACAGAGGGACATTTTGAGTCCAGTCATCATCTACACAGTTTCTGGGAGTGCAGGAGTGGAGAGAATTGCGTGAATGGTTAGAGATAAATAAACGTCTGCTGCCCGACCTATTGGAACTGTTGAAGAAACGCTATACAATTCTGTACCAGATCATGATGTCGGATATGATTGGTCGTCGAACACTGGCTGCATCCTTACAGATGACAGAGAGAGTATTGCGGGCCGAAACCGACCTGCTGAAAGCGCAAGGTCTCATTGAGACAGAGACCGCCGGCATGCGTATCAGCGAGGAAGGACGCAAGCTTGTCTTGCAGCTTGAACCGCTTATGCGGGAATTGCTTGGTACGCGTCACCTGGAAGAGGCTATTCGCGAGGCCTATGGGTTGAAGCAAGTCATCGTCGTTCCCGGCGATTCCGACCTCACCCCGGCAGTCAAGCAAGAATTGGGCGGAGCAGCATGCAATGTCCTCAATCGGTGCATAAGCAAAGATGATGTAATTGCTGTAACCGGCGGATCCACATTGGCCGCTGTAGCAGATCAACTAACGAACTCAGCACCCCATAAGGGGAATTGGTTCGTACCTGCAAGAGGCGGTTTAGGTGAGAGCTTGGAATATCAAGCGAACACGATTGCTTCTATGATGGCGAAGCGATACGGCGCACAGTATCGATTGCTGCATGTGCCGGATCTGATAAGCGAAGATGCATATCAATCGCTGAAGCAGGAGCCTAACATTCAAGAACTGTTGCGTGTCATACGCGAAGCCCGAATCGTCATTCACGGCATAGGCGACGCGCTTATTATGGCGAGACGCCGCAAGGTCGATCCGAATACGATCGACTCCTTAAAGAGTGAAGGCGCAGTGGCCGAAGCATTCGGTTATTATTTTGACCGTGACGGGCATGTTGTACATACGATGCTCACATTGGGATTGCGTCTAGAAGACATATCCCGAACAGAGGTCGTGATCGCCGTTGCAGGCGGTAAGAGCAAGGCAGAATCCATCGCCGCTGTATTAAAGGCTGGTCATGAGAGCATACTCGTGACAGACGAAGCCGCAGCGAATGAGATTGCCAGACTAAGTGGTCTCGACGTGCCTACGAGCCGTCTTGAGCAATAAATAACATTTCAAACACAAGGAAATGGGAGGAATCATCAATGGTTAAAGTTGGTATTAACGGTTTTGGACGTATCGGTCGTAACGTATTCCGTGCAGCATTGAACAACTCTGAGGTAGAAATCGTAGCAATTAACGATCTTACAGACGTTAAAACGCTCGCTCACCTGTTGAAATATGACACAACTCAAGGCACTCTTGATGCAACTGTAGAAGCTAAAGAAGGCGCTTTGGTTGTTAACGGTAAAGAAGTTAAAGTATTCGCTGAGCGCAACCCAGAAAACCTTCCTTGGGGTTCTGTAGGCGTAGAAATCGTTGTTGAATCCACAGGTATCTTCACAGCGAAAGAAAAAGCACAACTTCATATGCGCGACACAGTTAAGAAAGTTATCATCTCCGCGCCAGCTACTAACGAAGATATCACAATCGTTATGGGCGTTAACGAAGACAAATATGATGCTGCTAACCACAACATCATTTCCAACGCATCTTGCACAACAAACTGCTTGGCGCCATTCGCTAAAGTAATCAACGACAAGTTCGGTATCGTTAAAGGTATGATGACAACTGTTCACTCCTACACTAACGACCAAAACGTACTTGACCTGCCGCATAAGGACCTTCGTCGTGCTCGTGCAGCAGCTGAAAGCATCATTCCTTCCACAACTGGTGCAGCTAAAGCAGTAGGTTTGGTTCTTCCAGAACTGAAAGGCCTATTGAACGGTATGTCTATGCGCGTACCTACACCTAACGTTTCCGTAACTGACCTCGTTGTTGAACTGAAACAAAACGTTACAGTTGACGAAGTTAACGCAGCTCTTAAAGAAGCAGCTAACGGAGCTTTGAAAGGTATCATGAACTACTCCGATTTGCCGCTTGTATCCCGTGACTACAACGGTGACCCAGCATCTTCTACAATCGATTCCTTGTGCACTATGGTTGTAGGCGACAACATGCTGAAAGTAGTTTCCTGGTACGACAACGAGTGGGGCTACTCCAACCGCGTTGTTGACTTGGCAGCTTTCATCGCAGCTAAAGGCCTGTAATATCATAGCTTAAACAATCAAAGAGGGGACACCGCCGGAGAAACCCGTGAGGGTCTCCTCTTTCATTCCATATAGGCTTTATTTATATGTAATATTGAACACAAGTTGGCTTGGTGAAGACACTTCCCATTTCCTTATTGGTAGAAGTATATAAACCAAGTCTCTTACAGATATATAACCATTTTTAGAACCGAACACCTATATATAGATGATGATTCCATCAACCATTGCATAGAAACAGATATAAACCATACAAGATCAATAACCGAGTATCAGGATTCGATAGGAGGAACATGGAGATGAACAAGAAGAGTGTACGTGATGTGGACGTAAATGGTAAGCGCGTATTTGTACGCGTTGATTTTAATGTGCCGCTTGAAAATGGCAAGATTACAGATGACACACGGATCCAAGAAACACTGCCTACGATCAAGCACTTGATCGAAAAAGGCGCGAAAGTGATACTGGCGAGCCATATGGGCCGTCCAAAAGGTGAAGTTGTAGATTCTATGCGTTTGACGCCTGCGGCAGCTCGTCTGAGTGAACTGCTTGGCAAGCCGGTGAAGAAGCTGGACGAGTCCATCGGTGAGAATGTGAAAGCTGCGATCGCTGAGATGAACAACGGTGACGTTGTTGTACTCGAAAACGTTCGTTTCCACAAGGGAGAAGAGAAGAACGATGTGGAATTGGCGAAGCAATTCGCAGAACTAGCTGACTTGTTCGTGAACGATGCATTTGGTGCAGCACACCGCGCGCACTCTTCTACAGAGGGCATTGCTCATCATATCCCTGCAGTAGCAGGTCTCTTGATGGAGAAAGAACTTAGCGTATTGGGCAAAGCTCTATCCAATCCAGAGCGTCCATTCACAGCAATCGTGGGTGGATCCAAGGTTAAAGATAAGATCGATGTTATCAATAAGATGCTCGAAATCGCTGACAACGTGATTATCGGCGGCGGATTGGCTTATACTTTCTTCAAGGCTCAAGGCTATGAGATCGGAGACTCCTTGTTGGATGAGTCGAAGCTGCAAGAATCTCTCGGATTCATGGAGAAAGCGAAAGAACTCGGCAAGAACCTGTACCTCCCAGTTGATATTGTTACTGCTGACGATTTCAGTGCTTCCGCGAATACAAAGGTTATTAATGTTGAAGAAGGTATTCCTGCTGGTTGGGAAGGTATCGACATCGGACCGAAGACTCGTGAGATCTATGCTGATGTAATTAAGAACTCCAAGTTAGTTGTATGGAACGGACCAATGGGTGTATTCGAGATTGATCCATTCTCCCACGGTACTCGCGCGGTGGCTGAAGCTTGTGCGGAAACGAACGGCTACACAATCATCGGCGGCGGCGACTCCGCGGCTGCAGTTGAGAAGTTCCAATTGAAAGACAAGATGAACCATATCTCTACAGGCGGCGGCGCTTCCTTGGAATTCATGGAAGGCAAAGTATTGCCAGGCGTTGTTGCATTGAACGATAAGTAATTGAGTAAACAGGCGGCAGCTCTCGGGCTGCCTTCTGAATGAGGAGTGAAACAAGTGAGAAAACCGATCATCGCAGGTAACTGGAAGATGTTCAAGACGGTGCCTGAGGCTGTGGCATTCGTTGCTGACGTTAAAGGCAAAGCAGAAGTTGAAGGCGTAGAGAGCGTAATCTGCTCCCCATTCACGAATCTGCCGGCATTGGTCGAAGCGGTTAAAGGCACGTCCATTAAGATTGGCGCTCAAAACCTGCACTTCGAAGATAACGGCGCGTTCACAGGTGAGATCAGCGGCGTTATGCTGAAGGATCTCGGCGTTGACTATGTGATCATCGGACATTCCGAGCGTCGCGCTTACTTCTGTGAAACAGATGAGATCGTGAACAAGAAAGTTCATGCATCATTCCGCCACGATCTGACACCTATCGTTTGCGTGGGTGAATCGCTCGAGGAGCGTGAATCCGGCAAGACAAACGACGTTTGCAAAGTGCAAACAGTCGGCGCATTCCAAGGCGTATCCGCTGAGCAAGCGAAAGAAGTTGTCATTGCTTATGAGCCAATCTGGGCAATCGGTACTGGCAAATCTTCTTCCGCTAAAGATGCTAATGAAGCTTGCAGCTACATCCGCAGCGTAGTTCGCGATCTGTACAATGATGAAGTAGCACAAGCTGTACGCATTCAGTACGGCGGCAGTGTTAAACCTGAGAACGTCCGCGAGTATATGGCGGAAAGCGATATCGATGGAGCTTTGGTAGGCGGCGCAAGCTTGCAGCCAGCATCCTACATCGCTCTTGTGGAAGGAGCGAAATAAGATGTCTACTCCAAGACCGGTAGCACTTATTATCATGGACGGTTTCGGTCTACGCGACACAGCTAACGGCAACGCAGTCGCACATGCGAAGAAACCGAACTATGACAAATACATGAGCATGTTTCCGCATACGACGTTGACAGCTTGCGGCGAAGCCGTTGGCCTTCCAGAAGGTCAGATGGGCAACTCCGAGGTTGGACACTTGAATATCGGCGCGGGCCGCGTCGTATATCAAGACTTGACTCGTATCACGAAGTCTATCCGCGAAGGTGAATTCTTCGGGAACGAAACATTGCTCGGCGCTGTGAAGAACGCAAAAGACAACAACAAGGCCCTGCACATCTACGGCTTGTTGTCTGACGGCGGCGTTCACAGCCACATCAACCATACACTTGCGATGCTCGAGCTCTGCAAGAAGGAAGGCTTGACTGAAGTTTACGTGCACGCGTTCCTGGATGGACGCGACGTTGCTCCAGACAGCTCCCGCGGATATGTCGAGACGCTGCAAGCGAAGATCAAAGAGCTTGGCGTAGGTAAGATCGCAACGGTTCAAGGCCGTTACTATGCGATGGACCGCGACAAGCGTTGGGAGCGCGTTGAGAAGTCGTACCGTGCGATGGTATACGGCGACGGCCCTAAATATCGCGATCCAATCGAAGCGATCACGAAGTCTTACGAGCAATCCGTTTACGATGAGTTCGTAATGCCTACGGTTATCGTTGACGAGAACGATCAGCCGGTCGGCTTGATCCAAGACGGCGATTCGATCACTTTCTTGAACTTCCGTCCTGACCGCGCGATTCAATTGTCGAACGTGTTCACGAACCAAGATTTCCAAGGATTCGATCGTGGCGAGAAGTTCCCTAAGAACTTGTACTTCGTCTGCTTGACGCTCTTCGCTGAGACAGTCGGTGGATATGTAGCCTACAAGCCGAAAGAATTGGACAACACGCTTGGTGAAGTTCTCGTACAGCACGGCAAGAAACAGCTTCGTATCGCTGAGACGGAGAAGTACCCGCACGTTACGTTCTTCTTCAGCGGCGGTCGCGATGTTGAACTTCCTGGCGAGAAGCGAGTTCTGATTCCTTCTCCTAAGGTGGCAACATACGACTTGAAGCCTGAGATGAGCGCGTACGAGGTTGCTGAAGCAGCTGTGAACGAGATCAATTCGGATCAGTTCGATACTATCATCTTGAACTTCGCTAACCCTGATATGGTTGGTCACTCCGGTATGCTGGAGCCAACAGTCAAGGCTGTTGAAGTGACAGATGAATGTATGGGTAAAGTAGTTGAAGCTGTATTGGCTAAAGGCGGAGTTTGCTTGATTACAGCCGATCACGGCAATGCGGATATGGTATTTGATGAGCAAGGTCGTCCATTTACTGCGCATACGACGAACCCAGTACCTTTCATCGTAACAGATGCTAATGTACAACTGCGTGAAGGCGGAATCTTGGCGGATATCGCGCCAACAATCCTTGACTTTATGCAGCTGCCTAAGCCTGCTGAGATGACTGGCGAATCGATGATTAAGAAGTAAGGCAGCAGCTCGAACACGAACGAATGAACATGCCGATGAATGGGTGAAACATTTTGCGGTATGCTACAATAAAGCTAATTCATGACATTAAAGGAGATTGAACGATTATGACAATGATTATGGACGTATACGCTCGCGAAGTACTTGACTCTCGCGGTAACCCTACAGTAGAAGTTGAAGTTAAATTGGAATCCGGCGGCTTTGGCCGTGCAATCGTACCTTCCGGTGCTTCCACAGGCGCTCACGAAGCTGTTGAGCTTCGCGATGGCGACAAAGGTCGTTACATGGGTAAAGGTACTGAGAAAGCTGTAGCTAACGTTAACGACATCATCGCTCCAGAAGTAATCGGTATGGATGCTCTTGATCAAGTAGCTATCGACCGTTTGATGATCGAATTGGACGGAACACCTAACAAAGGTAAATTGGGCGCTAACGCAATCCTAGCTGTATCCATGGCTGTAGCTCGCGCTGCTGCACATGCTCTTGATGTGCCTCTTTACACTTACCTTGGCGGATTCAACGCTAAGCAATTGCCAGTTCCAATGATGAACATCATCAACGGCGGCGAGCATGCTGACAACAACATTGACGTACAAGAGTTCATGGTACTTCCTGTAGGTGCTCCAAGCTTCAAAGAAGCACTTCGCATGGGCGCTGAGATCTTCCATAACTTGAAATCCGTATTGCAATCCAAAGGCTTGAATACAGCTGTAGGTGACGAAGGCGGCTTCGCTCCTAACCTGTCTTCCAACGAAGAAGCAATCACAACAATCATCGAAGCAATCGAAAAAGCTGGTTACAAGCCAGGCGTTGACGTATTCTTGGGTATGGACGTTGCTTCCACTGAGTTCTACAAAGACGGTAAATATACACTTGCTGGTGAAGGTAAATCCTACACATCCGCTGAGTATGTTGACCTTCTTGCTTCTTGGGTTGAAAAATATCCAATCATCACAATCGAAGACGGTATGTCTGAAGATGACTGGGATGGCTGGAAATTGCTTACTGAAAAATTGGGCGACAAAGTTCAATTGGTTGGTGACGACCTCTTCGTTACAAACACTGAGCGTCTTGCTACTGGTATCGAAAAAGGAATCGGTAACTCCATCTTGGTTAAAGTTAACCAAATCGGTACACTTACTGAAACATTCGATGCAATCGAAATGGCTAAACGCGCAGGCTACACTGCGGTTATCTCCCACCGTTCCGGTGAGTCCGAAGACAGCACAATCGCTGACATCGCAGTTGCAACTAACGCTGGCCAAATCAAAACAGGTGCTCCTTCCCGTACAGACCGCGTTGCGAAGTACAACCAATTGCTTCGCATCGAAGACGAGCTCGGCGGCGTATCCCGTTATGAAGGCTTGAAATCCTTCTACAACTTGAAAAAATAATTGGCTTAGCCAATAGCAAGAGCCCACATCCTACCCAGAGCGGATGTGGGCTCTTTTTCATGTGTGCGCTGGATGGATGATAGATGATGTACGGTACAAAGAGCTCAAAGTGATCAGGATTGTTGTATAAAGTGCACCAATATGAGCTGCAAATGACCTAGTTCCATAGAATTGTTGTACAAAATACAACAATGTCTAGCGATTAATCATGAAATGAGGGGGAATGGATGGATTATGTTGTATAATGTACAACAATATCCCTATTATCGTGGATCATTTTAAGTATTGTTGTATTGCGTACAACATTTTACCGAATATGTTGCCATTCATCTTGCTGGATCAGTTATGGGCTTGTCGTCTGGAAATCAACACATGCTGAGGAGGGATTTGTAATGTCTATGAGTGACGGGGAAATACGAATTCGCCCGGTGAAGGAAGAAGACTTGTATGAGCTGTGGGAATTCGGGTACAAGGAAGAGTCGCCGGAATGGAAGCGATGGGATGCGCCATATTATCCATTGGAGAGAATAACTTATGAGCAGATGCTGGAGAAGAAGGATCGCTACATAGATCGAGACCATTACTGGCTTATTGAGATCAATGATCGGACAGTCGGCATCGTCAGCTGGTACTGGGAGCATGAGCCCTCACTGTGGCTAGAGATGGGGATCGTCATCTATGATCCTGTATATTGGAGCGGAGGCTATGGAACGCGTGTGCTGCGGATGTGGACTCGGCGTCTGTTTGAGACAATGCCGCTGGTCAGAGTCGGATTTACGACATGGTCTGGCAACGCTCGCATGATGAAGGTGGGGGAGAAGCTTGGAATGACGCTCGAGGCAAGGCTTCGTAAATGCCGGTACTACGATGGACAGTATTATGACTCCATTCGTATGGGTATTCTTCGCGAGGAATGGGTTGCTCATGAAGAGTATGAAGCTAATCGAGCACAAGCTTCAGCCCTCACATGAGCTGATTTTGGAGCTGCGATGCAGGTTTTTGACGCCTCATCTGAGATAGACTTTTCGATGATGGTGAGCTCAAGGTTGTCCATTCCTAGTTCTACAGCTATTCGATGAAATCGATAGCTATCTACAAGGGCTGGGAGCGGACACACGAGCCGCTATTTGCAGCAAACGCCACTAATTCGCCATGCTAGCGGACCGTAGAGCCGTTATTTGACCTGAATAAGCCGGTTAGTGCTAGTTTTGAAGCAAATAGCGTCATCTGTGTCCATTAGCCCTCAAAAAATACCCCGAAATCATGAAATAGCGGCCCCTGTGTCCGTTCAAGCGCAGATCATACGACCTTGCTGTCACCGTATGTGCTATCGGATAAAAAGACCGCTGACTCAGTCTTTTAGAACAGCCCCTTTGATATGTCGCAAGACGGAAGAGTGGCTGGACCTAAGACTAGTTTTACGTTTAGTACCTTGCATTGTTCAGTACCGTACCATATACTGTAATTAGCTACTACACAATGAACAATACTGAATATAGCAACTCACGAGAGATGTGAAGTTGGAGGTGAACGCATTATGAAAGAAATCATTCAATTCAAGAAAGGTGTGCTCGGCTTGTGCGTGATGGTTCTCATTAATCAACGAGATCGTTACGGCTTCGAGCTTGCCCAGCAAATATCGAAGCATGTTGACGTAGCCGAAGGAGCGTTATACCCTGTGCTGCGTCGAATGGTGGTAGATGGACATTGTACGACTTACCTTCAAGAATCGACTGAAGGACCGCCGCGTAAGTATTACAAATTAACTCTTGAAGGTAAAGAGTATATGAATCAGCTCGTTGCGGAATGGAAGAGCTTCGTTGACGGGGTTGGCGCACTGCTCGATAGTGCCGCAGATGATGATACAGATGATCCTATAGAGCATGTGAAGGGAGATAGGGGTGAACGCGATGAATAAACGTGAATTTATGATCAGACTTCAATATGAACTGCGTCCGCTGCCAGAGAAGGAGCGCGTTGAGATATTAGAAGAATATGACGCGCACTTTGAGTTCGGCAAACAGTTAGGTAGAACGGAAGAGGAAATTGCCAAGGAGCTTGGAGTGCCGGAGGAACTAGCAGAGGAATTGCTCGGAGATGGAGCGCGTTATGAACAGCCCTCGTACGGGGGATATGCTCAGAGCCAAGGTATGCAGGGGCCGCCGCCACAATATCCGCCGCCGCACGATCCCTATGCATATAGAGGTGATCGACATCAGGCGCCTCCATATCAAGGCCAGGGTCCATACCAGGGACAGCAGGCTTATCCTGGTCAGCCTCCTTACCCGCCGTATGAGCCGTATCCGCAGAAATCAAGCTGGTCAGCTAGAATATTTGGCCTGATTGGAATTGGATTCGCAAGCCTCATTCTGGTGCCGCTTCTTATAGCCTTTTGGGGTGTGGTTGTGTCACTCGTTGCGGTAGCGGGTATTTTACTGCTGATGCCAGTTATTTATGCCGTTAAATTGCTGCTTGGCGGTCCATTCTTCGGTGGAGAACTTAGCGTGGTATTGATAGTGTTTGGACTTGGTATCTTCTTCAGTCAGTTCATGGTATGGTTCGTGAAGGTGTACGGCAAGCTCAACTTGGGATATGCAAAATGGATCGTTAATACCGCTAAGGGGGGGATTTAATTGAAACGAACATGGTTTAATATTCTCGGCGTATGCTGTATCCTGCTTGGTATTACCGGCTTGTTCATCTATGGAATTAATCCGCTGCTCCCTTCTAGCGCAAGGGGGGAGGCGTTGGAAGAGTACAACGGCTCAACCTCAAGTAATGGTGAAATAAGTAACGATGAACGTAATCAGCTCTATCGATACAAGAACAAGTTTGAATTCGATAATGAGCAGCTCACCAGCTTAAAGGTCAATGCTGATATGGGCGACGTTAATATCAAGTGGGCACTGGATAATGAAAGCTGGATTGAAGTAAAAGGTGAGGCTACGAAGGATGTAATTGATCGAATCGCTCAAGCGGAGATCAAGGGCGGCGAGCTTCAATTGAATTACAACTATAAACGACAATCATGGGAATTCATACAGCTATTCAATATGGGCTGGCAGCATCATAAGCACGAGATTGTGATTCATGCCGATAAGGACTTTGTGCTTAAGGGATTGGAAGCTGATCTAGCGATGGGTTCGTTCGAGATTGACGGCGGCCGATACGATCGGATGAAGGCCGACTGTGATATGGGACAGATGGAAGTGCGCAATATCGTCGCTAACTACGCTGAATTGGATGCAGCGATGGGGCAAGTCGTAACCGATGCTGTGGATGCGCCATTGACAGTTAAGACCTCAATGGGAGAAGTGGATATGCGAAACACACTCCAAACTATTGATGTATCGTCTGAAGCAGGCAGCGTGTATATTGAGCAAGCGAGAGCGCATAACATCACAGCTGACAGCAGCATGGGAAGCGTAGAGATCAGAGTAGCTCCAGAGTTCGAGGGCAGCTATGATCTGAAGGTTGAGCTGGGTGATATAACGGCTCCAGAATCCAAGCGCAAGAGCGATCAAGTGATTAAGGTGCGTTCGGAGATGGGCAGCATTAATATTGAAGAACAATAGTTAGTCTGAAAAACATAACCCTTTCATATGACTTCATAAGGTATTGAAATCCTTTGAAGGACATGAAAGGGTTTTTGCTGAACGGATTCAATACTTGCTAGTTGACTCAAGACCTGATACATTGAGAAATCATATGGGTGTGTCAGAATTCACTGTCATATTCGGTTATAATAGTAATGTTAAGCTTACAGTTGAAGGGGAGCAATAAAATATATGAAACCGATTAAGAAAGTACTCACTTTAGCAGGTTCTGATTCCAGCGGCGGCGCAGGTATACAGGCCGATCTTAAAACATTCCAAGAACGCGGCGTATACGGTATGACAGCCTTGACGACAGTCGTAACAATGGACCCGGACAATCAATGGGCGCACGGCGTATATCCAATTGCATTGTCGACAGTCAAGGAGCAGTTGAAGACGATTCTGTCCATCGGTATCGATGGCATGAAGACGGGGATGCTCGGTGCTGTTGATATCATTGAGCTGGCGGCACACACGATTGAGAAGCATGCCATCACGAATGTTGTCGTAGATCCTGTTATGGTGTGCAAAGGACAAGATGAAGCCCTTCATCCTGAAACGAATGAAGCATTGCGCGACTTACTTGTACCGAGATCAACAGTGGTTACCCCTAACTTATTCGAAGCATCTCAGTTGGCTGGAACAGGTCCAGTGCGTACACTTGATGATATGAAAGAAGCAGCTGCGCGCATTCATGAGCTCGGCGCTAAGTATGTACTAGTAAAGGGTGGTTCCAAGATCGGACTGCCTACTTCGGTCGATGTCCTGTATGATGGTCGCGAGTTCGAGATTCTGGAGGCAGACTTGATCACGACTACGTATACGCATGGCGCAGGGTGTACATATTCATCCGCCATATTGGCTGAGATCGCGAAGGGCAACGATGTTCCTACGAGCGTTCGCACGGCTAAACGCTTCATCACTGAAGCTATTCGTCATTCTTTCCCGCTGAACCAATATGTAGGACCGCTTCGTCACAATGCTCTTCGCTTGGTGGAGCAAGGCGCAGAAGAATAGTCAACAGCAGACCTCCGGTATGGTGAAATGCTTGTACCAATCGTATAACTGTGTTATACTGATAATGCTGTTTTTAGACAGTTTATTTTCGACTTGTTCGAGCTAACCTTTAGGAGGTGGAAGAATGGAAGTATTTCTGGAAATATTGCTCGTGATCTTCTCGATTGGATTAATCAGTGTCGTACTCTTGCAAAAGGGTAAGAGCGCTGGTCTGTCGGGTGCCATCTCCGGCGGTGCTGAACATTTGTTCGGAAAGAAGAAGGCACGCGGTATGGATCTGGTCCTGCAGCGTACAACGATTGTATTGGCAACTGGATTCTTCGTCCTGTCAATGGTCGTAGCAATATATAATCAAGTGAAATAACATGAATAACGAACCCTCTGTTCTTACGGACAGAGGGTTTCTTGTATTTCTATGAATGTGCACGGTATTCGAGTTGGAAGCCTTATTATTGAAGTCTGTGTAAACACACGGATGCTTGAAATTAAAAAAGTGTATACTAGGTAATATATTGGTATACTGATGCAATGGGCCAAGCATGGCTAGGTGAGAGGTGAATAGATGATTACCGAACAGCAGATATTGGACTTTATGCGTGAAACGGCATATAAGCCGATGACGTATCAGGAGCTGGAGCAGTACTTTGGATTGCCTGATGCTGCGGCGTTCAAGCAATTATTGAAGACATTGAATCAATTAGAGCAGGATGGTTTCATCCTGCGTTCCCGTACGGACAGATACGGTGTACCGGAACGGATGAATGTGGTGCGCGGTCGGCTGCAAGCGCATGCGAAGGGATTCGCTTTCTTGATTCCGGATGAAGCGGGACATCCCGATGTGTATATACACGCGAATGATCTCAAGACAGCGATGAATGGAGACACGGTGCTTGGACGAATAACAAGCAGCGCGGGTGATGGCGCACGCATGGAAGGCGAAGTCATTCGTATTGTGAAGCGGGCTGTGGAGCAGGTTGTAGGTGTATTTCAAAATGTCGAGTCGTATGCATTCGTTGTGCCCGATGATCGGCGGATTAACCGGGATATATTTATTCCGAAGGAATCATTTCACGGTGCGGTAACTGGACAGAAGGTTGTCGTGCGAATCGTGAACTATCCGGAAGGAAGAGCGGCGGCAGAAGGGGAAGTTATCGAGATTCTAGGGCATAAGGATGATCCTGGGGTAGACATTCTGTCGGTTATTCGAAAGCATCAGCTGCCGGAGGCATTTTCGGATGAGGTGATGCAGGAAGCGGAAGCGGTGCCGGATGAAATCACGGAAGCCGAGATTATGAACCAGAATCGTCGCGATCTGCGCGGCATGAACATTGTCACGATAGACGGCGAAGATGCCAAGGACTTGGATGATGCTGTGTATGTGGAGAAGCTGCCGAATGGGCATTACAAGCTGGGCGTTCATATCGCGGATGTCGGGTATTATGTAAAGGAAGGCTCAGCGCTGGATCGTGAAGCTTATGCGAGGGGCTGCAGCGTTTATCTGGTAGACCGTGTCATTCCGATGCTGCCGCATCGATTGTCGAACGGAATTTGTTCTTTGCATCCTCGCGTAGACCGGTTAACCTTGTCATGCGAGATGGAGTTCGATGAGAAGGCGAAGCTGGTGAAGCATGACATCTTCCCGAGTGTGATTCGAACGGTGGAGCGGATGACGTACACGAATGTCCGCAAGATCGTGCAGGAGGAAGATCCGGAAGTATCCGCGCGTTACGAGTACTTGGTGGACAGCTTCATGACGATGAAGGAGCTGGCGATGAAGCTGCGCGATAAGCGGATGAAGCGGGGCGCGATCGACTTCGACTTCGAGGAGTCGAAGGTTATCGTTGATGAAGACGGCAAGCCGATTGATATTGTGAAACGTGAACGCTCGATTGCGGAGCAGATCATCGAGGAGTTCATGTTGGCGGCGAACGAGACGGTGGCGGAGCATTTTCACTGGCTGCGCGTGCCGTTCTTGTACCGTATTCATGAGGAGCCGAGCAGCGAGAAGTTGATGAACTTCGTGACGTTTGCGGCGAACTTCGGGCACGTTGTTCGTGGAACGGGCAATTCAGTTCATCCGCGCGCCTTGCAGCTCTTGCTCGAAGAGATCGAGGGTACACGCGAGCAGACGGTGCTCAGCACGATGATGCTGCGCTCTATGAAGCAGGCGAAGTATGATGCGGAGAGCACGGGACACTTTGGATTGGCGGCGGAGTTCTATTCGCACTTCACTTCTCCTATTCGCCGATACCCAGACTTGGTCATTCATCGGGTCATTCGAGAAGTGAGCGATTATAACGGAGTGCTGCCAGAGAAGCGCTCGGAGCAGCTGCAGGCGCGAATGCCGGATATTGCGAAGCAATCGTCGGAGCGTGAGCGCGTCGCTGTGGATGCGGAGCGCGATACGGTGCAGTTGAAGAAAGCCGAATTCATGGTGGATAAGGTCGGCGAAGAATTCGACGGCATTATTAGCAGTGTGACAAGCTTCGGCATGTTTATCGAATTGGAGAACACGGTAGAAGGCTTGATCCGTTTAGCGGATATGTCGGATGATTATTACCATTTCCACGAGCAGTATATGATGCTGCTCGGCGAGCGGACGTCCAACATGTTCCGGATCGGCGATGAAGTGCGGATTCGCGTGGCGCGGGTCAATATGGAAGACCATACGATTGACTTCGAGCTGGTGAGCAGCGCGCCGCGACAAGGTGAACTAGGCGGCAAGGAGTTCGGCTTCGAGATCCGTAAAAAGCGCAGCCGCCAAGAGGGGCGCGACGGACGCGGGCGTAACGATAAGCGCGGCGGCCGAGGACGCGATGAGGGCCGCGGCAATGGCCGCTCGGCAGGCGGAAGCGGTGCTGGTGCTGGACGTGGCGACGGGCGCGGTGCACGCGATGGACGCGGTGGTAATGCGCAGGGCGCAGGTCGCGGCGATAATCGCGGTGCGCGGAACGGAGCGCGTGATGGGCGCGGAGCGGGACGCGGCGCAGGTGAGCGCGGGCGTGGCAGTGATGCGGAGCGCCGCCGGGGCGCGGCTCTGCCCGCGACGCTGGCGGACGAGGACGCACGCGTGTACGCGCAGTTCGGTGCGGACACGGAGCGGAGCCAAGTGGGCGGACGAGGCCGCGAGGACGAGCCGATGGGCGCGCGCGTTAGTGCGCCGGACGGCGAGGAGTGGCTCAACGCGGGCGAGTACCGAGACCGCTTCGGCGGCGGCGGTGGACGCGGCAAGCGCGGACGGCGCGGTGGGCATGGCGACGACGCGAGCCCGTATGCGCCGCGCAATGGTGCGAAGCCGCCGAAGGGCAAGGGTGGCATTCGCATGGCGGGGCAAGGCGAGGGCACGGCGGCGAAAGGCGATGAGGCGAATTGGGTAGATCGCCTCATCTCGGACGCCGAGCACGAAGCGGGACGCACCCCGCGCGCGTTCGACTTTGGCTCGGGGCGCGGCGGCTATGGCCGCGGCAACGGCGACAGCGGCCGCCCGGGCCGCGGTGGGTCTCACGGTCGGGGCAATGGTCCGACCGGGGCAGGCAAGCGCGGACGGAAGACGACGTCCGAGAGCGGCATTTTCATCGGTGAGCAGGCTGCGGAAGCACGCAGCCATGCGAAGCAGGCGGAGAGCCATGCTCGCCGAAAAGGGAAGTCCAATAGCAAGACCGCCAAGTTTGTCCGCAAAAAACATTGAAAGAAGTAGTGCAGCGCGGCTCTCCGAGAGGAGGGCCGCTTTTTCCAAATTAGATGGTCTAGGGTTGTTATGGTGTTCGGGTATTATCCCTTTAGCTCAGATAGGATGATGGAAACGCACGCTTGATGGCATATGTACTTGAGTGATGAGCCTAGTATTTGGTACAATATATGTCTAATGTATGGTTCAACGCAGTGTGAGCTGGGTTGGCGGTCGGAGGGTTGAGAGATGGCGACGAAGAAGAGCGAGAATAAGGTGCTGGCGCAGAATAAGAAGGCTTCTCACGATTATTTTATTGAGGAGACGTATGAAGCGGGTATGGTGCTGACGGGCACTGAGATCAAATCGCTGCGCAGAGGCAGAGCGAATATCGGAGATGCGTTTGCCACGATTCGGAACGGGGAGATGTTTGTTCATAACCTGCACATCAGCCCATTTGAAGAGGGGAATCGGTCGAATCCTACGGATCCTACGCGTGCGCGCAAGCTGCTGCTGCATAAGCAGCAGATCATGAAGCTGCTCGGTGTAACGAAGCAGGAGGGCTTCACGCTTGTGCCGCTGAAGATATATGTTCGCAACGGTTATGCGAAGCTGCTGATCGGTGTAGGACGAGGCAAGAAGCTGTATGATAAGCGTCAATCCGCAGCGAAGAAGGATGCGGATCGTCAGATTCAGCGTGCGCTGCGTGAGAAGCAGAAGGTGTAGCGGGAAGTAATGATCGGTTTATTGGTGAATGTAGAATAGCTATGGATGAAGAGGTGGCAGTCAATGGGACTGCCATTTTTTTGTGTTTTTGTGGTTTCTGGTTCGAGTTTTATGTGAATGTAGTTAGTGTGCGATACTGAGGATGATGGTGGTGGGAGGATTGTTGTACAATGTACAACAATTTGGGCTTGGAAGTGTCATTTTTGCTGAATTGTTGTATAAAGTGCAACATTTAAGGGGGTTCGAGCACTAAATTGAGCATTATGGGGCATATTGTTGTATTACGTACAACATAGTCCTGCTTAGGTTGTGATTCTGGCGGGGTATGTTGTATTTCGTACAACATTTTGATGAGCGTGGAGCATCTTTAGACGACTAATATAGCTACAGTAACAGTTACAGCAACAGCTGCAGGGAGCTGCATTAGTTAGAGTAACTAAACTCAAATGTGGGATGCAACGATTAATGCACCTGCCACTACTTTTCATTTTCCTCATCGTATCGGCAGAGGTACCCTTGTTGCGGTACTCTCCTTTGGACTATACTGGAATTAAATGGATCAAATTTGAATTGCACCACATAAATCTATAATTGAGAAATGAATAGAAACAAGGTGGATCTGATGAATAAAAAAGATGTGCACGAAACGCAACAATCTAGTGAAATCATCATCCCTAATGAACAAGGTTACGTCGATGAAAACCTTCGATCTATTCAAAATGTTGAAGGTGGAGGGCTATTTAAAAAAGTTGATTTAAAAGCAATGCCTTCTCCACTTCGAGTATTTGGCTATGTTTTTTATACGATAGCAATACTCATGCTCCTGGTCGCCATCTATGTTAGCGTATTTCGTTAACTTCCCATTATTCTCTAAATGATGCTACAGTCTGCTATGAGGTAAAGGTTTGAAAGTTGTATAAAGTGCAACATTTAAGGGGCTTCGAGCACTAAATTGAGCATTATGGGCCATATTGTTGCATTACCGGCTAAGCCCCTTTAATCTGGAGTCCTACCCTACAGTAATTACTCATGCATTGAATAGCTCGTTATTTCGAGTTTTTACATTGCTTTATGGAACATTGAAGAGTCGTCTA
>NZ_JBTGUH010000015.1:0-73681 GCF_054343325.1 Paenibacillus marinisediminis
TGTAAACCAAGGCCATGCCGCCTCCGCCTACGCGCTCCAATATTTCATATCTGCCCCCTAAAATAGTCCCTATCAAGAGTCACACCCCTCTTTCTCAGAGTCTGATTCATGGGGCTGGACAAGAATGACCGAGATGTTGTCATCTCCGCCTGCATCGATCGCTTGACCGACAAGACGATCCGCTATCGCTTCGAGCGGCAGCGAAGGATCAATGACTGTGGACCACATCGTATCGGTATTGATCATATTCGTCAGACCATCGCTGCATAACAGCAATATATCGCCCGGTTCAAGATGCGCCTCATTCATATCAACCTTCACTTCTTTATCCGTTCCTAACGCGCGAATCAGTACATTGCGGCGCGGGTGGCGCTCTGCTTCTGCTGGAGTAATCTGTCCAGACTTCAGAAGCTCGTGCACGAGTGAATGATCCTCAGTCAATTGATGAATGCCTCCGCGATTAATCAAGTAAGCTCGGCTGTCGCCTATATGACCAAGCGCCACTTCTCGATCAGATAACAACGCGGTAACGATAGTTGTTCCCATCTGATTGTACTTCTCATCTTGGGATGCGATATGGTAGATCGTATCATTGGCCCGCAGTATAGCGTGCTTCACTGCTTGCGCTCGCTCTTCGCGCGCCAAGTCCTCCGGCAGTACAGCCAGCTCCTGGATGACGGTATCTACCGCCAATCGGCTGGCAATATCCCCAGCTTGATGTCCACCCATGCCGTCAGCCACAATAGCTAACGTATATCCATTCGGCAGCTTGGCCGAATAGGCGCGGTCCTCATTGACAGCGCGTACTCGTCCAACGTCGGAACGATGTACTGCTTTCATACCACTCACCTCATTTGGATTCCATATGCTTAGCTCGCAATTGTCCGCACGCAGCGGCAATATCATGGCCTTGCTCGCGACGAATTGTTGAGTTAATGCCTTTGTCGACTAGCGTGCGGTGAAACTTAAATATCTCATTGCGCGGTGTGCGGACGTAATTGCGTTCTGGAACGTAATTGACCGGAATCAGATTGACGTGAGCGATCATTTCCATTCGTTTCAGCACATCCGCCAGTTCTTCCGCATGCTCCACCTGATCGTTCACACCGCCTATTAACGCGTACTCGAATGTGATGCGACGGCCGGTCTTTTCTTGATAGTGCTTCAGTGCAAGCATAACGTCTTCGAACGGAAAGCGGCGATTGACCGGCATCAGCTTCGAGCGCAGCTTATCGTTAGGTGCATGAATCGAGATCGCCAGATTAATCTGTGTGTTCTCTTCAGCGAACTTGTAGATGCTAGGTACGATACCGCTGGTCGATACCGTTATATGACGTTGCCCGATGTTCAAACCCTTCTCATGAATCATAATGCGCAGGAAGGCCATCGTCGCGTCATAATTCTCAAACGGCTCGCCTGTCCCCATAATGACGATACTGCTCACACGCTCATTTGTTTCATCCAATATTTTCTGAGCAGCCACAACTTGCGCTACGATCTCGCCTGCTGTCAGATTGCGTTTCAACCCCCCGAGCGTAGACGCGCAGAAGGTACAGCCGACTCGGCAGCCTACCTGCGTCGTTACACACACGCTGTTGCCGTAATCATGCCTCATGACAACTGTCTCAATAGCATGGTCGTCGTGAAGACCGAACAGGAACTTAATCGTTCCGTCGGAGGATTTCATATGTGTAATTTCCTTGAGTGTTACGAATTGGAAATGCTCCTTCAGCTTATCACGCAGCTGCTTCGACAGGTTTGACATCTGGTCGAAGTCTGTAATTCGCTTCACATAGATCCAATCAAAGATCTGTCCCGCGCGAAATGCGGGTTCTCCCTGCTCCTTGATCCAAGTCTGGAGTTGATCGTACGTTAGGTCATATATAAATGGTTTCATCTGTTCATTCACGCGCCTATCTTTCAGAGTATACTTCATTATGGACAATAAGAATTGTGCATTTGATCTATTTTACCACAATTGGCTATCATGCATAAAGTTTGTACTTTATCCATCATGATCAGGAATTCATTAATCGTTAGCTTACCAGTTCCAACACACAAATAACCCGCGTCTTACAGCCGAATCTACACGTTCGACTGTTGAAGACGCGGGTTATATTCACATGGCTACATATAAGATTGAAGCCGCTAAGCTCTCGTTAAGCAAGCAATAAAGAATCCGTCCGAATCTCCGTCATGCGGCAGCACCTGCAGCATGCCAGACTTGCTTCGCGCCAGCGCATCCGACAGCTTGTCTTGCGGCAGCGCGTTCTTCCAGCTCTCATCCAGCTTCCAATCGGGATTCTGCTTCATGAAACGCTCGACAACTTCCTCATTCTCTTCCCGTTCTACCGTACAGGTAGAGTAGACGAGCCTGCCGTCAGGCTTGACCAGCTTCGCCGCTGTTTCAATCAGCTCGGCTTGAAGCGCGGCGATTGCAGATACGTCCTCCGGACGCTTGCGCCACTTCAGATCCGGCTTGCGGCGAATGACGCCGAAGCCTGTGCATGGCGCATCCAGCAGCACGATGTCGAATGAGGCAGGCTCCAGCCGATCAGCCAGATTCAGCGCATCCTCATTCATCGTTCGGATGCAGGACAAGCCTAAGCGGTCGGCTTGATCCTGAATGAGCTTGACCTTGTGCGCATGCACGTCATTCGCGATGACCTCGCCCTCGCAGCCCATTCGCTCGGCGATGTGCATCGTCTTACCGCCAGGCGCAGCGCAGCAGTCCAGCACGCGCATACCTGCCGCAGGGCGAACCGCCTCGACGACGAGCATGGAGCTCTCATCCTGCACGGACAGCTTGCCCGAGCGATACCAATCGGTCAGCGCCAAGTTGCCCGCCCCGCCTGCAACGATGCCGTCTGCGCTGAGCGCGGAGGGCTGAACATACAGCCCTGCCGCTCTCATCTCGGCGAGCAGCTCGTCGCGTACAGCCCGCGTGCGATTCACGCGGGCACTAGCATGCGGCGCTTCATTATTCGCCGCGCACATCTCCTCTGTCTCCGCTTCGCCATATGTTTTTAGCCAGCGGGCAACTAGCCACTCTGGATGCGACTCATTCCAGGCGATTCTCGCAACAGGAGAAGCATCCGCAGGCGCATTCCACACCTCAGGCTCACGCATAACGCCGCGCAGGACGCCGTTCACGAAGCCGCCCATCGACTGCTGACCGCGGCGTTTCGCGATTGCTACTGCTTCATTAACCGCCGCATGGTCTGGAATACGATCCAGATAATGCAGCTGGTATAAGCTCATGCGCAGCAGATTGCGCATCCAGGGCTTCAGCTTAGCGATCCCTTTTGTAACTTTGCGTTCCAGTACGCCATCTATCGTATACATCCGCTGAATCGTGCCATACACCAGCTCTGTCGCCAATGCGGCATCTACACGCTCCAGATTGGATGATTTGAGCGCTTCGTTCAGCTGCAGATTGCTGTAGGAGCCTTCCTTATCAACCTGCACCAGCACCTCGAGCGCAACTTCGCGAGCGGTTTTGCGACGTGATCGTTGTTGCGGTTCCATGCGGCTCACAACAGCACCGTCCCGGCTTCCAGCTTGCCGCCGCGCATAAATTCTTGAACAGGCATCGCTTTCTTACCAGCCGGCTGTACTTCGGTCAACAGCAGCGAGCCGTCACCGGTCTTCACTTCGATTCCCTGCTCGCTAACATTCAACACGGTTCCGGGCTGTTGGTCGCCTCGTACTGCAGCAGAAGTCAGCTTCGTCGCCCATACTTTAAATACTTCATCGTTCCACGTCGTGAAGGCTCCGGAATACGGCACTAGGCCGCGAACTTGATTGAACAGCTCACGCGAGGTGCGGCTCCAATCGATACGCTCATCTTCACGCTTCAGGTTGGGCGCGTAAGTTGCCGCCTCGTGGTCCTGCGGCACTGCTGTAATGCTGCCCGCAAGAAGCTCCGGCAGTGTGCGTCGCAGCAGTTCAGAGCCTTCGACGCTCAGCTTCTCAAACATTGTGCCGGCGTTATCGGCATCCGTGATCGGAACCTCGACCCGGCTGATCATATCGCCTGTATCCATGCCTTCAGCCATATACATAATGGTCACGCCCGTCTTCGGCTCGCCATTGATGATCGAACGCTGAATCGGCGCTCCTCCGCGGTAAGCAGGCAGAAGCGAGCCGTGAACATTAATGCAGCCATAGCACGGCACGTCGAGCACCGCTTTCGGCAGAATCTGACCATATGCCGCTGTCACGATCAGGTCCGGCGCCAACGCCTGAATATCCTGCACGGTTTCAGACTTGCGCAGCTTCTCCGGCTGCCATACTGTGATGCCATGCTCAAGAGCCAGCGCCTTCACAGGCGTTGGCGTAAGGACACGCTTGCGTCCAACCGGACGGTCCGGCTGTGTGACTACCGCAGCTACTTCATAGCCTTCATCAAGCAGCATCTGCAGAACAGGCACCGCGAATTGAGGTGTACCCATAAATACTATTTTCGTCATTCGCTTACTCCTTGTCTTGCATATCTATTTCGTATACACTGTCGGCAATCGACGTGAACAGCACACCGTTCAGATGGTCTATCTCATGCTGGAACGCACGCGCGAGAAAATCCTCGGCAACCATTTCAAACGTTTTGCCGTAGCGGTCCATACCGCGTACTTTAATCTTCTTATATCGGCGCACTTCGCCGTTGATTCCTGGAATGCTCAAGCAGCCTTCCGCTCCGAGCTGTTCGCCTTCATGTTCGATCATGACCGGGTTCACCATCTCGATCAAGCCGTTGTCATCCCCAACATCAACCACAATGACTCGCTTCAATACGCCGATCTGTGGAGCTGCGAGGCCTACTCCTTCAGCGAAGTACATCGTATCCGCCATGTCATCAAGCAGCTTATGCAGATTAGCATTGAATTTTGTGACTTCCTTTGCCACCTGATGCAGGACCGGGTCCGGCTCAATTACAATTATTCGTATCGCCATTATGGGCACCATCCTTTGACTATGATTGTTTAATATACGATTGCCTGTGAACAGACATTATTCTTCTTTAGTGCTGCTTTATAATAGCTCTGTTACATGTTAGTGTTGATTTTCATACAACAAGCCCATAACCGCTCCAGCAATATGAATTGCAATATAATAGGCAAAATGTTGTACAGAATACAACATTACTTACAATGATCCACGATAATAAGCATATTGTTGTACGTTATACAACATTATGCCCTCAATCTCCCTCATTTCATAGTTAATTGCTAGACATTGTTGTATTCTGTACAACAATATGATGGGGCTGGATCATTAGAAGCTCATTATGTTGCACTTTATACAACAATTCTTATCACCCTGAGCTCTTCGTATATCAACAACTAACCATAACATAGTCTTTATAATAAATATGCCGTTTGTGCCATCCAACATCCTACATCATCATCTGCGGATCCATATCTACGCTGAACAGCACCTTCTGCTCGCGCGACATCGGCTCCAGCGTCTCCATCGCTGCCGCCATCAAGGCAGACAGATCGATATCGCCGCGGCATTTCACAACGCATTGGAATCGATACTTGTTCTTAATGCGTGGAATTGGCGATGCGACTGGACCGAACACATCGACCGCATGCGCAGAGCTATGCAGCGGTCGCAGCCACCCCTTGCGGTCCGCGAGCTCCTTGATGCGCATCACCGCATTCTCGGCCGCGCGCACGAGCAGCGGAAGCTGCTCATGCGTCATCGTGACTAGCGCCAGCCGGCAAAACGGCGGCACCATCTGAACGCGGCGGTGGCGCAGCTCCTCGGACGCAAAGTTCGTATAATCGTGCTGCGAGGCATGCACGATGGAATAATGCTCCGGTGCATAGGTCTGCACGATAACCTCGCCTGGCAGATGATGCCTTCCTGCGCGTCCCGCCACCTGGGTCAGGAGCTGGAACGTTTTCTCCGCCGCGCGGAAATCCGGCATATGCAGTGCAGAATCGGCTGCGATTACGCCAACGAGCGTCACGTAGGGGAAATCGAGCCCCTTCGCTACCATCTGGGTGCCGAGCAGCACGTCCGCGCGCCGTTGCCGGAATTGATCGAGCATCCGCTCATGCGAGCCTTTCTCTGTCGTCGTATCCACATCCATGCGAATCACTCGGATGCCTTGGAATCGGCGCGCCAGCTGCTCTTCAACACGCTGCGTCCCTGTGCCGAAGAAGCGGATATGCTCGCTCTCACAGGAAGGGCAAACGGACGGCGCACGCTCCGTATAGCCGCAATAATGACAGCGCAGATGTTCCTTCTTCATATGGTAGGTGAGTGATATATCACATTCGGGACACTGCGCTACAAAGCCGCATGTTCTGCACATCACGAACGTCGAGTAGCCGCGGCGGTTAAGCAGGAGCACCGTTTGCTCGCCGCGTTCGAGCCGCTGCTCCAGCGCGGCTTCGAGCTCCATGCTGAACATCGAACGGTTGCCCGCCTTCAGCTGTGCGCGCATATCGACGATTGTAACCGGCGGCAGCTCTCTGGCGCCTACTCGGTGCGGCATCATGAGCGGCGCAAGACTCCAGCTTGGAGCCTCAAGCCCCTGTGCTGCGCCCTGATAATTGTACATCTTAGCCGCGTAGTACGTCTCCATCGACGGCGTCGCTGATCCCAGTACGACGACAGCGTCATGCTGGCGCGCGCGTTCAATCGCGACGTCACGTGCATGATATTTCGGTGTTTCTTCCTGTTTATAGGACGTTTCATGTTCTTCATCTATTATAATCAGACCGATTCGACGAAACGGCGCAAACACCGCAGACCGCGCGCCGATCGCTACCTGCACACGTCCTTCACGAATCTTGCGCCATTCGTCATAGCGCTCTCCTTGCGACAGTCGACTGTGAAGCACAGCAACCTTGGAGCCGAACCTTCCCTTGAAGCGCTCAACCATCTGCGGAGTCAGCGATATTTCTGGAACGAGAACAATCGCCTCACGATCCATTTTCAAGCAGCGGTCAATCGATTGCAAATAAACTTCGGTCTTGCCGCTTCCCGTCACGCCTCTCAGCAGGAAAGACTTCGGCACTTCCGCATCCAGTGCTTCCACCAATTGGCCAAACACCTGCTGCTGCTCCTCCGTCAATTCGAGCGGTTCGGTCGGTTTAAACCGCTTATCCGCATACGGATCACGAAGCACCTCGAAGTCATCGATCGTTACAACGCCCTTGTCCGCGAGCGCCTTTACGGCGGTCGCATTCAAGTCCTTGAGTGGCATCTCGCCCCCGAAGGTGAGCAGCATCTCGATGACTTCCTGCTGACGCTTCGCCTTTAACCCCGCTGAGTAACGCTCCGCTTCCTCAGGATCCATATTCAGCGTCACCCGCTTCAGCTTCTTAACGCCGATACGATCCTTAATGTGCTCCGTCTCGAGCAGCCAACCTGCTTGCAGTGCAGTCTTCAACGTGTGCACCGCATGCGGGAATGTTTGCAGCAGCTTATCTGCTGGAACCGGCTGGTTGTCTTGAACATAATGCAGCAATCGTCTCACAGCGGGTTCTTCAAGCTTATGCTGCTGTAGCCAACCGATCAGATCCACTTCACCGCTCAGCGCTTGATCCCCAAGAATGATCGCCTTCTCGCTCTTGCCTTTGAGCGCGCTCGGAATCATAGACTGCAGCGCAGCTGTATGTGTGCATATATAGCGCGCGCTCATCCACTCTGCCAGCATGACAAGATCTGGCGGCAGCGGTGGAACAAGATCAAGCAGCTGCTGTATCGGTTTCAGCTTCTTCAGCGGAATGTCCGTCTCGGTTACGAAGCCGATGACGAATCCTTGAACCGTGCGCGGTCCAAAGGGGACACCCACACGGCTGCCGATCTCGATCCACGCCTGCATATCTTCGGGCACTACATAATCAAATGGTCGATTCGTATGCTTGCTCGGCACATCTACGATAACTCGCGCCAATAACGGGGCATCCCCCCAGCTATGAGCTTTAGGTCTGACATCAAGCTGAATCGAAGGCGAATCGTCCCAGTCAGCGAACCAATCCGAATTAGGATTCAATCGGATGCACCTCGCTGCTCATCCTGGTGATCGCGAGCTCTAGGATACGCTTCCCGATCGTCTGCTTGCTCGTCAGGGATATACCTTCTACCAAGCCGTTCGCATCAAATATAAGCACTTCATTTGTATCCGTGCCAAAGCCGGCATCCTCGCGTGAAACATCGTTGGCGACGATAAGATCGCATTTCTTCCGTTTAAGCTTATCCATCGCGTACTGCTCAACATGATCCGTCTCAGCTGCAAAGCCGATCAGGAATTGGTGCTGCTTCTTCTCGCCTAGAGCAGATAGAATATCAGAATTGCGCTCAAGCTCAATCACAAGCTTCGCGTCGTTCTTCTTCATCTTCTTATCGGCACGCACTGTTGGACGGTAATCAGCAACTGCCGCTGCCATGACAACCAGATCTGAAGAGCCGTAGCTGTCCATCACCGCATGATGCATATCCTGTGCCGACTCTACACGAATGACTTGTACACCTTCCGGAGGCGCTACCTGAATCTGACCTGCGATCAGTGTAACATCAGCGCCCATATCGCGCGCTGCCGCAGCGATGGCGAAGCCCATCTTGCCGGAAGAATCATTCGTTATATATCGAACAGGATCAATGCGCTCAATCGTTCCGCCAGCCGTAACGATTACGGATCTTCCCGCAAGCGGACGGCTAACTTCTTCTCCAGCTTGTGCCGCTATATTCGCCCCCTGCGTCACTTCGGCACATGCACATCCCGAGGATAAGCTTTCTCGGTATTTCGCTTCGCCTAAGTCAAAGAATCGCTCGACCTCAGCCGCAATATCCTCGGGCTCTGCGAGACGTCCCTTACCTGTATAGCCGCATGCCAGCAGACCTTCGCCAGGCTCGATCATCATGACCCCGCGCTCGCGAAGCAGCTGCATATTGTGCTGCACGGCAGGATGCGCATACATATGAACATTCATCGCAGGCGCAACCATAATTGGCGCTGTCGTAGCGAGAAGCGTAGTAGACAGCATGTCATCAGCTAAACCGTAGGTCATCTTAGCGATCATATTCGCTGTAGCTGGCGCAATGACAAACAGATCCGCACTGTCAGCCAGATCAATATGTGAGACGACGGAAGCGTCACGTTCGTCAAAAGTGTCCGTGTACACCGGATTGCGCGATAGCGTCTGCAGCGTCAATTCCGAAATAAACTGCGTAGCGTTCCTCGTCATAATAACATGTACGTGAGCACCCGCCTGCTTCAATTTACTGCATAACGCCGCAGCCTTATATGCCGCGATCCCTCCAGTTATGCCCAGCACGATCGTTTTCCCGTGTAACATATGCTCCCGCCTTTCACATCTCTATATGTAATCCTTCACGTAACTTAGGAACTACTGCAGTAACATCTGTCTAGATGATGAACTACGTATCAGTGCAATCGAAAAAAAGAACAACCTCACGGTTGTTTGATACTAACCCGAAATCTCACCGTCACGAGCAAGCTTTACCCATGTGCCCCAATAAGTGGACATAGGCTCTATCGCATAACGATTAAATGACTCGTAATATGAGAGCATCGCCTATCGAATCCGTTGGATTCAATACGCGATGCCTGACGTTGCTATTGCTGTTCTGCTTCTTCATGCAGCTCAGGCTGCTGTTCGATAAGGATAAGCTCATCGTAGATTTCTTCCAATGCCATGCCTACATACTTATGTGACTTAGGATGATGGAGTTCTGTGCGATCTCCTTCACGCAGCTGACGCGCGCGGCGGGAAGCCGCCACGACGAGTGAGTACTTGCTGTCAGTCTTCTTCACCAATTCATCAATAGATGGATATAACATATATTCGCATCCCTTCACATATAGTCTACCACTTATCAACCTGCTACACGACGTTCAGAAGGCACACTTATTCAGTGCGCCTCATAAACCGGTTGCCAACATCCTAAATCTTACAATGTTCGGCAATTATGATACTTTCTATACTTCGACAAGCATGATCGATTTCATCGTTAACGACAGCATAATCGTAATGCTCCATCATCGCGATCTCCTCGACAGCAGCATTCATGCGATGATCGATCACCGTGTCATTCTCAGTACCTCGGCCTTGAATCCGATCCTTCAGCTCGTCCAGAGAAGGCGGAAGTAGGAAGATAAAGACCCCTTCTGGAAACTTCTCTTTCACCTTAAGCGCGCCTTGTACTTCGATCTCTAGAATAATATCTTGACCCTTGGCCAGCGTCTCCTCAACGAATCCGCGCGGTGTTCCATAGTAATTGCCGACATACTCCGCATACTCCAGCATCTGATCGTCTTCAATCATCTGCATAAACTGCTCGCGAGTCTTAAAGAAGTAATTGACGCCGTCGATTTCGCCGAGACGCGGCTGGCGTGTCGTAGCTGATACGGAATAAATCAAATTCGATGTTTTCTTCATAAGTGCTTTGCATACCGTTCCCTTGCCCACGCCGGAAGGTCCTGAAAGCACAATTAATAACCCCTTCTTCATCTGCATCTCCATTTTATTCGTCGTTGTCGTCATCCTTTGTCGATAGACGATGCGCTACCGTCTCCGGTTGAACCGCCGATAAAATGACATGATCGCTATCCGTGATGATGACGGCGCGGGTACGGCGTCCATATGTCGCGTCTATCAACATATGACGGTCTCGTGCTTCTTGAATAATTCGTTTGATCGGAGCCGATTCCGGACTTACGATCGAGATGATACGGTTGGCGGATACGATGTTGCCGAAACCGATATTAATCAGTTTAATCGCCATTACTGGCCCTCCTCTTGTTTCGAGCGCTCCATTGTTACTCCATGTTCGCGACTTGCTCGCGTATTTTTTCTAACTCGGCCTTCATATCCACGACCCGGTTCACAAGCTCGAGATGATTAGCCTTAGAGCCGATTGTATTCGTCTCGCGGTTCATCTCCTGAATTAGGAAGTCTAGCTTGCGACCAACCGGTTCCTGACTAGAAAGCAGTTGGTTGAACTGCTGAATATGACTCTTCAGCCGTGTTAATTCCTCATCGATGTTGGAGCGTTCCGCAAAGAGTGCAACCTCCATGCCGAACTTCGTGTCATCGAAAGTAAGATGCTGCTCTGACAGCTGTTCCAAGCGTTGCTTCAGCTTCGCCCGATATTCTACAACGACTTCGGGTGCCCACTTCACTAGTTCCGCAAGGATCGCCTCAACTCGGAGCAAACGTTTCTCCGTATCCTGCTTCAAATGACTTCCTTCTTGAGCACGCATACGACATAAACCGTCCAAAGCTTCCGTCAACCCTTCAACTAAACAAGTTTCCAGTTGTTCTTCTGACCAGTTTGCTTGTTCTCGCACCGTCATTACATCCGGCAGGCTAAGCAGCTGATTAATTTCAACCGTCCCTGTCATGCCGTATTTCTGACGCAGCTGGTCAGCAGCTTGCATGTAAGCTTCTACTACCTGCAAGTTGACTTCAACAATACTTGTCGATTCCGCTTCACGCTCTTTGTTAATAAACACATCGACACGACCGCGCTTGAGCTGATTCTGCACGATGCGGCGCAAGCGATCTTCGAAACACGTCCACTCACGGGGCATGCGGAATACGATCTCGCTGTATCGATGATTTACGGATTTCATTTCAATGCTAATCTTATATCCGCCTATCTCTTTAGCGGATTGACCATATCCAGTCATACTGAAAACCATGGGAACCACATCCATTGTTCTATTTTAATTGATTATGTTTGATGAAACAAGGGGTCTGCTAGGCGTTCCGCTTTTTGCCAAACATATGATGTGAGATCCGCTGTCATCTCATAGAACATAAATGGAGTCATCAGATAAATGCCATTAAAATGCTTCATCACCGCGTCAATCAGCTCTTTTGCAATCTTAACGCCCTCTGCGCGGCCCTGTTCGCCTTCTAGTCCCTTCATCCGAGCCCGTACTTCATCAGACAATTGGATCCCTGGAACCTCATTATGCAGGTACTCTGCGTTGCGCCCGCTTGCTAACGGCATAATACCTACAAATATAGGAATCGAGATATCTTTTGTCATCTCAGCCAGTCGTTCGATTAAATCGATATCGTATACCGGCTGGGTCATCACATAATCAGCACCTGCTTCCACCTTGCGGTGTAAACGTCCGATTGCTTTCTCTAGATATTTAACATTCGGGTTAAAGGCCGCGCCTACCACGAAACGAGCATTCTGCTTCAAGGGCTTGCCAGAGAACGCAATGCCATTGTTCAACTGCTTGATCATTCGAATCATTTCAAATGATGTCAGATCGTAAACAGAGCTGGAATCAGGCAAATCGCCAAAACGAGCAGGGTCACCCGTAACGGCAAGCACATGATCGATGCCAAGTGCGTCCAGCCCCATCATATGAGACTGCGTACCGATCAAGTTGCGGTCTCGACAGGCGATATGAATAAGCGGACGAACTCCTGCCTTCTGCTGCATTAACGCACCAAGCGCCATATTGCTCATCCGCGTTACGGCGAGCGAGTTGTCAGCCAGCGTAACCGCGTCCGCGCCCGCAGCCTTCAGCACGTCTACACCTTTCATGAACTTCGCGATGTCCAGATCACGCGGCGGGTCAAGCTCAACGATGATAGTATGCCGCTGCTTAACGATATCCACGATCGTTTCACCTTGGATTCTTGCAGGAGCAGACGGGCGAATGCCTTCATGAAGAATTCGTTCTGTCAACAAGTCCAGCTCACCGCTGTCTATTGAAGCAGGCTTACCTTCAATAACAGGCAGCTCCGCGGGGTCAACCGTTCTCAGCGCACTCGCAATCGCGCGAATATGTTCCGGAGTCGTACCGCAGCAGCCGCCGATCAAGCGCGCGCCGCTCTTCGCGAAGCGAATCGCGCTGTCAGCCATATATTCTGCAGTCGCTACGAAGTTGTAGCGACCGTCCACATAGTCAGGCAGACCTGCGTTTGGAAATGCCGACATCGGCATATGAACATGCGGCTTTAATGTTTCAATTGCGCGCAGGATGCCGTTAGGACCCATTCGGCAGTTCAAGCCAACAATATCCGCGCCTTCATGCTGCAGAATGTGAAATGCCTCAACCAGTGAGAAGCCATCCTTCGTGCGCTCTGTTTCCTCAACCGCGAATTGGCATATCGTTGGGACGTCAGCATCCAGCCTGCGAGCGATACGCAGCGCCAGCAGCATTTCCTCTAGATCGTAGAAGGTTTCGAACATGATGCCGTCGACGCCTTCCTCCAACATAGCGGACAGCTGTTCCTCATAATCTCGCGTCACTTCGGAGGTATCGATATTTTCCCATTTACCTGCGCGAATGGAGCCGAGAGCACCGATTACATATGCCTTTCCAGCAGCAGCCTCCCGGGCAAGACGTACACCGGCACGGTTAATCTCTTGAACCTTGTCAGCTAGATTATGCTTAGCCAGCTTGACCCGATTCGCAGTAAACGTGTTCGTTTCCAGCAATTGAGCGCCCGCATCTACATACTCTCGATGAATTCTGCGAATGACATCGGGGTTGCTAATGTTCAATTCTTCGTATGAGATTCCAACTGGATATCCCATTTGATATAAATATGTCCCCATTGCTCCGTCGCCAACAATAATACCGCTGCGAACTGCTTCTCTTAATGATGAGGTGACAATTTCTCCCATTCCAACTCCCCCGTTCTATGTGTATGTATGATAGCGAGATTATGAATAAATGTTGAATAAAAAGCGCCCTTTCGGGGCGCCGTAGTATTCCAGTTAGTTCATCAATTATAGCATCACAATTCCATTTGGTGTATGGAATTTGGATAAATATTCACATATTTTATTTAATCCACTCCCCTTGATAGACAAATTCAGCTGGACCTGTCATATACACATGATTGTCTTGTTCATTCCACTCAATATATAAATCTCCGCCAGCCAGTGAAATCGTTGCGGCCCGATCTGTTTTGCCGTTCAACACACTCGACACTAACGTTGCGCATGCGCCAGTTCCGCAAGCCAGCGTAGGCCCCGCCCCTCGTTCCCAAACTCTCATATCCGCATAGTCCTGCGACTTGACAGTCACGAACTCTACATTAATTTTATGAGGGAACATCGGATGCTTCTCAAGCTTTGGTCCCCATCGTCCAATATCGAACGTTGCTGCATCATCAACATATATGACACAATGCGGATTACCCATCGATACTGCTGTAAAATGAAACAAACGCCCCTCAACCTCAATCGTTTGATCGACGACCTGTGCCGCATCAATTGTCGTTGGCACGCTTAGCCCGTTAAGAATCGGCTCTCCCATGTCAACTCGCACAGTCTCTACTTGACCGTCCCGTTTATTCAAATGAACGCGTTGAACCCCAGCGCCAATCGTTTCAATCGTCAACTCGTCACCATTCGTGTATCCCTGATCCGCTACATACTTCGCTACGCAGCGAATCGCATTGCCGCACTGCTCCGCTTCCGTACCATCCGAGTTCATAATGCGCATCATATAGTCAGCCCGCTCTGACGGCAATATATAGACTAAGCCATCCGCACCTATTCCAAAGTATCGATTACACGTCGCTACGGCCAGCTCCGCCGCGTTTGCTGGCAGCTCCTGTTCACCGAACACGATCACAAAGTCATTTCCCAAACCGTTCATCTTCATAAAGTGCATATTCAGCCCAACTCCCTTATCTAGCTCCCCTATCTTCAGCACGATCTTAATAGCCACAAATTGTTTGTCTTTTCCTGCATAGCTTAAAGATTTCCTTGACCAAAGAATAGCTTAAATAAAGGTGTTATGGTATTGAGTAACTGAAGTTTTATTTGCACTAAAATACATCACAATGTCCTGTCATCCTTCGTATTCCAGTATGCAGCTCTTTCATAGTTACTGGGTAAAAGCCTGTTATCTCGCGCTTGACCCTGCCTCCTCGACCGCTCGAGATCCTGTAAGCCGATTTTACCCCGTTATCTCATTCCTTAGGGTGGAGTTCCATCGCTGTAACTGGGTAAAAACCTGTTACACCGCGCCTGACCCCACCTCCTCGACCGCTCGAGCTCCTGTAAGCCGATTTCACCCCGTTATCTCATTCCTTAGAGTCGGGTTCCATCGCTGTAACTGGGTAAAAACCTGTTACACCGTGCGTGGCCCCACCTCCTCGCCCCCTCGAGATCCTGTAAGCCGATTTTACCCCGTTATCTCATTCCTTAGGGTGGGGTTCCATCGCTGTAACCGGGTAAAAGCCTGTTACACCGTGCGTGGCCCCACCTCATCGACCGCTCGAGATCCTGTAAGCCGATTACCCTTCAACGCGAAAGAACCCTCAAACCGCAAATTGCGGTGTTGAAGGTTCTGTCTCAACTAAATGATACCCCGACATTATGCCGCGCGACGTGCGACTGGTCGAATCGGCTTTATGCGGTTGCGGTTCTTCTTGCCCGACATAACGGAGCCGATTCCCATCAAGAAGGTAGGGATGCCCGCCATGACAAGCGTGACGCACCAATCGCGCAGATCGAGCGGCACGGTCTTGAAGATCGGCTGCAGCGGCTCGACATATAAGACAGCCAGCAGCAGAACGAGCGAAGACAATACAGCGAGCACCAAATACTTGTTCTGCAGGATGTTGCGGTGAAAGATCGAGCGCGAGCTGCGGCAGTCAAATACATGAATAAGCTGCGCCATAACAAGTGTCGTAAATGCTACAGACTGCGCATGGACCAGAGAATTGGCGTCACCCGGAATAGCGTTAAGCGTGATCCAGAACGCAGCCAGCGTGCACAATCCAATCAGGAAGCCGCGGCTGATAATCTTCCAGCCTAGACGGCGAGCAAATATATTCTCTTTCGCGGAGCGCGGACGATGCTCCATCAGATCCTTCTCCGGCTGATCAACACCGAGAGCCATTGCAGGCAGACCGTCGGTCACCAGATTGACCCATAGGATCTGAATCGGTATGAGTGGCAGCGGCAGACCCGCCATCATTGCAAAGAACATGACGAGAATCTCGCCAACATTCGAAGCGAGCAAATAGCGGATAAACTTGCGAATGTTTTCGTATATTGCACGCCCCTCTTCAATCGCTGATACGATCGTTGAGAAGTTATCATCGCTCAATATAAGTGAAGATGCCTCTTTAGATACATCAGTTCCGTTAATTCCCATCGAGATGCCGATGTCAGCCGCTTTAATCGCAGGAGCGTCATTGACGCCGTCGCCTGTCATCGCGACGACATGACCTTTACGCTGCAGCGATTTCACGATCCGCAGCTTATGCTCAGGCGATACGCGAGCATACACATACACATTGTCGACGACCTTATCCAACGCGTCATCGTCCATTTGCGCAAGCTGCGTTCCATTGACCGTCAGCCCATTCTTCGGCAATATGCCGAGCTGGTTCGCGATCGCTTCTGCAGTCAACTGATGGTCACCCGTGATCATGACCGTCTTAATGCCAGCGCGGCGGCACTGCTGGATCGCTTCGCGAACTTCGCGGCGCGGCGGGTCAATCATGCCCGCGAGACCCACAAAGATGAGCTGCGACTCCATACCATCCTCATCATCCGCATGCTCATTCGCTTTCAGCTCGCGGTAAGCCATCCCAAGCACGCGCAGCGCTTGCTTCGCCATATGCTCGTTCGCACTCTGCACCCGCTGCTTCAGCGTAGCCGTGAATGGGACAACCTTGCCATCCCACAGGACATAGGCGCAGCGGTCCATCAGCACATCGAATGCGCCCTTCGTGTAGACGTTGCGTCCACCTTGGTGCGACACGACTACCGACATTCGCTTGCGATCTGAATCAAACGGCAGCTCCTGTTCTCTCCGATAAGTCGCTCCCAAGGACATCGGCGTAGCGCCGAGCTTCGCCGCCATAACAAGCAACGCGCCCTCGGTCGGATCGCCCTTGATGTCCCACACACTATTATCAGGAGCTTGTTCCTTCTTCTTAGCCGCCTTCGTATTGCGGGACGAACGAAGCTGCTCTGCGTCGATCGTCTCCAGCACTGCATTGTTGCATAACGCGCTAACCTGCAGCAAACGGCGCATTGCCTGGTCATTCTTCAGATCGATCGGCTTACCGCCTTCCGTTACTTGACCTGTCGGCTCATAGCCTTCGCCACTCACTTCCAGCGCTCGTCCTCCGAGCCAGAGGCGCGTAACGGTCATCTTATTCTGGGTCAGCGTTCCCGTCTTGTCTGAACAGATGACAGATGCGCATCCGAGCGTTTCTACTGATGGCAGCTTGCGCACGATCGCTTTGCGCTTGATCATGCGCTGCACACCCAGTGCAAGAGCGATAGTTACGATCGCCGGCAAACCCTCTGGGATAGCGGCAACCGCCAAGCTGACGCCTGCGAGAAACATACCGAGCGCGGGTTGTCCGTGCAATATTCCTGCTACGACTACCATTACGGTAAGAACGAGAGCGACGATGATTAATATTTTGCCTAGCTGTTCCAATCGATGCTGCAGCGGCGTCTCCATCGAATCTGTATGCTGAATCAAATGAGCAATCTTGCCCATTTCCGTATCCATACCTGTTCGAATGACGACCCCTTTCGCAGTGCCTCGGGACATCATCGTTCCCATAAAGCCGATATTTTTCATATCGCCAAGCGGAATATCTTCTCTCTCGATCGTTTGATGGTGCTTGTTGACCGGCACTGATTCACCAGTCAGCGCGGACTCCTCCACGTAGCAGCTGTTCGTGTCCAGCCAACGTACGTCTGCAGGTACACGATCCCCGCTTTCCATCAGAATGATATCGCCCGGCACAAGCTCCTTCGCAGCGATATGCTTCACTTGACCTGAGCGAAGCACCTTGGCAGTAGGTGCCGACAGCTGCTTCAACGCTCGCAGTGACCGTTCGGCGCGGAACTCTTGAACAAATCCCAGCACCCCGTTCAAAATAATAATGGCAATGATCGTCACCGCGTCCAAATATTCTCCGAGCATTCCGGACACGAGAGTTGCACCTGCCAGCACGAGCACCATAAAATCTTTGAACTGGTTCAGAAACAGCGCCAAGGGAGAGATTTGCTTCCCTTCAGACAGCTCATTAGCTCCGAAACGCTCCTGGCGTTTGGAAGCCTGCTCGTCGCTGATTCCTTCGTCGATGTGGACCTCAAGCGCGGACAGCAGGTCGCTTGCCGCTATTTGGTGCCACTTGTTTTGTTCCATGGTCCGTTCCCCTTTCCCTCCATTGTGCGCCCGTACGCATTCATTTCACAACCACTGCACCTATTTAGGAAGGCACGCGTGCGGACAGCCTCTACGCTAAATCTATTCGGACGAGTCTCGAAATATCCCACTCAACTAAACCCGTGCTTAAGTTTTGAGCAAAAGTATGGCATCATAGAGAAAACAGTGTAAGGGAATAGGAGAATCAAGCTATGGCATTAGACGGCATCGTAACCCGCGCGATCGTTCATGAGCTGCAACAGATCGTCAGCGGCCGCATTCATAAAATTCATCAACCTACTGAACATGATATTATTCTGCATATTAGATCAACCGGCAAAAATTTAAAGCTTATCCTATCTGCGAATCCTACTTATCCTCGTGTTCATTTTTCGGAGCAGACGTATGTGAATCCGCCCGAGCCCCCTATGTTCTGCATGCTGATGCGCAAGCACTGTGAGGGAGGCTTCATAGAACGCGTGGTGCAAACAGGCATGGAACGCGTCTTGCATATCGATGTGCGGCAGCGAGATGAGCTGGGTGATGAAGCTGTCAAGCGAATCACGATCGAGCTCACAGGCAGACACAGCAACATCGTGCTGATCGATCCAACAACGGACACCATCGTTGACGGTATTCACCATATCACGCCAGCGATCAGCAGCTATCGAATCGTGATGCCGGGCTTCGCGTATACAGCTCCGCCAGAGCAGCACAAGGATAATCCGTTGGAAGTAACACGAGATCGCTTCTCCGTGCTGTGGAATGAAGCCATTGCTGCCGAATTAGACACGTTGGATCAAGATGCACTGGAAGCAGTTGCTGACCGCGCACCAGCTAAACCTACTTCATGGCTTGTCCAGCACATGTCCGGCTTCAGCCCGCGATTAGCTGACGAATGGCTGCATCGAGCTCAATCGGAAGAAGGCGATGCGGTGCAGCGAGGTTGGATTGCTTTTCAGTCCATCGTGGAGCCTTGCCGCAAGCAACAGTATTCGCCTACAATGGTGGAAGACGAGGCGGGAAAAGTATATTTCTCCGCGCTGCCGATCTCTTTCGTAGAGGGGAACGTCCACACCTATTCAACAATAAGCGAATGTATGGAAGCCTTCTTCGGCGATAAAGCGGAGCGGGATATGGTGAAGCAGCGAGTGGGAGATCTAGCTCGTTTCCTTCATCAAGAGCATGCCAAGAACGAGAAGAAGCTCGCGAAGCTGCAGGATACGCTGCAGGAAGCGCATGAGGCTGATCAATATCGGATCATGGGCGAGCTGTTATTTGCATCGCTGCACATGGTGCATAAGGGGGACAGCAGCGTAGAGCTTCCTAACTTCTATGATGAGAATGGTGCCATGATCCGGATCGAGCTTGACCCGCTCCTGATGCCGTCTGATAACGCGCAGCGGTATTTCAAGAAGTACAACAAGCTGAAGAACAGCATGAAGGTTGTCGAAGAGCAGATGGCTGAAGCGCGTTCGGAAAATGAATACTACGAAGTTCTTCTGCAGCAGTTGTCAGAGGCCAATATGCTGGACGCTCAGGAAATTCGCGAGGAGCTTGTAGAACAGGGCATATTGCGCAATCGGGATCGCAAACAAAAACGCAAGAAGAAGGATTCTCGCCCGACGGTGTACAGCTATACCTCTTCCGAAGGAATACCTATGTATGTTGGTAAAAACAACTTACAAAACGAGTACGTTACAAATAGGCTAGCGAAGTCGAACGACACTTGGCTTCACACGAAGGATATTCCGGGTTCGCACGTCGTCATACGAGCCGAACAGTTCGGGGAGCAGACGCTGGAGGAAGCGGCGCAGCTCGCGGCGTATTTCAGCCAGGCCAAGCATTCCAGCCAGGTGCCGGTGGATTACACCCTGATCCGTCATGTACGCAAACCGAACGGCGCGAAGCCGGGCTTCGTCATATACGAGCGTCAGAAAACGCTGTTTATTACGCCGAATGCGGACCTCATCAATACCCTGCCATTCCAAATGAAGCAGGGCGGATAAACGAAAGGCTGCCGATACAGGAAGGTTTCTCTTCTGTATCGGCAGCCTTTGCTGTTATGCCTTCAAACGGTCAGCAATCAGCTTCAGCTGATGAACGGTATCCATTCCGATCCGTCTTGAGCCTAATCGACCGTGAAATACTTCGCCTTGACGGGCGCCGTGAAAGTCGGAGCCAGCGGTCTTCAAGCACCCGCAGCGCTCTGCCATCCTCTCATACCGTATGACATCCTCCTCACCATGATCGGAATGCCATACCTCGATCCCATCGGGCTTAATATCCGCGACGATTCGCTCTACAAGCTCATCGCTGCCGTACAGCCCAGGGTGCGCAAGCACGACCGCGCCTCCCGCATCACGAATCCATTGCGCCGCATCCTGCGGACGTATGCGCGGCGGATTCACATATGCCGCTCCGTTAGCGCCAAGATAGCGGTCGAACGCTTCCTTCATGTTGCGGACCACACCTCGTTTAACGAGCGCGTCCGCAATGTGCGGGCGACCGACCGTCTCACCGTCTGCTAACGGTCGACCCAACTCGGACACAACCTCCTCCATAGTCAGAGGAATACCCAGTTCCGTGAGCTTGGCGCACATCATCTCGTTGCGGCGATCCCGCGTCTCACGCAGACTCGCAAGCCGTTTCAAGAACTGCTCATCCTGATCATCGATGTAGTAGCCGAGCACATGAATATCCACGCCTTCAAGCACTGTACTCACTTCTACACCGGGTACAAGCTCGATCCCCTGCACGTCAGCCTCCCGCTTCGCTTCCGCAATTCCCGCTACGGTATCATGATCTGTAATCGCGACGGCTTCCATCCCTGCCAGCTTAGCTAACTGAACATTGCGGCTAGGACGTTCCATGCCGTCTGAGGCTGTCGTATGGGAGTGCATATCCGCACCGCTGGATTCAAGCGGATATCCAATACTGCTATATGGTTGTTCGATCATCTTCCGTCTCTCCTTCTTGATACTATGTCTTTTGCCCTTTCATATGGCTTAGAAAGGCCGCTGCCGGCCATGCCAGCATGCTGTCGCGAAGCTGCACGGCGTAAAATTGGCGTGTGAAGGAAACACCCTCTACACGCAGCGCGTCCACAAGCTTCAAGGCGCGCTCATGCCGTACAGCTGACGGCGAGAGCATCGTCACGCCGATGCCGGCTTCAACAGCGGATTTGACCGCACCGCTGCTGCCGAGCTCCATGACCACTCGTATCTGCGATGGGTCAACTCCGTGCTGCCGCAGCGTCTCTTCCATGACGAGCCGCGTTCCAGAGCCCTGCTCGCGCAGGACAAATGAGCAGTCCAGCAGATCGGACATCGTTACGACCTCAGAACCCGCCAAGCGATGGTTGGCTGGGACGATCAGCATTAACTCATCCTCCATCACAGACTCCACTTCAATATCAGCGTCCGATATAGGGGCTTCGATCAGTCCTAAGTCCAATTGGTGCGCCCGTATCCCTTCAACGATCTGCCGCGTATTCATCACCTGCATGCGCAGCACCATCTTCGGATGCTTCAAGCCAAATGAACCAAGCACCTGCGGCAGCACGTACTCGCCGATCGTCAGACTGGCGCCGAGCTGAAGCCTTCCTTGCAGCTCATTCGTAAAATGGGTCATAGCCAGCTCGGTCTCTCGGACCAAGTCGAGGCTGCGCTGGGCAAATGGGAGCAACGTTCTGCCCGCATCAGATAGCTGGAGCTTCTTCGTTGATCGATGAAATAGCTTCGTCCCGAAATATTCTTCCAGCGATTGAACCTGCATCGTTACTGCAGGCTGTGTCATATGCAGCGCTTGAGCAGCAGCAGAAAAGCTGCCCTTGGCAGCAACCGTATAAAAAATATGCAGCTGATGAAAATTGACTCCCATTCACCCGCCTGCCCCTCGTTATATTTGCGTCCATTATATCACATTTATATCCAATCCCCTTGCGTTGATTCACCTGCTGCATCTAAAGTGTATCCGTTCTGCCGCGCATCGCACGCTGCACAAAAAAACCGCCCGCTGCCGATATCGGCATGCGAGCGGTTGATGCATATTAACTGATGGAGACACGATCCTCCTACAGCTTACATACCGTAGAATCGTGTCTTCTCTTCAAATTGTCCGCTGTATTCCGTCTTAAGCTCATTGCGGTAGGAGCGTTCAATCTTCTTGACGTAGCTGAGACGCTTTACATTTTTCATCGTCTCCTCCGCTTTGTCAGCGTTCACATACAATACGGCATACTGCATTCGCCGTGAAATGTAATGGAGTGCCCCATACTTCTCAAGATTGCGAGCGGCTTTGACATCACTAATCCATATGATATAACCTGTCCGTTCTGGAAACATGCTTCCCCTCTCTTTCCTAGCTACCGAATTGAAAGAGCATCAACCTCTGATCGATCAGCAGCTGCTGCAGTTGCCACTGCAACCGCCGCCGCATCCGCCAGAAGATTTCAGCGAATTGCTTGGCACCTTAATAGACTCTGACACCGAGTTTGCAATCGTCTTGGACATGGAGTAAAGCATATCGTCCAATGCTTCCTCTGCACGCTTGAATTCGTATACTTCCTCAAACTGTTCTAAGCGAGCCTCCATCTCCTTAACAGCCTTTCTGGCTTCATGATAATCAGGATGGAAACGGCCAAACCGTTCCGTTTCAGCAAACAATTCCTTCTTGCGGGCAAATTCAATCAATAACTGCTGAACATCTTGCTGAGCGTCTACTCGCTCTTTCCAATATAGATAAGCGGCCATCTCGGCCGATTCCTTAACCATGTCTCCCAACTCATAAGCTGTCGTTAGCAGAGCGGCCATATCGGCCTGCTCGTTCGTTTGCAGCACGATTATCACGCTCAATTCCTTAATAGATAGTCGCTAACGTTCCAACCAACCTGGCAGCATAATCCGCACACCTTTCCACGATGAGGAACTTAACACAACGGACTCTGCATCACCATCCGAATCACGTTTCACAGTCACTGACCAACCTGCGGGAGCAGCAGCATCGTCAGTTCTGATCGGAAGCACTTTCATCGATCCGACTTGGTCGTCTTCGATATAAAGCGGAATTCGCAGGCGTACAGCAGTATCCACCAGTTCCCTTAAAGTAGAGGAATGATAGCTGCGGACAGCGGTCGTCCACATAGCAGGCAGTTGGCGGAACTGCGCCAACACGTCATCCTCTGGAATGCTCGTGTCCATTTCATAATACTGCAATGCACTTTGACTGTAAACCATTCCTTTTCCAGCCGCTTCAAGCGATTGACCATTATGCTCCGCATTTCCGCGGCTGTCTTGAGAATTATTGGAATTTGGCAACCAAAATAATACATCCGATTTTTCATCTGGATTGCTTCCGTTTTCGGATTCCCAACGCTTCAATGGAGTTAAACCTAGCTGGTCAAGCTGTTTGCGCAAGGACTCAATTTGGCTGCGTTCCACGATATAATCCTGCGGCCCAATTGGAACAACGCCAGCAAGCCTATTCTGCGCGATCTCCTGTGCAATACGTTCACCAGTCGGCTGATCCGCAGCGCGCAGCAATACCACCTCTGCAAAATGCACCCTGCCGTATTGAGAAGCCCAGCGTTCGAGTGCATCCCGAACATTATCCGGTACTCCTGACATCGCATGCTGTTCCAGAAATGCCAGCTGCCATTCAAGAGAACGACGCAACTCAATCGCACGATGACATGCTTCTCGCGTCAGTCGATAAGTAATCATGGGCTCTGAAGCTGCACGCTCAGCCATCATCTCTAACTCCCAACGCAGGAGGAAGGAGCTGTCGGGCGGGACGATAACTTCAAAGTCAGGCTGGACAAATATTCCGTCCAGCATACTTTCAAGCTGCTCGCTCTCAGCACAATTAGAAGCATCTTCGTAAAGCGGAGCAAGCCAGCGATACCACCACTGACCGGCATCATCCGTCCCAAGATCGCACAAACCGAGTTCATGGGCCGCTGACAACCATTCACGCACGGTGCCTGCAACATGAGCACTTGATTGCTGATCCGCGGGAACATGAAGCCATCCCTGCTCCAGCAGAACTGCCATAACACGCTCCGCGCACTGCCAATGATAAGTACGACTTCCTCCTGCCTCTTCGCCTATTCCAGCACTCGAACATGCTAGTGCATAAACGATATGCTTATACTCAACTTGGTTAGGGACGTAGTGTTCAGCCGCAATATGGAACAGCGCCTGACGCCATGTCTCAAGAGGTCGCTGCAGCCATTCCTTCAGCGTCGCTCGATGAAGCCGATATCCGCCTGGCTCTTTGAGCAATAGACCAAGCCGAAGCGAAACATCGAGAGCAAGAGTGGCGGCTATTGATAATGTGTCGGAAAATGGATACTGGATGTGTAGCACAGACAGCGTTTCGTCCTGAAGATTAAGCTCGCTCTCCAATCGCTGAATCGTCTTCTTATGCAGCAATCCTTTGGCTGTAAGCGGCAATCCTTCCTCCGCTGCTCTGACAGCTAACCTGAAGACTGCACCTGCAGCTCCTTCTCCCGCTTCAATTGCATCTGTATCTGAAAGAGGCTGTACGGCAGGCATTTCCACAAAATTATGCTGAATAGTCGACGTATCTAAAGCCTCCGTCAGCTGAAGCTCAATCATAACCTCATATATATCAGATGGGATGAAATAGATCCGCTCTCCCCACGTTTTGCGCAGCGCCGCGACTAATCCTGTCTTGAGCAACTGCGGGAGCAGAGCGCGTATGTAGGACACTGGCAGGTCGATATGATGCCACTGATCCAGCTTGTTCAGATCAAACGGCAGTGGCCCCGTTCGGCGCGTCAACGCCTTGAATAGGGAACGACGTTCTGGACTTAAAGCTTCTATTGCTTCCTTTATCGTATTGCGATCACGTGCATATTCTGTCCAAAGTGAGATAAGCTGATCGTCACCCGCTCCATTGCTGCTAACTGCTTTTTGAATTAGCTGTGCCGTATTCACCGTTCTCCCACTCCTTTATCAACCTATACTCATAGCCCTGCTCGATTAAAAATAGCTGACGTTTCATCGCATATTCTGTTTCTTTCGTATCTTCGCTAACGAGCGTATAGAAATGCGCCATTCTTCCATCCGCCTTGGGTCGCAGCAATCTTCCCAGCCGCTGCGCTTCCTCCTGCCTGGAACCATAGCTCCCGGATACCTGAATCGCCAGCGTAGCATCCGGCAGGTCGACGGCAAAGTTGGCTACTTTCGATACGACCAATACCGGCACACTGCCGTTCTTAAACTGTTCATACAGCCGCTGACGCTCATCCTGCGGTGTCTTGCCCGTCAACAGCGGGGCATGCAAGGCTTGCGACAGCTCCTCCAGCTGATCTAGATATTGTCCAATTACGAGTGTCGGAACGTCTGGGTGCGCTGCTAGGATCTGGCGTGTCATGCTGATCTTGTCCTCGTTCTCGCCCGCAATACGCGTTTTCTCCCTCAGCACAGCGCGGCGATAGCGCTCCATCGTCGGCTCCGACATTGCCACTCTGACCTCTGTGCAGAGAACCGTCGCAATCCAGCCCTGCTCCTCTAACTGACGCCACGGCAGCTCGAACCGTTTAGGACCGATAAGCGAGAACACATCCCGTTCGCAGCCGTCTTCACGCACCAGCGTCGCTGTCAGCCCTAAGCGGCGGGTAGCCTGGAGATCCGCCGTCGTACGAAAGATCGGAGCGGGCAGCAGATGTACTTCATCGTATATGATGAGGCCCCAGTCTCGCTCGTGAAATAGGCGCATATGCGACCATTCCTCTCCCTCCGTCCGCCGATACGTCATCATCTGATAGGTTGTGATCGTCACAGGACGAATCTGCTTCCTCGCTGAAGTATATTCCCCGATCTGTTCAGGCTTAATCGTAGTCTTAGCGATTAGCTCACGCTTCCACTGCTGAACCGAGGTTGTATTGGACGTTAATATAAGCGTCTCACTCTGCAACGCCGCCATCGCGCCTATCCCTACAACCGTCTTACCAGCTCCGCACGGCAGTAGTATAACCCCGTCGCCGCCCAGCTTGTCTTTGCCGCCGATATACGCTTCGACCGCTTCCGATTGATAGCTCCGCAGCAGCGTAAGGCCATCTTCTTCTGCCCCTATGAGCGAAAAGGAAAGCTTATCTCCATCATGATAACCAACCTTGTCGATGACGGGGTATCCGATTCGCGCCAACACGCGTTTGAGACGACCTCGATGCTTCGCTGGAACGATTGCAACTCCTTGTTCAATCCTTCCACTGAATAAGGAGCCCGTTTCCGTATCGTTCATCATCCGTTCCAATAAGGTGTTATCCCGACATGTTAACCGAAGTGTAAGCTCTTCATCTCCGCCAGACAGTGTGAACAGTCCATAGCGATTCATCCATAAGGATATATCCTGCTTGGCGCGAAGTGGAATCGGCCATGATGCGTACCGATCCAGTATCTCGATAACATCTGTATCCTTAAGGCCGTATGCTGCCGCGTTCCATAACGTTAGTGCGGTTATCTGGAACGTATGCACACCCGCAGGATGTTTAATGAGTGAAGCAAATCGCTGCAGCGCCGAACGGATCTCGGCATATCGCGAACCTTGCTCATGAACCAATATACTAAGATCCTGCTGGACAACCAGCTCGAACTTCGACATGATCCCAGCACCTCTCTTTCTTACAGCCGATTGTAATTCTGATCTATTGCAGTAGAACACTATCGGAAATCATTTTTACAGCAAAAAAGCTCATTTCATCATATCCCGAATCGCCGGAACAACCGGTGTCAACAGGAAAGCCGACGAAATGAACTTATCGCCATCACACGATCTCACGATCATTGTGTGTAATGAGACTCTGAAATTTCGCTTAAAGCCGGACCCGCTTCATGGGACTGCGGCGTACGAATAGCCAGATCCCCAAGAGAAACAACACCGACTAAATGTCCATTATCAATGACCGGAAGTCTCCGAACCTGATGTTCAGCCATTACACCTGCCGCTTCTTCAGACGACATCTCTGGACTTACAGAGATCAGATGCTGTGTCATCACATCGGATAAACTTGCGGAATTTGGCTTCTTCTCCGCCACACCTCGAATGACGATGTCACGATCCGTAATAACGCCGATGACACGATTCTGATCAACAATCGGCACAAAGCCAATATCCTGTTCTTTCATCAATACCGCTGCTTCATATACGTTGTCTTGCAATGTTAATGTCTTACAAGAAGTAGTCATGACATCTTTCACTGTTGCCATATTAGCATCACTCCAATCTATTTCTAAAGTTCCCAGTTCATCACTGCTTCATGCAGCGACGGGAGGAGTGAGCTTATGTATTTATTTGCTAACGGGAACATTCAAATGGACGAGCGCGTCCATCGCCGTCGCGATCAACAATTGTCCTGCCTGAAGCATTGCATGCTCATCGATATCAAACATGGGATGGTGATGCGGATACTTGGCTTGCTGATCATTGCCAGCACCTACGAATGCAAAGCAGGCTGGCAGCTTTTCCGCATAATAGGCAAAGTCCTCAGCAGGCATGATCATTTCCGATTCCTCTATAGCATGCGATCCGAAGCTTTCAGTCGCCGCTTTCATCATGCGCTCAGCTTCAAGTTCATCATTTACCAGCGTTGGATATCCAATACGATATTCCAGCTCATATTCCGCATTATACATCGCACAGGTGTGTTTGATCATCTGCTCGATGCGCTCTTGTAGCAATGTTCTCACATGAGGCTGGAACGCACGAACCGTTCCTTTAATAATGGCGCGATCGGCTATCACATTCTGTGTTGACCCTGCTTGCAAAGTTCCTATAGATACAACGGCTGAATCAAGCGGCGAAACGTTGCGGCTGACGATAGTCTGGAACTGCTGCACGAGCGAAGCGCCGATTATGACTGCGTCGGTACATACATGCGGCATTCCTCCATGCCCGCCCTTGCCATATATCGTAAGGAAGAAGTCATCTACAGATGCCATAATCGGTCCCGGACGTGTCGCTATCGTGCCCGTTTGAATTGGAGTCCACAGGTGAATTCCATATACCGCCTGAACACCTTCCAGAGCATGTTCGCGTATCATCGCTTGCGCGCCGCCAGGACTGATTTCCTCAGCTGGTTGAAACAGCAAACGAATCTCACCGCGCCATTTATCTCGGTTATTCATCAACATTCGTGCAGCTCCCAGCAAGCCGGCTGTATGTCCATCATGACCGCAAGCATGCATCACACCGGGAACCGTTGAGCGATACTCACACGTCTTCTCATCTTGAATCGCCAGTGCATCAAAGTCTGCCCGCAATGCAACAGTCGGTCCTTCTCCCAAGGTAGAGCGAATAACGCCTACAACACCGTGTCCGCCCACATTGCGAGTAACCGGAATACCGAATTGTTCCAGCTTCTCTGCAATGAATCGTGCAGTGCGTTCCTCTTCATAGGAAACCTCAGGATGCATATGAAGATGTCGGCGCCACTCCACCATCTCGTCAAATTTCCATTCATCAGTTTGAAGCCACCATTTTACCATGACAACCTCCACGTCCTCTCCTCAGCCGTGATGAATACATGAAATAAATATATACCATATTGTAGCACATACCCTATCCGCATGGATTGTCCCTTTTTCGTCGCAAAAGATATGTTCCATTTCTTACCACAAAATGTGCCGATATCTTGCGCTGACAAAGGAAACATACTATCATGGAATGGAGATTGACTTGGCGTTAATAGAATAGGAGGAACTGGAACATGATCATTGAACATTCCGGCCTGAACGGACTCGTTTCCGATCTAGCTCATCTGGACGAAGTATCCGAGTCGCTCGGCTTCGTTCGCTGGCAATGGGAATATTACCGCGCTACATACGATTTGAAGCTCGAAGACAAACAAAACGGCGAAGACTACTACCTCCGCATCAACACCCGTGTGACAGAAGGCAAGCTTGAGGATGCAGATTCCATTCTTGCAATAGAGGCAGTATATATGGGAAGAGCATCATTCCCGCACGGCTTGGACTATGAATCTCCAATCCCACAATCCATCTTAAATACTGCAACGAAGAAGCTTGAAGAACTCAAGCATGCGCTGGTTGCTTAAGGGGATTCATTGAAACGTACATCTTATAAATCCATGCAAGGGAATACCCCGACACCGCCGACCAAAGGTAAACCAGACTTTCAACTACTCGTGTTGACTCTGCTGCTTGTGGGCTTCGGGATTGTCATGGTGTTCAGTGCAAGTTCCAGTATTGCTGCCGTTTCTGCTGATTACAATCATGATGCTTTTTACTTCGTCAAACGCCAGGGAATGTATGCCGTACTGGGCTTTATTGCGATGCTGGTCGCAATGAATATTCCTTATCGTCTCTATAAGAAACTGTTTATTCCGATATTTATCGTCACTTTAATCCTACTTATCTTAGTACTAATAATCGGGGTTGAACGAAACGGGGCGCGCAGTTGGTTTAATTTCGGTCCTGTCAGCTTACAGCCAGCAGAGTTAGCCAAGATCTCTGTCGTGCTATATCTTGCAGCGCTCATCTCGAAGAAAGGCGAGAAGTTCCGCGATTTCAAGAAAGGCTTGTTCCCTGTCATGATCATCGTCGGTATCGTTGTCGGACTTATCCTTCTGCAGCCGGACTTAGGTTCTGCTATAATCTTAACGATGACTGCTGGAATTATCGTCATCGCTGGCGGTGCCAACCTGAAGCATATCTTTAACTGTCTATTGGTCGGATTGCTAGGTGTCGTTATTGTACTGGGCATCAGCTTATTGATTTCACCAGATAATCCGTTTGACAGTTATCGATTCGATCGCATTACAACGTGGATCGATCCGTTTCAAGACGAACAGAACTCCAGCTACAACTTGATGCAGTCACTGAAGGCGATTGCTCACGGCGGATGGACTGGAGCTGGATTCGGACAAGGCATTCAGAAGCTCTTCTACCTCCCTTATCCGTATAACGACTTTATCTTTGCCGTTATTGCGGAAGAACTGGGATTCATCGGAACGACGATATTCCTGCTTGTCTATGCTTATTTCATCTGGCGCGGATTGCTTATCGCGCTGAGATGCCCAGATATTTTCGGTACTCTCATCGGTGTAGGTGTCATCGGGAATATCGCAGTGCAAGCCTTTATCAATATTGGTGGTGTTACCCGTACGATTCCATTAACAGGAGTCACGCTGCCGTTCATCAGCTATGGTGGTACATCCCTGCTCATAACGATGGCAAGCATCGGCATCCTGCTCAACATTTCTCGAGAGTGCTATCGAGTAGACCAACCAAAGACAATTCGAAGTGAAGCGATAACTACGCTAGAACGCAAAAAAGACTACCGGCCTTTACGGCCTATGTAGTCTTTTTTTCTTTATACAGCAATTGTATTCGTATTATTCCTCGTCCTTGAACGCAACGCCTTCTACTTTAACGTTGATCTCGACCACGTTCAAGCCTGTCATATTCTGAACAGCTTCACGTACATTCAGCTGCAATTGTCGGCAAACTTCATGAATCGGCATACCATACATTATGATTACTCGCAAATCAATAGCAGCCTCAACCTGACCTACTTCAACCGATACACCCTTTTGCACGTTCTTACCGCTCAAACGTTTAGCCCAACCCTCTGACAAACCTCCGGACATTGCAGCTACCCCAGGTGTCTCAAGAGCAGCCAGCCCTGCGATCGTCGCAACGACATCATTCGATATCCGAATCGTTCCATCTTCATTCAACAGTTGTTCTTCTGGCATTGTCATCTTCCTCTCTATCCGTTTGATATTATTGTAACGTTCAGCCAACATGAAATCAAACGAACAAGCTCATATGTACTCAAATAAACATGTCTAACACTCTCATTCTTGTGACTGATCATGGTGTAAAAAGGGACTCCCCTAAGCCAAATGACTTCTAGAGCAGTCCCTTGTTTATTATTTGTGACGAGACTTATCTAACGCTTCGTATAACGAAGCCAAGTTCCGTTCCAGCATACTGACTAGCTGCTTGCCTACATTTTCTTCAACAAGCCCTGCCTTAACTGCAAAGTCTACTTGCCGTGAGAAACCATACATCTGAGTATCCAACACTTCCTCATAGAGAGGGCAATAACGTGTCGCCAGGTTCTCCATCTGAACCTGGATCAGTTTCTCTATCTGATGCGCTTCTTCTTCTAGCAAGAATAACGCCTTGTCATTCAATTGTTGCAACACATTCGACGAAGTCATGCCTAATATCCCCCCTATGACCCGAAGTCACATTTGTTCTACTATCATATTAGACGATTACGACTTTGAACACAAGACACGCACACCAAAAAAGCCGAGAACGATTCTCGTTCATCGGCTTTCTGGCTGCTTGGGTACATATGTACTATTCGCTGACGATCGTAACTTTCAACCCATGCTTCTCAAATACAGACGCCATTCCTTCTCTTGCCTCTTCAGCATCCGCACCATGCACATGGAGCTCATAGGAATGATTATCAACTAGCGTTGTAAACAATCCCAAGATGCTCTTAACATCGATGTATTTGTTGTCTGCTTGAAGAACAATCGAGGAACGGTATTGATTTGCTTTCTGGGAAATTTCAACAATTGCAGCATTGTCTGCCATCGTAATCCCTCCAACTAATATTTAGATAAGTATACACTTACTCATAACCATCATACCTTGAACCTATTCGAACACGCAACATGATTTGGGTTGGAAATCGATTACTTTAGTTGTTCTGGGTTCAAGCATTCTAGTTCCGGTATGACGAACAATCCATCTTTACGAATCAAAACATCGTCAAAGTAAATTTCGCCGCCGCCATACTCAGGACGCTGGATAAGCACTAGATCCCAATGAATAGACGAACGATTGCCGTTGTCAGCTATCTCATAAGCTTGTCCAGGTGTAAAGTGGATGCTGCCTGCGATCTTCTCATCGAATAGAGTATCCTTCATTGGGTGCAGAATATACGGATTCACACCGATTGCAAACTCTCCAATGTAACGCGCCCCCTCGTCCGCATCGAGAATTTCATTCAAGCGATCCGTATCATTGCTCGTCGCTTCAACAATCTTGCCATTCTCAAAGCGGAAAGAGATATTCTCAAATGTTGTGCCGCCGTGCAAAGTCGGAGTGTTGTAGGTGATTGTTCCGTTGACTGAATCTCGAACAGGTGCCGTATAGACCTCTCCGTCAGGAATGTTGAGTTCTCCAGCGCATTTGATCGCATTAATCCCTTTGATCGAGAAGCTAAGGTCTGTACCAGGAGCTACGAGCCGTACGCGATCAGTCTTCTCCATAAGCGTCTTGAGCGAATCCATTGCCTTATCCATCTTCGAGTAATCAAGATTACATACATCGAAATAGAAATTTTCAAACGCTTCTGTAGAAGTGTTGGCCAATTGAGCCATGGAGGAATTCGGGTAACGAAGCACAACCCACTTCGTGCGTTTCACACGTTCTTCCATATGTACAGGATGTGAGTAGATGCTGTCGTACAATCTCATCTTATCCGAAGGTACGTCTGAGAGCTCACTAGCATTTTCGCCTGCACGGATACCGATGTATGCATCCATGCGCTGCATGCGAAGCAGATCGAACTCTTTCCATTGTTCCATTTGCTCCTTCGTTGCATTCATCAACAGGGAACGGAGCACCGAGCGATCCGTTAGCTGTACATAAGGACGACCGCCAGCCTTGCCGATCTCATCAATAAGGCAGCGAACTAGCTCACGCTCTGAGCCGATCATCTCCACCAGTACATTTTCACCTGTCTGCACTTTAACAGAATAATTGACCAGATTATGTGCCAATTGTTCAATTCTTGGATCCTTCATACAACTTCCTCCTCAATCGTCTGTAAATAAGAAGTCAGAACAAGACATGCTGTCGCTGACTATACGGAATATGATGCCATATGATGCCGAGCACCCTTAATTGTACCACGAGCCGCATTTGAAGTCAGCGATATTGTCTATATGCTGCTGCCAGAATTGAAGCGATTGATTCAATGACCAACGGTCAATCTAGTATTCCACCATATGCTTGCTCTGTATACCGATATTGTCATTAGTGACACGAAAGAAAAGGACTGCCCCATTAGCTCTTCGCTAACGAGACAGCCCCGCTAATATTCATAATCAGGAACGAATCCGAATTCGGTTGCGTCCATTGTCCTTCGCTTCATACATCGCCATATCCGCGCGGTAAAATAACGATTCTACACTTATCTTATCATCCTGCCAATTCCATTCTGAGATACCGCACGATACCGTAACGCCTGGATCTGTTTCATTCAGAACGCGGTTGCGAATACGCTCTGCTACTTTCATTGTCTGCGCCACATTCAACTGCGGCAAGTACACGGCGAATTCTTCCCCGCCCCAACGTGCCGCAATATCCGCCTCGCGGATCGAGGTGCGGATGATCTCAGCGACCTGCTTCAATATCTTATCGCCGATCTGGTGTCCATATACATCATTAATTTGCTTGAACAAGTCGATGTCGACCACAATAAGCGATCCGCAAAAATCATTGTTCAATTGACGGTTAATCTGCTTGTCTAAGTAATGACGAGCATATAAGCCCGTTACCTGATCCTTGTTCGCAAGATGCTTTACACGCGCATGCAGCTTCGCATTCGCGATCGCAAGTCCTAAGTGAGTTGCCAGCATCTGCAGTAGCTTATAATTATCATAGGAGAAAAAGTGAGGACGCTTGTCCGCTACGACTACAATCCCTACCATCTCTCCGCCTCCAAACAATGGAACAGCAATAATGGAACGAAGCTGAATCTGCTCAAAGAAGTGAACTCTTTCTTGAGACTGCTCCTTCGTGTCCGAGATAATGATCGGCTCGCGCAATGAGCGCATATATCCGAATAGGCCGCTGTTTCCAGGAAGCTTCACTCCATTGTATTCGGCGCGGTTCGACGACACGACTTCAAACTTGTCCTCATTCGCATCCAACTGCAGCAGCATGCAGAAGTCTGCACGGAATACACGTATTAACTCTTGGGTCGCGTCATGAAACACATCCCGCAAGCGCAAGCTTTGGTTGATACGCTTGGTCAGATCATTTATAAAGCGCAGTTCTTGTATGACGGCATTCGCCTGTTCATGCAATCGCGCATTCTCGAACGCAGTGCCTGCGGTTTCTACGATTAATTGAACCATCTGCATATCAGATGGATCCGGATTCTTGTCAGAGGAGAATGTCAGCTTAAGCACACCATAAGATCCCTGCTTGCCAGTCAAAGCTAGTACAACTTCAAGGTACTGATCTTTACGCTGCAAATAACAAGCCTCCCCGTTCATGAAAGCTTGCATGACAAGCGGATCACTCTCTGAGTTAAAGGTTAACTCTTTAACATGGGGATTCTCGCTGTGATGGTCTTGAGATAGGAACACTTCAACTTGAACATCTGGCAGCAGCATTAGGATTCCGTTCACGATCTGCGACAGGACGGAGTCCACCTCAATATGATCATGAAGATGCCGAACAACATCCAGCAGCACCTGTCTCCGCTTCGCTTCAATGTCAACGGCAAGCGCAGCGTTTCGTGCCTCATCCGATACCATTAGGTCATATTCTCTATAGAAATGAGTTCGCAATTGCATTGCCCAGCCTTCAATCAACAGCACTCCGTCTTTTGCAAGTTCGGATGCTACTCGATATACAAGTACGCCAATGCAAATGTTTGCTGATCTCGTCATCATTGGAATCGCGACTAATACTTTATCTAGTTCAAGAGCGATAGTTGCAGAGGTGTGCTCAGAGATAGCTTGGGCTATTAACTTCTGCAAGCAGTCAGACTCTACTGATTCCAGCTGAGCCTCCTCTCCCTCTATGCTCACACCGGCATAGTCATACAGGAATGGCGTGCCAAGCAAAGCCCGAACTGACTTTGGAATTTCTATAAGCCATTGAATGTAAGCCGTTTGCAGCAGCTGCTTCACCCAGGGCAAATCATTCACCAAAACATCCGGTCTCATCCGAGACTGCCCTGGAGGCATGCTCTGGTCGCCCTGTACATGCTCGAGATGCTCACAATTGGCTATCCTATTGTTAATTGACTTAGGTGAGAGTTGCCGGTCAGTCATCCTGTTCTCCTTCATACCGAAATTTTCTACTTCTATCATACATGATTTCTTAAGCAAAAGGTACTCTATTGACAGAAGTTCACAACTTTTTTTGGGTCTTTAGAACTATGTCGAATAACTACTAATAGTTCCGTCACTCGGTGCCGATATTTGTAGTACTATGCTGTTTTAGGTTCGGAATCTATAAAATGATGGAAATCTATTTTACTCCTAAACTGAAACTTGACACGGCACCTTGTTGTCTTATAAAATTGTATGATGTATATGGGGAATAACTGTTGTGTCACCCTTACGGATCTCACCACAATCGCGACAGCGGCTGAACTTTCGCGATTGAGCTCACAGAATTGAGCATAGAGTGAATTCGGCGCAAACTGACCCTCATCTAATCCCATTATGATATACGAAGGAGTCAATTATATTATGGCACGTTACACAGGTCCTAAGTTTAAATTAAGCCGCCGTCTGGGCGTATCCTTGAGCGGTACTGGCAAAGAATTGAAACGCGCATATCCACCAGGACAACATGGTCCTAACCAACGCAAAAAGTTGAGCGGCTATGGCGTTCAATTGCAAGAGAAGCAAAAGCTTCGTCACATGTACGGTTTGAGCGAGAAGCAATTCCGCAACTTGTTCGATCGCGCATTGAAGATGCAAGGTATCGCTGGTGAGAACTTCATGTTCTTGCTCGAGAGCCGTTTGGACAACCTCGTTTACCGTCTTGGCTTCGCTAACTCCCGTGCAGGCGCACGTCAGTTGGTTTCCCATGGTCACGTAACTGTAAACGGCAAGAAAGTCGACATCGCTTCCTACTTGGTAAGCACTGGCGACGTTATCGGCTTGCGTGAGAGAAGCCGCAGCATGAAGTCGATCAAAGAAGCTATCGAAGGTCGTCATCACCTGCCAGCTTACGTTGAGTACAACGAAGCAGCTATGGAAGGTAAGTTCATCCGTCTTCCTGAGCGCGCTGAATTGTCTCAAGACATCGACGAGAAGCAAATCGTCGAGTTCTACAGCCGCTAATATTCGGACAAAGAGAAACCGCTGAACCCCTTCGGGATTCAGCGGTTTTTTTGTGCTTATATATTCGCACATAATCGCAATTAGAAGCTATTTGCTACGTTATACCAGCTTAATTCTCGCGAACTTGCTTCTTCCAACTTGGACGATATCACCGTCTTGGAGCTCAAGCGCTCTATCCATTTTTCCTAAACTAATTTGCCAAATTTATTCAATATAGCGCCAAAGGATATAGAACAAATTGATAGAAGATGCGTCTATACATTCAAGTACAATACTACTTTTTTATGATATAATGGAAAGCGCTGCAATCATTAAGGAGGATAAGATGCATGGCTGAAGAGAAAGTGACGGATCCTACCCCTAAACCGGCACGGCCCAAGCGCTCCGTTGGACGTGTCATATGGACAGCTACGAAATGGTTCATGCTGTTCGTACTGCTCTGCGGTTTCATGGCAGGCGGGGTTGTGACCGGATATGTGACCTCTCTTGTAAAAGACGATGAAGTGCGAAGTGAAGAATTCATAAAGCAAAAAGTTTCAGAGAATGCAATAACAGGCTATGTATATTTTAGCGACGGAACACTAATTGGACAATTGCGAACAGATGAAGATCGCACTCCAGTCACTTATGATCAGATTCCCCCGCTTGTCATTGATGCATTGGTGGCTACGGAAGACAACCGATTTTTCGAACACAATGGTATCGATATAAAGGGATTATCCCGTGCTGTACTACAAAAAGTATTGAATACTCCTACACAGACGGGCGGCAGTACGCTTACACAGCAGTTGGCGCGTCAAGTATTTCTGAGCTTAGATAAGACGGACAGCCGCAAAGCGAAGGAGATCTTCCTCTCATTGCGGATCGAGCGAATCCTATCGAAACAAGAAATCATAACCGCATACCTGAACAAGATGCATTTTGGCAATGGTTCGAATGGATATAACGTATACGGCATTAAAGCTGCAGCCAAAGGTATATTCGATATCGACATTAGCAAAGAGAAAGATAAGCTTAATGTCGCGCAAGCCGCTTATTTAGCCGGGCTTCCGCAGGCGCCATCCACCTACTCTGCTTTCACCAGTAAAGGTGAATACAATGAGAAGGGAATTGAGAAGGCGATCGAGCGTCAGAAGCGCGTACTAAAGTATATGCTGGAAGAAAATAAGATTACGCAGCAGCAATACGAAGAGGCATTAGCCTTTGACATTAAGGGTTCCATGGCTAAACCAAAAGAAAAAGCCTATTCTACATATCCTTATCTCATGATGGAAGCAGAGCGTGCGGCAGCCGAGGTCATGGTGCTGCAGAAGAACCCGCAGCTCACGAAGGAAGATCTTCGCAAAGCAGAGAACGCGGATCTCATGGAACAAGCTCGAGTAGAACTGCTTCGCGGCGGCTACCGCATCTATACGACGATCGACAAGACGATCTATGACTCGATGCGCGAGATTGCGGAGAACCCGGAGAACTTCTCTCCTGACAGTGAAACGAAAGGCATGGAGCAAGTAGCCGGTATTATGCTTGATAATAAGACAGGCGCAATCCTCGGGATGATCGAAGGGCGCGATTTCTATAAAGAGCAGATGAACTTGGCTACTCAGATGACACGTCAGCCTGGTTCAACGATGAAGCCGGTCGCGGCCTACTTGCCTGCGATCGATAGCGGTGCGATTCAACCAGCTTCGATCATAGACGATGCGCCAATCGTGCTGAAGGACTCTAACAAGGGTTTCCATATCCCAGGCAACGCTAATATGCGTTATCAAGGCTTAGTAACAGCGAGGGACGCGTTGAATCAATCCCTTAACCTGCCTGCTATTAAGGTGTTCATTGATAAGGTTACGATTAAAGGCGCATGGGAGTTTGTCGAGAAGCTAGGTATTACGACGATTCAGCCAGACGACTATTATTCGCAAACCGGAGTTATTGGCGGTCTTACAGTCGGAGTAACGGTTGAAGAATTGACTAATGCATACAGCGCGATTGCGAATCAAGGCAAGTTTACCGATGCCTACTTCGTATCGAAGATATTGGACTCAAACGCGAAGGAAGTATATCTGCACAAGGTTGAACCGCAGCAAGTCGTATCGCAGCAGAGCGCATATCTCATGACGGATATGCTGAAGACGGTAATCACGGATCCTCGTGGAACAGGTCGAAAGATTCAATCTGAGTTTGATGGCTTTGGCGAGATTGAAGTTGCCGGTAAGACCGGTTCAACTCAGAATTATGCTGATACTTGGTTCGTTGGCTATACACCTGATGTTACATTGGGCATGTGGGTCGGATACGATGAGCAGAAGCATGTGTTGAACAAGAGCGCATACTCGCGTGCGCGAGAAATATGGTCCAAAGTCATGAATGAAACGCTCAAGGTGAAGCCGGAATTGCTCTCAACGAAGAAGTTTGAGCGTCCTGACGGGATCGTGCGCATGACGGTCTCTGGTTACAGCGGCAAGCTGCCGAATGATCTGACACGTCAATCGAATAAACTAGTGACCGACATCTTTAACCGCAAGTACATTCCTACTGAAGAAGAGGATGCTCTTGTGAAAGCGAAGTATGTAACGTATGAAAATGTGAACTATGTACCAAACCCTGCTACACCGGAAGATATGGTGCGTGAAAAGGTCATGGTGAAGCGGGAGAAGCCGATTCAAGACCTTGTAGAAGAACTGAAGACTGCGCTTAACAAGCTGTCATCCAGCAGCAAGCGCCGCTCCATTGAAAGCTATCTACCGGAAGACGCGGGAAATGATGCACCGTCCAAGGAGGATCCGCGAGCCGATGACGGCAGCGCTCCTAGCGCTCCCGGATCTGTTGTCGTAGAACCCGTCAACGACTCTACGGTTCGTGTTAAATTTGAAGCCAGTCCTGAGAAAGATATCGTCGGTTACCGTCTATATCGGTCATTGAACGGCGGACCACACCAGCTTCAAGGTTCAGCTCTAGTAGGTGAAGAGCTGCGTTTCCTCAACTACGCATCTGCATCGAACAGTTATAGCTATTATGTAACTGCTGTTGACGTAGTTGGCAAAGAGTCAGCCCCTTCCGCACACGCAGCATGGGGTGCTGCCAGCACGACACCAGAAACGCCTGGCGGCGAGGTCACCGATCCTGGCGATACAGATCCGGGTGAAGGAGAAACACCTGGCGAACCTGGCGACCCAGTGGACCCGACAGATCCTTCTGAGCCGGAGGAAGAAACTCCTCCGACTACATCAGTGGACAAAGTACCTGATGCGCCTAACCAAGTAAGATCCAGTGTAACGGATCTCGGAGTGAAACTTACGTGGAAGGCATCCAACCATAAAACGGAGTCTTATAATGTGTACTACAGCTCGAAGCGGGACGGCAACTATGAACGAATTGGTTCCAGCCCAACACCGGAGTTCGAGATCATTACGTTGAAGCCGGAAGGCTTCTACTACGTCACAGCAGTAAATGCTGTCGGTGAATCCAAGCCATCACGCCAAGTGCAGGTTGGCGAATAGATTAACAAGCAGGGCCGTCTCATCGAGACGGCCCTGTTATAATATAAAGCTACATGAGCATATCCTGTCGTTGAAGCAACCGCTGCAGGTGCATCGTTAAGAAGCCTACCTCTTCCATCGGAACCGGCTTCTGCAGTCCATCTGCAATCTTATTAGCGAGAATGATCGCGCAAGCAAATACATCTTCGTATTCCTCGCGGATCTGGGCAAGCAGCTGATTGCTTAACGTTCGCCCCGCCTTGACTCGATCTATCAGTCCCTTTAAGTGGCTAATGAAATGTACCGTTGACAGCGATTCGTCGAATCGAATCCCCGCTCGTTTCCCTTCCTCCAGCACTTGGGAGATCAGCTTGACTTCTGCCATAGGCTTCCCTGCTTTCTCATTACGCCTTGCACCGTGAAAGTGCATAGCTAGAAACGAGACCTCGTCCTGCGGAAGCTTAACATCAAGCTGTTCGTTCAAATAATCCACTGCTCGTTCAGCAACACGATACTCTTCTCGGTACAGATGCTGAATCTCAAACATAAACGGATTGCTAATATGAATGCCGCGTTTCGTACGTTCGATAGCCAGATTGATATGATCCACCAACGCTGAGTGAATCGTCTCAGAGAACGCGCCCTCGAGATGTCCTTGCGCGAATGCGATGACTTCTTCTACGACTCCGATAATATGAAAATCAACAGCCTGCAAGATGTGCTCATAATGCTCAATCACGGCTGACGTTTGCAGCAGAAACTCTTGATTGATCTGGTTCTCGGCAATGATCATGCCCGGCTTATTATGAAAACCGATACCTTTACCGAACACAATCGAGTTCTTGCCCGTAGACAGCTTGGTCATGACGACGTTATGAGACAGCACATACACGATCTTTCGTTCAATCATGTTGCTCCCTCCGTCAAGGGTAGTCTCATCATAACCACTCCTTACTCCATAACTACAGAACAATCTTATGCCTGTCGAGCAGTCTGTGCTGTAAGCATCTGTTCAATCTTATCTCGCAGTTCATCCGAATCGGTACCCATTATAATATGAATATGATGACTCGATATTCTCATAAGTCCGTATGCCCCGATCTGCATGAGCGCCGCTTCGTTAATCAATTTGTCATTTCGAATATGAAGCCGAAGTCTCGTTATACACGCATCAACGTCCACGATGTTCGTTATACCTCCGACATGAACCAACAGCTGATCCAGTATGCTGCCGGAAGTCCTTGCTGCATTCGGTGAAATGACTGCAGAAGGCAGCGGTTCCAGCTCTTCTCGCCCAGGAGTCTGGAGGTTAAAGAGGCGAATACAAAGCATTGCCGTTCCGTAATACAGAGCAAAATAACATAGACCAAGCAGCAGCAGTATCCATTGGTTCTGACCATTCTGCCATGTGATGATGAGATCAATGAATCCAGCAGAGAAGCCGAAGCCTGCACGCATATGAAGCAGTGAGGTGATGATCATCGATAAGCCTGTATATAGCGCATGTATTCCGTACAGCAATGGTACAGTCAGCATAAAGGCAAACTCCAGAGGCTCCGTTATACCTGTTAAGAAACTGGTGAGCGCCGCAGTCAGCATCACGGAAGCAATGCGCTTTCGATTCTGTGAATGAGCTGCATGCACGAACGCAAGGGCATAGCCTTGGAGCCCGAACATCATCACAGGAAAGAATCCCGTCATATACATGCCTGCAGTTGGGTCGCCCGCATAATAGCGCCACAAATCGCCATTGACAACATTTCCGTTCGCGGCAGCATATTCACCAAGCTGAAACCAAGCGATATGGTTTAGAATATGATGCAGACCTGTGGGGATCAACATTCGATTAATGAAGCCATATATCCCCGCTCCCCACGCTCCTTGCTGTGTCATCCATATGCCAAATTCCTTAATGTAAGACTGAATCCCAGGCCACACCGCTCCGACGGCGAGACCAACGATAACCATCACGAGTGAAGTTGCAATGGGCACAAATCGTTTGCCGCCGAAGAAGCCAAGCGCGTCAGGCAGCTTGATCTGATGGAATCGCTTGTACATGATCGTCGTAATGGCGCCGCACAGCATCCCTCCCAGCACTCCGGTATCCAGCTTGGCTGCTGCACTCGCTTCAAAGAAGGTGATCACATCACTGAATACAAAGTACCCTACCGCTGCGGCCAATGCCGCAATTCCGCTTCCGCCTGTTAAGCCAATCGCGATTCCGATCGCGAAGAAGATCGGCAGATGGTTGAATATAGCATTGCCCCCCAGCTTGCATACGCTCACAATCGCGGCGAGCCAAGGAGTATCAACCTGCATGTCTCCGATACGCACCAGAATCGAGGCAGCTGGCAGAACGGCAATCGGGACCATCAATGAGCGCCCCATCTGTTGAACGTACACGAATACCCTTCGTTTTGCTGCCACTCGCTTCATCATTCCTTCTTATTTAACTGCTCCAGCCATCATTCCGCTCGTAATTTGACGTTGATAGAATAAATAGATGATCAATACAGGTATAATCGAGATGAGCAAACCCGCAAACAATGCGCCCCACTCTGTTCGATATTGCATCTCTTCCATCATGACGGCGATTCCTACGGGGAGTGTATATTTCTCAGGATTGCTCACGATTACCGTTCCGAGAACATATTCATTCCATATATTCAATACGTTCATCATGCCAACTGAGATAAGCCCGGGCTTTGCCAAAGGCAGCATGATCCGAAAAAACACCCCGTAATGCGAGCTGCCATCAATTGACGCTGCTTCATCTAATTCTTTCGGCATGGATCTGAAAAATCCTACCAGTACGAACACACCAAACGGCAAATTAGCTGCACTATATACGAGGATGAGTCCGAACAGCGTATTGTTCACCCCAAGATCAGTGAGCAAGAAGAACAATGGAATTAAGCCCAGAATGATCGGAATCATCATGCTTGTAAGGTACAAGTTATACAGAGCCTGACTGCCGCGGAAAGGGAATCTTGCAATGATATAGGAGGTAGATGAAGCTAACAGCAATGCAAGCACAGTACTGATCGCCGTAACGATTAATGAATTCATAAAATACGTACCCAGATTGTAGTTAGTCCATACGTTGACGAAGTTCCCCCATTGCAGAGGAAATTCCGGCAAGCTCCAAGGAGATTGAAGTATAAACTGCTGATTCGTCTTTAATGCCCCCATAACCGACCACAATAGCGGGTAAATCACGCACACCGTCCATACCGCCATGATTACATATATCAGAATACGAATGATTGGATTGCTGCGCTTATGTTGAACCGAATTGTACATCGTAATTGCCCCCTTATGGCGTCAGCCAGACATCTCGATCGAATCCCGCTTCATTAAGCGCTGCAAGGCTAGTGTCGTAATGAGAGACAGTGTCAGTATTAACGCCCCAATAGCTGATGCATATCCGAAGTGAAACTGTCTGAAGCCCATTTGATATAAATAAGAGCCAAGTACCTGTGTCGCATTATCCGGCCCCCCCTTGGTCATAATCCACACAATCACGAAGGAACCGTTCAATGTCGTCATGACAACCCATAGAATGGATACCTTCACCTGCTCCCATATGAGGGGAAGCGTGATTCGCCAGAACTGCTGGCGTTCTGACGCCCCGTCTAGGCTGGCTGCTTCATACAGATCCCTCGGAATCGTTAGAATCGCCGCAATAGTCAGCACCATGACGAAGCCGATCCCTGCCCAGATGGATGGCGGCAGCAGTGACCACATAGCTGTATCCACATTACCCAACCATGGAGTTTGCACCTTCTCTCTCGTAAACAGTGACAGGAATTGATTCAAGAAGCCGATGCTCGGATTGTAAATATAGCTCCATAGAACTCCTATCACAACCACCGACAATATATTTGGAATGAAGAAGACAGACCGGAAAAAGCCGGTTCCGCGCAATCGGAACCGAGTCAGCACGACCGCAAAGAATACGCCTAGACCGACAATGCCTATGACTTTCCAGAACACGAGGAAGTAGTCATTTAGAATAGCTGTACCGATAATGGGATCCTTGACCAGCTCCTTGTAATTGTCCAAGCCGATTAAGTTATGCGTCTCCGATCCGCCTGACCAATCGGTGAAGCTGTAGTACAAGCCATGAAATATCGGATAAATCATAAATAAGCAAAAGAACAGCAGCGTAGGTACGGTGAACACGAACATAAACACTTTCCGCTTCGTCTTCCATTTTAACCCGCCTGCCCGCAGAGCTTGGTCTATAGATGAATTTCTCGTAGTCGGAGCATCGTTCATGCTCAATCCCTCCTTATCGAAAAATAGATATGCGCCGCACCGACCGCATCAAGCTTAAGCGTGCTACAGTATACGGCGCACATCTCCAAATATGATCACTTCTTATTCTGCTTGAGAGCGCAACTTATTCCCTTTCAGTCGCCTATTATTTCCGATATTTCGCAGCTGCTTCTTCCATACGGTTCATCCAATCATCCGGCGTTATCTTGCCGATCATCAAAGCAAGGGTAGAATCTTGCTTCACCTTGTCTACATCTGCATTCAGCTCTACGAAAGGAGCAACAATAGTCTGATCGGAACTATATACTTTCATTGCCGTCTTAACAAGGCTGCTCGCTTTCGAATTCTCCAGATCCACCTTCAGGTTGCTCAAAGCGCCTGTCTCTTCAGCCCAAGCGATCGCGGACTCCTTCTGGAACAGGAACTCCAGGAATGCTTTTGCCGCTTCAGGGTTCTTCGCTTTCTTCGAGATGCCTACCGTTGCGGTAAATGGAATGGCGACAGACTTACCACCCGGCGCTTGTGTGATAGATGGCAGGAATGAGAATTGGAAGTCCGCGGGAACATCCTTCTTCATCTCATTTTCAAGCCACAGGCCGTTAGGAATGAATGCATTCTTATGCTGCAGGAACAGCATCTGCGAGTCTGTGTGATTGATTGCAGCAGAAGCGGGATCTACTATGCCGGAATCCCGAATCGCTACCATCTGATCCAACGCCTTCTTCACCGCATCGCTCTTGAAGACGCCTTCCTTCAGCGCTGACATATCCTTCAATATGGACGTGTCATTGTTGTTGTTCACGACAAATGCGGAGTCAAGAATTCCCCCATGGAAGTAATAAGGGTACATGCCCGTATAAATCAGAGGCGCTGTGACCTTGCCTGAGTCCTTGATCGTCTTGGACACACTCATGAAGCCTTCGAAGTCTGCAGGTGCTTTCCAGCTGTTATCATCGAAGAACTTCTGGTCATAGAACACGCCCCAAGAGCCAAATACGAAAGGAATAGTATAGATCTTGCCGCTATAGTCGATTGGCTTCAAGTAGAGTTCATCAAGGATTAAGTTGCCGTCAGCATTTTTCGCCTGCTTGATATAATCCGTAAGATCCATCAATTGGTCGTCAAGAACCATCTGGGTTGCATTAGACCCTGCTCCGTCAATGTATACGAAGTCAGGCGTATCCCCTTGAATCCATCGCGGCTTCGTCTGCTCATTAATCTTCGGACCTGCCGTTTCCTTGATCTTCAAGTCAGGATATTTCTTTTGGAATGCTGCTAGAATGCGCTTCCAACCTGCGTCACCATATCCGCCAACAAAGTATTGAATCTCGAATTCCCCAGATGTTCCACTCTTTTTCTTCTCACCGCAACCAGCTGCCAACGTCACAAGCAGTGCGCTAATCAACAGCAGCACTACCGTTCTGCTCCACTTTTTCTGTGGCTTGTTCATTCCATTACCCCTCTCATGAGCGTATTTATTCGTAAGGAAACGCTGCGAACGGCAAAAAGGGCATACGTTAAGAAGCAGTCGGATTCCGACATAACTTCCATAACGGATGCCCTTTCGGTAACATGTTATGTTTGCTAGCGATGTAATTGTCCACTCGTTCAGCAATTTCGCTTTACTAACTGGGATATTATACCATTCTGTTACATTTGTCAACGGTGACCAAGTATTAGTCTTCGATCGTCGACAAGTCGCCTGTCGGCAGATTCAATTCCCAAGCCTTCAACACACGTCGCATAATCTTGCCGGAGCGCGTCTTCGGAAGCTTATCCTTGAACTCAATTTCGCGTGGAGCAGCATGAGCGGACAAGCCTACCTTCACGAACTTCGCGATGTCAGCCTTCAGTTCATCTGATGGACTGAAGCCTTCACGGAGCGAGATGAACGCTTTAATAATTTCTCCGCGCACCGGATCTGGCTTGCCGATAACGCCTGCTTCAGCAATTGCAGGATGCTCGATCAGTTTACTCTCGACTTCGAACGGACCTACACGCTCGCCAGCTGTGTTAATGACATCGTCGACGCGGCCTTGGAACCAGAAATACCCATCTTCATCCATATAGGCGGAATCGCCGGAAACATACCAGCCTTCCCATTGGAAGTACTCCTGGTACTTGGACGGGTTGTTCCAGATCTTGCGCATCATCGATGGCCAAGGCGTGCTAATCGCTAAGTTCCCCATGCGGTACGGCGGCAGCTCGTTGCCTTGATTATCAAGGATTGCAGCCTGAACGCCAGGGAGCGGACGCCCCATAGAGCCTGGCTTGATCGGCATGCTAGGATAATTGCAGATCAATTGACCGCCCGTTTCGGTCATCCACCATGTATCATGAATGCGTTGATTATATACTTTCAATCCCCAACGAACGACTTCCGGGTTTAACGGCTCACCAACGGAAAGAACATGACGCAATGAGGATAAATCATAATTCGCAATGACGTCATCTCCCGCTCCCATTAGCATCCGGAACGCGGTTGGAGCGCTGTACCATACCGTTACTTTATACTTTTGAATCGTGTTATACCAATCCTGCGGGCTGAAGCGACCGCCGCGTACGACGTTCGTTGCGCCGTTCAACCACGGTGCGAAGATACCGTATGAAGTTCCGGTTACCCAGCCTGGATCCGCTGTACACCAGTAAATATCGTTCTCTTGAAGGTCAAGCACGATCTTACCTGTGTAGTAGTGCTGTATCATAGCATTCTGCACATGAAAGACACCTTTTGGCTTGCCGGTTGAACCGGACGTATAGTGAATAATCAAGCCGTCTTCGCGCTCCATCCACTCTATTTCCGTCTCTTCCTCAGCAGCCAGCATCTCAGCATGATAATCGATCATGCCTTCACCCTGTCCAACATCATCACCTACGAGGATGATATGCTTGAGCTCAGGCAACAGATCACGGTTTACGCGATGAACGAGAGCTGGTGACGTAATAATCGCAACCGCTGAGCTGTCCTCAAGTCGATCCTTTACCGCTGTCTCCATGAATGCTTCAAATAATGGACCTACAACCGCTCCTACCTTCAATACCCCGAGCAAGCTGAAATAGAGTTCCGGTGAACGCGGCAAAAAGATAAATACCCGCTCTCCCTTGCTAATGCCGTGCTTGCGAAGGACATTTGCGAATTGATTGGACTTGCGGCTAATGTCCGCGAATGTATAAGACTCATCGCGCGTCGCATCGCTGTACAACAGCGCTACCTTGTCGCCGCGGCCTTCCGCGACATGACGATCGATCGCTTCATAGGCCATGTTGACTTTGCCCGTCTCATACCAAGTAAAATGCTTCTCAATGTTGCTCCAGTCAAAATTAGCCCGCGCTTCTTCATAGCTTGGTAAATTGGAATTTGTGACGGTCGCCGCCACAATTTCTCCTTGAACGTTACTCATTCGGGTTCATCCTCCTGTTTCTGTACATCTTCATGACATAAATACTGGTATATAACCGCTTACATTAAACCGATGTCTAAGGACGATGATGTTATTCATGATGTCAAGGGGAAATGTTTGAAAATTTTAAAACATATTCATTATATCACACCTATAATGTCCCGCCTATAATTTTCCTTTTCAATTGTTCCTTTTTTTGTTATAACCGAATTGAAGCCTAAAAGGAGTTGTCGCCCATGGAACATCATAAATGTTACAACGCCGAGATTATCCCCTATCAGGACAATGTGGTTATCATTGAAGGTCCAGTAAAACCGGAGACGCTGCGCGCGCTTGAGATGCATCCTGATCTTCGTGCATTTCGCAGGCCTAATGAACAGAAAGAAGCATTGACCGAGATCGCTGAACTGCCTGAGGGGCGCATCATCATTGCGCGATTCGGTCAGATGATTGTGGGATATGTGACCTTCCATTACCCAGACGAGCTTGAACGTTGGTCTGAAGCCAAGATGAACGATCTGATCGAGCTTGGCGCCATTGAGGTCGCCAAAGATTTCCGCTCGCTCGGACTTGGGAAGAAGATGATTCGTCTTGCCTTCTCAGAAGAGCAGATGGAGAACTACATCGTATTTACAACAGAGTATTACTGGCATTGGGACTTGGAAGGTACAGGCTTATCTGTGTGGGATTATCGTAAAATGATGGAGCGGTTAATGAAATCAGTAGATATGATATGGTATGCGACGGATGACCCTGAAATCTGTTCGCATCCTGCCAACTGCTTAATGGTGCGCATCGGCAAGAACGTGCCCCTCTCATCCAAGGAGCAATTTGACCGAGCACGCTTCCAGCAGCGGTTCATGTACTAAAATGTACAGGGGAGGAAGCAGTTCATGAACAGTCACACAGGAGCGGTCTACGTGTTCCATCCTGACGCGCTGAAATATCGCTTTAATGCGGAACACCCATTTGATCAGACGCGATTAATGATGACTCACGATTTGTTGAACCGGATTGGAGCTTTACAGCCGGAGAAACATCTAGTCCCAGCGTCAGCCTCATTGGAAGCGCTTCAGCTGATTCACCGTTCCGATTATATTGAAGCGGTCCAGCAGTTGAGCAAGCCGCTCCCTGATCCAGACTGGATCGTGCGAGCCGATGTTTACGGACTTCATACCGAAGATACACCTTACTTCGAAGGCATGCATACTGCCGCGGCCGCTATCGTTGGCGGAACAGTCGCTGCATGCGAGTCTGTTATGTCGGGACGAGCAGAACACGCTTTGCATCTGGGCGGCGGCCTGCATCACGCTTTTCCCGATAAAGGCGCAGGATTCTGCGTGTATAATGATGCAGCAATAGCCATTGAGGTAGTCAGGCAGAAGTATCAGGCCAGAGTCTTATACATCGATACAGACGTGCATCATGGTGACGGTGTGCAGTGGTCATTTTACACCGACTCGAACGTCTTGACTTATTCCATCCATGAGACAGGCAAATACTTATTTCCTGGAACAGGCTTCGTGCATGAGCGCGGGGTTGGCGAAGGCTTTGGAGCTTGTGTGAACGTTCCGCTCGAGCCCTATACAGAGGATGAATCTTGGCTTGAGACATTTGCAGCGACGATTGAGCAAGTTGCCCGCACCTTCAAGCCTGATCTTATCGTCAGCCAGCACGGCTGTGATGCGCACGCCTTTGACCCATTATCCCACATGCATTGCAGCATGAAAATATACCTGGAGATGCCTAAGATCATTCATCAATTAGCACATACCTACTGCGATGGGAAATGGGTTGCGTTAGGTGGCGGCGGCTATGACATATGGCGAGTCGTTCCGCGTGCATGGAGTTTGCTATGGCTGGAAATGAGCGATCATCCGCTCGCCCAGCAGCTTGCAGTTGATCCGTTGAAGCCTATAGACGAGGAGTGGGTCCAGACTTGGCAGACTCATTCGCCTGTTTTGGTGCCGACGACATGGCTGGATCCTGTAGAAATGTGGGAGCCGATGCCTAGGCGCGAAATTATTCGTCATAATAACGCAAAAGTGAAAGAGCTCGCACTAGAATATATGCGATAATCAATAAGAGCTGTTGGCCTCCCCTATAAGCAATAGGAGACCACAGCTCTTTTAAATGGATTACATCTCTTTAAGCATATGTTCCACAATTCGGAACGAATTCTCAGACGCCTTCACCGTGAACTCCGCGAAGTTGACATGAGCGGAACCATCCGCTTTATCTGACATCGAACGTATGATAACGAACGGTACAGCGTTCACCATACAAACCTGCGCCACTGCCGCGCCTTCCATTTCTGTGCATGCTCCTTGGAAAGTCTCATGGAGCTCGCGAACCTTATCGCGACTCGCAATAAACTGATCCCCAGACAGCACAATACCGAGCTTATACGAGTCCGGCACCAATTGCTGGCACACACGTTCTGCTAATGACACTAACCCTTCATCCGCCATAAAAGTAGAGTTCGCCTGATACGGAATCTCACCTAGCTTGAAGCCAAGCGCAGTCACATCCATATCGTGCTGAATGCAGCCGGTGGAGATGACGATATTGCCGATATCCAAGTCAGGTGCCACTGCGCCTGCAACGCCCGTAAATAGGACGCGCTCAACATGAAAACGATCAATCAACACCTGTGTTGTAATCGCCGCATTCACTTTGCCCACACCTGATTTGCATATAACGACTTGATGGCCGCTCATTTTCCCAGTGTAATATCGATTGCCCGCTTGTACGTCTTCTTTCACCGTGTCTAACTGCTGCAGCAGCAATGCAATTTCTTCATCCATCGCTCCGATAATACCTATAATCATTCTTCATAACCTCCATAGACACGATCTAAAAATATGGCTGGATATTCTCTCAGACGTGCAAAAGGCCCCGTATCACGGGGCCTCACACCGCAGTGCTACTTATTCGTTCACACTGCTTACCGATAGACGCAAGATCGTCTCATGCGGCAGCGTAACCTGAGCATGCTCCACATGTTCTTTCTTCATCAGCTTCGTCAATAGACGCATCGCTACCGCGCCGATGTCGTACATCGGTTGAGCAACTGTAGTCAACTGAGGGCGAACCATAGATGCCATACGGACATTATCCACACTGATGACCGAGAAGTCTTCAGGTACATTAGAACCAGCATCTTGGATACAGTGAATAGCGCCTATCGCCATTTCATCTGTTGCAGAGAAGATTGCCGTAGGCTTCTTTTTTAATCCAAGGAAATATTTCATCGCTTCGATTCCGGATTCATACCGGTAGTTGCCGATTCGAACCAAATCTTCCTTGTATTCGATTCCCGCTCCTTCAAGCGCTTTCTTATAACCTTGGAAACGAGCGTAACCGTTAGCAGGATCCTGCAACGTGCCGCTGATCATCGCGATATCGCGATGTCCATGACGAATCAGCGTATTGACTGCGTCAAATGCCGCCGCTTCATGGTCGATATCGACAGACGGGATAGAGCCATTATCATCCTTCGTCGCACAGAGTACAATCGGCACAGATGATGTGCGGAATGCCTGTATATGATCTTCAGTTACAACACCGCCCATAAACAGCAATCCATCAACTTGCTTCTCAAGCAAAGTGTTGATAACCCGAATTTCCTTTTCCTTCTTCTTATCCGCATTACACAAAATAATATTGTAGTGGTACATATTCGCAATATCTTCAATACCACGAGCAATTTCAGCGAAGATAGAATTAGAAATATCCGGAATAACAACTCCTACTGTAGTTGTTTTCTTACTAGCAAGTCCACGGGCAACCGCATTCGGGCGATAACCTAAACGCTCAATCGCTTCATACACTTTCTTGCGAGTTTGAGGCTTTACGTTTGGGTTGTTGTTTACAACCCGGGAAACAGTCGCCATCGAGACTCCTGCTTCTCTCGCTACATCATAAATAGTTACCGTCACGATACTTCTCTCCAATATGCAAAGTATTTAGTTCGTTATTAAAACTTATCATTTATGATACGCTATTTTCAGAAAATCCGCAACGATACGTCCTGTTTTCCACGAAAATTGTCACAGATTAGCACAGTTCCGACAGTACAGGCTCCAATCGATCATAACGAATAGCGTAATGAGATTGATTCCAGAGCACTTTATTATCCTGCAGCACTATAACTTGCGGTGATTCATGCTTTACATCAGCCAGCTTCGCACATGCAAGCGATACATCACGGTTCTCGACTACATAGATCAGACCGAAATTTATACCGCGATCTTGAAAATCTTCCTCGATCTTCTTCATCTCTTCATTTGCTGCGGAACTTATAGGACAGCGAGTGCTATGTTTAAACAGCACGAGTGGTTTCCCTACCGATTGCTGGATCATCTCAAGCAATGCCTCTTCCGATTGAATCGCGATCATGGATCTGCCTCCTCATGTATAGAATAGCACTCGGCAATCCCGACAATGATTGTCCGTTAATATGCACACTATCCTATTTTAACCCTATTCTGGTTAGTTCTAAAACAACTAACTTGTCTTAATCTGCGTTCAACATCCTCCATCCAGGTCATATCTCCCCATGTCTGGGCCAGCAAATATACGTCAAGCAATTGATTTACACGTTCTTGAGCTATTTTCTCGAATGAAATAGAGAGGTCTCCGCCTTCATGCTCAAGACATTCCTTATATACACTCGCTAATTCCTGCTGCTCATCGAACATGACTTTAACGCGTTTAGACGGCGCATGTTCATTCATCTGCTGCATGATGTCTATGACATCCTGTTTGATCTCAGACACGAGCTCGGAATGCTCGCAGCTTAGGCAAGTATATACAGGAACATGCATAATCATAAGCTTCCTCGCATATACAATTGTGCGTAGTGTTACATCCATTTCTTGTCCACACTGGCATCGTTTATTCAATTTCATTCACCCCTAGATTATATTTATAAATGTATGTGTATAAGTGAATATTAATTTCTTCTCTATAACGCAAGATAATAACCTATATTTCTGCTTCGATTGTCATTCTCCTGCTTAGATCGAACTTGTATTTATTTACACTAATAGAAACGCATCTCCATATGGCAATGATTTATATCACTAATCAGAGCTTGAAATTATTAGTCTATATGTACTTATACCTATATATATCTATAAACACAACTGGAAAATAATTATTCAAATAAATGAGAAAAGGATTAAATTGGTATCGCCTACAACTTAAAATGTAACCCGTACTCCTGTTGAAATACAAAAAAGCAGCTCCCTAAGTAGAATGAACTACATAGAGAGCTGCTCTAGCTCCATGACTTAGTTATAGAGTTGCGCTTGATGCTGCATCCTCGTTAACAAGAGGCGGCGTGTGCTCCGGAGGCGACTCCAAGCCCAACACTTTCTCTAGTCCGGCTTTGTTGCGGCATGCATATGCTTGCTCCGTTACCTGCACCGCTTGCTCATACTGAGCTCGTCTCACCGCGGCCTTGACGCGCGGTATGGAACGCGATGACATGCTCAATTCGTCAATGCCGAGTGCAATCCATAACGGTACCGCTTGCGGATCGCCGGCCATTTCCCCGCAAACGCCTACGGATATTCCATGCAGCTTCGCACCCTCTACCGCATTGCGAATAAGGCGAAGGACTGCAGGATGATAAGGATCATACATGTGTGCGATCTGCTCATTCATCCGATCAACAGCTAGGGTATATTGAACCAGATCATTAGTCCCTATACTGAAGAAATCAACTTCCTCAGCCAGCAAGTCAGCAGTTGCTGCAGCAGCAGGCACTTCGATCATAATGCCGATCGGCAGCTTCTCATCGAACGGAAGCTGTTCTTCACGCAATTCACGCTTCGCTTCCTCCAATATTTCCTTAGCAGCGATAATCTCTTCCATAGAGCTGATCATCGGGAACATCACTTTAACTTGTCCATGCGCGCTGGCGCGCAGGATCGCGCGCAGTTGGGTCTTGAACACGTCTGTACGGTTTAAGCAGATGCGGATCGCGCGGTATCCAAGAAACGGATTATCTTCTTCCGGAATCTGCAAATATTCCATCGGCTTATCGCCGCCAATATCAAGTGTACGAATAATGACCGATTGATCTTTAAACGCCTCCGCTACTTCGCGGTATACCGTATACTGCTCGATTTCATTAGGCGGATAAGATCGATCCATATATAAAAATTCGGTTCGGAACAAACCGATGCTCTCAGCGCCGCTTTGAATGGCGATATCCAGCTCACGAGTTGAGCTGATGTTAGCAGCGAGATGAATTCGATGCCCATCTACCGTTTCCGCAGGCAAATCATTCATCTTAGCCAGCTCTTCAGCTTCCTTCAAATACTGATCGCGCCGTTCCTCATACCACGTTCGGATATGGTGCTCTGGATTCAGGAATACAAACCCATGCTCCCCATCTACGATGACTGCGTCTCCCGTTTGAACCGGCTTGCTCAGCTTGCCTTCAAGACCAAGCACCAACGGAATGCCGAGAGCGCGTGCCATAATAGCGGAGTGAGAAGTTCTTCCACCCTGCAGCATGACAATGCCGAGCACATTTTTCGGATTCAGATGGACAAGCTGTGACGGGGACAGCTCCTTAGCTACCAATATATAAGGCTGAGTATCTGTTGGAAGTGTGATCTCTGGCGCGCCAAGCAGATGCTTCAACAGACGGTTACCCACATCCTTAATATCAAGTGCCCGCTCTTTCATATATTCATCATCCAGCAAATCGAACATCGTGACGAAATGATCGATCGCCTCTTTCACGGCAACTTCGGCCGCCTTATACTGGCGTTGGATAATGCCCTGAATCTCATTCATGAAAATGGGATCTTCCAATATAGCAAGATGAGCATCAAATATCGACGACTCTTCCGTTCCAACCATATCTTTGATCTCTCTCTTAATGTATTCAATCTCATCCTTCGACGATCGGATCCCTTCATACAAACGCTCGAATTCCCTTGCCAGATCGGTAGGATCCATCTTCTCTTCCGGTACATCCCACTCCCAAGTTGGAAGTACAAAAGCCTTGCCTATTGCAATACCCCTTGAAGCACCGATACCTTTAATCTTTTGTGTCAATGCTTCTCACCTCCGCGACTTTCATCCATGAGAACTACAGACAGAATAGACTCCTGCCCTTTCTTAACCGCACCATATGGAGCGATGCTCCAAGATGCGACTTTATTACTATTCGTAATGACCATTGGCGTAGCTAACGACAAATTCTTCTTCTTAATATATGCTATATCAAATTTAATTAGCAGCTGTCCTGGCTTCACTCCATCACCTTCCTGAACTACAGCCTGAAAGCCAGCGCCATTTAACGAAGAGGTTTCGATCCCGATATGAAGCAGCACCTCTAACCCTTCAGGCGTTTCAATCCCTAATGCATGCATGCTTGGGTAAATGTGGCGTACAACGCCGGCTACTGGGGATACAAGTTCACCCTTATCCGGATAGAAGGCAACACCGTTCCCTACAATCTTCTTGGCGAAGATCGTATCAGGCACATCTTCGATCGGAATCATACGACCCTGTACGGGCGAAACGAACCATACTTGCTGTGCATTGCGTTGCAGACGCCTTAGCATTTCATCGCGAATGACTTCAGAATATGTACCGAATACCACTTGAACATGACCGCCGCCTAATCGAATGACTCCGGCCGCACCTAATGTGCGCAAGGCATGCCGATCGATCAGCTTCTCATTGTTGACTCGCAGCCGCAAGCGCGTGATGCAGGCCTGAATGTCAATAAGGTTATCCTTGCCTCCGAGCGCACGAATAATAAGCGGTGCCCGATGCACGAGATCACCAGCCATATCATCCAGTAGACTGCCATCAACCCGACCAGGCGTTGGAATCTGAAAGCGTTGAATCGCAAATCGAAACACGACATAATAAATAAAACCGAAAGCGATACCGATTGGAATTAACCACAATCCATGTGTGGAAAGATGGAAATTCATCACATAATCGATCGCCCCAGCGGAAAATGAGAACCCATGTAAAATACCAAGCTCCGCAGTGAGCCACATGGCAGCGCCTGATAGCAGCGCATGTACGATAAATAGCAGCGGCGAAGAGAATAGAAATGCAAACTCGATCGGCTCCGTGATGCCTGTAAGCATCGATACAAGTGCGGCATTATAATACGTTTTGCGAACCTTAGGCCTCAAATCTTCCCTTGATTCATGCACAATCGCCATTGCAACAGCTGGCAGGCCAAACATCATGATTGGATATAGCCCTGCCATATACATTCCTGCTGTCGGATCGCCAGCGAAGAACCTCGGTAGATCGCCCGTTACCGTTACGCCCGCTGCGTCTGTATAGCTGCCAAGCTGAAACCAGATTACATTATTCAATAGGTGGTGCAGCCCGAAGGCAACAAGCACTCGATGAAGCACTCCGTACAAAAACACACCGAAGCTCCCCATCTTTACTAATTCTTGCCCTAGAAATTCGATCCCTTCGTTAATAGACGGCAACGCTAATGTCAGAACATAGGACATCCCAACAGATACTAACGCCATCACGAGCACAACAAATCGTGATCCGCCAAAAAACTGAATGTATTCCGGAAATTGCAGGGTACGGAACTTTTCATGTACGAATCCGGCCATTAGGCCGAATACGATACCTACTAATATCGTCGGCTCCGGTGCGATCACGTTCGCATCAAGCCATAAACCGGGTAAACGCTGGTAGATAAAGATACCGATCAAGCCAGCCAATCCGGCGATCCCTGAATTGTTGGACATTCCAAGTGCCACACCAACCGCAAAGAAGTATGGAAGCAGGCCAAGCAGCGTCGTGCCTGCACTGGAGAACCAGACAGCCGCGTCATCTAATCCAAAGAGACCGAGCAACTGCCCAGCCGCGAGGAGAACTGCAACAGCCGGCATCACCATCATAGGCTGCATGAGTGAGCGTGAAAGCTGCTGTAATGACCCTAACTGATTCAACTACGATCCCCCCTTGATCAATCGAATGAATTACTGAATATTCATTGGTTGGAGTGACTCGATGTCTCAATAATCGTGAATAGCCGAAGTTCAGCCCCAGACTTTCGGGAGCGTCACTCCGGCTCACAATGAAATAACGCGTCAATGGCTTCATCATTATAACACGGATGAGCGTTATCACCTATTAACTTCATTCATTCTGTTTCCAATATGCCGAATGGATGTCTTCTATTTGCCTTTTGGCAGCAGAATAGCGTCCATTACCTTAATGCAGGAATCCATCACAACTTGCAGGCCATGCTCACTGGCATAAGCCGCGGCTTCCTCATTCACGATACCTTGCTGCAGCCAGATCGATCTCGCACCGATTGCTACAGCATCCTTGGCGACATCCAAGCAGTATTCACTGCGTCGGAATACATTGACGATATCGATAGGCTCTGGAATGTCCTGCAGTGAAGGGTAGCACTTCTCGCCTAATATCGTCTCAGCCTTAGGATTGACGGGTATGATGCGATAGCCCTTATACTTCATAGCTTGAGCAACCATATGAGAAGTACGGCTAGGATCATCGGACAATCCTACTACAGCTATCGTCTTGCTATTTTGGAGCAGCTGCTTGATTGCGTCTTGAGAAGGGTGTTCATATGCCACTTTATATTCCTCCATTCCACTATTCCATTCATCAATCAATATGATTTTGATTAAGCTTCAATCCATTCTACTTGAGCACCGAGAGCTTGTAAATGATCAAAATAGTTCGGGTAAGACTTGGCTACATGATGCGCATCCTTGATGCGAATAGGCTGTTTGGAGCGTAAGCCCACTACTGTGAGCGCCATGATGACCCGGTGGTCGAAGTGAGCATTGATCTCCACTCCGCCTTCCACACCTTCTGGACGGCCGTGGACAATAATCTCCGCCTGGCGTTCTTCTACATTGGCTCCGGCTTTGCCCAGCTCGGTTACATAATCCGTTATGCGATCACACTCCTTGTAACGCAGATTCTCAACGTTATAGAAGCGGGAGGTTCCATCTGCAAATACCGCAGCCGCTACCATCGCCAAGACCGCATCTGTTGCAGCGTCGCCGTCGAATTCAACCGCTTTGAGCTTGCCTGTGCTCTTGACGTGGATGTTGTTCTGTTCGTGCGTAAGCGGCACTTCCATCATACGAAGCACATCGACGATCGCGCGTTCACCCTGCTTGCTGTCTGGAGTCAAGCCGCGCAATACGACGTCTGATTGCGTAACCGCTGCAGCAGCCAGAACCGCCGCTGAACCAGGATAATCACCTTGGACTGTGTAATCACGAGCTTGATAGCGCTGACCGCCCGGAACGCGATAATGCATCAGATCGTCGCTGACTTCAATGACGATCCCCGCTTCGCGCAGCACCTCCAGCGTCTGACCGATTACAACCTTGGACTTAAGGTCATCCGTTACTTCGATCGTGCTGTCTTCAGGCAGAAGCGGTGTTAAGAATAATAAGGAGCTAAGGTATTGAGAGCTGATGTTGCCCGATACCGTAATCTTCCCTCCGCGAAGACCTCCGCCTCGAATCGTAATTGGCAGCTTGCCGTCACGATGCTCGACTTCGGTGCCCAATTGCTCCAGCGCTGTGATCAGATCGTGATGCGGACGCTTGCCCAGCGATTCCGGATAAGCATTCACAAAGTGTACTTCTGGCAGAAGTGATGCTATACCCATTAGAAATCGCAATACGGCGCCAGCATTCCCCACATTCAGCTCCTGAGAAGTCGGAATGAGCTGTGGACGGCTGCCGAACCCCGTCATCACGATCTTCGTCTCATCCTCTTCCAGCTTAGCGCCCAGATCCTGCAAGCAGCGGCGCATAGCATCGCTGTCTTCACTATGAGCCGGATAATAGATGGTGCTCGTACCTTCAGCCAAGGCGGCAACTAACAGATACCTTGTCGTATAATTTTTAGAAGAAAGTGCTTGAATATCACCTTGCAGCTTATCTGTTGGTCTCACAATAACATCCATAGTCCCACTCCTTAATTATCTTGGATCATCACCTATATCTATGAATACAGATTGACAAATTACATACTGCTTCGTATCATTTCCATGAGAACATATGACTTATGTCACACTTTAATTGCATAAATCCCAACAACAAGTTGAATCAACATGATGAAGGAGGACTGTTGATGAATCCAGTCAAACAGATCAATGTTTTAGACTTAATGGCTCGATTGGCCGCTGAGCCGTCTGCTGAGCCGTCTATAGTGATGATTGACGTTCGCGAGCAAGAAGAAGTCATTCACGGCATCATTCCAGGTGCCAAGCATATCCCGATGAATGATATTCCTGCACGCATAGAAGAGCTTCAAGAGCATGAGGAAATCATCTTTATCTGCCGCAGCGGTTACCGCAGTGAACGCGTATGTGAATATTTACTGCAGCAGGGGTATAATGGCGGCGTTAATCTAGAAGGCGGCATGCTCGCTTGGATGAACGCGGAAGGTCCTATCGTGTGATATCAGCGTCAGCACTGTTGAAGCCCTGATATGCATCCATAACCGCATCCGCAATCTGTTCTACCCGCAGATGATCGGTAGCTACAGTAGCATGAGCAAAGTCGTACTTGCCGCTGCGCTCCACCATTAAGCTCCGCACACGCTCTGACGCGTCACCTTGCAACAGCGGACGGTTGCGATCGCCCCTCACGCGTTCGATGATCGTATCCGTCTCCGCTGTCAGATGGACAACGTAGCCGCACTCGCTCATCACGCGACAGTTCTTCTCCCGCAGTACAGCGCCTCCGCCTGTAGCGATCACTAACCGCTGCTGTCCCATCAAGCGGGATAGCGCAAGGCTCTCAGCGTCCCGGAAGTATGCTTCCCCGTCCTGCGCGAATATGTCTGGAATGCTTCGCCCTTCCATTCTTACGATCTCTTCATCCAAATCAACAAAGTCATACTTCAGCCGATCTGCAAGGCATTCACCGACGGTTGACTTGCCTGTACCCATAAATCCGATTAGCACGATGTTGAATGCGCGTGCTTCCGTCAGCATCTCTCTTCACTCCCAGCCTTAAACTTCCCATATGATACCATAGCGGTAATTATTTCGACAATCACCATGTATAAAATGCTTAATACCTACGTATAGATGTTAGTACGAGCCAAAAGGCTTATACTTGCCGATAGTGGTTTCCCTTCCTGCTATCTAACAGAGGAGTGAATGAAGATGTCTTCACCCCCAGCCCCTGGATCGGGCAGCAACTCAGGATATCGCATGTTCACCGCTCACATGGAACGCATCATGGACCCGAATCATCCCTTATGCAGAGATGATATTATCTGGCTGTTGAACACGATCAAGAACAAGCTAACCGAAGAAGGAGCTCATTCATCACTAACCAATGAGGTCTTGCTGGACAGCTATCGATATTATGCTGAGCTATCCATGTTAATGCTTCAACGCAACTCGACCTCCGGTCAGGAGAGCGAGCGTCTTCGCCGCTATATGAAGAGAACAGCCAGCATATTGTTGAAGCCTTCGGACGATGCTTCCACATGAACGATATGACAAACGCCGGGCCTAATGGCCCGGCGTTCATATTAGCTGGCATTACTCGTTGGACAGCCAGTTGTAGTGGAACGTACCTTCTTTGTCCACACGCTTAAACGTGTGAGCGCCGAAGTAGTCACGCTGTGCTTGCAGCAAGTTCGCTGGCAAGCGCTCTGTGCGGTAGCTATCGTAGTAAGCGAGTGCAGAAGAGAATCCTGGAACTGGCACACCGAATGTGACAGCTGTAGCGATTACTTCACGCCATGCGCTTTGATACGATTCGATTACATCCTTGAAGTAAGGATCAAGCAGCAGGTTCTTCAATTCTGGATCACGGTTGTAAGCTTCTGTGATATTTTGCAGGAACTGCGAGCGAATGATGCATCCGCCACGGAATATCTTCGCGATATTGCCAAGCTGCAGATTCCAGTTGTATTCTGCAGAAGCTACGCCCATCTGGCTGAAGCCTTGAGCATAAGACATGATCTTACTTGCAAACAGCGCGCGGCGCACTTTCTCGATGAACTCAGCTTTGTCACCGTTGAACGCTGGTGCTTCAGGACCGGAGAGCACCTTGCTGGCAGCGACGCGCTCTTCTTTCATCGCGGACAGGAATCGCGCAAATACGGACTCAGTAATCATGGACAATGGCACACCCAGGTCAAGTGCGTTCGCGCTTGTCCATTTGCCTGTGCCCTTTTGACCAGCAGTATCCATAATGACGTCAACCATAGGCTTGCCTGTTTCGTCGTCATACTTGGAGAAGATATCAGCAGTGATCTCGATTAGATAGCTGTCGAGCTCACCTTTATTCCATTCCGTAAAGATCTCATGCAGTTCCTTTTCCGATACGCCCACAACCTTCTTCATCAGGTCATACGCCTCACAGATCAACTGCATATCTCCGTATTCGATACCGTTATGAACCATCTTCACATAATGGCCGGCGCCATCAGATCCGATGTATGTGCAGCAAGGCTCGCCGTTTACTTTCGCGGAGATCGCCGTCAGAATCGGCTCAACCAATTTATACGCGCTTTCTTGTCCACCTGGCATAATTGCAGGACCGAGCAGCGCGCCTTCTTCGCCGCCGGATACGCCTGTACCGATGAAGCGGAAGCCCTTGCCTTCCAAATATGTGCTGCGGCGCTGCGTATCTGGATAATGCGCGTTACCGCCGTCAATGATGATGTCGCCTTGGTCCAAGTGTGGAATAAGCGATTCGATTGTTGCATCTGTCGCTGCACCCGCCTGAACCATGATCAAGATCTTGCGCGGTGTTTTAAGTGAAGCCACGAATTCCTCGATTGTATATGTAGGCGTTAAGTTTTTATCTGGTGCTTCAAGCATAAGAGCATCCGTCTTCTCACGAGATCTGTTGAATACGGACACTGAGAATCCACGACTTTCAATGTTAAGGGCCAAGTTCTTACCCATTACCGCTAACCCGATAACACCGATTTGTGTCTTTGACATATAGTACTTCCACCCTTTATCTATTAGATTATGGTTTGCATTATTGCTATTGTACTCTTTTTGAGGTTAGAAGTGAACCCCTGCACAGCGGCTTGTCCATGCCAATCTTCTCCCTCCGGACAACAAAACACCCTGCAGCTATTCAGAAAGCGTTGCCATCTGAACAGGAGGGTGGTCAACTTGTTTTCGAATTGAACCGGACTATACTTCTAGTTGAAGCATCTCGCTTCTCAGCACATTCAACAGCTCCTTGCAGCGTTGAATCTCCTCCTCATCTTGCTCCATGAGCGCTTTATGAAGCGCGGACAATGTATGATCAACTTCCTCTGTTAATGCTTCGATACGTTCTTCAGCACGCGTCGAGCGAAATGTCCGCATCATCTCTTCCGTCGTGACCACAGGCTTCTTCTGATACAGTATACGTTGTTCTAGACCGCATATTTCAACGAGTCGAATTCTTTCGCCAAACATAATGCTTTCAATAATAATATGCCGGTCTTTAAACCGTTTTACTACCGCATGACCTCTCGCATCTCCGATCAACTTCTCCATAAATTCTGCCAGACGCTCATCGCGTATCGTATAGTCTCCCACGATCTTATAACGTTGATGCATACGTTGAAAGCGAAGCTTGACGAGCTTGCGTCCTGTTCGTATGGACACGATGAACAGCGATTCATTCTCACTCCAATATAAAGAGTACCCTTCTTGAATCAGATCCCGAATGAGGTTCTGGATTTGCCGGCGGTCAAAGCGCAACTCTAAATTGCAATACTCCACTTCCTCGCTGCGATTCACGGCAATCCCTCCTTGACACAGCATCGATATATAATTCCATCATATGATGATGTGACTTGGATTATTGACTTGAAATTATAAATTGTAGAAGCTCTGCTTGCTCCCGTGCGTTCAGAGGATTTCGAGTTATGCTATTATGGTATAATGGACAGCGAACTGACTGTTCGTCCCTGTGGGATAGGTCGAGGAGGAGATTACGAAGATGACATTTAACGGTTTCCATGCATCAGACTTCGATACGTTTCAGATCGATGGTCTAGAGGAACGTATGAAAGCTATACAAGAACGAATTCAACCTAAATTTCGCGCGATTGGTGAACAGCTGGTTGGAGATGCCGCGCTGCTTGCAGGTGAAGAAATGTATCTTCACATCGCCAAGCATGCTCGCCGTACTGTAAATCCCCCTAAGGATACATGGCTCGCGATCGGGCCGAACAAGCGTGGATATAAAGCGCATCCCCATTTTCAAGTAGGGTTATTCGACGATCATGTGTTTATCTGGCTAGCATTCATATATGAAACAAACCATAAATCCGCTATTGCAACTACACTGCTTAATCAGCTCGACGAGGTCCGTGAAACGGTTCCTGCTGATTACGTATTATCCCTTGATCATATGGATAAACGCGCTGTGCGCTTCGGGTCGCTTGATGATGCAGCGCTGCAGCAAACATTGCTTCGTTTCCGCGATGTAAAATCATCTGAATGGCTAGTCGGCAGACATCTGCTGCCGAATGATCCCGCGCTGGCAGATGGACAAGCCTTCATGAAGCTTGCGTCTGAAACCATTCACACCCTCATGCCGCTGTACAAGCTGGCAGTTCAATCGGCATCCTAACTTCTTAAATATTCTATCCGCATAAGCAATATACGGCTGCTGCGCTCTATCACTCTGGAGTTCAGCAGCTGTTACGGCTTACTTCGCTCACACATCACCCATTTTTCTGCGAATATAAAAATTCACTGACACTCTTATTAGCAATCAATAGCCTACATCATCCTTTGTTATTTACATAACAAAACGGCACCCCATACCCTATCCTAGCTGTATTGGCACCGTTTTGACCTTGTTGTTTATGCAGTTGTGTTATTGAGGCTTACCCGATCTAATGCTGCGTATCGAACAACCAGACCGATCGCCACTACCGATAGTACCGCCCCGGCAATATACGGCAGACCAGCCTGAACGTTGAACAAGGCGGTCGCGGTCAGCGGACCTGCAATGCGTCCAAAGCTGTCCATTGAAGAATTCAGACCTGATGCTACGCCTTGACTGACAGTCGTCTTCTGAGAGATTAGTGAGGTAACACAAGGTCTGATCAGAGCATTGCCAATTCCGAATATGCAGAGGAACACCGTCGCATTCCACACATTGCTGGAGAATAGCAGCAGGATGAACCCTGCAGCAGATATCACCAGCCCGATCACGATTGCGTTCTTCTCTCCACCCTTTTTAATATATCTGCGCACGATCCCACCTTGTACAAGTGCTCCTGCTAGACCGCAGAAGAAGAACATCCAGCCGATGTCAACCGCAGTAATGCCAGGAATCTTAATCGATTGGAAATACAGCAGCGTCGCTTCAAGCCCCGCCAGCGCAAATGTAACAAAGAACGATAACACATAAAGATACTTCATGCGTCCAGTAAAGGCTGACCAACGTGACGGAGCAGGCTGATGCTTGCTGCGCCGTTTCTCTGCCGGCAACGACTCCTTCAATACCACCATACCCATTACACTAGTTATGAAGGTCAGTGCTGAAGCTGCAAAGAACGGTACAGGGTTACCAAATTGACTCAGCAATCCTCCGAATGCCGGACCAAATGTGAAGCCAAGGCCGATTGCTACGCCAACCATAGCCATACCCTTCGTACGATTCTCGTCTGTTGTAATATCTGCTACATAAGCAACAATTACGGCTGTTACTGCACCTGCGAACAAACCGCCCAGCAATCGTGAAGCGTACATCATCACAAGGCTGCCGCCTGAAAGTCCGAACATCAGATAACTCAACGCGAATCCAAATATTCCAGTTAGTATAATCGGTCTGCGGCCTACACGCTCTGACAAGCCTCCCCACAGCGGTGAAACGATGAAAGATACTAATGAGTAGAGGGACAGCATGAGCCCTAAGTGCATCTCGTTCGCTCCTGCATCCGTTATCATGAGCGGCAATACTGGAATAACTATCCCGAAGCCGATAAATACCATCATCAGCATCAATACTACGACTGTTAGTTGTTTATTCATATTAACTTACCTCCGTAAGCTAATATTACCACATATTTATAATGAGCAATACGCAATATGTAATTTTATACCAGTTCATTTCCGAACATTTTCAACCTTTACCCATTAAATTATACTTGCATTCACGATTGTTTTTGATAAACTAATCCTTGTTTGTTTGTGACGTCTCTTTAAAAAGGAACGTATCTTCATCATGAAAGGTTGTGAAACCGCGATGGATCATCATCGAACTCCCCTGTTTACTGCTTTAACGAGTCATGCTGCACGCAACCCGGTGCAGTTCCACATTCCAGGCCATAAGAAAGGTGTCGGGGCCGACAGGGAATTCCGTGAGTTTATTGGTAATGAGGCATTTTCAATAGACCTCATTAATATTGCGCCGTTGGATGATCTGCATCAGCCTTCCGGTGTCATCGCGGAAGCGCAACAGTTGGCAGCCGATGCATTCGGCGCTGATTACACGTTCTTTAGCGTGCAAGGCACTAGCGGTGCCATCATGACGATGATCATGTCGGTGTGCGCGCCTGGTGACAAGATTATCGTCCCGCGCAATATCCACAAGTCCGTCATGTCGGCTATCATCTTTGCAGGTGCTAGACCGGTGTTTGTATCCCCGGCGCGAGATGCAAACTTGGGAATCGATCATGGCATAACGACTCGTTCCGTGAAACGAGCTCTAGAGAAGCATCCTGATGCGAAAGCTGTACTTGTTATTAATCCAACATACTACGGCTTATGCGCCAATTTGAAGGAAATCGTGGATCTAGCCCATTCGTACGAGGTTCCAGTGCTGGTGGATGAAGCTCATGGCGTATTGATCCATTTCCATGAGAAGCTTCCCATGTCAGCAATGCAAGCTGGGGCAGATATGGCGGCAACCAGTGTTCATAAGCTCGGCGGCTCCATGACACAAAGTTCGGTTCTGAATGTCAATACGAAGAATGGGCTCATTAACCCGCAGCGCATCCAGACGATTATCAGCATGCTCACAACGACTTCGACGTCGTATGTGCTGCTTGCTTCCTTAGACACATCACGCCGCAATCTGGCGTTGAACGGTCATGAAATAGCCGAGCATGCGATAGCTCTTGCTGATTACGCTCGGGAGTCTATTAATAAGATCCCTGGTTTATACTGTTTCGGCGAAGAAATATTAGGCAGCGAGGCAACTTACAACTATGACCCGACCAAGGTCACGATTCATGTTCGCCATCTCGGACTTACCGGATACGACACTGAGAATTGGCTTCGCGATCACTACAATATTGAAGTTGAATTAAGTGATATGTACAACATTCTGTGCCTGGTTACTCCTGGAGACACTCAGGATACTGTAGACATCCTGCTGCAGGCACTTACTGAATTGTCACGTACCCACTATAATCAAAATGAAGTGCGTGAGCTTGTCGTTAAAATACCGGATATTCCGCAGTTGTCCCTGATTCCGCGCGATGCTTTCTACGGAGACACCGAGCTCGTGCCATTCAAAGAATCGGCAGGGCGCATTATCGCTGAATTTATATATGTGTATCCTCCTGGCATCCCGATCTTATTGCCGGGTGAGGTCATTTCACAGAAGAACATCGATTATATATGTGACCATATCGAGATCGGACTTCCTGTGAAGGGTACTGAAGATCGATACATTGAATATGTAAAGGTTATTAAAGAAGAACAAGCTATCTTTGAATAACCGCTTCGAATATTGGAGGGGCATTCCCATTGGTCAAGCACTAATGGGAATGCCCCTTCTCACTTACTACAATCTATTATAGTATGATTCAATATTGATCGCGCACTTCCAGAGACGGAACTCTCGTGCGCAATATGTTTCCCGCTTCTTCTGCAGCCACAAGATCATTCAGTTGAAATGACTTCATCAGCAATTCGGGCTTCAGATCATCTTCACACAGCAGGGTCGATCGTCCTGTTTGCATACATACGACCAACGTCTTGCCGATAAAGTGGTTGGAGTAGATGAGTGCAAAATCGTAACGCCCTTGTTCTGCAGCCCAACCAATAAAGTTGACATTAGCTTGCTCCGATACTTCGTATAGATTCTGATACATGCCATCTCCTCCTTCATAAACGACGGATTTCCCTGAATAAGGACTTGAACGATTCAGGGCATAGATGAAACGGTTAGCTGCGCTTAGCTGGTAGTGGTAAGCCTGACAGCGAGTACGAATAAACATCTAATGTCTTGGAGTACGATGATAGCCGCATAGGTTATTTCCTAAATATACCATATGGATTGTTTGCCCTACAACAGTCAATTAAAGGTTAAGTGATCACACGGCGCACAAAAAACATGTAAATATTGCCATTAAAAAATAGTGATGATATGATGTTGTCAGAGTGATGGGAGGGTATATCATGAGTCAACGCGCAACTATTACATTTGTGGACGGATCTGCGGTTGCTTCCGTTTCACTAGATCAATTGAAGCAGCAGCTGCTCCATTATCAAGAGCAAACCGCACTTACTGGCAAGCAGTTGGGCTGGGAATATGAAGAAGCTGCTTTCCCTTATACAATTGAAACGAAGCCAGGCCATGAGCATATCGGCTTTATCTTGCAAGGTACTGACCCTCGCTATAAGCACTTGCTGATCGGTGTTGGACAAACAGAGGTGGATGGGATTGAACGTCATACGGTCGAGCTTGTCCTAACTGATGTCGCTACGCACGGCGACAAGGGCAAAGGCAATGAGTTTATGAAATATTTAGCCAAGGTGTGGAAGGGTGAACTTACGTTATTCAACGGTCGACGCATGTATTTCAATCCGCGCAAATAGCTCTAACTAGCCTAATACAGACGAAAGGGGCCTCTCAACGGCATAATACCGGAGAAGCCCCTTCTACATCACTATTGGTCTTGTGAAGCTACGAGTTCTTCATACGCTTGCTGAACGCGTTCCCACTCTGCATCATCTTCAATAGCGTTAAGCGCCATATCTTCGCCTTCTTCGTCAACACGTACAATAACGCCGTCTGCTTCAGGATTGTTGCGTTCCAGCAGAAGTGCGTACATATTGTCTTCAACGTTGAACGTTTCGACCCATACCATGTCCTTCTCATTACCTTCATCATCAATAAGCGTAATTACGAAGTCCTCAGCGTCATGTTCGTGGTCGTGTCCACATCCACAACCCTCACCATGGTTATGATCATGCTCATGATCGTGTCCGCATTCATTATTATGTTCACTCATTGCAGTAGTCTCCTTTATGTACAAGTGATGTCTGACATCCATTCGTATCGTAACACGTAATATTCAGCAGGTCAACGAGACCAGCCTTCACCGAACGGCCCCATACTTATGCGGCATAAGTTATTATTGACGACTGCAGCAATTCACATGCACACGATCCAACAGATCACGTAAGCCAAGATAAGAACAGGTCATCTTATCATTAATTGATCTTATCGACTGCTTCAACCGTCATCTCCGACATCAAGGCATACTCACCATTCTTCTGACGCAGGAAGCACTGAATCTTATAATCACCCTTATGTTTGAATTCATACTTGTAATCATCGCTTCGGAACCAGAAGTTATCCTGACTAATCGTTAATGGCGACTCTTGAATCTTCGAAGTCTTTCCGTTCGGATCCGTGATTGTCAGACGAATAGAATCGACTTCAGTCTTCAAGCTATCCACTTGTGTAAAGACAGAGAAGCTCACCTTACTGCCTGCCTCAACTTTACCAAATATAGTCTTATCACGGAACAACAGCATATTGACATTCGGTTTAGTCAAATACAAGCGCTTATTATCTGCATCCCAGTATACAAATGCTCTCAGACTATCTTGTAATTGCCTTACAGACATGTAAGTTCTGCCATCAACCACTAACCCTCCTTCAGGTACAGAATGACCATTAATCTTAACTTCTACTTTGTCCACAGAACTTTCTGCTCCAGCAACAGGAGCGGCAGATAGAAAGCTTCCTCCAATAATGGTAACTAATAGAGCCAGTGTGGCAATTCTCCTGCACTTCATGTTTGTAACCTCCAACAAGCTTAGTTGTATAGTTATACTCGATTACGGCAGGAGAGTTGCGCATATGTGGACAAATGAGCAACTAATATAATTCATATTTATATTCTGATTATGGTGATCGTCTTATTATAGTAATCCATTGCGATCCAGAAGCGTTATGATGCGATAGAAGTCGAATGAAGACTGTTCGGGATTGGTTAAGATCCCTTTCTTCACAGCCTTATTGACACTTGGTTTCGCCCATTCCGGGATATCCTTCATCTTCTGCATACTTTCCAAGCTGGTCAACCGCTCGTCCAGCCTAACTGCGGCCAAGCGCAGCTTTTCAAGCTCTTTCTTCATCTCATCCATGTTGCTATCACCTCCGGTTGCTTGACTTAATTCCTTATAAAGCCTCGCCCAAGGGAACTTAGGTCCTGGACAACTTGCCTTGCGAATGGGATCAATCTGATAATGCCCAATGACCCGCTCAGGTGTTAATGGGATGGTCGTATTCCATATTTGTTGAACCATGTGCTGAATGTGTTGATGCAGCCATACGCTCGCCCTGAATTGCTCCTCCGTCAGATCGCCATCAAATCCTTCATGCTCAATCGATATCGCATATAGGTTGGGATTAACCGACCTGCTCCTAACATATTCTGATAATGCGTGTGGGATCTTGTCCGACGTAATCCCTTGTGCCCAAGCAGCCCGCTCGATCGCGACGTACTGATGAATATCTCCGCGCTTCGATATCCCATAATGTGCAGAAGATACCTTATTGTCCGATGTCGTGAACCATGAATCCATGCTGGACATCGAGCCTGCGGAAATATGATCGACGATAATCTGAGGGACTTGTCCCTTACGATCACTTGAGTTCGTATATACATTTCCTTTCCATAAAATATCCAAAGTGCAGACACCTCTCTCCTATAGCTTCATACTCATTCGGATGAAACTGAATCGATGCATCAGCGGAACGGACTCAAGTCCGGGGCGTATGCTGTGCATACGAACCCCAGACCAAACGGATTGCTTGTGTTGAAGCAACAGAGAATATCCTTCTGAAGCTCAATCGCCCCCTATTTTTGTACGAGTCAGGATGCATGGCACACCTTTGCCGATTTCACCTGGCTGGGACATTCGTTCGGCATACCGCAATCCCCGCAAGCACGGTGTTGGGCATACAACACATCTGTCCGAAGTGACGAGCCGCATCGTATATTGTACACGGCCGCTCGGCAGATTCTTTTTCTTCTTAATAACTTTTCCTTTAGCCATTAGTCACACCCACTTTACACGTTCACACGGGAGACTCGTTTCTCCTCCTTCACGATATGCGAACCTAAGCATCTTTGCTTGTGCGCATACCCACTAAAAGGTAAAATGGTAGTAATTTTCGATGAAACGGAGGAAAATATGATGACCTTGCAGCTTCAAATGCTCGGTACAGGGAGCGCGTTCGCGAAGGCTTACTGGAACAATAATGGAGTATTATCGAATGGAGATGTCTCCTATCTCATCGATTGCGGTATAACGGCACCAATGGCTATTCATCATTTAGGTCGCTCCTTTAATGACTTTGAAGGCGTAATCGTAACACACATGCACGCTGATCACGTTGGAGGGCTTGAAGAATATGCATTTCAGATGAGATTCAAATACGGACGCAAGCCAAAGCTCATCATCGCGGCTCCGCTCGCTCAGCTCTTATGGGAGCAAACATTAAAGGGCGGTCTGACACAAGACGGAATCGATAAGCTGGAAGATGTATTCGAGGTGTGCGCGGTGGAGCCTGACACGAGTTACTCACTGATGGAAGGAGTACATTTACGATTTATTGAAACTCCACATATCGAGGGGAGACAGAGCTACTCACTCCTATTCAATGAAGCCTTCTTCTATAGTGCAGATATGCGTTTCAAGCAGGAACTGCTTACAGCGCTTGTCGAGCAGGGCGTTCAACGCATCTGGCATGATTGTCAATTCATCGAGCCTGGCGAAGTGCATGCGACGTTATCACAGCTGTTATCGCTGCCGCTCAATGTACAAGAAAGAATCTCACTTATGCACTACGGCGACGAACGACCGAAGTATGAGGGACGGACAGGACCGATGCCTTTTATTAATCAGCATGAGATATATACGGTATTGAAATAGTGACGATTGGTTGAACCTCCGTATGATTATGGGTTACAGCAGCCACAATAGATACAGGAGGCGATAACATATGGAACAACCGTTCAACCCGCAAGTAGGTTCTAACCAGCAAGCTCAAGCCGCGCCGCAACAGTTGTATTCTAATCCGTTAGCGCAGCAGTCCGGAGTGCAGCAAGAAGAAGTAGTGGCAGTTAGAAAAAATGGTGACGGCGATATTGTGGAGCTGAAGTTGACTTCAGGGCGGGTCGTTGATTATAAGACTGCGCAAGCGATGGTTAAGAACAATGAAATTCAACATCTAAACGTATTCCGAGGCCGTGACCATGAAGAGCATCTCCGCTCTGATGCAGATGGGCGCAAGGATAACAATCTAGATAATCTGCCAATCTTTTAGTTATTCCTCACTATAACCCAAGAGCGATCTTGGGTTATTTTGATATGCGCAAGCTCTGCATCATTCCACAAGCAAAAAGCCCCATTCTGAATCGAATGAGACTTTGTGTTTACTTTATCACTTAGCTATATACTACAGCTTTTTCTCCATTCTTACATGCAGAATACCCGCATCATAAAACGGCTCCTCAGACACCGTCACATAGCCGAGCGATTGGTAAAAGCCTTCCGCATGGCACTGTCCATCCAGCATACTTTTCTCCATACCGTGAGAACGAGCGATCTGCTCCAAACCGATCATTAGCGATCTGCCAATTCCTTTGCCGCGGAAAGGTTGACGTACTGCGATACGCTGCATCTTCGCTGTGCTCTCATCCAACATCTTGATTCTGCCTGTCGCCGCATACTCTCCATCCTCCATTAACAGAACGTGAATAGCAGGAGCGTCGAGTGAATCATATTCGTCACACTCCTCTTCCATCGGGACATTCTGTTCTTTCACGAACACCTCAGTACGAATCGCAATACACTGCTGCAATTGTTCTTCCGTCTTCACTTCAATGAGTTCTGCTGCCATACGTGTTCGGCACCTCCCAGTATTAAACGAACTTATATTATACAAAAAAATGAATATCATGTATAGTTAGATTATCCAACATTGTCCAGCAACCAAGATAGGCTTGCAACCTGAAATGTGTCCATCACATTTCCTCAGGAGGAATCACTTCCATGGACGCGATCACAGCAACGATTATCGCTGTCGTCATAATGGTAATCGGCATGGTTGCCCTACTGCTCGTTGTGACGAGAAAAGCATACAATCACAAATGGGATACGGATGATAATTCCGGGTATCCTCAGCCAGCGGAGCAAGAACAGCAAGAGAACACTCGTACATAAGTATAATCCGTCTCACTGCACCTAACAAGACAACCCCGCTGCTTCATCACTGAAGCGCGGGGTTGTCTTGTTGCTGTTTATTTTTGATATATACTGCGTGGTACAGTACTGCTCCCATATACATTCTGGATGACTCTTGGATTCCTATTATAATCCGTAACGTGGCTAGTTCTTAACTGTGCTTCACCAGATGGAGCACAACCCCATATTATAGCCGCAGCTACACCTAGCATCAACAGCGCGCACAAGCTGTATCGAGTTCGAGACAAACTGGAACCTCCGCTCATTACCAAGGATATTGTTCTATTGTCTCCGCAAGCTATTTACATTAAACGTTCAAATATACAAAAAAGCCAATATTCAATCCTATCCATTATTGAGACTTATGATCCTTGTTGACGGTACGCAGCCATACATACTCTTCATCGTATCTGATGCTGTCACGAGTAATAAACTGAAACAGCTTCCAACAAATTACGGCCACTATAGAGAATAAGCCTAGCAGCCATACGAACAATATAGCCCCTCCTGCCATCTCTTTGCCCCTTTCACATGTCGTGTCATCCAACAGGACAATCCGCCTGCTATTCACCTATTTCAACATATGAAAAATGACCTTGATTTAGAAGCGAGAGAAGCTTTCCTAATAGGCTTGTAAAAACAACTGCGCTGAGGTTGAGGCTGGTTGCTCATACATCAATCATTTTTTATTATCATTAAACGTAAATATGTTTTTTCAGCCATTGTCTGAAATACTGCAACTGTTCTTCAGAATGGAAATAGTGTTCTCCATTCTCCATTACTTGCAAATTACAGTTAAAACGTTTATTAAATTCAGATACAACGTCAAACTCACATAAGTTATCTTCTGAACCATAGAGAATTGAAGTTGGATTATTCCAAGCAACAATAGGATGTTCTTTCACATAACAGTAGTAATCCCAATAGAGAGTTTCGCCAATAGGTGTAGAAATTTCTTTCTCTATTTTCAGTCTACTCTCACTTACGTTAAACCATGTCATCATATTATTTATGATACGTTCCATATTTACCACAGGAGAGAGAAACAAACACTGCTTCAACGGCTCATGGCTATATTCTAATAGGCTAAAATATGCTCCTATGCTACAAGCAAAAATGCTTATATTATTTGATAACGATTTTGCATAGGTCATAATTGTATTAAGGTCTTGAACACAGTTTTGAACTTTGCAAAGATAAGTATCATCCTTACGGTCACCATGTTGAGGTAAATCAAAACTAAGCACTTGATAACCTACTGCTGTTGCTTCTTCTGCAAATACAATAATCGAGTCATCTGCCTTATTTGACATGTTACCATGCACCACCACAAATAACTTATCTGATTTGTCACCCCACAAAATTGCTGGAATGTTTTCTATTTTAAAATTATTTTTTAGCATTACAATTTTTCCTCCATGAAATATAAATAATTCGTCATTCCAAATATTATAAATGTATATACCTAAATAAATATGGGCTCTCTTTCTTTAAAATCTGTTATTCTTGTAGAAGCATTGGCTACATTACATTGAATCATAAAGTTCTTGATTTTAACAGCTTCTTTGTCAGTCTCAAATAATTGTAGCCATTTAATCCAATACTAATAATTGCTAATATATTTAGTTGCAGTATCATTAAACTTATTTACGGCTAAGCCCCTTTAATCTGGAGTCCTACCCTACAGTAATTACTCATGCATTGAATAGCTCGTTATTTCGAGTTTTTACATTGCTTTATGGAACATTGAAGAGTCGTCTA
>NZ_JBTGUH010000016.1:0-68798 GCF_054343325.1 Paenibacillus marinisediminis
TCCCACAGCAATGGTAAGACCCCTTGAAGACGACGAGGTAGATAGGTTCGGGGTGGAAGCACAGCAATGTGTGGAGCTGACGAATACTAATCGGTCGAGGGCTTATCCTAAATGATATTCAAGCAAGGCTTTTCAAACTTCGCATTCAGTTTTCAGGGTATATACCTTGAACAAAATAGGTTTGGTGGCAATGGAGAAGGGGTTCCACGCGTACCCATCCCGAACACGACCGTTAAGCCCTTCATCGCCGATGGTACTTGGACCGCAGGGTCCTGGGAGAGTAGGACGTCGCCAAGCTAACTAAAGCCCGCTGTTGATCTCGAATCGACAGCGGGTTTTTTCTATGTGCAAGGCCTGTGTCACACAGGCTAAATGCATATTGTACATCTAATTGCACGGATGATAGTCCTAAAACACAAATTAACTGTATTTCGTGCATTTATTTCGGTCGGAATCGGGCAATGAACTTAAAAGTAGCTGAAATAGATGCACATTATGCAGTAAGCACTCAGCCAACATACAGACACTACATACTAGCAGCACAAAATGCAGTTAATTCAACAAGGTACACGGCATATGAATACACCTCACCACGCGGTAACTAGGGATATGCCGAGGAGCGGCGCGACGAATACACATGAAGCAAAAAAGACGATACCATAGGCCATAGAAGCAAGCCAGGGATCGTCTTATCGGCTGATTATTTTATTGGGATCCAGATTTCCGAGTATAGGTTAGGGCTGGATGGATCCTCATCAGTATATACCTCCATGCCGGGGGCACCTGTATGTTGATACGAGTTGGACGGGAACCATTCGGAAAAGATTTGCTTCCAGGCATTCTGCATGGCGTCTGGCATTGGTCCATGGACCTCAAACACGGCCCAGCGGGATGCGGGAATTTCCAGCTTGAGTAAGCCTTCTGGAATATCGCCATCACATTCGGTGCAGATCCAGTATTCCATATCTTCTGGTTTCCCGAACGGTTTCTCGTACGGTTCATCGACACATACTCCAAGGATACCTTTGATTTGCCCTTGATTGATCTGAAACAGCAGCTTATCAGTACCATCATTATTTATTTCCTGCCAGAACAAGGGGATGCCGACCAAATTCTCTCCATTGCTAATCGAAAACCCTCGTTTTACGCCAGCAACCTGAAAGCTCTCTCTTTCAATAATACGATAATTCATTGGTTGTACTCCTTTCAGTTTCACCTGAATAACCAGGCGGTTATAAGATTTAAGCTTGCCACCACTATTTCGCGCATCAGTAGGTGACATCTGATGTTGCTTGCGAAAGGCCTTAGCAAAGGCCTCGGGAGTCTCATAGCCATACTTGAGGGCAATATCAATAATCTTAGCATCAGATGAGGCAAGATCTTGGGCAGCCAGAGTCAAACGTCTTCTCCGCATATAGTCGGCAATAGTCATATCCGTTAAGATTGAAAAGATACGTTGAAAATGAAACGGAGATGAATGGGCCTTCCCTGCGATCTGTTCGACCGTGATATCCTCAAGCAAATGCTCTTCCATATAATTGATCGCTCTCTGCATCGATTCAATCCAGCTAATATTTGCTCACTCCCTAATATGATAATAGATGAAGCTGTCTGCTTATTCTGGTTATAAAATGCTCTGAGTGGACAGATAAAACGTAATTAGAATAACATGGAATATATGTAAGGTAAACCGTGATATTAGCATTAAAAAAGCTGATGGTCTCTTCTCCAACAACAATTGGTGAAGAAGTTTAACCATCAGCTCTTCCATGAATACTATTTATTTAGAACTTTCAGGGGCAGTGGCTTCACTCTGATCCTTTTCACTCGATAAGAACCAGCCCAAAGCCGCAATAATGATGAGTACAATGTAGAACGTTAGCTTCCAGCCTGTTGAATGAGCAAATTCTTCTGAGATGATACCGATACTTGGATGAGCTAATGTAATGACAGCTAGCTTCACACCTACCCAGCCTACAATAACGAAGGCTGCAATCTCCAGTCCAGGTCTGCGTTCCAATAGCTTAACGAAAGCAGATGCTGCAAATCGCATGATGATAAGTCCGATGAAGCCCCCTGTAAAGATAACAAGGAACTGTCCGCCGTCCATACCACCGATATGCGGAAGTGGAGTTGGTGGCAATGCGACAGCGAGTGCAACAGCTGCAAGAATGGAGTCAATCGCAAAAGCCATATCTGATACTTCCACTTTTAATACGGTCATCCAGAATCCAGATCCTTTAGCATTGGCTTCTGGTTTTTTATCAACTTGCTCAGCATCCTCTTTCTTGAATACCACTTTTCGGAATATGTGGTTTAATGAAATGAACAATAAATAAATGGCACCAATAGCCTGAATCTGCCACACATCGACCAAGTATGAAATAATAAACAGTGATCCGAAGCGGAATATGAACGCGCCTATAAGGCCATAGAACAGAGCCTTTTTCCGCTGATCTTCTGGTAAGTGTTTCACCATGATCGCTAACACAAGTGCATTATCGGCTGCAAGCAAGCCTTCGAGCACCACGAGGACGATTAACACCCATAGGTACTCCATTAACAAAGCAATATCCATATTAGTTCCCCCAATTCTTATCCAACACGATGGTTGTATCGTCTATTTAAGATGCCCATGTCTAACTTCGCCTATTGCAACATCTAAACGGAATCGAGCAACAAAAAAGACCCTTGCCTTAAATAGGCAAAGGTCTCGCTAACAACTTGATGTTGCCAATAAAGCCGGAGAGGATCTCTCGAAATGACGACTTTACTGTAGCAGCTACTCCCCTTTGGAGTTTGCAAATAGCATATGTGGTTGGTCATCTTGCTGACATGTTACAAATACGATCCTAGAATAGTAAAAGTTTCATTTTTCGCACGATAGTTTATTGGTAATATAAGGTCATTATGAATTCGGGACAACAAGGCACATTAAAATTGTCGTGAATGATGAAGTCATTATGCTTTATAAATAAGAAACTCACGTAAGCCTAACTTCACTAATTTATCTTGAGAAATCGTAACAGCCGCCACCATGGAGTAAAGCCTTGGTCCAGACAACCATAGATGCCAAAACAAAAATTGAAGTGTCAGCAATATAGGAACGAATGGCAGCAACAGAACAATAACTATGAAAGTAATGAAAAAGATAAGAAGATTTGTTTTTCGCCAGTATCGATAACCGATATACTGCTGTTCATATGGCAAAAAGCCGATCCAGGGAATTTTCCACTGAAATCCCCAACGTTTACGATATGTATAACGATCCATCAAGAAAATGGAGCGAGCAATCACATAATGAAGCCAAAGCAATATTCCCCATACTAACAGGGTATATGTAAGTCCCTTAATGCCATCCGCCCATATTGCAGCTCCAACCGCCACAGCACCAAGTAAGAGGTAGATACCAAGAAGGACGGGTGTAAACTTAACCTTGCGCAGCAGTTGATACTGGTAAAATGTCCGATCAGAGTTAGTTGACATAAGGACCGCCCTTTCTATTGATACATTAATATATATGATATCGGCTATTTAAATCATAGAATGAAGAGCACTTAGGCACATACCCAAGCAGATAATCATATAATGGCTGTGTTACAACCCTTATGGAATAGGAAACAGATGGGGAGAAGTCGGTTATATAGAATAAAGTTATGTTAAAAAACTATGAAAACGTGTATAACTCTATTAAAAATGGGCATACTAACATTAAATGATGTCAAAGGTGGGATGATCATGGAACGCCAATCGGAGCAATGCTGTATTATATGCGGTCAACAGAAGGAAGAAGGAATCGTCATCGTTGATCAATTTATATGTTCCGGCTGTGAGCAGGAGATGGTTCATACCGAGGTTGGGGACGCGAAATATCCTTATTATATTCATCAATTGAAGCGTCTATGGATGCAATTGCAGGCGTAAGTCGTATGAACGAGAGTCCGGGATCCGGGCTTTTTTTGTGTCGGGCGAAGGGACCGATTATGATACAATAAGATTATTATTGTGAAAATGAGGTTTAGGATGAGCCGCGACGATAGATATAAGCGGGCGCCGATCGTAGAGGCGCTGCTGGAATATGAAGCCCGGGGAGACGTGTCCTTACACGTGCCCGGGCACAAAGATGGGGCGGCCTATGCGCTTGCGGAGGCGGCCCCCCAAGATGAGCGCATGGCGGAGGTGTACCGCCGCTATGCGGCTTTGTTGCGCCAGGACGTGACGGAGATCGACGGCACGGACGATTTGCACCAGCCGACCGGTGCTATACGGGAGGCGCAGGAGCTCGCCGCCGCGTGCTTTGGCGCGGAGGAGACGCACTTTCTTGTAGGCGGCAGCACCGTTGGCAACGTGGCCGCTGTCATGGCTTGCTGCACGCAGCCAAGCGACATCGTCATTGTGCAGCGGAACGTGCACAAGTCGGTGTTGAACGGGCTGCGCCTAGCAGGGGCGCGGGCGGTATTCCTTAGCCCGCGCGTGGACAAGGCTAGCGGACTCATGGCCGCGCCGGCACCGGACACGGTGCATATCGCGCTGCAGCGTTATCCGCAAGCAAAGGCGGTCGTCATCTGCAGTCCGAACTATTACGGACTGGGTGTGGACGTGAAGGAGCTTGCCGCGGCTGCACATGCGGCCGATGTGCCGCTGCTCGTCGACGAAGCGCACGGGGCGCACTACGGCATGCACCCCGAACTGCCTAGCTCCGCCCTGCAGGCAGGAGCGGACGCCGTCGTGCAATCCACCCATAAGATGCTGGGTGGCATGACGATGACGGCGATGCTGCATGTGCAGGGCGCAAGAATCGACCGGCATCGCCTAAAACGGATGCTGACGATGGTGCAGAGCTCGAGCCCGTCGTATCCTCTGCTCGCATCGCTCGATATGAGCCGTCAGCAGTTGGCGACGCAAGGCGAGGCACTGTTTACAGCTGGATTAGAAGCTGTCTCGCATGTCAGAGCTGCGCTGGCCGGGTCGGAACGGTTCGCGGTAATGTCAGGAGATGCGGCTCGCTTTACACAGGATCCGTTTAAAGTGGTTATCTCTGATCGTACAAGCCATTGGAGCGGCTATGAGCTACTGGAGAAGCTTGCTGCGCATGGCTGCGTGGCGGAGATGGCGGATGAGCGATATGTAGTACTGCTATTTACGTTTGCTTCGACGATGATGGATGCTGTCAGACTGCTGCAGGCACTGAAGCAGCTGGAAGCTGAGCAGGTGGAACATATGGGATGTGTGGAAACTGCAAGTACTAGCAGCTCACTAGACGATGTCTCTCTAGATGATGTAACGTTGATCTCTGACCCCATGACCTTTTCCATATATGAATCGGTATATCGTACGGTGAAGACAGTAGAAGTAGAAGCTTGCGCTGGCTATGATGCGGCTGAATCGGTCGTGCCTTACCCGCCAGGCATCCCCTTGCTCTACGCAGGAGAACGCATTACGGAACAGCATGCAGCCATCTTGAAACGTCTCTCCGTATTAGGCGCTAAGTGTCAAGAGATGGCGGATCCGACGTTAAGGACAATTCAGGTATATGATTGATAGGACGGTATGTGATATTCATCGAGAGGATAGAGTGTGAGCTATGGTGAAGAAGGGTATATTTATTACATTAGAGGGTGGAGAAGGCGCAGGCAAGACGACAGCTCTTCGATATCTGAAAGAGCAGCTCGAAGCATGCGGTCAATCTGTTCTCGTTACGCGTGAACCGGGCGGTATCCCGATTGCGGAGCAGATTCGCAAGATCATATTGGATGTTGAGAACACGGAGATGGATCCAAGGACTGAGGCTTTGCTGTACGCGGCCGCACGTCGCCAGCACTTGACCGAGAAGGTTATGCCGGCTCTTGAGCGCGGAGAGGTCATTCTATGTGATCGATTTGTCGACAGCAGTATGGCCTATCAAGGATATGCCCGAGGACTTGGAATGGAAGAAGTGTGGGAGATCAATCGTTTTGCGATCAACGGAGTGATGCCTGATCTTACGTTATGGTTGGATATTGAACCGGAAGCGGGGCTTGCGCGTATTGCGGCTAGTCGCAGTGATGAAGTGAACCGGCTGGATCAAGAGAAGCTGCCCTTCCATCAAAAGGTGAGAGAGGGATATCAGATTCTAGCGGAGCGCGATGCGAAGCGCATTGTTCGTATTGATGCCCTTCAGTCTCCAGAGCTGATTGTCCGCGATATTATGGAAGTTTTGCGCGAGAGAACAAGGATTTTCACCGATTGATGTCTAATAACATATATAGTAGTCTAATGAATAAGTAGGCTCTTGTCTTGTTTTATTAGAGCACTGAGTTAATTAAGTTGTCTATGACAACAATTCATCTCATCAGAGGAGGATGTTATCATGAAGTTAATTGTAGCGATTGTTCAGGACAAGGACAGCAACCGATTGAGCCATGCTTTAGTTAAAGCTGATTTTCGTGCGACAAAGCTGGCAAGTACAGGTGGATTTCTTCGAGCTGGGAACACTACATTCATGATCGGGGTTGAGGATGACCAAGTTGATTCTGTGCTTGGGACGATCCGTACGAACTGTAAAGTTCGCGATCAGCTGGTAACGCCGGTTACTCCGATGAGTGGAACGACGGATTCATTTATGCCATTGCCTGTTGAAGTACAAGTGGGCGGAGCTACTGTGTTTGTGCTTCCAGTTGATCGATTTGAACATTTTTAATTCTTAGGACGGTGCAGGTGAACATTTATGAAGATTAATCCGGGCTTTCGCCCTTTAGGTAAAGATCTGCGTATGGGGGATCCCGTTACCAAGCCGGTAACGACTAAATCATTCGCGGATACGATGCAGCAGCAGGATGGTCATTCCTCACAGCAAGAGCTTCAGCAGCGTCTTCAAGACATTTACCGTCAGGGCGAACGTCTGAGTAAATCGATGACTGTTCGAGAATTGCGCCTGTATCGTACGATGGTGAAACGATTTCTGGAGGATACTGTTCGCAAGGGAATCTCTTTGCGTGACGCTCGTGGATGGGACCGAAGAGGACGAAGCAAACGGTACCGTCTAGTAGAAGAAATAGACAGTACTCTGCTCGAGCTGGCGGATGAATTACTTCAATCCGAGCAAGGCAAGATGGAATTGCTGCATAAGGTCGGTGAAATTCGCGGTATGCTGATTAATTTGGCGTTCTAAGTGATTAGCTGCCGAATGCAGATAGCGAGAAAGGAAAGGCAAGATGTCATTTCAGCATATACTTGGGCAAGAAAGAGCCAAGATGATTCTACAGCATGGGCTTCAAGCCGAAAAGGTGTCCCATGCTTATTTGTTTAGCGGCCCGGCTGGAACCGGGAAGATGCAGACAGCGCTAACTTTTGCAAAGGCGCTGTTCTGCGAACGGCTCAAGGATGATTGCTGTAACGAATGCTTATCCTGCCGCAAGATCGATCACGGAAACCATCCGGATGTTCATATAATTGAGCCGGAGGGTCAATCTATCAAGATTGAGCAGATCCGAGAGCTGCAGCGTGAATTTTCTTATCGTTCTCATCCTTCGAGCCGTAAAATCTATATTATGAAGCAGGCAGATAAGATGACTGTACAAGCTTCGAACAGCTTGCTGAAGTTTCTGGAGGAGCCTACTAGTCCGACTGTGGCTATATTGCTGGCAGAGCATGGACAATCTATGCTCCCGACTATCGTATCCCGGTCACAATGGGTGCCATTTTCCCCGCAGGATCCTAAATTAATCTATGATCGCCTCATGCAAGAAGGGGTTTCTCCGACTTTAGCTCGTTGTGCGGTCCAATTAGTGAACGGATTGGAACAAGGTAGGGAATTATGCCAACAGAATTGGTTTGCAGAATTGAGAAACGTAATGTTACAATTAGGAAAGGAGTGTACAGGTCGATTATCGGCCGCACTTCTGACTGCTCAGCAACGAATATTTAAGACGGAGCTTGCGGAACACACGGATATGGTATTCCGGTTGTTCCATCTCTGGTTTCGAGATATGTTAAATTACCAATTGAACCGACAGGACAGTCTAGTGTATCAAGACCAACTTGAGGTCATCAGCAAGATTGCTTGGACACGGTCAGCCGAGGGTTGGATTCGCTGCATGGAAGCGTCAGCCGAGGCGCAGAAGAGAATTCGAGCGAATGTCAACCCGCAGCTTGTATTAGAACAGTTTCTGGTGGGGATGCAAGGAGGTACGTAATTGTATAATGTAGTCGGCGTCCGTTTTAAGAGAGCGGGCAAAGTTTATTATTTCGACCCGGTTGAATGGCCGGTCCAGAAGGACCAGCATGTGATCGTCGAAACGGCGCGCGGCATCGAATACGGCAAAGTCGTGATAGGGCCCAAGATAGTCGGTGAGAACGATGTGGTGCTCCCTCTGAAGAAAGTGATCCGGATCGCTACGGAAGTGGACGGGCAGTTGGTCGACAATAACCGTAAAGCGGCGAAGGATGCATTTGGTACATGCTTGGAGAAGATCCGAGCACACCAATTGAAGATGAAGCTGGTAGATGTGGAATACACATTTGACCGCAACAAGATTATTTTTTATTTCACAGCAGAAGGAAGAGTAGATTTCCGAGAGCTCGTGAAGGACTTGGCAAGTGTATTCCGTACTCGAATTGAACTGCGGCAGATCGGTGTTCGCGATGAAGCTAAGATGCTTGGCGGAATCGGTCCGTGCGGAAGAGTATTGTGTTGCTCATCATGGCTTGGAGACTTCGAGCCGGTATCGATTAAGATGGCCAAGGATCAGAATCTGTCCTTGAATCCGACGAAGATATCGGGTTTGTGCGGACGTCTCATGTGCTGCTTGAAATATGAGCATGATAATTACGAGAGTGCGAAGGAAGAACTCCCTACAGTGGGCAAGATGGTTATTACCTCTATGGGAGAAGGTAAGGTTGTCGGTGTAAGTGTAGGTGAACGCAAAGTTCATGTGCAGTTGTTTGAACTTGGTAAGGTGAAGGAACTGCTGTTCGACGACGTTGTCGTCAAGTAGAATGGCTGGACTACGGCTTGATGCTCTGGGGTGGGAACTTGGAGAAAAAAGATATTTTCGCACAGATTCATAATCTCGAATCGAATATGGGCAGCCTTCATCAAGAACTTGGTGAACTCAAGCTCATTGTAAAGGAACTGCTGGAGGAGAATCAGCGCCTTCTGATGGAGAATGAGCAGTTACGCAAAGTGCTGCAGAAGGAACATCAGGAGCCGAACATGCAGAAGCAGAACCCGGTTCCATCTCCATCGTCACCGCAAAAGGCTCGTCCTGTTGGACCAGCTAAGAACGAAGAAGAGCTGAAAGCAAGCCTTGTGGGTGAAGGTTATGATAACCTAGCCCGTTTGTATCACGAAGGATTTCATATTTGCAACGTGTATTATGGTCATTTGAGGACGGAAGGGGATTGCTTGTTCTGCTTGTCCTTCCTTAATAAATAACCACGGCCGTAGGCGTAGGAAGCGCAATGCTCTTCTACCCTACGGCTTTATTTCAATTATGCATCATGATGAATAGGTAAGAAGGAGCTGCTGCAATGAATGAAGGTGTATTGCCATCTGAGCGTGTAGATGACTTGTTGACTCATGATCTGAGAATCATACAGAGTGACGAGGTATTTAGCTTCTCTATGGATGCTGTACTGCTAGCTCGTTTCGCTGCTATTCCGCAGCGCGGGCGAATTCTGGATCTATGCTCAGGTAACGGAGTTATTCCGCTCTTGCTCTCCACTCGAACGAAGGCGAGAATCGACGGAGTTGAGATTCAGCCCCGCTTGGCAGATATGGCACGACGAAGCGTTAAGCTCAATGGCCTTGAGGAGCAAATTCGTATCATGGAAGGCGACCTGAAGAGTTATCAACCACCTGAGGATGAATCCCCTTATTATGAAGCGATTACGGTTAATCCTCCCTATATGGCACTAACGACTGGAATGGTTAAGGAAAATGAACATATAGCCATGGCCCGCCACGAGATTGGCTGCAATCTGGAGGATGTTATCTCCGCTTGCTCACGTCTTCTGCAGCCAGGCGGTAAAATATCCATGGTACACCGACCTACGCGGTTAACTGATATATTGACTCTGCTTCGTCAATATCGCTTGGAGCCGAAACGTGTTCGCATGGTTCATCCGCGACTTGGAAAAGAAGCGAATATGGTGTTGGTTGAGGGCGCTAAGGATGGAAAGCCTGACCTGCGTTTGCTTCCACCGTTAATCGTATATAATGAAGGAAAACAGTACTGTGAAGAATTAATGGATATCTATTATGGAAGTAAGACGGAGTTGAGAAATGAAGATGACGAATGTGCAGGTGCAGAATAGTTACAGTAACAGTCAAGAGGGTACAGGGGCGTTGTACCTTGTGGCGACACCAATCGGCAATCTGGATGACATGACATTCCGTGCGATCAAGACGCTGCAGGAAGCGGATATCATTGCGGCGGAGGATACGAGAGAGTCGAGGAAGCTGTTGACTTACTTCGATATCCAAGGCAAGAAGCTGTACAGCTACCACGAACATAACAAACGGGCAAGCGGTCCTGAATTAGTGCGTTTGATGCAGGAAGGCCAGCGCATTGCTCTGGTGAGCGATGCAGGCTTGCCCGCAATCTCTGATCCAGGGGCAGATCTCGTTCAGTTAGCTGTGGAAGTGGATATTCCGGTTATTCCAGTACCAGGTGCGAATGCTGCGCTGAGCGCACTTATCGCATCTGGATTGCCTACAGATCAGTTTATGTTCATCGGATTCTTGCCTCGCGATCGGAAGTCAATTGACGATATTCTTGATTCCGTGAAGCGAGTGAAAGGATCAATCCTACTGTACGAATCTCCTCATCGGTTGATTAAGACACTTGATCGAATCGGCGAGGTATTAGGAGATAGACGAGTAACGGTAGCAAGGGAATTAACGAAGCGTTATGAACAGTTCACGCGCGGCAAAGTGTCGGAATGCATAGCGTACTATGAGGCTGAGCCCCCATTAGGCGAGTGCTGTATCGTGATCGAAGGCGCGACGGAAGAATATCTGCTGAATGCGCAGGATGAAATCTGGTGGAGCGGGTTATCTATAACTGAGCATGTTGCGCGATATGAAGAGGCGGAAGGGATGTCTAAGAAGGACGCCATGAAGCAGGCGGCAAAGGATCGAGGATTATCCAAACGAGATATTTATCAAGAACTGTTGGCCGCACAGAATGAAGAGTGAAGAGGAATAAGTCTCACACAGGGGACAAGCTGGCAAGCAGTACAGAGGTTTATATAAAAAAAGGACCTTCATGGTTGGGTTCATAACCATGAAGGCGTCAAGGAAGATATTAAAAGGTTAGAATTAACAAATTCGATTAAAGCTATTATATACTATATTTTTTAATTTGTCACAGGTTGTGGAATTTCTGATATACATTCGTGACAAACAATTTTTCCTTTAAAGTATGTAACGCTCTCTGCATTGCCGCAGAAGATGCATGCTGGCTCATATTTTTTGAGCATAATGCGCTCACCGTCAACGTAAATTTCCAAAGCGTCTTTCTCGCCAATACCCAGTGTACGGCGAAGTTCAATTGGAATGACGACGCGGCCAAGTTCGTCGACCTTACGGACGATACCTGTGGACTTCATCATAGTTATTCCCACTCCTCTGATTTGCGATATGTCATGTTTCGACATTATTCTATGTTTTGTTGTCTATTATGGTACCAACCATTCCCAAAATAGTCAACCTAAAATATAGATTGATAGCGTGCTAATTAATGGGTAATTTCATAATATATGCTTGTTATTCGCCTTATTTTCGCCATAATATAGTAAAATAAGGTATAATATCTATTTTTATTAAGTATATATTTACATATTAATATATATAAATTCATATAATGACTTTAATTGGAAAACGAGAAATATGTCGAAAAGTTTATGGAAATATAGAAATTTTTAACTATTATGGATTTGAGGAGGGGTGGATTATGCTGCGCGAAGAAAAGGTGTTCAAGGATCCTGTTCACAATTACGTCCATGTTCAAGATCGAACCATATGGGAGCTTATCAATACGAAAGAATTTCAACGGCTGCGTCGAATTCGACAGTTAGGTACTTCCTATCTTACATTTCATGGTGCTGAACACAGTCGGTTCTCACATTCGCTTGGTGTGTACGAGTTAACTAGGCGTATCATATCTCAGTTTGAACGCAATCAGTACGAAGATTGGCCAGTCGAAGAAGGATTTGTGACGATGTGCGCTGCACTGCTTCATGATGTTGGACATGGGCCGTTTTCTCATTCCATTGAAGAAGCGTTTGGAGTACATCATGAGGATTGGACATGCCGTATTATTAGTGAAGATTCTGAGATCCATCGGGTACTGGCACGCAAAGATCCCTCACTCCCTGAACGAATTGCTTCTATTATTAGAAAGACTTATGACAAGCCTATTGTCGTGAATTTAGTATCTGGTCCGCTGGATGCCGATCGAATGGATTATTTGCTGCGAGATGCTTATTTTACAGGTGTCAATTATGGAAACTTTGACTTAGATCGTATCCTGCGTATGTTAAGGCCTTATAAGGATCGTATCGTGGTGAAGGAGACCGGGATGCATGCTGTTGAGCACTACTTAGTGTCTCGGTATCAGATGTACTGGCAGGTGTATTTTCACCCCGTTACACGCAGCTCCGAGCTGTTGTTGCGGCTCATCTTCAGACGAGCGACTGAACTGTATCATGATGGTTATGAGTTTCGTTATTTCTTGCCTCCGCTGGATGCTTTATTTGAGGGAAGAATAACAGCGTCACAATATGTTCAATTAGATGAAGCGTTTGTTCAAGCAATGTTCTCACAATGGATGCAGGAGAAGGATGAGCGGCTTGCAGACTTGTGCCAACGATTCATGGAACGTAAATTGTATAAATATGTAGAGGTAGATGGATTAGATCAGTCATTTTGCGAAGAGTTGAAGCAGGAATGGCGTAATATCGGCTTAGATCCTGATTATGATCTATGGTTTGACTCCCCTACGGATAAGCCGTACGATGTGTATCGTGCAGGAGAGGAGCCGACCCAGCAGCACATCATGCTGTTGGATCGAAATCAGCAATTGGTGGAGCTGTCTAAGCGTTCCGATATTATCCGTTCCATTAGCGGAATTCGCCGCGGCAAGTATGTTATATACTTTCCAATGGATAGAATCAGACCTTTAGCTAATCAGCTGTCGCCATCAATTCGAAGTCTGTTAATGAGGGAAATGGAAGGGGCAAGTGAGCATGATATTTGACACACACACGCACTTGGATAATAAAGCATTTGATGAAGATCGCGAACAGGTCATTGCTCGCGCAGTGGAACAAGGCGTAACACGTATGGTAAACGTGGGCTTTAATCGAGAAACGATTCCTACGACAATGGAGCTTGCTGAGAAGTACCCGTTTATATATGCGGCAGTGGGTTGGCATCCGACGGATGCTATTACAATGGAGAAATCCGATATCGATTGGATTGCAAAGCTGACAGAACATGAGAAGGTTGTTGCCATCGGTGAGATTGGGCTTGATTACTATTGGGACACGTCCCCTAAGGATGTGCAGCAGCGAGTGTTTCGTCAGCAGATTGGACTGGCTCGCGAATTGAAGATGCCGATCATCATTCACAACCGGGATGCTCATGAAGATGTGATACGCATTCTCCGTGAAGAGAAAGCGAAGGATGTAGGCGGTATCATGCACTCCTTCTCTGGCAGCTGGGAAACAGCGAAGATGTGTATGGATATGGGGTTCTATATTTCGTTTGGAGGCCCGATTACGTTCAAGAATGCCAAGCAGCCTAAGGAAGTGTTGAAGCAGGTGCCGATGGACCGCTTATTGGTTGAAACGGACAGTCCATACTTGACACCTCATCCATACCGTGGAAAGCGAAATGAATCTGCTTATGTGCGCCTTGTAGCGGAGGAAGCAGCTGGAATAAAAGAGTTAGATTTTGAAGAATTTTGCAAAAAAACGACCGACAACGCCCTTACATGTTTTGACATGCGTTGAAAAACGAAGAAAAACCGGTGATTTAATGTTCTACGCCAAAATTTAAATGGATTTCTTTATCAAAACAGCGGATTGTAACTTTTTTTTAATCCTTTTTACCGAAAAACGAAATTGATTAGATCTTTACAACTTTGTAATAAACACGATATGATGACTCACAGAAGTTCGATTGAACTTGAATATTGTTCCAACCAACCAGTAACGCTGAGTCTCTGAAACAAGAGAGCGGGGGAACCACATGCCATCGGTTAGTGCCACACCGATGCGGAGTGTATCCTAGGGGTGAGTTCCGGGCGACCGAGCCATGAGCCGGTACGAACGGATAGGGCGACTCTCAGCGCCCGAACCCGACAGCTAACCTCGCAAGCGTATGGAGAGAGGTCCTCGTCTTGAGTCCTAAATGGGTTGTCTGTTTGGGTCATCTTAGAAGCCATGAGAGAGATTCCTCTTAATTTAGGCTTCTTTTCGTTTTAATCAGCTTCGAGACTGTGAGTAATGGAAACTCGCATAATCGTGCTAGCCTATTCATAGGTTAGAAGAAGCAAAGGTGAGGAAGGAACCGTTACTGGGGTTGGTATGAAGAACAAGCCGGCACAAGCTTGTTCAACATCCTATCACCAATAGTCGCGTCAGAAGCAATCATGCAGCATTCTTGACGGCGGGACTATGTAAGGAGGACCGAGAAATGGGAAACATCGTGAATAACGAACCCCATGATCCCCGATCATCCAGCAAGTCACTCGCAATGCAGTGGAAGCATGAAAATGTGCGAATAATTTCAGTAATTGCTGTAGTTGCTATCGCTATAACAGTAGTCAGTGTATTGGTCGGTTTCAGCTATTCGAAGAAGACGGTATCTGTATTCGTCGACGGACAGTTGATGAAGCTTGAAACGAGACAGGATACGGTACGCGAAGTTTTGGATGAGCACGCGATTACCGTAGGAACACATGATGATGTGTCGGTGGAGCTAGCAGCAGAAGTAGAAGACGGAACTAAAATCATCATAGATCGCGCGGAACCTGTTCATTTGACGGTAGACGGACAAACGAAAACATTGTACACGACAGAGTACGATGTGAAGCATGTCTTGGATGAGGCTAATGTCTCGTTAACCGAGCTGGACAAAGTGTACCCAAGCGTAGACACAGCTATAAAGTCCGATATGGACATCAAAGTGGTCCGTGTGACCAAGGATATTGTACAGCGCAAAGTTGATGTTCCGTTTCAAGTTGTAAAGCAAGCTGATCCGAATCTGAAGAAAGGTTCTACCAAGACTGTTCAGAAGGGTCAAAATGGTCTAGTCGTACAGCAGATCGAGCAGGTTTATGAAGATGGCAAGCTTGTTCTTTCGCAGATGGTTGGCAAGACAGTTCAAGCCAAGCAAGTTGACCAAGTTATTGCTTACGGTACGAAGAAGGAACCGGAAGTTGCGGTATTGTCAGCCAAGAGCGTAGATACCGAACAGACGGCGAAGGACAGTGTCGGCTTTGACTACAAGAAGAAACTTACTAATGTGCAGTTGACTGCTTATACGGAAGAGAAAGGCACCCCAGGGGCGAAGACAGCATCCGGAACCAAGGTTACTGAAGGTCGAACGATTGCTGTAGACCCTGATTTGATTCCGCTTGGATGGTGGGTATATATCGAAGGTTATGGCTTCTACCGTGCAGAAGACACGGGCGGTGCCGTCAAAGGAAAGATCGTTGATATCTACTACGACAGTTCCAAGGAAGTAAAACGATTTGGGCGCAAAAAAGGAAACACGGTATATGTTATCGGTCCTGTTAAACCAGAGGCCAACTAAGCCGTCGATTCCGGACATACTCGAGGTAGATTGCGGCTGTGTACTTATGATATAGTAATTCATAACTGTTTATGTCATGCTAAGAAGAGGGGATCCCCCTCTTCTTTTGTGTTTTTTTCATATAGCTCGGTCAGGGTATAGAAAGGGTGGTCAGCAGTGATCCGAGAAGTTATCGTGGTAGAAGGTCGAGATGACACGGTTGCCATCAAGCGAGCAGTAGAAGCCGATACGATCGAGACCGGCGGATCTGCTTTGAATGAAATGACGTTTAAGCGCATTGCCATGGCGCAGGAGCGGCGAGGGGTTATTATCTTTACGGATCCCGACTTTCCAGGCGAACGGATTCGCAAGGCAATTGCAGGGCGTGTGCCTGGCTGCAAGCATGCGTTTATAACGAAGCGGGAAGCGTTGGCGAAGGGTGACATCGGAGTGGAGAATGCGTCCCCTGAGGCCATAAGACAAGCCTTGGCGAACGTACGTACAGAGATGCCCTCTCCGGAAGGTGCAGTTCTCACTTGGAGCGATCTCATTGCAGCGGGTTTAACAGCGCTTGAGGGCTCATCGGAACGTAGAATGAAGCTAGGTGAGTTATTGGGAATCGGATATTGCAATGCGAAACAATTCTTGAAGCGCTGCACAGCCTTCCAGATTACTCGCGAGGAATTTGAGCACGCATTGCGGGAATTGAGTGAGCATGACCGTAATGAGCGACAATAATACTTAAGCATTACGTAAATGACTGATATGAGATATAGATGTTAGAGGAAGGCAGGACTAATCATGACAAAAGGCGCAATGGATATTGCCACGCCGTCGCGGACGAAGGAAATTATACGCAAGCACGGTTTCTCCTTTAAGAAGAGCTTGGGTCAGAACTTTCTGATCGATATGAACATCATGCGGCGGATCGTGCAAGCAGCCGAGCTGGATGAACACACTGGGGCTTTGGAGATAGGACCGGGGATAGGTGCCTTGACGGAGCAGTTAGCTCGTCTAGCGGGCTCTGTAGCCGCTGTAGAAATCGATCAGAGGCTCATTCCTATACTTGGTGATGTGCTGGAGCCCTATACAAATGTAAAAGTCGTACACGGCGATGTTCTGAAGGTGGACCTCAAACAATTGTTTGCGGACTGCTTCCATTCGATGGAGAAGGTGAGCGTAGTAGCGAACCTCCCTTATTACGTTACGACGCCAATCATGATGAAGCTGTTGGAAGAACGTTTGCCCCTGAAAAATATCGTGGTTATGATTCAGAAGGAAGTTGCTGAACGCATGGCTGCCAAGCCTGGCGGCAAGGAATTCGGAAGCTTGAGCATCGCGGTTCAATATTACAGCGAGCCTGAGATTGTATGTACGGTTCCTGGAACGGTATTTATTCCACAGCCAAATGTAGATTCAGCGGTTATACGTCTTAAAGTACGTGAGAAGCCTCCTGTTGAGGTAATGGATGAACAGCGATTCTTTGAAGTGGTACAGGCTGGTTTTGCTCAACGCCGCAAGACGCTGTGGAATAACTTGAAGGCGCGCTATGGCAATGACATCGGTGTTGAAGCGCTGCAAGCGGCTCTAGATCGTGTTGGGATCAATCCATCACGACGCGGGGAGACGCTGTCCCTGCAGGAGTATGCGAGCCTGAGTGACGCCATACATCAAGCATATGCCCTTAAAGCTAATGGCTAATCAATATAATTAGACACCAATCTCTCCTTAAGCCCATACGATAGTCAAGAGGTGATTACGCCTATGAGAGAGGGAGAGTTGGTTGTCCGCAAGTCGTATGGCGGCGACATCACATTCCGGATCGAGCATATTGTTCAGGATATGAGCATTATTAAGGGGACCGATTACCGCTTGCTGGCGGACTCGCCGTTATCCGATCTTGTGAATGTGTCAGAAGCGACGATTAAACGCAGGTCCAAACAAGCGCACATCAAGATGGTGCAGTCGGTAGAAGCGCTGCAGCAGCATTGCAAGCGTCAGTCAGAACGTCGTATTGCAGAATTTCATCCTCCTGGAGCTATGAATGGTACATCCACATTTGAAATGCCTGGAAAGGTGCTGCATTTGGACGGAGACCCTCTGTACTTGCAGAAGAGCATGCTGGTGTACAATCAGCTTCGTGTACCGGCAGAAGGTCATTATGTGCGTGAGATGAATATGCCTGACGCGGTTGCGCGCTTGCTGCCGCGAGTGAAGCCGGATATTATCGTCATCACTGGGCATGATGGCGTATATAAAAATTTGAAGAACAGGGATCTGCACAGTTTGCAGAGCTATAAAAATTCTCAGAACTTCGTCAATGCGGTGAAAGCGGCAAGGCAGTATGTACAGCATCTTGATATGCTGACAATCGTGGCGGGGGCGTGCCAATCTCATTTTGAAGCGCTGCTGCTGGAAGGCGCCAACTTCGCTAGTTCCCCGAGTCGAATCATGATTCATGCGCTTGACCCTGTATATGTTGCCGCTAAAGCAGCTTATACTTCGATTAAGGATACGGTTCAGATCGCTGATATTGCCCCGCATACGATGACGGGCATGGAAGGGCTGGGCGGGGTAGAGACGAGGGGAAGCCACCGGATTGGGATGCCGAAGTGGAAGGACTTAGCTACCTTGTCAGTAACACCGAGCATTGATTTATAATGAATAAGAAGTGAACGGTCGTATGATGCGGCCGTTTTTTTGTTTATTCGGCATAATAAGACCTTATTATTGGACTTTATTCAAGATCCTGCATAATTTTTAACGCGTATGGACAACATAAAAAATTATATAAAAAAATGAATTGACATACAATTTGTCTTATTGTTATAATTATTTATTTAATTTGACAAAACCTCTGGAACTAGTTATAATGTATTAGGAAAGAGGTGGTAGTTGAAATGGCAAAGAATGCGCTATTTGAAATACGACGATGTCTCGAACCGCATGTTGGTCAGAAGATCTTGCTTCGTGCTAATGGAGGACGTCGCAAGACGATCGAACGCACAGGCGTGTTGGAAGAAACCTACCCTTCAGTTTTTATTGTTAAGCTGGACGAGGAACAGAACGCGTTTAAACGTGTTTCCTACAGCTATGCAGATATTTTGACGGAATCCGTTGAGGTTACCGTCTGCGCAGATAACGGTGAATTAAAGATTGAGTACATTCGCGGTTAATGATTCACATGAGAGCAGTCCTTCGGGGCTGCTTTTTTTTGATTGTGCTGATTGAAGCTTGAGGATAGCTATGTTGTGGGAAAGCTGTACAGACGTATAAGGATCGTTATAGTGAGCACATTAAGTATGGAGCAGTTCAACAAGCCGCAGTTATGGTCATTCATACTTTTCATTCGACCCTGTATAGGTTAGCGACAGGCAGCAGTATTTCAATGTGATCACATGGAAGCATGGATGAAGCAACTGCGATCGCAGGTCGCATTGGCTGTTAACTATCGGTTATCCATAAGCTTAAAGGAGGCTAACTATGAGTCGTCGTAGACGCAGTGTGATGTCTGAGGATTTAAAGTACGAATTGGCAAAGGACCTTGGCTTCTATGATACCGTCGAGAAGGAAGGCTGGGGTGCCATTAAAGCCAAGGATGCAGGCAATATGGTGAAGCGAGCCATCCAGATGGCTGAGCAGGCCGCTGCTCGCAAGCCTTAACTTGTGGTTGAAGCACTAAGCAGCGAATCGCCTCTTCCGCTGGAGAGAGCGGATTCGCTTTATTTCTATATTCTGAGGCTGAGCGTCGATTCTATGGTCCCGTTATAGCTCTTGTGAATACTTATTGAAGCGCTTTGCGTTTATGTCCGTTACGAATGACTTGGATATAATAGTCTGCTATAATAACGGAAGCGATTCATAGGGTAAAGAAGGTGAATAGCCAGTGAAAGTATATGAGAAAGCACCAGCCAAGATTAATTTGATGCTAGACGTGCTGCGCAAGCGTGAGGACGGGTACCACGAGGTTGAGATGGTCATGACCATGGTCGACTTAGCAGACCGATTGGAAATGGAAGAACTGCCGCGTGACACGATTATCATTTCCAGCCAAGCTGGTTACATACCATTGGACGAGAAGAACTTGGCTTTCCAGGCGGCTAGACTGATCAAAGAGCGTTATGATGTCCGAAAAGGCGTCTATATTCATTTGGACAAGAAGATACCTGTTGCGGCAGGGCTAGCAGGGGGCAGCAGCGATGCGGCAGCTACACTGCGCGGATTAAACCGCCTATGGCAGCTGAACATCTCCGATGAAGAGCTTCAGACACTTGGTGCGGAGCTTGGTTCAGATGTGCCATTTTGCGTGACTGGCGGTACAGCAATTGCGTCAGGCCGCGGCGAGAAGCTCGAGCATATCGCGAATCCGCCTCAATGCTGGGTCATACTGGCTAAGCCGCCGATCAACGTGTCGACAGCCGATGTATATGGCAGGCTGAGAGCCAACCGTATTCCGAAGCATCCTTCTTTAGCTGACATGCGCAAGGCTATAGAGGATCAGTCGTTTACAGGCATCTGTCAATCGTTAGGCAACGTGTTGGAGGATGTGACTCTGCCTATGCACCCTGAGGTGCAGCAGCTGAAAGAAGCGATGATACGTCTTGGCGCGGATGGTGTTCTGATGTCAGGCAGCGGTCCGACGGTATTTGGACTCGTATCCAAGGAATCCAAGATCGCTCGAATATATAATGGACTTCGCGGCTTCTGCAAGGAAGTGTATGCGGTACGAATGCTGACGTAGCTTCTCAGTGGTTGGAGTATAATATGAAGCAAATATAAGAATTACAGGCAATAAGCCGAATATCAAGCGATTAAAATCGCGAAAAACTTGATAATCGACGTACATTAATGTAATATTACGTTAATAATATTCGGATTTGAGCGAGGAATAAACATGAAAAAATTAAAGCGAAGTGCGCGGCTAGTGGATATGACACAATACCTGATGTCAAATCCACATAAGCTCATTCCGCTCACCACCTTTGCAGAACGGTACGGAGCGGCGAAGTCTTCGATCAGTGAAGACTTGGCTATCATTAAAGAGGTGTGCGAGGACGAAGAAACAGGTGAATTGCTGACATTGGCAGGTGCTGCCGGCGGAGTGAAGTATATTCCGAAGTGCAATCCAGAGAAGGCACTGCCAATCATTCAGGATCTATGTGAGCAGCTAGTACAGCCGGATCGGATGCTGCCTGGCGGCTATTACTATGTAACAGACATCTTAGGCCAGCCTGGTTTAATGAATGAAGTTGGCAAGATGTTTGCATCAGCGTTTGCTGGTCGCGACATCGATGTCGTTATGACGGTTGAAACTAAAGGAATACCAATTGCTTATGCGGCGGCTGCGCATCTGAATTTGCCAGTTGTATTAGTACGTCGTGATCATGTTGTAACTGAAGGCTCGGCAGTGAGCATCAACTATGTTTCGGGCTCGCAGAAGAGCATTCATACGATGACACTGGCTAGAAGAGCCCTTAAAGAGCGTTCACGCGTGCTGGTTGTGGACGACTTTATGCGTGCAGGCGGTACCATTAACGGTATGATCGATCTGCTGCATGAGTTCAACGCGACAGTAGCAGGTGTTGGCGTCCTGATGGAATCCGAGGATGTTCCAAGTGAAGAACGCTTGCTACATGACTACGTTTCCTTGGTGCGGGTCGGTACAGTTGATGCTCGCATGCGTCATATGACAGTAAAGCCGGGCAATTATTTTGATCATTTAGGCTAAATACAGGTATGAACGGATAAAGAGGCTGATAACGATAAACGTTGCCAGCCCTATTTTCTTATAATCAAGGGAGGATGCAGCATGACGAAACCAATTGAGATCGTAGCGACAACTAATGCTCCGCAAGCGATTGGACCTTATTCGCAAGCGGTTGTATTCGGAGAATTGATTTTGACATCAGGTCAAATACCACTTACACCAGAGGGAACTCTTATCGAAGGCGGAGTTGAGGAACAGACCCATCAAGTGTTTCGCAACTTGCAGGCAGTTCTAAGTGAAGCGGGTTCCTCTTTGGACCGTGTGATGAAAGCAACTGTATTTCTGAAAGATATGAATCAGTTTGCGCAAGTTAATGCTATTTATGAATCCTACTTTGGCGCTCATAAACCTGCGCGATCCACTGTGGAAGTAGCTAGATTGCCGAAGGATGTTTTTGTCGAAATTGAATTGATTGCTACGAAGTAAATCGAACGTTGTCGATATGTACTAATTTAGACATAAAAAGTTCAAAAAAATTTTATTTCATGCAAAAATAAAGAAGGAAATCAATTGCGCGTGTGGAATATTACACCAAGTCTTGAATGGAAAAAGGTGGTGAACACACGTGCAAATTACTGATGTTAGACTCCGCCGCGTCAACACAGAGGGCAGAATGAAAGCGATCGCATCGATCACAATCGATAACGAGTTTGTAGTTCATGACATCCGTGTTATTGACGGCAACAACGGCATGTTCGTTGCTATGCCAAGCAAGCGTACGCCAGATGGCGAATTCCGAGATATTGCTCATCCTATCTCTTCTGCAACTCGCGAGAAGATTCAAGCTGCGGTACTGGCTGAATATGAGCGTGCTGCCACAGACGAGGACATGATTGAAGAGGGCGCATAATAAGGAAAACACTGGGGTTACAAAGAAAGAGAGCCAATACATGGTGGCTCTCTTTTCTTTTTGTTCATAATGAGATATATTCATCTATGGAGTAAAGTAGCAGGAGGTCGGACACTTTGAAGAGAATGGCCATTGTGCTAGCCGCTGGACAAGGCAAAAGAATGAAGTCCAAACTGTACAAAGTGCTTCATCCCGTATGTGGTGAACCTATGGTAGGACATGTACTTCATGCTGTGGAGCAGGTTAACATCGAGCGCACAGTAGTAGTTGTCGGTCATGGTGCCGAAGCAGTACAAGGATATCTAGGAAGCCGTGCGGAATTCGTGTTGCAAGCGGAACAGTTAGGGACTGGTCATGCGGTCATGCAGACAAAGGCGCTTCTTGACGGTGAACAAGGCACGACAATTGTTATCTGTGGAGATACGCCTCTCGTAACATCTGAGACCCTAGCACAGCTTATGGAAATGCATGAGAAGGCGCACGCTTCGGCGACGATTTTGACGGCAGAACTGGATCAACCGCAAGGTTATGGGCGGATTATTCGAGCAGATAATGGTTCGGTCTTGAAAATTGTCGAGCAGAAGGATGCGTCGGCTGCCGAACAGCAAGTGAGAGAGATCAACACAGGAACTTACTGCTTCGATAACGCCAAACTGTTTGCGGCGCTGAATCAAGTAACCAATGACAACGCTCAGCACGAGTATTATTTAACAGATGTCATTGGAATCCTGCAAGCGCAAGGTGAACTGGTTCAAGCCTACTGCACACCGGATGAAGCAGAATCGATCGGGGTAAATGATCGGTTGGCATTGTCTGAAGCAGAGAAGTTGATGCGCATGCGTATCAACCGCCGTCATATGCTGAATGGCGTGACAATTGTTGATCCTGCAGCAACTTATGTAGAAGCAGGGGTCATCATCGATTCGGATACCGTCTTGTATCCGGGTACGATACTTCGCGGCAATACAGTGATCGGTTCGGATTGTGTCATCGGTCCGAATGCGGATATCACGGATTCCAAGCTGGCAGACCGCGTTGCGATCACCAACTCTGTCCTCTTGGAAGCAGAGGTAGGTCCGGACAGTTCTATCGGTCCGTTCGCCTATTTGCGACCTGGAGCGCGTATTGGCAGTCATGTAAAGATTGGCGACTTCGTGGAAGTGAAGAATGCTTCGATCGACGACCATTCGAAAGTCTCGCATCTTAGTTATATCGGAGATGCAAAAGTGGGCAAAAATGTAAATGTAGGCTGTGGAGCGATAACAGTTAACTATGACGGATATAATAAGTCCGTTACAGAAATCGGGGACAATGCTTTCATTGGCAGCAATGTCAATCTGATTGCACCTGTCCAGATAGGCGAAGGTGCCTATGTCGTTGCTGGTTCTACAATTACGCACCATGTTGCAGACAATGATCTTGCCATTGCTCGAGAGCGGCAAGTCAACAAACCAGGCTATGGCGAGAAGATTCGAGCACGCGCAAAAGCGAAGAAAGAACGCGAGCAGAACGAAATGTAATAATTGAATAACCAACACCATCTATGATTCTTGAACAAACCAACGATGAACATGAACCAGCACGGAGGGTAAACAACTATTATGACGTATTGTGATTCCAAGTTGAAAATATTCACTTGTAACTCCAATCCGAAATTAGCGCAGCAAATCGCAGATTATATCGGTGTACCATTGGGAGATTCAGTAACTACAAGCTTTAGTGATGGAGAAATTCAGATTAAGCTGAACGAAAGTGTTCGCGGTTGCGACGTATACGTCGTTCAATCCACATGCGACCCAGTTAACGACAACTTAATGGAGTTGCTCGTTATGGTTGACGCGCTGAAGCGCGCTTCAGCGAAGAGCATTAACGTTGTAATTCCTTACTACGGATATGCTCGTCAAGACCGTAAAGCGAGATCCCGCGATCCGATTACGGCGAAGCTGGTAGCTAACCTGATTGAGACAGCCGGTGCACATCGAGTTATTGCAATGGACCTGCATGCGACGCAAATTCAAGGATTCTTTGATATTCCGGTAGACCATTTACTCGGTGTACCAATACTGGCGCAGTATTTCCGTTCCAAACAGATGGAAGATGTAGTAGTCGTATCACCGGACCATGGCGGGGTAGTACGCGCACGCAAATTAGCAGACTTCTTAAATGCTCCACTTGCGATCATTGACAAGCGTCGCCCAGAGCCGAATGTTAGTGAAGTTATGAACATTATTGGTGATATTAAAGGCAAAACGGCGATCATTATTGACGATATCATTGATACTGCGGGAACGATTGTATTGGGTGCCAATGCATTGGTCGAATACGGTGTCAAAGAGGTGTACGCTTGTTGTACACATGCGGTATTGTCCGGTCCTGCGATGCAGCGTCTGGAAGAATCTCCGTTTAAAGAAGTTGTAATCACTGACACCATTCCAGTGAAGCATCCGAATCCTTCAAGCAAGATTCATACACTGTCGGTTGCTCCACTTATGGGTGAAGCCATTATTCGGGTTCACGAAGAAGTGTCCATCAGTAAATTGTTCGAGATCGAGTAATAAGAATAGAAGAAGCCGGACCTTTGTGTCCGGTTTCTGCATAAACATAGGGTTACATCTGCAAACTACATGCTTGCAGATGTAACCCTTATCGGCATTGCCTGTGCCTGCGGGCTATAAGGGGCAGAGAGGAGAGGTAAGATTGAAGTGGATTGTTGGCTTGGGTAATCCAGGCGTTCAATACGCATCCACACGCCACAACATAGGATTTATGGCTATTGATGAGCTGGCGGATCGTTTTAACATTAGCGTTCGCGACAGCAAATGCAAGGCTCTTGTTGGTGAAGGACGTGTTGGAACAGAGAAGGTGGTGCTGATTAAACCGATGACCTACATGAATTTGTCTGGGGAAACGGTAAGAGCATACATGGATTACTACAAAGCAAGCTTGGAAGACTTGATCGTGCTGTATGACGATATGGATACAGAAGTTGGCAAGATTCGCTTGCGTTATCAAGGCAGTGCAGGGGGACACAATGGGATCAAGTCTATTATCCAGCACACCGGAACGCAATCGTTTAATCGAGTTCGCTTAGGCATTTCGCGGCCTGCCCCAGGGCGGGACATCGTTGATTATGTTCTGCAAGCGTTTACCAAAACAGACCGTGATCCGGTTCAACAAGCCATTGGACGTACATGTGATGCGGTAGAGTTCTCCTTAACCCATACCTTCGAACAAACCATGGCCAAATTTAACGGTTAGTCAGGCTAACATTGGTAAGGGACGGATATACTAGACGGTATAATCCTTCGTTAGGGGGCATATACATGTCTGTGAATTATGTCTGTAAGCACTGTCACACGTTAATTGGACGCATCGAAGGCATGGAATGCGATGAGATGCGGTTAGGATTCGACGAACTAACGGTCGAAGAACGTCAGCATTATGTTCGCAATCATGCCAATGGAGATATAACGGTTCGTATGACGTGTGATTATTGCGCGGAAGCTTATGCTAACAATCCGGAATTAGCTGGATTAGCTTCTCCGCTGCAATAGATTGCATATCATGTGAGATCCGACTTCGTTTATGGCAGCCTTGGCTCAGATGCCGAGGCTTATTTGTGACCGTAGCTCATGTTAGCTAAGGTATAATATAAGTAAACCTCTAAGCGGACATCGTCATATCAGATGGTTTCGTATTAGAGGTTTATGTTATGAAGATATGAGGCTAAGTCTCTTAAGGAGACTTGCACGAATTTGTGAGATTCATTGTCTGTATGAGCTATCACGCTCGTGATTTCTGTTTAAAATGAGCAGTCGCCATTGGTGAACGTTTAAATTGCGAATCAAAATTTCACGATTTCCGTAATACCTCGGAATTCACTAATTCCGAACTCGTATGAAAGAGGTGCCAATCCTTGTTAAAAGCACTTATGCAAGCATTATCTGCGGAACGCGATATAGAGTCTATTTCTGCAGGCATCCGCGCAGGGATGAAAGAGCAGCTCGTCTCAGGTCTGTCTGGATCTGCACGTCAAGTGATGATGGCTGCACTGTCGCAAGATCTCAATCGTCCGGTGCTAGCCGTTACACATAATATGTTTTCCGCACAAAAGGTAGCAGAAGATTTGCAGGAATGCCTTGGGCCAGATCAAGTCATCCTATATCCGGCTAATGAGCTGGTAGCAGCGGAGTCCGCTATATCCAGCCCTGAAGTCATTGCACAGCGAATCGATGCGCTGATTCGCTTGGCTAGAGGATTCCGCGGTATCGTAGTCACGCCGTATGCAGGGCTGCGGCGCTATTTGCCTGCGCGCAATATTATGGCAGAAGCCGAGCTGCCGATCGCTGTGGATGAGGAGTTTCCGCTGCAGCAGTTCCTTGAGCGGATGATAGCGCTAGGTTATGAGCGTACCGAACGTGTAGAATCACGCGGGGAAATGAGTGTTCGCGGCGGGATTATCGATATATATCCCTACACATCTGATGTGGCCTATCGAGTGGAGTGGTTCGATGATATGATCGACTCCATTCGTTCATTTGATCCAGCGGATCAGCGTTCGTTAGAGAAGCTGGAACGCCTTGTCATTACTCCAGCCAAGGAGATGATTGCTGACTCGGCAAGATTCATACACGCAGCAGACGAAGCTGTGCTGCGATTGGATGAGCAGCTGGCCAAGATGAGTGATCGTCAGCTGAAGGATAAGCTGCGTCAGGAGATCCATCAGGAAATCGATCGACTGCGCGGCCATACGTATTTTAATGACATGTACAAGTACGTGTCGCTTCTCTATCCGGAGAAGCACACTTTATATGATTATATGCCTGAAGATACGCTGCTTGTGGTAGATGAGCCTGCGCGCGTATTAGAAACGGCAAAGCAGCTAGAGCGAGATGAGGCGGAATGGAATACGCATCTGCTGCAGCACGGCAAGACACTGCCAATGCTTTCACTTGGAAAGACAGTAGAGGAAGCGATGGGCAAGCGTCCATTCCAGACTGTGTTTATGGCGCTCTTCTTGCGCCAAGTACCACATACTCAGCCGCAGAACATCGTGAATGTCATGTGCCGCGCGATGCAGAACTTCCACGGTCAGATGAACGTGCTGAAATCTGAGATGGAGCGCTGGAAGAAAGGCAACGCTAACGTCATAATATTGGCGAACGGTGACGAGCGAGTCGACCGTATTCGTCGCGTGCTTCAGGATTATCAGATTCCGGAGCCTACGATTATGAATGGCAACTTGCAGAGCGGATTTGAGCTGCCGTCGGTGCATTTGGTTGTCATCACGGAGTCGGAGATGTTCTCCTCGAAGCAGCGGAAGACGACTCGTCGTTCTGACGCCAAGATCGATAATGCGGAACGTATTCGCAGCTATACGGAGCTTAAAGTCGGCGATTACGTCGTCCACCAGAATCACGGTATAGGCAAGTATATGGGAATCGGGACACTGGAGATCAACGGAATCCATAAGGATTATTTGCATGTCCTGTATGCCGGCGGCGATAAGCTGTCAGTTCCTGTAGATCAGCTGCATCTCATTCAGCGCTATGTCAGCTCAGAAGAGAAGGAGCCTAAGGTTAATAAGCTTGGCGGCTCGGAGTGGACCAAAGTTAAGAATAAGGTCAAGGCGTCGGTCAAGGACATTGCCGATGACTTAATTAAACTCTACGCTGCGCGTCAAACATCCCCTGGTTACGCCTTCGAGAAGGATACACCTGAGCAGCAGGAGTTTGAGGACTTATTCCCGTATCACGAAACACGGGATCAGATGCGTGCGATCGACGAGATCAAGAAGGATATGGAGCTGCCGCGTCCAATGGACCGCTTATTATGCGGTGATGTCGGTTACGGCAAGACAGAGGTTGCAATTCGTGCTGCATTCAAATCGGTAATGGAAGGCAAGCAGGTAGCGATTCTAGTTCCTACTACGATTCTAGCTCAACAGCACTATGAGACATTCCGTGAACGGTTTGCGGATTATCCGTTTAACATTAGTGTATTGAGCCGTTTCCGGACGCGTAAAGAACAGAATGAGACGATGAAACGCCTGAAGTCCGGCCTTGTAGATGTAGTTATCGGTACACATCGACTCTTATCGCAGGATATCGTGTTCAAGGATCTAGGCTTGCTTATCGTCGATGAGGAGCAGCGATTCGGTGTTACCCATAAGGAGAAGCTCAAGCGTCTCAAAACGAATGTCGACGTGTTGACGTTGACTGCAACGCCTATTCCTCGAACTCTCCATATGTCTATGCTCGGAGTTCGTGACCTATCGGTTATTGAGACGCCGCCTGAAAATAGATTCCCTGTGCAGACGTATGTGCTAGAGCACAGCGATTCACTTGTTAGAGAAGCGGTTGAGCGCGAGCTGGCTCGCGGCGGTCAGGTATATTACTTGTACAATCGTGTTCAAGGCATTCATCAAGTAGCCGATCATATCAAAATGCTGGTGCCTGATGCACGCGTAACAGTTGGTCATGGTCAAATGTCAGAGCAAGAGCTGGAACGTGCAATACTCGATTTCTTGGATGGAGAGTACGATGTACTCGTTAGTACGAGCATTATTGAGACAGGCGTTGATATTCCAAGTGTAAACACACTAATCGTGCATGATGCGGACAAGATGGGCCTATCTCAGCTTTACCAATTAAGAGGACGAGTTGGACGCTCTAATCGGATCGCTTATGCCTACTTTACGTACCAGCGTGATAAAGTGCTGAATGAAGTAGCAGAGAAACGACTTCAAGCCATTAAGGAATTCACGGAGCTGGGATCAGGCTTTAAGATCGCGATGCGCGACCTGTCTATCCGTGGAGCGGGGAACCTGCTGGGAGCGGAGCAGCATGGGTTTATTGCGTCTGTCGGGTTTGATCTATATTCTCAGATGTTGTCAGATGAAATATCGAAACGCAAGGCAGAACTAGACGGTGTCGTAACAGAGGATGCGCAGGAATGGAATACGCTTATCGACCTGAATATCGATGCCTATTTGCCCGCGGATTATATTTATGATAGTATTCAGAAGATTGAAATATATAAAAAAGTAGCCAGCCTCGGGTCACTGGAAGAAGTGGAAGAGCTGCGTGATGAGCTGGTCGACCGCTTCGGAGAACCGCCGCTCGCAGTGCTGCAGCTGCTAGCTGTATCGAGACTGAAATGGTATGCGAAGCAATATGGTATTGAGGCCCTAACTCAGCGTGGTGATGATGTATCGCTGAAGGTTCATCCACTTGCAGAGTCACGTTTAGATCGCAAGAAGTTGGCTGCAATTGCAGCTAACATTGACAAGAGATTCTCGATCGATCGCCAAGCAAACGTTCCGATTAAGTTAAATGCACGGGGTTACGATGCGATGAATCTATTGATGAAGCTGGAGCAACTGATGCAAGGGGCGAAAGATGCGATTAAATCGAAGGGAGAATTACAAGATGTTGCAAAGTAAAAATAGACGTTCCTGGAAAGGAATGATCGTAGCGTTAACGCTAATACTGGCGGTTACAGTTATAGCGGGCTGCGGCAAGAAAGATGACAAGAACGCGGCTGGTGATAATACAGTCGTTGCCACTTATGAGGGTGGTGAAATCACGCAGCAAGAATTTGATAAAGAATTAGCGAACATGATGCTCTTTTACCCAGAGTATGAGCAATTACTTGGAATGGACGAGTTCCGTGAATACTTTGTGAAACAGCAGATTGCATATGAGTACTTGGCTGCCAATGCACCTGATGAATCCAAAGCAGAGGGCAAGAAGAGAGCAGAGAAGCAGCTTAAAGATATGAAGGCACAATTCGGTGAAGATGAATACAAGAAATTAATTAAAGAGAAGAATCTGACAGATGCAGATGTTACGGACTACATGGCACGTATTCTAACAGTGGTCGACAGCTTTAATAAACAAGTGACTGACGAAGATATGAAGGCACAGTTCGAGAAGAACAAGCGTGATATGACAACGGCATCTGTTCGTCACATCTTGATTGGCTTCAAGGACAAAGATGGTAAAGAGCGTACAGAAGAAGATGCCCTTAAACGTGCAAATGAAGTCAAAGCTCGTTTGGATAAAGGGGAGGACTTCGCAACGCTTGCCAAAGAATACTCGGATGACGGCAACGCAAGCACAGGCGGTCTTTATGAAGATACACCAGTCGGCAAATGGGTAACAGAGTTCAAAGAAGCAGCATTGACGCTTCCGTTGAACACGATTTCTGATCCGATTAAGACACAATACGGCTACCACATTATGCGAGTGGAAAAACGCACAGAGAAGACATTTGAAGGATTGACGGATGCAGAGAAGGAAACGCTTAAGACACTTGCTGCATCTGAGAAGATGAACAAGTTCATGGAAGAAGACCTTGAGAAGAAAGTAATCAAGGAAATTAAACTTCCACCAGTAGAGAAACAAGAACCTGCAGACAAATCAACGACTGATGGAACAGATAAGTCTACAGACAAAACGGACAAGCCTGCTGATGAGAAGAAGCCTGCAGCAGAAGATAAGAAATAAACTATAGGCTTAGAGAAGACGATCCCTTGCGCTGTTTCAGGCGGAGGGGTCGTTTTTATTATTTTCCAGGTTAGACGACATCAGTGAAAATTAAGAATAGGGCATATTATGTTAGGAATATGAGATTTGTGTCGAAAAGTGGATTTTCCAGTGTATGATGACAATAAAGAAACATAAAATGTGCGTGTACAGTGAACATCTGTATGTAAAAAATGAGAAATGGGGCAAATTTGGTAAAAAACATGAAAAAGTCTATACATAAGTCGCTTGAAAAAGTAAGATGCTAAAATAGCGGGTAAAAAGAGGTACCGCTAACCAAACTACATATTGCCTATATATTCCAGATGTGTTGCGTAAAAAGATGACATCTTTAAAAAATTTGCACTAATTTTGTCGGTAAGTGTCGAATTTTGATATTTTTTGCAACTCAAACGAATTACATGCGTATATAGGAGATGTATAAGAATTTGGGGCTGGATGAATACTATGGTCAGTTTAACATTTTTAACTGACACGCTCCTTTTCGCAAATAATTCAACAATCCTCAAAATAAGCAATGGAAGGTGGAGCAACTTATCATGAAAGCAACTGGTATTGTTCGTCGTATTGATGACCTCGGTCGTGTAGTTATCCCTAAGGAGATTCGCCGCACACTGCGTATACGTGAAGGAGATCCTCTTGAGATCTTCGTTGATCGCGACGGTGAAATTATCTTGAAGAAATACTCCCCGATCGGTGAATTGGGAGACTTCGCTAAAGAATACGCTGAATCGTTGTATGAGAGCACAGGCAACATCACACTAATTTCCGACCGCGATTCTATAATCGCTGTAGCTGGCGGATCCAAGAAGGAAATGTTGGATAAATCTATCGGCACACTGCTTGAAAACTGCATGGATAACCGTAAAACTGTTGTTGAAACAAACACGAATTCTTATGAAATTGTTAAAGACAACTCGGAAACATTGTCATCCTTCGTAGTTGCGCCAATCATCGCTGGTGGAGACCCAATCGGAACAGTCGTTATGTTGAACAAAGACGAGAGCGTTAAGATGGGAATCATGGAACAAAAAATGTCCGAGACTGCTGCTGGCTTCCTAGGCAAGCAGATGGAACAATAATCACTGTTATTTACTAAAGACTCCTTGCCTGATACAGGTGTGCGGTAATACGCATACATGTTGAGGGACAAGGAGTTTTTGTGTATTTTAGCTGTGTTCAGCTTACCTGACCATCATATCAACCCTTTTAAGACATTAACCGTATTAGCTGTAGTGTAGCTGGAGTGAAACAAGCCGACGCGTTGTGTTATAATACGGGACGATATGCAGAGGATAACGGATAGGCGTGGTGGACAATGACAGAGCGTAAACTGCGCGCCGCGAATCAAGTCGTACATGGCGCGCTCTTGCTTGGATTGGCTACCGTCATCTCCAAGCTGCTGGGTACGCTTCAGAAGATACCGCTGCAAAATATTGGCGGAGACGGCGTATTTGGTATATATAATACGGTTTACCCGTTTTATGTATTGTTAACAGCAATTGCATCAGCAGGTATACCTATTGCAGTTGCAAGACTTGTTGCCGAGCTGGAAATACTGGGGGATAGACGCAGTGTTGTTCAGATGACGAAGGCGGGCTGCCTCTTGATGGGGCTGAGTGGTGTTGTTGGCTTTGTCTTGATGTATGCGGGTTCGGCAGACATAGCGCGTTGGATCGGCAATTCACTCACGACGAACGCCATACGGGCTTCTTCCTTTGCACTGCTTGTGGTGCCGATTATGGCGGTGCTGCGCGGCTATTCGCAGGGACGCGGCGACATGGTATCTACGGCTGTTTCACAGGTGGTGGAACAATTCGCACGAGTTACGGTGATGATTGTTCTGTTGGTTCTGTTGACGAAGCAGGGAGCTGCCGATGAACTGATTGCCGCAGGAGCTACTTTTGGCTCGTTTGCTGGCGGTGTATGCGGATTGCTCATTTTATTGCCGCTCCTTAGTCGAAAGCACAAGGGTGATCGCATAGAAAGTGCGAACCAGCTCAAGAATGCATCAAACGAGCTGCCTCTTAAAAGCATAAGCTATTGGATGAAACGACTGGCACGGACAGCGCTGCCGATCTGTCTCGGCGCGATTGTAGTGCCGTTCGTTAACGTAGTGGACGTCTTTACCGTGCCGCGATTAATGACGGAATACGGATTGACGGAAACGGAGTCGATGGTGCAGTTTGGCGTGTACAGCCGCGCATTGCCGCTGGTGCAGCTGGTCACGATGGTGGCGACCTCGCTTGCGGTCGGCCTCGTGCCTGCACTGGCGGAGGCGAAGCGCGTTGGCGCGGAGACGAAGCTGTACACGACCATGGCCGGTGCGATGCGCACGGCCTGGATCGTTGGCAGCGCCGCTGCGGTGGGCCTGGCTGTGCTGGCCCGGCCGATCAACACGGCGCTGTACACGGACGACAGGGGCACGATGACCTTCGTGCTCGTGTCGTGCACGGCCTTGGCCGGCACCGTGCAGGCGGTATCTACCGCCATGCTGCAAGGTGTCGGCATACTGCGGGCGCCAGCGTTCAATTTGCTGGCGGCGTCCGCAGTCAAGATTGCCCTCAACATCGCGCTTGTGCCGATGTGGGGCATTAACGGCGCCGCCGTGGCGGGGCTCGCGGCGCTCACCGCCGCAGCGTGGCTCAACAGCCGCGCATTGGCGCGCTATGGCGGCCTGCCTGTCGCGGCGTGGCTCGAGCGCCCGCTGCGCTTGGCTGTCGCGCTGGCCGCCATGGGGCTAGCGGCATGGCTCATCGCCGCCGCATTCGCCCCAATGGGCGGCCGCTTGGGCGCGCTGACCGCCACGCTTGTGGCTGTGCCGCTCGGCGCGCTGCTGTTCGCAGCGCTCGCAGCGCGGCTTCAGATCGTGCGGCCAGAGGAATGGGCCGCCGTGCCGCGTATTGGTCCGCGTTTAGCCGCGCTGGCCGCCCGCTGGGCGCGCTCTAAGTAATTAGCTTCGCATTACATCGATATCGCCATAGGAGGCTTACACAATGAACGGACAACTGACAGTCGTCGGCTTAGGAACCGGCGATCATACTCAACTCACGCTCGGTATCTGGCAGCTGCTGCAGAGTGCCAAGCATCTATATGTTCGTACAGAGCACCATCCGGTCATGGAATTTCTGCGCGATCATCAGATTCGCTACACCACGTTCGACAGCGTCTATGAGGCGCATGACAGCTTCCCGGAGGTGTATGACGAGATCGCGCACCGCCTGATCGACAAGGCACGGGAGCTGCCAGAGGAGAACATCATCTATGCCGTTCCGGGGCACCCGATGGTTGCTGAATCGACGGTCAGCCTGCTGAAAGAACGCTGCCCAGAAGCGGGGGTAGAGCTTCGGATATTAGGCGGAGAAAGCTTCTTGGATCAAGCATTTATCCGCTTAGGATTCGACCCGATCGACGGGTTCCAACTGATCGATGCATCCGAAGTATCCGCTGCTGTATTGTCCCCTCAGCTGAACACCGTCATCGGACAAGTCTATGACGTATTTACGGCTTCAGACGTCAAGCTGGGCTTGATGGAATTGTATCCCGATGACTTTGAAATCGTCGTTGGACATGCTCTCGGCATTCCGAGTTTAGAGCGAATCGTGCGAATCCCATTGCATGAGCTGGATCGTATCGAAGGGTACGGAAATCTGTCGCTGATATGGGTGCCAAAAACTGATAACCAGCGCGTTCACCATCGGACATTTGCGAAGCTGAAGGAGATCGTCAACATTTTGCGCAGCCCAGGAGGTTGTCCATGGGATCAAGAGCAGACACACCAGTCGATCCGGAAGAACTTGATCGAAGAAACGTATGAGGTGCTGGAAACGATCGATGACGACGATCCTACAGCGATGCAGGAAGAACTCGGCGACCTGCTCATGCAGATTATGCTGCATTCGCAGATGGAAGATGAAGCAGGGGCCTTTAACGTTTACGATGTGATTCAAGGGCTGAATGATAAGCTGATATTCCGCCATCCACATGTATTTGGAGATCGACATGCAGAGGATGCGCAATCTGCACTAGGCAATTGGGAGCAGATGAAGGCAGAAGAGAAGCGGCTTAAAGGGATGACGAATGAACGCACTTCTGCACTAGATGGCGTGCCACGCGATCTTCCGGCGCTGATGAAAGCCTATAAATTGCAGAAAAAAGCTGCCAAAGTTGGCTTTGATTGGGACTGTGTGGAAGATGTACTTGACAAAGTGGCAGAAGAATTGCAAGAATTGCAGGAGGCGGTCAAAGCTTGCGGAACAAAGGCGAAAGAGGAAGACGCAATCCTTGCGGCGCAAGAAGAGCTCGGTGATCTTCTATTTGCAGCCGTAAACGTATCGCGCTTTATAAACGTTGATCCGGAGGAAGCTCTTACGATGACTAATCGCAAATTTGTGAAGCGTTTCCGATATATTGAAGAGCAACTTCGTATAAACGGCAAATCTTTTGACCAAACTGACTTACTAGAAATGGAGCAATGGTGGCAGGAAGCGAAACGGTTGTAGGTTTGTAGGTCTTGTCTCTAGCGAATGGCGGCCTTATTCCCTATTTTTCGTCAAAATTTGAAAAAGTGCCGCGCTCGAGAAGGAATTTACACATAAAGCAAGAATACATACAGCGAACGTATTCCGTGGCAGATGGTTACAACCGGATATAACCGACCTACCTAGCCATATAAGCTCAAAGAGTATTTAAGAGAATTGGGAGGCCAATAGACATGAACAAAACAGATCTGATCAACAACATTGCTGACAAAAGCGGTATGACTAAGAAAGACGTAGAAACAGTATTGAACGGTTTCTTCGGTGAAGTAACTGACGCGCTCGTTAGCGGCGACAAAGTTCAACTGATCGGTTTCGGCACATTCGAAACTCGCAAACGTGCTGGCCGCACAGGTCGCAACCCGCAAACAGGCAACACAATCGAAATTCCTGAGTCCACTATTCCTGCTTTCAAAGCGGGCAACAAGCTTAAAGAAGCTGTAAAATAATGCGACTCGACAAGTTCTTGAAAGTATCGCGACTCATCAAGCGGCGCACAGTTGCTAAGGATGTGTCCGGTCAGGGGCGCGTCGTGTTGAACGGCCGCGAGGCGAAGCCAAGCAGTACGGTGAAGGTCGGAGACGAGATCACAGTGCAGTTCGGACAGAAGCTCGTTACCGTCCGTGTCGAACGTCTTCAAGAGACGACGAAGAAGGACGAGGCTGCAGGCATGTATACGCTGCTCCGAGAAGAACCGATTCCGAAGCAAGATGACTTTGGATGGTAATGAAGAATGTATATACAACCGTGTTGCTGCAGGAATGCAGTGGCACGGTTGTTTTTATATCGTGCTAAGAGAAGCTATGTAGGTGCTGATGTTCGGAATGTTGTACGATGTACAACAATTCATATAACGATAGATTGTTTAGAAGATTGCTTAGACAACGGAATAGGACAATGACTTCATACTGTAGGAGAACGAGCTAGAGTATGAGTTAAAGTGAGGCAGTCATGTAACAGTTAGATTGTGACAATGATGTCCTGAACATATATGTGTTATAATAACATCCGACAACTTCATCAATTCCGCGTTCATCGGACGCGGGAGAGGTTCGCAACCCTCCCTCTATAAAAAACTAGGCCAACAGCACGGAACAGCCATGGATCACGTTACCGTTTTATTCGTGCTGCATTTGAAGAGATGCCAAGGGATGCGAACAATTCGCGTCCCTTTTTATGTCGTACGGCATTCCTCTTCATATCACGGTCTGCCTTTCACCGATCGAGGGAATAGAAAGGATGAGACACATGAATCAACAAGAGAAAGCGATTGTCGTATTCAGCGGCGGTCAAGACAGCACCACCTGCTTATGGTGGGCACTGAAGGAGTTCAAGGAAGTCGAAGCGATATCGTTCGACTATGGACAGCGCCATCGAACCGAGCTTGACCATGCAGCGCGTATAGCTGCTGAGCTTGGAGTGCCGCACCGAATTCTCGACATGGGCCTGTTAAACCAGTTGGCGCCGAATGCGCTCACGCGCAGCGATGTAGCCATTGAGCATGAGGAAGGCCAGGTCCCGAATACATTTGTCGAAGGAAGGAACATGGTATTCTTCACCTTCGCAGCTATCTATGCTAAGCAAGCAGGCGCGCGTCATATCGTAGTTGGCGTGTGCGAGACCGACTTCAGCGGATACCCGGATTGCCGTGACGTATTCGTCAAGTCGCTCAATGTGACGCTGAATCTGGCGATGGACTTCGGCTTTGTCCTGCATACGCCGCTGATGTGGTTGAACAAGGCGGAGACATGGAAGCTGGCAGACGAGCTTGGAGCGCTGGACTTCGTGCGCGAGAAGACCGTTACTTGCTACAATGGCCTGCCTGGAGACGGCTGTGGCGAGTGTCCGGCTTGCAAGCTGCGCCGCGCGGGGCTGGAGCAGTACCTGAGCGAACGCGACTCTTCTTCTGTGGAACAGGAAGGGGTACAGTCATGAGACAGCCTGGACCTTACCGCATCGTAGAGCGTCTGCAGCAGTATAATCAGGACATTCAGCACCATGAGCTGCGCTATCATCGCAAGCGGGTACTCGTGAGCAAGGAATTTACGTTTGACGCAGCCCATCATCTGCATGCCTACGACGGAAAATGCAAAAATCTGCACGGTCATACGTACCGCGTCGTGTTAGGTATTAGCGGATATGTGAATGAGATCGGGCTTGCGCTCGACTTTGGCGATATAAAGACGATATGGAAAGACCGGATCGAGCCTTATCTCGATCATCGGTATCTGAACGAAAGCTTGCCGAACATGAACACCACTGCGGAAAATATGGTCGTGTGGCTGTTCGAGCAGCTGGAAGCGGCGCTGCAGGAGCCTGTATACGCTCAGGCCTGCGAGGGAGCGCGCACCGAATTCGTCCGCCTCTACGAAACGCCTACCAGCTACGCTGAGGCGAGACGGGAGTGGATGGTCGAATGAGTACAAGCGCTGCAACCCCAGCACCTATTCCGGTGCTGGAGATCTTCGGCCCGACCGTCCAAGGGGAAGGAATGCTGGTCGGGCAGAAGACGATGTTCGTGCGCACGGCTGGCTGCGATTACCGGTGCAGCTGGTGCGATTCTGCCTTCACATGGGATGGCAGCAGCAAGAAGGATATCCGCCACATGACGGCGGATACCATCATAGAAGAGCTGCAGCGGCTTGCGCAGGGGAGACTCGCGCACGTCACTTTATCGGGAGGCAACCCTGCGCTATTGACGCAGCTTGGCCCCTTGGTTGAACGGCTGCGAGAGCTAGGCGTTCGCACCGCGGTGGAGACTCAAGGCTCGCGCTGGCAAGATTGGCTGAAGCATGTGGACGACGTCACGGTATCTCCGAAGCCGCCAAGCTCGGGCATGGATACCGACTATGCGCGGCTTGATTACCTGCTTACGGAGCTTGCATCCAACGGCAGCAGCATCAATCTGAAAGTGGTCATCTTCGATGAGATGGACCTGCAGTATGCTGCCGCATTGCACGAGCGATATCCCGCAGTGCCGTTCATCTTGCAAACGGGCAATCCAGAAGTCCACTCGAATGATGATCAGGAATTGGCTCTGGGGCTGCTGCGCCGTTATGAATGGTTGATCCAAGCATCCAACCAAGATTCCCGTCTAAGCGATTGTAGAGTGCTGCCGCAGCTGCACACACTCGTATGGGGGAATAAGCGCGGGGTATAACCTTTTTTCGATCGAAACAGATAAGACAGATACGACTTTATATCATAAACACCAAACTTAGAGGAGCTGAGTATAATGGCAGGGCGTACAGAAGCTGAATTGCCGCTGACTCATCTTGGTCAGCATACGACTTATAAATCGACATACGCACCGGAGGTGCTGGAGTCCTTTCCAAACAAGCACCCCTACCGCGATTATTTTATAAAATTCAATTGTCCAGAATTCACGAGCTTGTGCCCAATAACCGGGCAGCCGGACTTTGCAACGATCTATATCAGCTATATTGCGGATCAGAAATGTGTAGAGAGCAAGTCGCTCAAGCTATACTTGTTCAGCTTCCGCAATCAAGGGGACTTTCACGAAGACTGTGTCAATATCATCATGAATGACCTGATCGCGCTTCTTGATCCGCGCTATGTCGAGGTGTGGGGGAAATTCACCCCCCGCGGCGGCATCTCTATCGATCCATACTGCAATTACGGGCGTCCTGGAACCGTATACGAAGATATGGCGCGCAATCGCCTGTTCCAGCATGATATGTATCCGGAGAAGATCGACAACCGATAAGCTGGTACAGCAGGTGAAGAACTGGTTCTAAACTTGTACCACTCTCTCATACTCTAGTGAGGAGAAGGAGGGGTACAGGCTATGTACGAAACGAATAAACCGGCCAAGCGTCAAGAAATCAAGATGATGAATCGAAAAGTTCTGGAGATCAGCGGCGTGAGCAGTGTGGAAAGCTTCGACAGCGAGGAGTTTCTGTTGGAAACGGAGTGCGGGTTCCTTACGATTCGCGGTCAGAACCTGCACATCAAGAATCTGAGCCTAGAGCAGGGGCTCGTTGCGATTGAAGGCATGGTGAACTCCTTAGCTTACTTAGACGCCAATCAGCAGAAGACATCCAAGAACTTCTTCGGGAAATTGTTCAAGTGACCCATCTCGATCTGCACGCACAGTGGATGACGGTGCTGTTGATGCTGTTCAGTGGTTTGGCACTAGGAATAGCATACGACAGCTATCGTGTTGTAGCGCATCAGCTGGGCTTTCCACGGTGGACACTGCCATGCCTCGACATCGTGTACTGGCTCGCTGCGACTTGGTTCGTGTTCCAACTGCTCGTGAAAGGCAACCAGGGAGAATTAAGGTTCTATGTATTTCTGGGACTGGCGCTTGGAGCTTGGTTGTATTATATATTGCTCAGTCGTATGACCATCACCTTGACAACCTGGATCGTTAACATGTTCAAAGCGATCGTGCGATTCCTCCTTCGGGTTTTTCATGTCGTGCTTGTACTGCCGACTAAGACTTTAATCCTATTTTTGTGGGCAACCCTTCGATTTATAGGAAAAGCGGCTATGTTCATCCTAAAATTTGTGTTAAAATTGGCTCAACCATTGTGGTGGCTTGTACGATGGATGTTATCGCCGTTAATTATGCCGTTGTGGAACCGTTGGCAGATGACAGCGAAGATCATGCGAGTCCGCGATAAGATCATGCGTGCGGCACACTCGGTTTCAACGAGATGGAATCGGGTTAAGATACGTTGTGTTGGCATATACCGCAAGGTATTAGGTTGGTTTAAACGCCCACCCGATACAACGAACTGAATCTGGATAGAAGGAGGTACCCGAATATGGCTAGCGTCCATGCAAGAACAAGATCCGTTGAAGCGAATAGGAATACTGAAAAGTTGAACGCAACCGTTCGTAAAGGGACGAAGCGACGGCTTCAGCTGTGGCTGTTGTTTATATGCGTATTCTTGTGTTGGAGCGGGTACACTTATGTCAGCCAGATGTTTACGATGCAGGATCTGGAGCAGGAGAAGCAAGCGCGCGGTCAGGAACATAAGGAAGCTCTGGAAATACGTAACAATCTCCAAGAAGAGGTCGACAAATTAGATACAACAGAGTATATTTTACAAATCGCACGCAGTCGCGGGATGAAGCTTCCGGATGAGCGGTTTATTCGAAAACAAGAAGAATAGGCTGCATTATGGGACAGCGATCAGTTGACCAACCCCGCGCTGTTACAGTATAATCACGACATAAGCAGTACTTTGCATAGGGAATATGTCCTCGTCGCAGCAATTGGTGACCGAACATCCAAGCGCTGCGGTGTTCACGTTTTTCGAGCAATGTGCGGTTTAACATTCTAAGGGAGGAACGTTTTATTCTATGACAATTGAAGTGGGCACCAAGTTAGAAGGCAAAGTGACAGGCATTACGCATTTCGGAGCGTTCGTTGATCTGTCGGGAGGTGTCACAGGGCTAGTTCACATCTCAGAGATTGCCGACAACTACGTCAAAGACGTCAATGACCATTTGAAGATTGACGATGTAGTCACTGTCAAAGTTATTAACGTCGACAAAGACGGCAAGATCGGCTTGTCTATCAAGCAAGCGGTGGATAGACCTGCATCGGAGCAGCGCCCGCCAAGAGCTCCTCGACCGGACCGTCCGGATCGTCCGAGTGGCGGAAGAGATAGTGGCAGCAGACCTGGGTTTGGGAATCGAGATCGCGGAAGAGGAAGATCTTCGTACAATACCCCTTCTTTTGAGGATAAAATGTCACGCTTCCTGAAGGACAGCGAGGAACGCATCTCATCGCTTAAGAAGAATACGGAAGGCAAGCGCGGAGGACGCGGCGCTCGTCGAGTCTAATAGGGAATCGATATACGATTATACAGAGCCGTATCGTGGTGGATATACACCACGATACGGCTTTTTTGCTATATTACGCTTCTTGCAGTTATCCTCCGATTCTCCAACTCTCCGACAGATAGCTCCGAAAATGCTAATAATTTCGACCAGTGTGCATGATTCGTCAGCTAGACCTAACATAGGTGCAGTGTGTGGCGGAAGATGCGTTTCATCTCTTCGTTACACGCGCAATTGTCGGCTGAAAAAAGAGTTGCGACAGGAACCACCCCTAATAAGCAACCTTCACGGTACATTTACAAGGGAATGGGCTCGAATCGATAAAGAGAGTACAGCTATAATCTGACAGCTGAACCCGACCTATACTCCATCAAACCTTGTCCAGTCAACGGGTTGCGTCCATTCGAGTTCCGTTCATTCGAGCCTCAATACCTGTCGGAAACTTTTTGGGAATTGATACGAGATTCTGACAAACGTTTCCAACTCTAGCTCCTATAATGAGAGGCACACGAATTCAGAGAATAGGTGGTGCTTGGGAGATGAACAAGGCTAAGATTATTCCGTTTCCGAGACAGGTATGGTATGAAGGGTTGCAAGAAGAGGCAGCTGCTATGGCTGCAAGCAGAACGAGACGGTGGCGGTTTGATCGTTTTAGGCAGCTGATCGGAACACGGAAATGGACTCTATTATTTATGGGCATCGGATTCTTGCTCGGACGAGCCGTCATCTTGGATGATTTATTCCCTTTTGCAGCTGCATTCTTTGCTGTTATGTATTTTACTAGGCGCGATCTAGCAGTTTGGACGGGGACCGTTATTCTGGCTGGTAGTTTATTTGCACCAGAACCAACGACTGTCATGATCGGTGCTCAGCTTCTGCTCATTATCTTGATGCAGCGAGGGCTGCAAGCCTTTGGACGATCGGAGATGAACTATGCGCCGTTTATGGTATTTATCGCGAATCTAGCAGTTCATCTATTTGTGACGATGCTAGGTTCAGAGGTTACCTGGTATGCCGTATTGATGGACGTAACAGATGCGGTGCTCGGATTCATGCTGACGCTTGTGTTTGTCCACGCGCTGCCAGTACTGATGTTGAATAAACGCAACAACTCCTTGCGAATGGAAGAGCTCATATGCCTGATGATTCTGCTGGCTTCGATGATGACGGGGGCGGTAGGCTGGAGCGTACAAGGCTTGCAGGTGGATCATATACTCTCTCGCTATCTCGTCATGCTGTTTGCTTTCGTAGGCGGTGCGCCGCTAGGTGCCTCTGTTGGCGTTATCCTTGGGCTTATTCTGAGCTTGGCACTGCCGGGATCGATGCTGCAGATGAGCTTGCTCGCCTTTGCTGGACTCCTCGCTGGATTGATGCGCGAGGGGAAACGCTTTGCTGTAGCCTTCGGCATGCTGCTAGGCACCGCCATTCTATCGGTCTACTTGGGACCGACTGAACAGATGCTAGTCTCGACATGGGAGACGATCGTCGCAGCCGCATTATTTATACTAACTCCGCGTTCGATGGTAGAGACACTCGCGAAGTATACACCTGGAACGAATGAACATACGAAGTCTCAACAAGATTATGCGAAGCGTGTCCGAGATATGACTGCGGATCGGGTCACACAGTTCTCTGAGCTGTTTCAGCAGCTCTCGCGCAGCTTTGGACAGATGGCAGGGACAGGAGAAATCAAACGTAAGGAGGAGGATCTCAACTTATTTTTGGAGTCGGTCTCGAGACAGACCTGCGCTGCCTGCCCGCGGCGTCAGGCTTGTTGGAACGGAAAATACCTGCAAACGGTTACCTGGATGACCGACATGATGACTGCACTTGAACAGAATCAGGACTTTAAGGAGAAACATATTCCGCCCCAGTGGAAGTCAGCATGCTTGAAGACAGCGGAGGTATTGGCGCAGATGCGCGATCAGTACGCGCACTATAAGCAGGATCAGCAGTGGAGGAAGCAGGTGCATGACAGTCGAACATTCGTAGCAGAGCAGTTGGCAGGGGTATCTCGAGTAATGGATGACTTGGCGAAGGAGATTAAGCGGGAAGGGCGGCAAATGTTTCTTCAAGAAGAGCAGATTCGCCAAGCGATGGATGACATGGGCTTATCCGTCAATCGGGTGGATATTGTGTCGTTGGATAAAGGGCATGTGGAGATTGAGATCGTTCATTCCTTTACAGAAGGGTATGATGAGTGCCGCAAGCTGATTGCGCCGCTGTTATCGGACATATTAGGCGAGCACATATCGGTTCGGGAGGATAAGAGAATAGGGGATGGAATGGAGAGTGTCGCCACATTCGTGACGGCCAAGTCATATGATGTTAGCGTGGGAATAGCCGGAACGGCAAAGGGAGGAGAGCTATTATCAGGTGATAGTACGAATGCGCTAGAACTGAGCGGAGGCAAGTATGTGATTGCATTATCGGACGGAATGGGAAATGGAGAACGGGCAAGTATGGAGAGCAGCACAGCTTTGAACGTGCTATCACAGCTGCTGCAGTCCGGGATGGACGAGCATCTCGCCATTCAATCGGTGAATTCAATTCTGATGCTGCGCTCGACGGATGAGGTATATGCCACCGTGGATCTAGCGATCGTCGATATGTACAGCGCCAAGACGACATTGATGAAGAACGGATCTATACCGAGCTATATTAAAAGTGGAAAAGAGGTGCAGACCGTATCTGCAGGCAATCTCCCGCTCGGTATACTGCAGGATATCGATGTGGACGCCATTCATATGACGATGAAGCCCGGTGACCTTCTCATTATGATGAGCGACGGGGTATATGACTCGCCAGGGCCAGTCGTTAATCGTGATATGTGGATGAAGAGGCTTATAGCAGAGATGGATACGGATGATCCGCAGGAGGCGGCCGACCTATTGCTCGATAGCGTTATTCGGGATGCCCAGGGTCAAATCTATGATGATATGACGGTAGTGGTCACTAGAATTGAGCGCCATTTACCACAGTGGTCAAGTATCCCCTGGACGGGGCATGAACGAACGGAAAGGCCACTGACGGTCAGTTGACAGTCAACTCGGACTGCATATTAGATAATGGAAGAGGTGAAACTTGCAGCCTATCGATTAAACCCTCTCTAATAGGGCCATACTAGAATTATATTCTAGCGGCAATTATTAGGGAGGGCTTTATTATGTTACGGCAAATCTTGTTGATTACAGACGGTTGTTCGAATGTGGGCGTTCAGCCTGCTATTGCTGCAGCACAAGCGCGAGAAGCTAATATTACAGTAAATGTAGTCGGAATTGTCGATGAAGGCACGATAGGAGAGTACGGAGCAACAGAGATTGCGGAGATTGCCCGCATGGGTGGCGGAATGAGCAGGATCGTCAATCAACGTCAGCTCTCTCAAACGATTCAGATGATGACTCGCAAGACAGTGGTGCATACCATTCATCAAGCTGTGAATCAGGAGCTTCGCCACATACTAGGCAAGGAAGGGGGAGTGTCCCAATTAGAGTTCTTGCCTCCTGCTGAACGCTCGGAAATCGTTCAAGAAATGGACGAGATGGGAGAACATTCGCCGCTTCGCGTCGCGCTCTTAATTGATGCAAGCGCCAGTATGAAGCCGAAGCTGGCGGCTGTTGAGGAAGCGATCCGCGATCTCATGTTAAGTCTGCAAGCCAGACAAGGGAAGAGCGAGCTTGCGGTATTTCATTTTCCAGGTGCCTATAGTGATGAGCAGGTTGTGATGGACTTGGAATGGGTTGAAGATATGAGCAAGGTTAAGAAGCTGTTTCAACGAATTCAGATGCGCGGAACGACTCCAACGGGACCTGCACTGCTGCATGTGGTAGACTATTATCAAAATGATAGTACAATAAAGGAAAGTGACCGAGTGGAAGAGAGCTCTTCTTTATTGGCTGCTCCTCGGCACGAAGGTACCGGAACGGATGGGATATGGAGTGACTATATCGTCTAATAATAGCTTACTTCAGAAGATACCGCTTCAGGTAGGCTCTGTGGTGACGGGTGTATGGAACAAGCGCAAGTATCGGATTGAGAGGTTACTAGGAAGCGGCGCTAACGGTGTCGTTTATTATGTGACGAAATCGAGTGGTCAATCGCAGCCATCGAATGAGCGCGGCAGAGGATTCGCTATGAAGATCGGAATGGATGCAGTGGAATTCCAATCCGAGATTAATGCTTTATCTTCCCTTGAAGCGGGAAGACGTCATATGAAGAGTGGGGTTGGGCGGATAAGCGCCCGCCCTTTTCTTGTCGAATCGGACGATGTAGAGATCGACGGCAAGCGCTATCCTTTCTATATCATGCGATATGTACAGGGTGTTACGCTTTCCGAGTACCTTGGCAAACGGGGATTGGATTGGTTCGGTGTCGTTGGCGGCAGGCTTCTGCGCAGGTTAGCTGAGCTGCATGCGGCAGGATGGATATTCAGCGATCTCAAGGCTGAGAATGTATTGGTCACTCCTGACGGTGAAGCTGAGCTGGTGGACTATGGCGGACTGACGCGTATTGGCAGCAGCGTGCGTCAATTCACCGAATGGTATGACCGCGGCTATTGGAATGGGGGCTTACGGTCGGCCGATATTGGATATGATCTGTTTGCTTATGCTGTTCTGATGGTACACTTATATCAGAAGGATCAGCTCAAGCAATGTGTGCGGGGCTCGCTTCCGCAGGTTCGGCAGCAGGAAGATCTGATGGAGATCATACGCGGGTGCTCTAAGCTGCGACCCTATCAGCATTGGCTGCACCGAGCTATATATGGAACCTTTGTGACAACAGATGAAGCTTTGGTCGAATGGCAGAAGATAACCCAAACGGTATACCGCAGTGCAGGAAGACCGTCTCGACCAACTCCACGTTGGCTGAAGTTTTCTTTTGTTGGGTCTTTGCTTATTGTGGTGCTGTTGTTGATATATGGTATGGATTAATAATTTCAATCATTCATAGCGGTTGGAGCTCGTCAGTTCGAAGCTGAAGCTTAAGAAAACCGCGATACGATAAGTTTAAGATCATAGAGCAGGGTGTAAGGAATACATATTGAGTTATACAGTGGAGGCGTACAGCATGTCAGGATCAGATCAACGTGATCGAAACATGTGGATAGAGAATGTGGAGCGGGTGAAACAGCAAGCACTGCAGAAAGGGCTGTGGTATAACGGAGACGGCATGGTAATTGCCGTATCAGGCGGTCCCGATTCGATGCTGCTGATGCATGTGCTGCATGAATTATCTGTCCGCAGTTCGGAGGAGAAGCTTCGGTTAGTCGTGGCGCACGTTCATCATGGATTCCGCGGGGAGGAGTCAGACAGAGAGGCGCGTATAGTTGAAGCCGAAGCGGCTAAGCTGGGAATTCCTTTTGTGATGACACGTGTGGATGCTCCGGGCTATGCAGAACGTGAGGGGATTAATCCTCAAGCAGCCGCTCGCATACTCCGTTACCATTTCCTGCGAGAGACGGCTGATCGATATGGAATGACTCGGATTGCGTTGGCTCATCATGGGGATGATCAAGCGGAGACGGTTCTTATGCATCTGATCCGAGGTTCAGGAAGCGCGGGGCTCTCGGGGATGTCATGGTCTCGAGAACAATCTGGATACATCTACGTTCGTCCGTTGCTTCATATGCGCAAGCGTGAGATATTGGAGCTATGTGCATACCATGGCATTACATATGCGGAAGACAGCAGTAATCAGAAGCGGGATTATACACGCAATCGGATCCGAATGGATATTCTGCCCCTGCTGGAAGAAGAGAATCCACGTATTATTGATGCGATCGGTCAGACGGCAGAAGTCCTGCGAAGTGAACAGGAGTGGCTGGAACAACAGGCTGTCGACTATTTTCATCAACATATTGTCAGCTGGGATAACCGCATGCAGCAGCGTGCGGAACCGTATACATATATCCATAAAGCCAATCTCGATATGAATTGGCAGCATGTGTCATATAAACTTCGTTTCCTTAACGGATGTGCGATGGACAGAAACACGTTCAGTAAGGTACATGTTGCTTTACAACGCCGATTGATTAAACTAATATTAAATTATCTGTTGCCTGACTCGGATCAGGCTGCTGAGTATGGTACGATTGAACGTATACGTGTGCAGGCGCTTGCCGAAGAGCCGACTACTTGGAAAGCGGATATCGGCAGTGGTTTGCAGTTTCGAAGAGAATACAATCAGTTATTATGGGTAAATTCAGATCAGGAGCATCAATTGGTTCATGTTGACGGCAGTGACGTGGACAGCCAATTCATCATATCCGACCCGAATTCATCTGGTCAGGCAGCGTTCCCAGGTATGATTGGCACGCTCTCATGGCGAATTGTCTCTGTGCCTGAGCTGAACAGAGAAACGCAGCCCAATCGATTTCATGCTGCATTCGATGCGGATCGATTGGAATGGCCTTTAGTCGTAAGAACCCGTCGACCGGGTGATCGTATGAGGCTGCAAGGATTAAAGGGAAGCAAAAAAGTACAAGATATGTTCGTTGACTACAAAATTCCCCCATCGCTGCGTGACAGTATTCCGTTAATAGAAGACGGAGCAGGTCAATTGTTATGGATCGCCGGTCTGCGGCGCTCTGATCAATCGCTTGTGACAAACAGGACGGTTCGTGTATTGGAGTTGTCACTACGGATTTAACAAGCAGAAGCGACAACATCTGAGGTTTCGAACGTAATACATCGTAGACATATGTTCGTCCATGTTGAATTCATATTCTGAGTGCCACTGGCGCACGTAGAGATGATATCATAAGCATCAAGTATTTATTCTAGGAGGTTCCATCATTGCATAACGACATTGAGAAGGTAGTATTTAGTGAAGAACAGCTTCAAGCCCGTATTCAAGAGCTTGGTAAGGAGCTTAGTCGGGATTACGCTGGCAAGAAGCCGCTTGTAATCTGTGTTTTGAAAGGCGCATTTATTTTCATGGCTGATCTCGTGAAGCGCATCGAAGTTCCACTTGAACTCGACTTCATGGCGGTATCCAGCTACGGGGCCTCCACCAAGTCCTCTGGTGTTGTCCGCATCGTGAAAGACCTCGAAGTATCGGTTGAAGGTCGCGATGTACTGATTGTAGAGGATATTATCGATACAGGGCTTACTCTCAGCTATCTCATCGATGTGCTTCAAGGACGCAAGGCTAACTCCATCAAAGTGGTTACCTTGTTCGATAAACCTGCGCGCCGTGATGTAAATATGGAAGCTGATTATAAAGGGTTTGTTCTGCCGGATGAATTTATCGTAGGCTATGGGCTTGATTATGCGGAATATTACCGCAATCTTCCGTATATAGGGGTATTAAAGCCGGAAATTTATTCTGAGCCTGAAGAATAGATATTCGAGCACGAATGTCCTCACAGTCTAGTTCGTGAGTTGAGATGGTAAGACGTGCTATGATACAATAATTTCGTGTCTTTGAGAGGAGGTAGGGGATGAGTCGGTTCATCAAGAATTCTGGTTTTTATCTGATTCTTTTTTTAGTCGTGGTGGGCATTGTACAGTTTATCGGAAGCGGCAATGAAGCCATTGACACCCCGAGATATGACCAGTTTCGCAAAGAGCTCGCAGCCAACAATATACAAGAACTAACGATGCAATATGAGGGTCGAGCCTACTTGGTCGTCGGTAAGTATAAAGAAAAGCCGCAGGATGCCAAGTCGTTGCAGTTTATGACGTACATACCGGATACAGACTCGGTAGTACAAGAGATTAAGGAAATCAGTGACAGTCAGCCTGATTTACAGTGGAAATATGACAAGATGAAAGAGCAAAGCATGTGGCTGACGCTCCTCACTTCGTTCATACCCTTAATCATTATGTTTGTCCTGTTCTTCTTCTTCTTTAATCAGGCGCAGGGCGGCGGCGGCAAAGTTATGAACTTCGGCAAGAGCCGTGCTCGTTTGTATAATGAAGAGAAGAAACGCATTACCTTCGAAGATGTTGCAGGTGCAGATGAAGAGAAGCAAGAGCTTGTTGAGGTCGTTGAGTTCCTTAAAGACCATCGCAAGTTTGCCGCTCTCGGCGCGCGCATTCCGAAGGGCGTTCTGTTGAACGGTCCTCCAGGAACAGGTAAGACGCTCCTCGCTCGCGCAGTTGCGGGTGAAGCGGGTGTGCCATTCTTCAGCATCTCCGGTTCCGACTTCGTTGAAATGTTCGTCGGTGTTGGTGCATCGCGTGTACGCGACTTGTTCGAGAACGCGAAGAAGAATGCTCCTTGTATTATCTTTATTGATGAGATTGATGCGGTAGGTCGTCAGCGCGGCGCCGGTCTTGGCGGCGGCCATGACGAGCGTGAGCAGACGCTTAACCAGTTGCTAGTTGAGATGGACGGTTTCGGTGCTAATGAAGGTATCATTATCATAGCCGCTACGAACCGCCCTGATATTCTTGACCCAGCGCTTCTTCGTCCAGGACGCTTTGACCGTCAGATTACGGTTGATCGCCCAGACGTGAAGGGTCGCGAAGCTGTACTGAGAGTACATGCGCGCAACAAACCGCTTAATGCGGACGTTAACTTGCCTACTATTGCGAAGCGGACAACAGGCTTTACAGGCGCAGACCTTGAGAACCTGTTGAACGAAGCGGCGCTCCTTGCTGCTCGTAAGAATCATAAAGATATCACCATGGAGGATATCGATAATGCGATTGACCGTATTATTGTCGGTACGGAGAAACGCAGCCGCATGATCAGCGACCGCGAGAAGCGCATCGTCGCTTACCACGAAGCAGGTCATACGGTCATTGGTTACTATCTGGAGCATGCACAGTCCGTGCATAAGGTTACGATTGTACCTCGCGGCAAAGCAGGCGGATATGTGATCATGATGCCGAAGGAAGATCGTATGCTGGTTACGAAGCAAGAGCTTCTGGACCAAGTAACGGGCTTGCTCGGCGGACGCGTAGCGGAAGAGATCTATATCGGCGAGATTGGAACAGGCGCATACAGCGACTTCCAACAAGCTACTCGAATCATTCGCAGCATGATTATGGAATACGGTATGAGCGACAGACTCGGACCGCTGCAGTTCGGAAGCCGTCAAGGTGAAGTATTCCTTGGTCGTGACCTCGGTCATGAGCAGAATTACTCTGACGCGATTGCTTATGAGATCGATCAAGAGATGCAGAGCATGATCGGCGCTTGCTATGATCGAGCTCGCGAATTGCTGAAGAAGCACGAGAGAGAGATGCATCTCCTCGCGAATACGCTTCTTGAAGAAGAAACGCTTGAGATCGAACAGATTGAACATCTCATTAAGAACGGCTCGCTCGAAGGTTTCGTTCCAAGCATTCTGAAGGAAAAGAAAGAGAGCAAAGCTGAACCTAAAGTAGATGTACTGAATCCTGCTGAAGTGAAAGCTTCAGGAGATGTGAAGGTGAATCTGGTTGGCAAGTCGGAGAAGTTAGGTCCGACACCTTGGGATAAGGACAGTCAATCGACTCCAACGGATACTTCCGAGGCAGGCACTGTTACGCATGAAACAGAGCATGCACCTGTTGAGGAGCCTAAGGATTCGAAGGCTGATGAGTCTGCTCATACTGCGGACGAAGTGAAGCCTGAAGATCCAGAGAAGAAATCATAATCTCCGACTAACTTAGTCGGTATCGGAAGTGCGCCTGTATGGGCGCACTTCTTTTTTTACTATTTGTGAATTGACACACTTAGAGTCGTTGTGTAAATTAGTTGTTAATGATTAGGCCAAGGGGTGGGGTATTCGTGCAACTTGAAGCGTTAGCACTGGCTCGTAAAGAAGAACAAAACCGTGAACTGCGTGAACGATTGATGCAGTTGAAGAAAGAACGCAATGCAGTCATACTTGCTCACTATTATCAGCGAGACGAGATACAAGAAGTAGCGGATTTCAGAGGAGATTCATTCCTGCTTGCACAGAAGGCAGCGGAGACGGATGCGGAAGTTATCGTGTTCTGTGGAGTTCACTTTATGGGTGAAAGCGCAAAGATTCTAGCCCCTAACAAGACTGTGCTAATTCCAGACGAGCGCGCTGGATGCCCTATGGCTGATATGGTCAATGTAGAAGGCCTTCGTAAATTAAAGGCACAGCATCCGAATGCTAAAGTCGTGACGTACATTAACTCTTCTGCAGACATCAAAGCAGAGACAGATATTTGCTGCACATCCGCTAATGCGGTGAAGGTGATCGAGTCGCTAGATGCGGAAGAGATCATTTGGGTGCCGGACAAGAACTTAGGCCATTACGTACAGCAGAAGACAGGCAAGAACATGATTATATGGGAAGGCTACTGCAATACTCACGATATGCTGACGGTTAAAGATGTCGTCGAGATGAAGGTGAAGCATCCTCATGCGCAGTTTGTTGTTCATCCAGAGTGCAGACCGGAAGTAGTCGCTATGGGTGATTTCGTAGGCAGTACAACGGCGATCCTTCAATACTGCAAGAACTCAGAGCATACAGAGTTTATCGTAGGTACGGAAGATGGAACCGGCTATCAATTGCGCAAGGACAGCCCGGATAAGTCATTCCATTTCGCAACTAAATACTTGGTATGTCCAAACATGAAGGTTAACAATCTGAAAAAGCTCGTGAAATGTCTCGAAACGATGCAGCCGCAGATCTATGTGCCAGAGCACGTTGCGGAGAAAGCACGGTTATCCTTGGAGCGCATGTTGCAAGTGAAGTAATGCTCCCTCAATATATAAACTGAACTAACTTCAAGAAGCCCTTGTATATCAAGGGCTTTTTCTTATATTTGCTCTTATGATCAGCTATCCATTGACTAATCCCTGGATGGAAACCTTTAACAACGGGTTGCGTATTGATCTCTAGAGGAGGTGATTATATGGCTATTTCTATCTTTATGTTAGGGATTGTACTAGTTGGGGTTGGCTTGTTTGGGATCAAACACCCTGAATCATGGTTGTTCTGGAACTTAATTGATGACAGGGAGCGAGGCGATGAACATTTAGCATTCACACGATCTGGTGGAAAATTAGTTATCATAATGGGGGTGGTCATTATCGGTTTCGGCATACAACATCTCTTTATCTGATGTCATCCTCCTTAGAGGGCACCCAATATAGCTGCACTTTGGCGGCTACTCTCTTGTTTTTCCGAACAATTGTATATAGAATCAATAACTAATAAGGCTCTTTGACAATTATTTGTCATATGAGCTTTATTTATGTTGCTAGGGGCATTAAAATAGATACAGTTTTAATTGAAATGTGGTTACTGCTGTTGAATACTGCGGCTTTATGCTATATACGTTGCTGCTCTTCTGCTTGCAATACCCTATCTGCTGCTAACCGCACAGATAATCGCAATCGCTGCATATAAGATCTGTCAGAGGTGAGCCCGAATGAACACTCCTTACTTAATAGACTTTTCACTTGAACATACGCCGATAGAGGAGTCTGACGTTATCGTGATTGGGGCGGGTATCGCTGGGTTATATACCGCGATATTGGCCAGCCAGCACCATCGGGTTACGATGATTACGAAGAAATCACTCTTTGAGAGCAACACCCGATACGCACAAGGCGGGATTGCCGCGGTGATATCTGATGAAGATTCGCCCAGTTTCCATCTAGAAGATACGCTGATTGCCGGAGCTGGACTATGCTCTACAGAAGCGGTTAACGTGCTTGTGCACGAAGGTCCAGCTCGTGTAGAAGAGCTGATCCAATTCGGAACATCATTCGATATGGAGAATGGAGAGCTTGCGCTCACGAGAGAAGGCGCACACAGCCATCGCCGTATTCTGCATGCGAATGGAGACGCGACTGGCTACGAGATTGTCCGCTCCTTGGCGGAGAAGGCACGGCACAACCCGAATATCACCATCTGGGAGGATCACTTTGCGATCGATCTGGTTATACAGGGCGGTGAGTGCCGCGGAGCGATCGTTCAGCGGCCAGACGGTTCCAGAGTATTTGTGAAGGGGAAAGCTGCGGTTCTATGCACTGGCGGGGTAGGGCAGCTGTATCGCTATACCACGAATCCGGAGGTTGCCACTGGCGATGGAATCGCGATAGCATACCGCGCAGGCGCCGTGATCCGGGATATGGAGTTTAATCAGTTCCATCCAACAGCTTTATGCTATCCTGGCGCTCCTCGATTCCTTATATCCGAGGCGGTGCGAGGAGAGGGCGCGATCCTGCGCAATATTAAGGGTGAGCGGTTTATGGAAAGATACCATCATCAGTTGGAGCTGGCCCCGCGTGATATTGTGGCGCGTGCGATTGTCAGCGAGATGGAGGAGACGAAGTCGACCTTTGTCTATCTGGATATTACTCATGAATCTGCGGATATGGTTAAGCGTCGTTTCCCAACCATCTATGAGACCTGCTTGCAATATGGGCTGGATCTGACAACCGACTGGATTCCGGTTGCACCTGCTGCTCACTACATGATGGGCGGCGTAAAGACTGACCTGCATGGGGAGACGACGATTAAGCGCTTGTTTGCTTGCGGCGAGGCATCTTCCACCGGAGTTCATGGCGCGAATAGATTGGCGAGCAATTCATTGTCAGAGGCGCTGGTATTCGGCAAACGAATCGCAGACAGCATCGAGAAGCTTGAGGATGCGATAGAGCCTCTTGAGCTAATCTCGGCTGATATCGGTCGTCATGATTCACCTATTCAGGCTGTCGTAGAGCGACGATTGAAGCTGCAGAAGCTTATGGTGCGCTACGTTGGTCTTACGCGCACGGGGAAGGGGCTGCAGAAAGGGCTGGATGAGATGAACCGTCAACGGGGATTCCTGCAGACTCGATTAACCCGTCGTGAGGAATACGAGTTTGCGAATATGCTGATATGCGCTATGCTTATAGCAGAGTCGGCATATTGGCGTGTAGAGAGCCGAGGCGGGCATTATCGTGAAGATGCCCCGGATCGTGATGATCTGAACTGGCATAAGCACACGCTCGTTCAGCGTGATCAGGGTATATCGGAGGAGATAATTGATGACATTTAGCATAGAGCGTATGACACTGCGTGAGCAGATTACAGCATGGTTGAAGGAAGATATCGGTACTGGTGATGTGACTACGGCATTTACAATACCGGAAGCGCAGCAGTCGAAAGCGATTATTCATGCAAAGGAAGATGGAATCATTGCCGGATTGCCGGTGGCGGAAGCCGTATTCGAGGTAGTGGATCCCGCACTCTCTTTCCGACCTATGGTAGAAGAGGGTGCCCGCGTCAAGAAGGGTACGGTACTGGCAGAGGTTGAAGGCCGCACGCACAGCATCCTGCTTGGGGAACGCTTGGCGTTGAATCTGATGCAGCGCTTGTCGGGAATTGCCACGAAGACTGCGTCTTATGCGGAGGTAATCGCTGATCTGCCTGCCAAGCTTGTGGATACGCGCAAGACAACGCCTGGTCATCGGGCGCTGGAGAAGTATGCTGTCCGTGTAGGGGGAGGCGCTAACCATCGCTTCGGCTTGTATGATGCGGTCATGATCAAGGATAATCATATTAAAGGTGCGGGCGGGATTCTTGCAGCTGTTACTCGCGCACGCGGTCAGATTCCGTATACGATGAAGATTGAGGTGGAGACCGAGTCGCTGGAGCAGGTAGCGGAAGCATTGGATGCTGGTGCCGACATCATCATGTTGGACAACATGAGCGCGTCATTGATGAAAGAGGCGGTCAGTCGGATTCGCGCAGCGGCGCCTCATGTGCTCATTGAAGCATCGGGTGGCATTACACTGGAAACGATACGAGAGAAGGCGGAATCCGGTGTAGATGTGATCTCGGTCGGTGCGCTGACCTATTCCTTCCATGCGCTCGACATTAGTCTTGACTTAAATGAAAAAAAGGCAGGGTGAGAATGTGATTCTCGTTATTGATGTAGGGAATACCAATATTGTGCTCGGTATTTACAAAGATAAGACCCTTCTGCATCATTGGCGGCTGAGTACGAGCAGAAAAGCTACCACTGATGAATACGGCGTCATGATTCATAACCTGCTATCGATGGCTCAATTATCAATCGACGATATTGAAGGTGTCATTATATCGTCTGTCGTGCCGCCTATTGTGCACACGATGGAGCAGTTATGTGAACGCTATTTGCATAAGGTACCGTTGATCGTAGGCCCTGGAATTAAGACAGGACTCAATATTCGCTATGAGAATCCGCGTGAAGTGGGTGCCGACCGAATCGTCAATGCGGTAGCTGCCATTGAACTGTATGGTGTTGGCAAGCCGCTAGTCATCGTCGACTTCGGAACGGCTACCACATTCGATGTCATCGATTCGAAGGGGAACTACTTGGGCGGAGCGATCGTGCCAGGTATCGGCATCTCGACGGAAGCACTCTATCAGCGAGCTGCCAAGCTGCCTCGTATTGAGTTAACGAAGCCGAAGTCGGTCATCGGCCGCAATACGATACACTCGATGCAAGCTGGCATCATCTTCGGCTATGCGGGCCAAGTGGATGGCATTATCAGCCGTATTGAAGCGGAGCTGGGCACGAAGACACGGGTTATTGCCACTGGAGGATTAGCAGAGCTAATCGGCAGCGAGTCGCATACGATTGAAGAGACGAACCCGTTATTAACGCTCGAAGGATTGCGTTATATTTATCAACGAAATAGTGTATAACGAAGTGTAACAATTCGCGAATAGTTCGCGTCTAAAATATATTCGCAACGGAGGCAGAAATAGATGACAACTAGCCATGAACAAGAGATGGCACCTCAGGAGGCACATGCAGATGTGCTTGTGAGAGGAACGGCGCTTGGTGGTCAAGTTCGTGTATTTGCAGTACGCACGACGCAGCTTGTTAATGAACTGCAGCAACGCCATCAAACCTACCCAACAGCAACGGCAGCACTTGGACGTACCGTAACAGCTGCAGCCATGATGGGTGCAATGCTGAAGGGCGAAGAGAAGCTGACAGTCCAGATAAAGGGTGATGGCCCAATAGGCCAAGTTGTAGCAGATGCTAATGCTAAGGGCGAAGTGAGAGGTTATGTCACGAATCCAGATGTGCATCTACCAAGCAACGAACATGGCAAGCTGGATGTAGCCGGTGCTATTGGACGTGATGGCTTTATTCACGTCACGAAGGACCTTGGCTTGAAGGAGCCGTATCGCGGCAGTTCTCCTATCATTTCGGGTGAGCTTGGCGAGGACTTTACGTATTACTTTGCAATCTCCGAACAATCTCCGTCAGCAGTTGGATTAGGTGTGCTGGTCGACGTGGATAATTCGGTGCTGCACGCTGGAGGCTTCATCATTCAGCTGCTGCCGGGACTTACGGATGAGCAGATCACGAAGATTGAACAATCCCTCAGCATGCTGCCGCCAATTACTTCACTGCTGGATCAAGGCTTGGAGCCGGAAGAGCTGCTGACATGGATCGTAGAGGATGTTCAGATCATGGAGCATCTGCCGATTGTGTTCCGCTGTCAATGCTCACAGGAGCGCGTAGAGCAAGCTTTAATTAGTTTGGGACGAGAAGAGCTGCAGCATATGCTTGAAGAAGATGGCAAAGCGGAAGCTCAGTGTCATTTCTGCAATGAATGGTATCATTTTGACCGTGAACAGTTAGAAGCTCTATTAGCACAAACGATGAAGTAATAACTAGCTAAGGTCGTTGAAGCCCAACTTCGTTTGTCGATGGAAGCGAAGAACGTATAAGAGAAGGAACGTTAGCCACATGACCAATGAAGTCAAGAGCTTATGGGGCTGCATCATCGTACTGTTTATTTGTGTGGTCGTACTCGGAGGAATGCTGCTGTTTCGTATAGATATACCTAAGCGTGGAGCTGTGCCTGATCAAGAACAGGAGCAGTCATCTGTCTTGGCTGTTGTAGGTAATGAGCCTATATTGAAAGAGCAGTGGATCGAGGAGCTGCAGAGGCAGTATGGTTCCATGGTATTGGAGCGGATGATGACCATCAAAGCTGTAGAGATGGAGGCAGCGGCGCTACATATTCAAGTATCGGAAGAAGAAGTCGAGGCTGAGCTTCGCCGTGAAATGTATGGGTACGAGAGTGTTGAAGCGTATTATACCGCGATGCAGGAACAGTTGGGCTTGAGCCCAGAGCAGATAAATAAAGATCTGCATTATCATTTAATGCTGGAGAAGGTTGCAGTTCATGGTATTGAAGTAAGCGATGAAGAGATTGAGCAATATATCGATCTTCATGAAGATGAAATAAGCAATCCTGTATCGATGCAATTGTCGCATATCGTGGTTCCTGATCTCGATACAGCTAACCTCGCCTTAGAACGGTTGGAAGCAGGAGAATCGTTTGAGCAGGTAGCGGAAGCCTTGTCAACGGACTCATTTACTTCCCAACAAGGAGGAAAGCTGGGTTGGATTGATGAGAATGATCCTTTTCTAGCTGCTAATGAGCGTATGATGGCCGTATTGTTGGATGTAGGCACTTGGTCGCAACCGGTCAAGGTGGCGGATGGGTATGCAATCGTTATGTTGACTGGTCGCAAGGAGATTGATCTGTACAGCAGCGAATCGCTTCGAGAAAGAGTCCGCAATGAAGTGGCTCTGTCAAAGGCACCATCGCTTGTGGAAGTAGAAGAACAATTGAAGAAGAAGTATAACGCTCGAGTATTGAACTATGGTTCTATTCCTGAATCATAATGAATGCGAATGTAAAGCTCTAGATGAAGCACGCAGCTGCGACATCTAGAGCTTTTATTGCCATGTGAAATGTGAAGCGTAGGCGGAATAACAGGTCAGTAAAGGCAATATAATTAAATTCCAATAATTGCAATCTGCTTATTGACTTTCAGGGTAAGGGTTGATAAACTTGAAATCAATAAAACCTAGCGATTTAGTCGGAAATCGATAAATGGATATAGGAGGGCTTGTCCATGGCAAGAGTCGTGAACAGTGTAACAGAACTAATTGGTGATACACCTCTGGTACGATTAAACCGAATCGTCCCTGAAGGAAGCGCTGAGATCTACGTTAAGCTGGAGTACCAGAATCCAGGATCCAGCGTTAAAGATCGTATTGCGATCAGCATGGTAGAAGCGGCTGAAGCTGAAGGAGTTCTTAAACCGGGAGATACGATCGTGGAACCTACCAGCGGCAACACAGGTATTGGCCTGGCAATGGTAGCTGCTGCTAAAGGATATAAGGCTATTCTCGTTATGCCTGAGACGATGAGCATAGAACGCCGCAACCTGCTTCGTGCGTACGGTGCGGAACTTGTGCTTACACCGGGTGCTGAGGGCATGAATGGCGCAGTTCGCAAGGCGGAAGAGATGGTCAAGGAGAACTCGGGATACTTTATTCCGCAACAGTTCAAGAATATGGCGAATGTTAAGATTCACCGTGAAACAACCGGTCCTGAGATCGTGGAAGCCATTCAGTCATTGGACGGAAAGCTGGATGCATTTGTCGCAGGTATCGGTACGGGCGGAACGATAACAGGGACTGGAGAAGTATTGAAGAAGAACTTCCCAGGCATTCGTGTTGTTGCTGTGGAGCCAGCAGCTTCCCCGATTCTGTCGGGCGGCAAGCCTGGACCGCATAAGATCCAAGGGATCGGTGCGAACTTCGTGCCCGAGATCTTGAATCGTGACATCTACGATCAGATTATTCCGATCGAGAACGAAGACGCCTTCGAAACTGCTCGTCGTATGGCGAAGGAAGAGGGCATTCTGTGCGGTATATCGTCAGGTGCTGCGATCAAAGCCGCGCTGCAGGTTGCCAAGGAGTTGGGCGCGGGCAAGCGTGTAATCGCAGTTGTTCCGAGCAATGGCGAACGTTACTTAAGCACACCGCTCTTCAACTTCGATAATTAATCCGATCTATAGAAGCGGAAATCGTAATCTAGCATACCCCCGGTAAGCAACAGGCAGCATGCAGCCTGATCGCTGGCCGGGGGTTTCCTTCTTCCATCTTTCATCATGTGAAAGGATACTATATACTATGGACAATCACCTGCAAATGCGATGAAATGACGATATTTGGGGGAAGATCTAGGTAGATCTAACCTAGTTATAAGTTAATCGCCGTTGGACAGGCAGACGGTTGATAAGATGTAGAGCTAGCTCTCTTATTATGATGTTGAGGTGGATAAGTGACAATTCGAGCATTACACGATTCATGTTCATTAGACCAATGGAGACATTGGATGAAGGAAGACTACACGATTCTTCCTTATATAGAGGCATATCCCTTGGATATTGCCGAAGGTGATCGCATTGCCGATTGGAAAGGGGCTTGGGCGGAAGCTGCGCCTAACAGCTTCGTATTGGAGAGCGGCAAGGACGGACAATATACGTTCTTGGGGCTCCGTCCACTCTCCAAGCTCAGTGGCAAAGGAACTCAGGCCATCGTCGATGACCTGGCGGGAAGCACAGAGCAGTGGGAGATGGAGCCGCTCGAGGCGATACGGCGCTGGATGGCGCCATATCGAGCGCCGTATGTGGAGGGAGCGCCAAAGTTTACAGGCGGAAGTGTCGGCTTCCTTAGCTATGATGTGGCTCGCTCGATCGAGAAGCTGCCTGACGTGGCTGCTGATGATCTAGGGCTGCCGGATTATGTGTTCCTGCGTGTACACGAATTGTGGACGGTGGATCACAAGAATCGGCTGCTCTACTGCAGCGTGATGACAGATATGAGAAATGCGGATGCTGACTCGGGTAGTGTAGGCGTCTTGCAGGAGATCCATGCTCAAGCAGCGGCTCGCGTGCGCGAGATGCGTGAGCGTTGGCGCGCTTGGAATGAGGCAGCCATGACGCCTGAAGCGATAACTCTGCGTGACAGACGCAAGCAGATGCTCGCCGATAACATGGCTATAGATGTTGAAGCGTTTGACGGCGTGCGCACAGCCTTTCCGAAGGAGCGCTTCAAGGAAGCGGTGTGCCGAATTCAACAATACATTGGAGCGGGCGACGTATTTCAAGTCAACCTCTCCATGCGCCAGATGAAAGAGATTCAAGAATCGGCGGAGCAGCTGTATGAATGGCTGCGAATCGTCAATCCTTCTCCTTATATGGGGCTGCTTCGCTTGGACGAATTCCAGCTCGTGTCCTGCTCGCCAGAGCTGCTGGTGAAGCTGGAAAGAGGCGAAGTTAGCGCGCGTCCGATCGCAGGGACGAGACGCCGAGGGAAGACGGAAGCAGAAGATCTGCTTATGGCAGAGGAGCTGCGATCCAATGAGAAGGAGCGGGCAGAGCATATCATGCTCGTCGATCTGGAACGCAATGACTTGGGGCGGATCTCTGCCTACGGCTCGGTACGAGTAGACGAGCTGATGGTGATTGAGTATTACTCCCATGTGATGCATCTGGTGTCTGAGGTGCGGGGCAAGTTGGCAGACGGCAAGGATGCCTATGACGTGATCCGTGCCAAGTTCCCGGGAGGAACGATAACGGGGGCGCCGAAGGTGCGCACGATGGAGATAATCGAAGAGCTGGAGCCTGTGCGCCGAGGTCCATATACCGGATCATTTGGGTGGATTGACTATACAGGCGATATGGAATTAAATATTATTATTCGCACCCTTACCTTGAAGGATGGCGTCGGTCATATTCAAGCTGGAGCAGGTATTGTCATTGATTCTGAACCGGAGCGGGAATACCGTGAAAGCCTGAATAAAACGAAGGCGCTATGGAAGGCGGTACAGCTTAGCGAGAGGGAGTGGAAGGAACGGTCTGACCCGTCTCGGGCAGACATAAACCAGCCATAAGCCAGAGCCATAAGCCAGTCATATGCCAATCGCAAGAAGGGTAATCGAGAACGGCAATCAAGAATGGAATAGGCCGCTAGAATATGCGATGGGAAGCAGTGCCGCAAGACGGCAGGAAGCAGGGGGAAACGATGATACTCGTAATCGATAATTATGACAGCTTCACGTATAACTTAGTCCAGTACTTAGGGGAGCTTGGTGAAGAGGTCAAGGTATTCCGCAATGATGAGATTGATATAGAAGGTATCAAACAACTGAATCCGGATCACCTGCTGCTCTCGCCAGGACCTTGCACGCCGACAGAGGCAGGAATCACGTTAGATGTGATCGAGCATTTCAAGGGCATCATACCGATCTTCGGCGTATGCCTTGGTCATCAAGCGATCGGACAGGCGTTCGGCGGAAACGTCATTCGCGCAGAGCGTTTGATGCACGGCAAGACTTCACCGATTCATCATCAGGGAGCTTCTGTGTTTGAAGGGCTGCCGAGCCCGTTCACGGCTACTCGCTACCATTCGCTTATCGTTGAGCGCGAGACGCTGCCGGACTGCCTCGAGATAACAGCAGAGACAGCCGAAGGCGAGATTATGGGGCTTCGGCATAAGGAGTATCCTATCGAAGGCGTGCAGTTCCATCCGGAATCGATCATCACGGATCATGGTCATCAGATGCTGCGCAATTTCCTGAACAATAAAGCAGAGCAAGGTGCATAATGCATATCGTGGGGTGGAATGGCGCATTACGTTCAGCTGATGAAGCTGTGATTCCGGTATGGGATCACGGCTTTTTGTACGGTATGAGTTTGTTTGAAACGATGCGTACGTATCAAGGCGTGCCCTTCCTGCTTAAAGAGCACATAGCGCGGCTTCAGGGAGCGTGCGAAGAGTTGCGTATTCGGGTAGACCTTGAACCCGAGGAGTTGACTCGGCACATCGCGGAGGTTATACGCGCCAATGGGCTAGACGATGCGTACATCCGGCTTACGGTCAGCGCCGGGGAGCAGGGGCTGGGACTGCCCGCAGGCGACTATGAGCAGCCGGTGGCGATGGTGCTGGCGAAGGCGCTGCCGCCGATGCCGCCATCGCTCTATCAGACGGGCAAGCCGCTGCATCTGCTTGCGACGCGGCGGAACTCGCCCGAGGCGGGCGTTCGCTTCAAGTCCGGCCACTATATGAACAATATCGTGGCCAAGCGCGAACTGCTCGCGTCATATCCCGCCGCCGCGAAGCTTGGCGCGGAGGGCGCCATGCTTACCGTCAGCGGGCACGTTGCCGAGGGCATCGTCAGCAACCTGTTCGCCGTCAAGGACGGGCGGCTGCTGACACCTGCAGTAGAGCTCGGCATCCTGCCCGGCATTACGCGGGCGCAGGTGCTAAGGCTCGCTGTCGCCCGCGGGTACGAGACAGAAGAAGGCGCCTATACATGGGAGGCGCTGTTGGACGCGGATGAGTTGTTTATGACGACATCCGTTCAGGAGCTTGTTCCGCTAACCTCGATCTGGGAGCAGGACAAGCAGGTGAAGCGGGTTGGAGACGGGCGAATCGGCCCGATCACAGCGGAGCTGCTGGCGGCGTATCGCGCCTCGGTGGATGCATACTGCCAGTCTCAAGGGACACATAAGGAGTGAACACATATGTTGAAGCCTAAACGATATGAACGGGAATATCATTTTCCATCAAGCGAGGAAGGACGTGCGAAGAGAAGGCTAACTATTGGTCAACGCACGCTTGTGATGGGGATATTGAATGTAACACCGGATTCCTTCTCTGACGGCGGTCAATACAATTCGCTTGACCGTGCGGTGCAGCATGCACGAGAAATGATTGCGGAAGGCGCAGACTTGCTTGATATCGGCGGCGAATCTACTCGACCGGGATCAGATCCGGTCAGTCTGGACGAAGAACTGCGTCGAGTGATTCCTGTTATTGAGGCGCTGCGAGCGGAGCTTCCAGAGGCGATCATTTCAATCGATACGTATAAGGCTGAGGTAGCGAAGCAAGCGCTGGATGCGGGTGCGCATATCTTGAACGATATATGGGGCTGCAAGCGCGAACGCCGAATGGCGGACATCGCGGCACAGTACAACTGTCCAATTATATTAATGCACAACCGCGAGGAGCGCAGCTACACGGATTATATTGCCGATGTGAAGCAAGATCTGCTGGAGAGCGTGGCTATTGCCCGCGCCGCGGGCGTCAGCGAAGAGAACATCTGGCTTGACCCAGGGATCGGATTTGCCAAGAACGGTCAGGATAATCTACAATTGATGCATCATTTGGATGAACTCGTGGAGCTAGGATATCCTGTGCTATTGGCCACATCCCGCAAACGCTTCTTGCGCGACACGCTGCAGCTTCCTGTTGAAGATGTGGTCGAGGGAACGGCTGCGACAGTAGCGTTCGGGATCGCGCAAGGCTGTCAGATCGTACGGGTACATGATGTTCGACAGATTGCGCGGACGGTGAAGATGTGCGACGCTATGCTGAACAGCTAAGAACTTAGGACATCGATATATGCCTGACATAGTAAATGACGTTGCTGCGACAGACGGTTCAGCATAGGAGGTAACGGAATATGACTGCATCTCACATGAACGACGCTGCTAACACGCCCACGCGCGTAGTGGGTCGTGATCGCATGAAATTATCGCGAATGGCCTTCTTCGGCCGCCACGGTGTGTTCGAGGAAGAACGCAAGCTTGGACAGCGTTGGTATGTAGATTTGGATCTGCAGGTCGACCTGCGCCAGGCTGGATTGACGGATGACCTGAACGAATCCATCAATTATGCACTCATCTATGAAGCGGTTAAAACTATAATGGAGCAGGAATCCCATCTGCTTGTCGAAAGGCTGGCAGAACGAATTGCTGCTATGCTGTTGGGCACATTTTCACTCATTAACGAAGCAACTGTGCGTGTGACGAAGCCTAATCCACCATTTGACATTCATTTTGAAGGAGTTACAATGGAAATCACACGTGCACGGGTGACTGGGTGTGACGATGAAGGAGCATGATATCGCAGATGAATCAAGTGAATAAGATGGATGGCTGGAAGGAAGCTTATATCGCGTTAGGCGCCAATCTGGGCGAACGGGAACAGACTATGCTTCAAGCGTTGAGGATGCTCCATGCGCATCCGAGCATTCAGTTTGTAACTTGTTCCGCGCTGTATGAGACGGACCCTGTTGGGTATGAGGATCAGCCTGCATTTTTAAATATGACAGCATGTCTTTCAACTTCCCTGCAGCCGGAGGAGCTTCTGGATACGATGTTGGACATTGAACGCCAGCTGGGAAGAGTACGGGATGTTCGCTGGGGCCCGCGCACGATTGACCTCGATCTGTTATGGATGGAAGGCGTTGCGATGAACAGTGAGAAGCTGATATTGCCGCATCCTCGGATGGGAGAACGGTTATTCGTACTCGTACCGCTGTCTGATATCGTACCGGAGACGGAGCAGCAGTTATACGCATTCGTGCAGCAGGGCTTGGGCACACTGGATGGGGAGGAAGGAATTCGACTGTGGAAACGGATCGACTCAGCAAGCGAATTCGCGCTTTCCGCAAGCTTAAAGGCCTGACACAGCTAGAATTGGCGGAATTGACGGGGTTATCGATTACGATTATTGGAGAAATGGAACGGGGTAATCGCACGGTCCATGAACATGCGCTTCATCAGATTGCACAAGCGATGCAAGTGTCCGTTCAGGAATTGCTTGACAGCAAATAGCATGTTATAGTAGTGCCTTATTCCATTAGTTTGTTCATTGGAACGGTTGCTGCAGCTAGTATCGTGATCATTCGAATTTAACAGAGCCCATTATTTATACAGTTTTGATGAAGGGACAAGAAAGGAGCGTGAGCAAGATGCTCAATATTGCAGGCATCGAAATGAAAAATCAGGTTGTTCTAGCTCCGATGGCGGGTGTGTGCAATCCGGCATTTCGATTAATTGCCAAGGAGTTCGGCTGCGGATTGGTATGCGCCGAGATGGTTAGTGATAAAGCCCTCGTTCACGGCAATGAACGGACGCGGGAAATGCTATATGTGGATGATCGGGAGAAGCCGCTCAGTCTGCAAATATTCGGCGGTGATCGCCAATCGCTTGTAGAGGCAGCGAAGATTGTCGATAAAGAATCCAATGCCGATATTATTGATATTAATATGGGTTGTCCTGTACCGAAGGTTACGAAGTGTGATGCAGGTGCGCGATGGTTGCTGGATCCTAACAAGATCTACGAAATGGTGTCTGCAGTCGTGGATGCTGTTGAGAAGCCAGTAACGGTTAAGATGAGAATCGGCTGGGATGAAGAGCACATCTATGTGGTTGAAAATGCATTGGCTGTGCAGCGCGCAGGAGGTCAAGCGGTCAGCGTTCACGGTCGTACCCGAGAGCAGCTGTATACAGGCAAGGCGGATTGGAATTACATTCGCCAGGTGAAAGAAGCCGTGGATATTCCTGTTATCGGAAATGGGGACGTCGCAACTCCTGAGGATGCGAAGCGGATGCTGGAGACAACAGGCTGCGACGGCGTCATGATCGGACGCGGAGCCCTCGGCAATCCGTGGATGCTGTATCGGACGGTACAGTATCTAAGTACAGGGGAACTGCTTCCTGATCCATCAGCAGAGGAGAAGATTCGTATTGCTGTCGTGCATATGGATCGTCTTATCGCTTTGAAGGGTGAGAAGGTTGCGGTGAAGGAGATGCGCAAGCATCTGGCTTGGTATTTGAAGGGGCTCCCTGGAACGGGACGTTTGAAGGATGCCATCATGGAAGAAACTCGCCGTGACGAGATGGTTCGGATGATGGAGCAATATGTCGAGCATCTGCGGGATACTGGCAATGATCGTCAATCGGGTTCGGTTAACTCTTCTGAAAATGAAGATACAGAGCCGGTCACAGTCCATTAAAGCGTTACCAATAGGGGTGTTAAGCTGCATTGACTTTTATTGGGGCATCCCATATAATTCATCATTAGATTAAACGCTTCGGGGCTTGCAGCAAAGGAAGCTTGAGCTGGTTACCGTATTCCTGCTCAAGTTAGTCATCATGTGACGTGCAAGCCATATGATGAAATAGAGAATTCGCCTCGGCGCTTTCCGCATCGGAACTGTACTTATTCATGTTCTTGTTAGTGTGACAGTCCGAGCAGCGAAAATAATGATCATGACAGGAGAATCGGTAAGATGAGCGATAAAGAAGTCATTCTGACCCAGGATGGTCTTAAGAAACTGGAGGAAGAACTGGACAACTTGAAATCGGTGAAGCGCCGTGAGGTTGCTGAGCGGATCAAGGTCGCAATCGGATATGGCGACATTAGCGAGAACTCCGAGTACGAAGATGCTAAGAATGAACAGGCTTTTATAGAAGGCCGCATTATCACTTTGGAGAAGATGCTCCGCAATGCGCGAATCATCAATAATGATGAGATCGACACGGATACTGTTAGTGTAGGTTCCACAGTTACTGTAGAAGATCTGGAATTCGGCGACACGATGGAATATACGATTGTAGGAACAGCTGAGTCTGATCCATCGAAGAACAAGATTTCGAATGAAAGTCCAGTAGGCAAGGCAATCTTGGGCAAGAAGCAAGGTACTGTTGTAGACGTTAGCGTACCTGCAGGCGTGATTCAATACAAGATCATCGATATTAAGCGTGCGTAATTAACGTATTTGAACTATAGAGGCTTGTCTCGAGTGTTGCGTCGCGTAACCTTTGAGACAGGCCATTTGCGCAACTAAGAGCAGATATGGTGTGCAGTGCGATAGGACGAGTATAGCTAATACCCAATAACGGCACGACGGTGAACGGTCATTCTGATGGCAGAGGTGGTTTTCATGCGCAGAGAGACTGGTTGCCGTTCTGTTGTTTTCAGAATATTTTTAGAATTACAATAAATGGTTTGCATAAGTGTTGCGCAGGTTGCAATGGTTGCATGCTGTAGAGGAGTGAGTCTCATGACAGATACCGTCAATCAAGAAGTAGAGTTAAGTGAGTTATTGCAGGTTCGCCGTGATAAGTTAGACGAGCTGCGCAAACTCGGCATCGATCCATTTGGTGCAAAATACAATCGTACTCATACAGCTAAAGCTGTACTGGATGCGTACAATGATGTGGAGAAAGACGCACTGGAATCCCAGAGTGTTGAAGTAAGCATAGCTGGCCGTATTATGGCGAAACGCGGCATGGGTAAAGCGAGCTTTGCTCACATTCAAGATCTTACAGGCCGCATTCAGATCTATGTGCGTCAGGACACAGTGCCTGCTGAGAAATATGAAGCATTCTCCATGCTGGATATCGGGGACATCATCGGTGTGGTTGGAACGGTATTCAAGACGAAGACAGGCGAGACATCGATTAAAGTGAAGGACTTGGAAGTGCTGACGAAGTCGTTGTATCCTCTGCCTGACAAATTCCACGGGTTAAAAGATGTAGAGACTCGTTACCGTCAACGTTATGTGGATCTAATTGTAAGCCCGGACGTACAGCAAACGTTTATTACGCGTTCCCGTATTATTCAATCGATGCGCCGTTACCTGGATTCACTCGGCTACCTTGAAGTTGAGACTCCTACACTGCACGCGATCGCAGGTGGTGCTGCAGCACGTCCATTCATTACGCACCACAATGCGCTGGATATGCAGTTGTATATGCGTATCGCGATTGAGCTTCATCTGAAGCGCCTTATTGTCGGCGGTTTGGAGAAGGTATATGAGATCGGTCGTGTATATCGCAATGAAGGGATCTCGACGCGTCATAACCCTGAGTTCACGATGATTGAGCTGTATGAGGCATATGCGGATTACGAAGATATCATGCGTCTGACAGAGAATCTAGTTGCGCATATCGCACAAGAAGTTCTTGGTACGACTAAGATTCAATATCAAGGTCATGAGGTTGATCTTACTCCGCAATGGCGCCGTGTATCGATGGTTGATGCGGTTAAAGAAGCAGTAGGTGTTGATTTCTCTGTTCAAATGACAGACGAAGAAGCTCATGCTCTGGCAAAACAACATAAGGTAGCGGTTGAGCCGCACTTTACATTTGGACATATTCTTAACGCGTTCTTCGAGCAGTTTGTTGAAGAGACACTTATTCAACCGACCTTTATCACAGGTCATCCAGTTGAGATCTCGCCGCTCGCTAAGAAAAATGCAGTTGACCCGCGCTTCACGGATCGCTTCGAGCTGTTTATCGTAGCGCGTGAGCATGCCAATGCCTTTACGGAGCTGAACGATCCGATCGATCAGCGCCAACGCTTCGAGGCACAGCTGGCTGAGCGTGAGCATGGCAATGATGAAGCGCATGAGATGGATGATGACTTCATCCGCGCGCTGGAGTACGGCATGCCGCCGACAGGCGGACTTGGCATCGGTGTTGACCGCCTTGTCATGCTGCTGACGAATGCACCTTCGATTCGTGACGTGCTGTTGTTCCCGCATATGCGCGATCGCGGCAACGCGTAATAAAGATTGGATTAGGTGAGCCGACTCCTTAGGGGGTCGGCTTTTTATATTGAAGGGCAATGTAATAGAAGGTGCCTTTCGCAGAGCATTTGACTATTATCCCATTGACTCAGAAATCCATCCCCTGAAGCTCGAGTGTTATAAGTTGATGGATTTAGGGGTAGCTAATGTGAGAGTAAATATCTTATTTTCTGATATTTCGAAAGTGTATTTTTTTACCTGTTGCAAAGGGGTGGGAAGGGTGGTATATTAATTAAGTCGCCGCTGAACGACAGGGCGAAACGAAGCGAGAAAGTGCTTCGGAATGAATATTGTTCTTTGAAAACTGAACAACGAGCGAATGTTAGAAATT
>NZ_JBTGUH010000017.1:0-67596 GCF_054343325.1 Paenibacillus marinisediminis
TACCGCTACCTCGAGTTCTTCTACAACCGAAAGCGATCTAACAGTACCCTCGGATATATGTCGCCGGTACGATTTGAGCAATTGTACTACGAGAGAGCAGCATAACTTAAGGGTGTCCACTCTATTGACAGAAGAGCATATTACCTGTTACAGCACGGGAAAGGTGTTCCTTGGGAGCGTTAACGGGGAATTTCCCGCTTACAGAGGGGCGGCGGAATCTGTCGACGCTTACGCTTAAGTCGAAGCACAATTAAAAAAGCGTGGGCAGCCCATAACAGGCCGACCACGCGCTTTTATGATTGCATGAGATATTCAACTTACTACTGGCCTAGCGCTTGCAAGCCAAGCGCCATAGCGCCTGTGATGCCAGCACGGTCATCGAGACCTGGAGCCACAATATATTCGCTGTTCGTATCCAACACCGCTGGATGCTGAACATATCCGTTCAAGAGACGCTTCACTTCCTCGCGAATGCGCGGGAACAAGTGCAGCTGCTTCGACACGCCGCCGCCCAAGATAATCTTCTCAGGTGAGATCGTCAATATATAGTTCATGATCGCTTGAGCCAGATAGAACGCTTGGAAATCCCAAGCCTTATGATCTTCACCAAGCTCATAAGCCTTAACGCCCCAACGCGCTTCAATTGCAGGCCCTGCCGCCATGCCTTCAAGGCAGTCATGATGGTAAGGACATTTGCCCGCATACGTATCTTCAGCATGACGCTTAATCATGATATGACCCATCTCAGGGTGCGTCAATCCGTGTATAAGCTTGCCTTCCACAACAGCGCCAGCACCAATACCGGTACCTACCGTAATGTACAGGCAGCTGTTCAAGCCCTTGGCAGCGCCGAACATTGCTTCCCCAAGCGCCGCGCCGTTCACATCAGTATCGAAGCCGATCGGCACATCAAAATGACGCTTCAAATGGCCCACCACATCATATCCGCTCCAATGCGGCTTAGGTGTCATCGCGATATGTCCATACGTCGGACTGTTCAGATTCAAGTCAATCGGCCCAAATGATCCGAAGCCGATCGCGTCAACGCCTTTATCCTTAAAGTATTCAACGACACGTCCCATCGTCTCTTCTGGAGTCGTAGTCGGGAATGATTCAATACCTTCAATCTTACCGTCCGGAGTTCCTACGCCTACGACGAATTTCGTGCCTCCGCCTTCAATTGCACCTATTCTTGTCATATCTATTTCTCCTCGCTCTCCTACCTGCAATCTCTTCATAGTTTCATGTTGTGATTAGGTTGACGTTCATTATGCTAATTATACGACACCTCTTACGCATATTCATTATATCATTTAGGTTAAATTAATAAATAGATGTGATCGCGCGATTTATAGTTGTTCATTTTTACCATAAACCCATAGACTTTATCCCTTTGCTGTATTAAAATATCTCTAACCATTCGATCAATCTAAAGGAGGAACTCTTATGACAACATCCGCTCAAGCAGGTATGTTTGGACAGTTCGGCGGCAGCTTCATCCCGCCTCAGTTGCAGCAAGCGATGGATCAATTAGCAGATGCTTTCTACCGATATAAGGATGACCCCGACTTCATCGAAGAATACAATTACTGCTTGCGGGAATACGTTGGCAGACCTAGCCCGTTGACCTTTGCCAAGCATCTGACGGACAAGCTCGGAGGAGCAAAAGTATACCTGAAGCGCGAAGATCTGAACCATACCGGTTCTCACAAGATTAACAATGTATTAGGTCAGATCCTGCTTGCTAAGCGGATGGGCGCTCATCGCATCATCGCTGAGACTGGTGCAGGGCAGCACGGAGTTGCAACAGCAACTGTCTGCGCGATGTTCGGCATGGAATGCATCATTTATATGGGCGCGGAGGATATTCGGAGACAAGCTTTGAACGTATTTCGCATGGAGCTTCTCGGCGCTAAGGTCGTTTCGGTCACGAAAGGACAAGGCCGGTTGAAAGATGCTGTGGATGAAGCGCTTAATGATCTCGTGGAAAATTATGACCATACCTTCTACTTGCTCGGTTCAGCAGTGGGACCGCATCCATATCCTTCGATCGTGCATCATTTTCAATCGATTATCAGCCAAGAATCCAAGCGCCAGATCCTAGAGCTGGAAGGAAAACTCCCCACTGCTGTTATCGCTTGCGTTGGCGGCGGCAGTAACGCGATCGGTTCGTTCGCGCATTATCTGGATGAGCCCTCTGTACGCTTGATTGGCGTTGAGCCGGATAAGGCAGCGACGATGAAGCTTGGTGTTCCTGCTGTGCTGCATGGCTTCAAATGTCTGGTGCTTCTCGATGAAGAAGGCAATCCAGCCCCTACTTACTCCATCGCCGCTGGACTTGATTATCCTGGCGTAGGCCCTGAGCACAGCCATCTGAAGGAGTCCGGACGCGGAGAGTATGTTGCGGTATCCGATGAAGAAGTTCTGAACGCGTTCCAGGTTCTATCCCAAACAGAAGGCATCATTCCAGCGCTGGAAAGCTCTCATGCCGTTGCTTATGCCTTAAAGCTTGCGCCAGAGCTAAACAAGGATGACATCATCATCGTGAACATTTCTGGTCGCGGCGATAAAGATGTGGAGCAAGTATTCGAAATGCTTCGAAAATAAAAACAACCACCTAAAAGCAGCCTTGGACCGAATTCACCATTCGGACTGAGGCTGTTTCTATTTCCTCGCTCCCCTCCAGCAGCCCCCTCTGTAAAACTTCTCCACGCCCATGCTCCTAAACTATTAATACTTAACAGCCGATATAGTATAAATAGTATGTCTACAGGAGGAGCCAGCCGTGCAACGCATTGTTAGAAAGATCAATCAATGGCTGCTGATCATGATCACGCTCGTCGTATGTGCTCTTTCGATCCAAGCCGCGCTGCGCACACCAAAGGAACACCAATCATCCGATCCATTATTCCGCATAACTGCGGATGATGTCGTGCTGATGATGTACAGTAATACCGCGCGCGTCGGACAGTATCTAGTGTCGATTGACGAGCATGTGCCTGATGCAGCTCCCTACGTGAAGGACGGGGAAACACTCGTGCCGGCTCGATTTCTTGCAGCCCGCCTGAACGCACAAATAACAAGTCAGGATAAGCCAGGATACATCAACCTGTCTTCTGAGGATACAACCCTCGAATATCAAGGAAATGTTGCTGTAGTCCGTTCACATTCAGGAAATACGTCTCAGCGAATAGAATTGAACACCGCTCCAATCGTAAAGGACGGTATCACTTATGTGCCGCTTCGCGCCGCAAGCGACGCCCTAGGTCGCAATCTGTTCGTACAAGACGGTATTGTGTTTATGACGAAAAATAAAACAGCGCCCCCGCCCGAGCAGTGGAATAGCTGGCGTGAAGAGCTGTCCGTTTATATTGCATATGAATCATTCGGTTCGTATACCGTTGATTCACAAGGTACGACGCAGGCTCTATTCCAGAGCTGGAGCGAAGCGTACGCTTACGCGACTCAAGCTCCTGGGCGAACTATTAAATATCGCGGCGATATCGCACTTTGGGATCCGAAGAAGCAGCCGCCGAACGAGCTGCGGCTAACTGGAGCCCCGCTCATTCTCCAGCTGCCCGATCTGCCGCGCGGCTGTGAAGTAACCTCGCTTGCGATGCTCCTGCAGCATGCAGGCGTTCAAGTTGATAAGATGGAGCTGGCCAACCGGATCCGTAAAGATCCAACGCCGTATCGCAAGTCTGATGGGGTCACCTACTTCGGCAACCCGCATGATGGGTTTGTTGGCAATATGTACACCTTTGATCAGCCGGGGCTTGGTGTGTATCATGATCCGATCGCTGACTTGGCTGAACAGTATGTGCCGGGTCGGGTTGTTGACCTGACGGGAACATCGTTCGAGCACCTGCTCTGGATCGTAGGTCAAGGTCATCCAGCATGGGTTATACACACTACCTTATATGATGAAGTGCCAGCATCAGCATGGCTCACATGGCAGACACCGTCTGGTCCGGTCAAAGTAACGTATTATGAGCATTCGATGCTCGTCACCGGCTATGACGAGAAGTATGTATACGTGAATGATCCGCTTAACCGTAAGGATCGGATTGAGCGGGCGGCATTCCAACGCGGTTGGGAACAGATGGGAAGCCAAGCGATAATTATATTACCTGACACGGCGAAATAACTAAAGAGGGGCATTCACCGAACATTTATCGGTGAATGCCCCTCTTCTATTCAATCCGAACCAGCATCCTTAGAAGATTTGCCCGCTCGCTTCATATATTCATCGTAACGGTCATCCAACTCCTGCGCCATTTGTCGATACTGAATCGTTTCCTCTACAATTGGATCCATCATTGTCTGGATTCGAACTTCAGTCCGCGGCGCCAGCTTCTTGCGAGCACCTTCTTGCGGATCTTCCGCCTGCATGTCTCCAAAGGTGAGCAGCGTTTCAATCTGTTCTTCCAGATCGGTTACGGACTTTGGTTTCTTCTCGTCCACAGTCATACCTCCTTCACCCATGTAGCATGCGCATGGCAAAAGAATTTCATGAATGAACTAGGCCGATATTGCATTCTAGCCTTGTGCATCCGCCTCTTTCAACACATGAATCACATCATCGTGGATGTGTCCATTGGTCGCAAGCATGTCACGCACACACAATTGATACGGTTGGCCATGTGTATCTGTAATCTTCCCTCCGGATTCGGTTACGAGCAGACTGCCCGCAGCCAGATCCCATGCGTTCAGATTAAGCTCCCAGAAGCCGTCCAACCGACCAGCTGCTACATAAGCGAGATGAAGCGCTGCCGAGCCGCCGTTCCGTATGTTGCGCACCTGCGGCGCAATTGCGGTCATCCCCTTCAGATTAAGCGGAAGCGCCCGCTCGCGTTCAGTAGGGAATCCAGTCGCCATCAAGCATCCAGAAAGCTCTGTTTCAGCAGATACCTGCATCCGCAGACCGTGAACATATGCGCCTTTGCCTTTCTCAGCGACGAACAGTTCATCTCTCATCGGATCGTATACGACACCTACGACAACCTCTCCTTTATGCGCAAGCGCAATAGAGACCGAGAAGTAAGGAAACCCGTGAACGAAGTTCGTTGTTCCATCCACAGGATCGATGATCCATAAATATTCAGAAGACTTCAATTGATTGATCGCATTATTTGCAGCGTCAGCTCCAGGAGCTACGCTCTCTTCACCTAATATGTCATGGTCAGGAAAATGCGTCATAATCAATTTCTTGATCATGACCTCTGCACCTTTATCCACCTCAGTGACAATATCATGCATTGAAGATTTTATCGTCAAGGACTTGAATTGACCAAGTCGGGATTTGATCCATTCTCCAGCTTTCGCCGCGGCGTTAACCGCCACTGCTGTATAACTTTTGCTGCTTACTACATAAGGTTCTTGCTCTTGACTTCCCACCTGATCTCACACCCTTTACATAAAAATGTCAGTACCCTCTTTAACTATACGTGCACTATTGCACAAAGTTTCACTGCATTCAGCGGATGTCACTATTATATCATCATTAGCCCCAGAAGCCGCTTATAATCATGCGTATCGCCAAAACGAACAACGTAATTCGCAGCAGCATCAGCAAGCCTTTGCCGGACATGCGGTTCGCTATTGAAGCGCCTATCTTGCCTCCAATCCAGGCGCTTGGCGCCAATACGAGCACTAGACTCCAATCGATTGCTCCGTTCCAAGCATGAACCGTCGTTCCCAGTATAGAACTAAGAAAGATCACAAACATCGAAGTGGCTGTCGCGATATGCGCAGGATAACGAAACAGCAGTACCATTAAAGGCACAAACAAGGAGCCGCCGCCAATGCCAAATAAGCCCGAAACAAAGCCAACAAAGAAGCCGATCACGAGCATCACTGCAATATTTTGCCCATATTCATGCTGTACGCCAGCACCGTCAACGAATGAGCGGGTAACACGCCAGTTAATATGCAATGGCTTCATTCGTTCCTTCATGATCATCAAGATCGCCATCGCCAGCATAAAGAAGCCGAATACGATCTGGAAGGAATCATTTTGAAAATATTGAGTCATAGCAGCCCCGAGCATTGAAGCAGGACCGCTTGTTATAAAATACAATACACCGCTCCGCCAATCCACGCGTTTCACTTTCTTGTAGGCAAGAGTTGAGGATAATGAAGTGAAGATGAGAACAGCTAAGGAAGTAGCTACAGCCGTTTGAGAGCTTATGTCTTGATTAAGAAAGGTAGGACCCAGAAAGATAAGACCGGGAACGAGAATAATTCCCCCGCCCAAGCCGACAAGGCTGCCAAACGAAGAAGCCACCAAGCCGATAAGGACGAGCACTAATATAGTTTCTAGCACACTATGTTCCTACTTTCACATATTGAATTTGAGCTGTACAAGGACTACGAGCTTGATAGCCGCCCCTGCCGCAGACAGTCACCCTTTCTGGTGCAGTGACCAGAGAGGACAACTGGCTGCGAGAGCGACATGATCGTCGATCCGATTATACGCCTACAATATGGTAGCCGCTGTCGACATAGATGACTTCACCTGTAATACCGCGTGACCATGGGCTCATCAGGAACATCGCTGTATCGCCCACTTCCGCTGTATCGGTTGTACGGCGAAGAGGAGCCTTCTCTTCCACCTGTCTAAGGATCGAGTTGAAATCGGAGATCCCCTTAGCAGCCAGCGTACGAATCGGTCCAGCCGATATCGCATTCACACGCACATTGAATTGACCAAGATCATTGGCCAAGTAACGTACGGAAGCCTCAAGAGCAGCCTTCGCCACACCCATAACGTTATAGTTCTTCATCGCGCGCTCAGCACCCAAGTAAGTCATAGTCATGATGCTGCCGCCCTCCGTCATCAGCGGATACAAGCGCTTCGATACCGCTACGAGCGAATAAGCGCTGATATCATGAGCTAATGCGAAGCCAGCACGCGAAGTTTCTGCATACAAGCCTTCTAATTCTTCTGTCTTGGCAAATGCAATGCTATGTACTAGCCCGTGCAGTACGCCAAACTCTTCTTTTAATTGTGCAGCGAGTGTGTCGATCTCCTCATCAACGGTTACATTGCAAGGAAGAATCACGGAATTCGGAATTGTTTCCGCCAATTTGCGAACACGGCCTTCCACTCGCTCACTCTCATATGTAAATGCCAATCTTGCGCCTTGAGCAGCCAGTGACTGTGCAATCGCCCATGCGATACTGCGATCATTTGCAACGCCCATAACTACAATATTCTTGCCTGCCAACACCTGGGACATATTGTTCCTCCTCTTTATAACAACGGATACTTCATAGTCAACGTATCGTATTTTACGAACATTTTCAAGCACAAATTAGTACCTAGTCACAATTCACGGCTAATTGTACTGCAATCCTTATCTCCCTGTTAACCTTCTATTTTAACTGTCGCATGATCCATGACCTCTACCCCTTCACCTGCATAGGACATCAGCATTCTCATAAGGGCGAACAACGCCTCATCCTTCCGCTTCGCCTCGATCATGACATCAAGCCGATCGGTTATAGGCGCAATGCTTCGCATAAAGGCCAGCAGCGGCGCGACATCCACGTAGTCAGCATGACCACGTGGATCCTTCTCACTCTTCGGACTGGAGACGTGAATCTTCGGCGGCAGCGGATCATCTGGAGGAGCGTCGGCTTGTCCGTATGGTGTGTCCCAAGTCTTTAGGACTCGCGGCCACAGCTCCTCTGGCTTATCGCCGTCATTGTTCACCCATTGGTGATGAATGTCGAGCACCATCGGCACTTGAAGCTGCTCACATATCTCCAGCGTTTCCCGAGCTGTAAACGTCTTGTCGTCATTTTCTAATGTCATCCGACGCTTGATGGATTCCGGCAGCCTTGTAAAATGCTCGATAAAGCGCCCCCCTGCCGCCTCCTTGTCGCCATATGCCCCGCCGACATGAATATTGTTCTTCGCGCGCGCGTCCAGTCCCATCGCCTCCAGCATCCGAACATGATGCTCCAGATCTCGGATGGACTTCTCCAGCACCTCCTGGCGAGAGGTGCTTAGAACTGTAAAGTGGTCGGGATGGAAGGAGAGCCTCATCCCGTGTTTATTTGCATAGTCTCCTATTGCGAGAAATGCATCCGCCAGCGCGGGAAACGGATCCCAATCGTGAAGCGCCTCATGTGTCGCCAGCGGGATCAGCTTAGATGAGCAGCGATAGAGACGGATATCATGCGCTATACTATGCTTCAACAACCGCAGCGTATTATGAAGATTCTCTTCCGCCAACCTTTCCAATTTGCGAATGGCAGCTTCGCGATCATCCAGCTTACTGAAGCTGGTGTATGTCATCGTTCTGGAAGGAGAGGAATTGGCAACAGTCATAGACATCGCGACATAACCGAATCGCACCAGCATAGGCAATCGACTCTCTTTCTATTCAGCGTGCTGTCTTCATAGGAATGACACTGAATGGCACGTTCTTAATACTATCGTTTCCTAATATATTTCAGTTCATAAGGTGTAGTCTGGATAATTTGATCGCAGCAGCAATATGCCGAGCAATATGCCGATATCGTGACAAAGCTATTTATAAGAAACTTTCTCTTCGATCATACGTCACTATGAAAGAGTAGATCCTAATAAAGGGGTGCAAGCACGATGGAACAACGCATTGAGCAGTGGTTAAATGAATTGACGATTGAGGAAAAAGCCGCATTAACAGTAGGCGCCAGCTTCTGGTCTACTGAACCGATCGAACGACTAGGCATACCGTCTATCAACATGACAGATGGTCCGCATGGCGTACGTAAAGCGCAGGCCAATACGGAGATCGGCTTCGATTCGATTCCAGCAACCTGTTTTCCAACCGCGTCCGCATTAGCTTCATCCTGGAATACGGAACTTTTGGAACGGATCGGACACGCATTGGGTCAAGAAAGCCAAGCTCTAGACGTACAGGTGCTGCTCGGCCCAGGCATCAACATGAAGCGTTCGCCGCTGTGCGGCCGCAACTTTGAATATTTCTCAGAAGATCCTTTGTTATCCGGCACGCTCGGAACCGCTTGGGTGCGCGGAGTACAGGGCGAAGGTGTAGGCGTTTCACTGAAGCATTATGCGCTGAACAATCAGGAGCATGAGCGGATGACGATCAGCGCGGAAGTGGATGAGCGCGCGATGCATGAGATTTATTTGAGCGCGTTTGAGCAGGTGGTGAAGGAGGCGCAGCCTGCGACGATCATGGCCGCTTACAACAAGATCAACGGGGTGTATGCGACGGAGCATGAATACCTGTTGGAGCATGTATTGCGCGAGCGCTGGGGCTTCGAAGGCATCGTCGTGTCCGATTGGGGCGCGGTCAATGACAAGCCCGCTTCGATTCGCGCGGGCATGGACCTGCAGATGCCGGGGCGCGACGACGCCGGCGCGCAGAAGCTGGCGGCGCTCGTGCGGAGCGGCGAGTTCCCCGAGGCGCTGCTCGACCGCGCCGTGCGGCGCATTCTGCGCCTCGCGGCGGAGGTGGATTCGCACCGCCGCATGGGGGCGAGCTTCGACGCGGAAGCGCACCACCAGCTCGCGCGCGAAGCAGCGGCCGAGTGCATCGTGCTGCTGAAGAATGAAGCCGGCTTATTGCCGCTTCATCCAGACCGTCAGCAGCACGTTGCGGTGATCGGCCGCTTTGCGCGGGAGCCGCGCTTCCAAGGCGCCGGCAGCTCGCAGATCGTGCCGACGCAGGTGGACAGCGTGCTCGCCGAGCTCGAGAAGCTCGCCGGCGGGCGCATGCGCTTCACCTACTGCGAAGGCTACGGCGACAGCGCCGAGCCTGACGAGGCGCTCATTGCGGCGGCCGTCGAAGCGGCGCGCGGCGCTGATGCCGCCATCATCATGGCGGGGCTGCCGCCCGCGTTCGAGTCGGAAGGCTTCGACCGCAAGCATATCGATATGCCGGCAGCGCATGATCGCCTCATCGAAGCGGTCTGCGCAGCGCAGCCAGCGACAGCGGTCGTGCTCGTGAACGGCGCCGCGGTCGCGATGCCTTGGGTCGATGCGCCTCAGGCGATCGTAGAGAGCTGGCTCACCGGGCAAGCATCCGGCGGCGCGGTTGCCGACGTGCTGCTCGGCGCGGTGAATCCGTCCGGCAAGCTGTCGGAGACGTTCCCGGTTCGACTGCAGGATACGCCTGCCTACTTGAACTTCCCGGGCGAGCACGATCAAGTTCATTACGGCGAAGGCATCTTCATAGGCTATCGCTACTACGATAAGAAGAGCATCAAGCCGCTGTTCCCATTTGGATACGGGCTGTCGTATACAACCTTCGCATTATCTGATCTGCAGCTAAGCTCCGGCAGCATATCAGATCAGGAAGCTTTGAACGTATCCCTTCAGGTTACGAATACCGGCTCTGTGGCTGGAGCCGAGGTTGTGCAAGTGTACGTTCGCGACATAGCTTGCAGCGTTCAGCGCCCAGAACGCGAGCTCAAAGCCTTCGGCAAAGTATGGCTCGCTCCAGGTGAAACGCAAACGGTGACGCTCACGCTCCAACCTCGCTCCTTCGCCTTCTATGACACGACGCTCCAAGATTGGCGCGTAGAGTCAGGCTCGTTCGAGATCGCGGCGGGTACATCAAGCGCTGACCTGCCGCTGCGCCAGATCGTGGAGGTAACCGCAGCTGAACCATACGCGCAGCCGTTCCACAGCATGTCGCTCTTGAAGCATGTTCTAGCTTGCTACAGTGTTGAACAGGCGCTGGGCATGCTGTTTGAAACATTCGGCGTCGAACCGCCGCAATCCGGCGCGCTCTACCAAGACGAGTTCATGCTCACCTTCGCCATGGATATGCCGATTGGCAAGCTCGTCAAGATGATGGCGCAAGTCGATTCCGATCAAGCGATCAACGCTTGGATTGATCGCTTGAATGAGCAGCATAGCTAAACATGCTTCAACATAGCAGAAGTCCGAGGATTCAATAATCCCTCGGACTTCTTTGCAACTCAATTGGTTAACTGCCTTTCATGCAGTCAATTCACCCATCTCCCCGCCTAAAGAGGTGGTTCAACCGCAATATATACAGTTATTTAGGGTGCAACCGGTCGAGAATACCTTCAGCAGCTAAATTAACTGTACGATATGAAGTTATTCCCCAGACTCCATATTCGGCGCCAAATTAACTGTACATTTTGCAGTTAAGTCTGATGCCGGCGATAGCTGCTATTTCCCCACATCGAATGCCACCCAAACTCGGCCGCATCACCGTATCTCCGCGCCGCTTCCAAATTACGCTATAATCATGCGATCCTCACGCCGAACTCAGCCCTATCGAGCATTACATCTCCTCGATCCTGACCCAGCGCCGCTCGCTGATAGAGCGCTCCACCGCCTCCAGCACCTGCTGGCACTTTACGCCGTCGCGGAAGTTCGGCATAGGCTGTCTATCCTCCGCGATCGCTTGCAGCAGCTCCACCGTCTCATGGATGAACGTGTGCTCATAGCCGATCGTGTGTCCCGCAGGCCACCACGCCTCCATGTAAGCATGAGCCGGATCCGTGGCTATCACGCGGCGGAAGCCCTGCACATCTGCCTCATCGCTAGTAAAATACACTTGCAGCTCGTTCATCCGCTCGAAGTCGAACTTCACGCTGCCCTTGCTGCCGTTGATCTCAAACGCGTTCGTGCAGCGATGTCCCGGCGCAAACCGCGTCGCCTCAAAGCTGCCGAGCGCTCCATTCGCGAAGCGCGCCATGAACAGCGTAGCATCATCCACGCTCACAGCCGCTCGCTCTTCGTCCGCTCCACCCATCGCGTTACTTTTTCCGCTCGCCTCGCGCTCGGTTCCACCCGCTCCATGCGCATCAGCGCCGTCCGCCTCAACTCCCGCACCGCTGCTCCGACTAATCGCGCTCAATCCGCTCATCGCCGCCGGCAGCGGCCGCTCCTTCACGAACGTCTCGCTCATGCCGATCACCTCATCCAGATCACCGATCAGGTAATGAGCGAGATCGATCAGATGTGCGCCCAGATCGCCATGCGATCCTGAGCCCGCTACCTCCTTCTGCAGCCGCCAGACGAGCGGAAACATCGGATCCACGATCCAATCCTGCAAGAATTGCGCTCTCATATGATAGATCCGACCGAGCCGCCCGTCCTGAACCAGCTTCTTCGCGAGCTGCACTGCGGGAGCGAAGCGGTAATTGAAGCCGACCATATGCTTCACACCCGCCGCCTCCACCGCTTCCAGCATCTCGCGGGAATCCGCCAGCGTCAGCGCGAGCGGCTTCTCGCAGAAGATATGCTTACCGCAAGCTGCTGCGGCGAGCGCAATTTCCTTATGTACATTGCTGGGTGCATTAATATCGATCAAGTCGATATCGTCCCGCTTCACCATATCGCGCCAATCCGTCTCATAACTCTCCCAACCGAACTGCCCCGCCGCCTGCCGCACTGCGTCGGCGTCACGTCCACAGATAGCCCTCATTATCGGCTTCGGCACATTCGGGAAAAACATCGGCACATCGTGATACGCATGACTATGCGCTTTCCCCATGAATTTGTATCCAACCATTCCTACTCGAATCTCTTGCATCCGCTTCTCCTCCTTAACGGTAGTACAATCGTTTGTAGAGTATATGAATGTCAGCGTACATTACTTACAATATCTTTTCTATACTGCAAGGCGCTTCTCCTGCTACTGGACAACCCTGACAAAATCACTATTGACTTCGGTGGTCAACAAGAATACAATCATCTTGACCACATCGGTCAAGATCTTGTCTCTGCGGAATGGAGGTGCAAACTATGTTCGAGAAATTTCATAGTATCGACGCGGAGAAGCAAGCGCGAATCCTCAATGCGGCAATGAATGAATTTGCGCGTAATGGCTATGCTAACGCCTCAACCAATGAGATCGTGAAAGCCGCTGGAATATCCAAAGGGCTGCTGTTTCACTATTTTGACAACAAGAAGCAGCTGTTCCTATACATCTACGATTACTGCTTGGATATTTCCATGAAGGAGCTATACGAACAAATTGACTTTGAGGAGACCGACCTATTCGCCAAGATCCGTCAGATTCAGAACATTAAGCTGGAGATCGTGCTGCGTCACCCTGAGTTTTTCAGATTTGTCGAAACTGCATATACCGATCAATCTTCCGACATTAAAGATGATATTGATCAACGCAATACAGACCTGCTTGCATCCAGCATGAGCCGTCTCTTCGCCAACATTGACCATTCCAAATTCAAAGACAATCTAGATATACCTAAGACGATCAATATCATCCTTTGGAGCTTGGAAGGCTATGGTCAACAGCTGATGAAAACAGCAAAATTAACAGGTCAAGAATTGGATTATGTTGCAGCAGCACATGAGTTTGATCATTATATTGAGATCTTAAAGAACGGCTTCTACAAATAACGCTTGGAGGTTGCCCCTATGAATGTGATCGAGATTAAGAACTTAACGAAGAGATACGGTAATGCTAGAGGTATTGAGGATGTTAGCTTCAATGTTGAAGAAGGAGAAATCTTCGGCTTCATCGGTCCTAACGGGGCGGGTAAATCGACCACGATTCGCACCTTGCTCTCCCTCATCTATCCAACAAGCGGCAGTGCCACGATATTCGGCAAGGATATCGTCAAGCATTCATCCGACATCAAGCAGCTCATCGGGTATTTGCCGTCAGAAGTATTTTATTATGAGAACATGAAGGTTATTGATCTGCTCAAGTACTCCGCTTCCTTCTACAAGAAGGATTGCAATCAGCGCATTCATGAACTCGCATCGATGCTTAATCTCGACCTCAACAAGAAGATTGAGGACCTGTCCTTCGGCAACAAGAAGAAGGTAGGGATCGTGCAGGGACTTCTCCATTCACCGAAGCTGATTATATTAGATGAACCAACCAGCGGCCTGGACCCGCTGATGCAGCAAACCTTCTTCGAGCTTATTAAGGAGGAAAATAAAAAAGGAGCAACCATCCTGTTCTCCTCGCACATCCTGAGCGAAGTGCAGCATACCTGCGACCGCGTTGCCATCATTAAAGAGGGCCGGATCATCAAGATTGAGAAGATCAGCACGCTGCGTGAAAATACGTATAAGAAGATTGCTGTCGAAGCCAAGCAACCGATTAATCGCCAGCATTTTGATGTCAAAGGAGTTACGAAGCTCGACGTCCATGACAAGTCCGCAACCTTCTTGTTCAGTGGCAGCATGAATGCGATCATGAAGGCGTTAGCTGCGCTTGACCTCCGTAACATAAGCATCGAGGAGCCTGATCTTGAGGAAATCTTCATGCACTACTATCAGAAGGAGGAGTAGGCTTATGAATGTATTCTGGTTCGAACTCAAATCTTATCGAAGCTCCATTCTGACATGGACGCTCTCGCTTGCTCTGATTACCGTTGCATTCATGGCGCTCTTCCCTGCCTATGCCAGCAATGAAGAGGTGCTGAGAGAACTGCTGGCAGGCTTCCCGGATGCCGTGCTTGCGATGTTTGCATTGGATCTGGACACCTTCTTCAGCATTCCAGGCTTCTATTCTTTCATCTTCTTATATATAGCGCTCTGCGGGGCTATCCAAGCGATCAATATGGGGATCTCCATCATATCGAAGGAGAATCGCCACAAGACTGCAGACTTCCTGCTGTCGAAGCCTGCCAAGCGTCATCAGATCTTAACAGGGAAGCTGTTTGCCGTACTGGCCGCCATCGTATTCACGAACATCGTGTATCTAACTACAGCTATTGTGTCAGCAAAACTGATGACAACCGAAGCCTTCAGCATGAAGGTGTTTGTATTAATCTCGCTTTCCTTGTTCTTTCTGCAATTGGTGTTTGCTGCATTTGGGGTGCTCATTGCTGTTGTATTTCGAAAAATAAAATCGGTTATATCCGTTTCGCTCAGCGTCGTGTTCAGCTTCTTTATCATCGCCATGCTCGACTCGGTCCTGAACAAGGAAGCGATCAGCTACTTGACTCCGTTCAAGTTCTTCGATCCGAACTATATCGTTGCGAATGCCAGCTATGAGCTTCCGCTTGTACTATATTCCATCGCTGTGTTTGCTGTTGCCATCGCAGTCAGCTATATCCTATACATCAAACAAGATGTTTACACGGCATAAGGGGGGCGGGCATATGAATATATTCTGGAGAGAAATGAAGTCCAATCTCAAATCGATTATCATCTGGAGCATAGCGATGCTGTCCATCATCGCTGTCAGCATTGGCAAATACGCCGGCTTATCTGCATCTGAGATATCTTTGAACGAGATTGTCGCAAAGATGCCGAAAGCCCTGCAAACGATGATGGGCGGAGCAGCATTTGATTTTTCGAAGGCGAGCGGATTCTATGGTGCCATCTTCGGCTATCTGCTCCTGATCGCAACGATCCATGCCGCTATGCTGGGCGCTAACATCCTCGCGAAGGAAGAGCGGGATAAGACAGCGGAATTCCTGCTGTCCAAGCCGATTACCCGCGGTACCATCGTCGGATCAAAACTCGCGAGCGCGCTATGCAATATCGTGATTCTCACTCTCGTTACTTGGGGCATGTCCGTTATGATCATGAAAGCATTTGGCGAAAATGAACAGGTCACTGCTGAGATTACGATACTGATGGCCGGAATGCTGATTCTGCAGCTGTTATTCTTCTCGCTGGGCTTCGTCCTGAGCGCCGTGTTTGCCCAGGCCAAGCGCGCTTCCGGCATCACAGTAGCCGTCCTGCTTCTTACTTATTTGCTATCCTTCATGATTGATCTTTCAGATTCATTAAGCGGTTTGGCTTTCCTGACACCGTTTAAATATTTTGACACGGCAGCGATACTCGGCGGAGGCGGACTTGATGGCGTATATGTGATCGTTTCACTTGCATTATCCGCTCTGTTTATCGCGATGACCTTCGTGTTCTATCAGAAGCGCGACTTAAACCTATAAATACACAAACCGGACTGACGGGCCCGCAAGCCTGTTCAGTCCGGTTCTATTATGCCTAATGCTATTTCTGATCTCCAAAGAACATCTCATACGCTAGCGCGGTCTGCACACGCGACTCTTCATCCGTCAGCTTCCTAATCAGCACCATCTCAACCTCTGTGACTTCTTCACCCTGAAAATTGATTTCTGCGATAGAAGCCACGATCTTGACGATGGCAACCGCCACATTATCAAGGGAATAAGCAATGACCTTCTGACCTGTCGGAAATACACGAAACCCTGACTTTTTCATTTTGCCGCGGCCGTATTCTAGCAGCTCGTACAGCTCTTGCTCCGACTTAAACTTACATACTGAGTTGAACTCTGTCTGAAATCCCATTCAATCAGCTCCTCTCTATCCTGCTGTCCTTATTGAACCATGAAATGAGAGACAGAGGCAATTCCTTTATTCTATCTGTTGCGTGACGCGCTGTCCGGCATCCGCTTGCCGCAGCTCGGGCAGTACATCCACCCCGCCAAAACGGCTGCATGACAAGAAGGGCACTGGATATGTTGTTTATCACCGCAGTTAGGGCAATATTCGAAGGTATCCAGCATCATGTGAGAACAGGTCTGACAAGCATGCATGGTCTGTGGCCGCATCCCTGCGTCCAACCCATTAGGGCCATATTGCCCTGCCGCATACGCTCCCACTGGATTGCGAACGATAACGTACAACAGCAAGCCGATAGGGATATACATCGCGATCAAGGTCCACAGCCATACGTTCATTCCGCGTGAACGAGCGTCGAGATACACATATCGACCGACAAAGCACCCTATAAGTACGATGAATATCATGAATCCAAAGAAAATATACAGGAGCAGCGGGTTCCCTTCATGTAATAATCCAAGTGTACCTATAAATCCGATACCCGCCACCATCATAGATACGAAAGTGGTCACAATGATAAATAATGTCTTGCTATTCATAGATGCGTCCTCCTCTAATCAATGTTCGAATATACGCCAAGGATTGAAGCTCCTCTCGATTGCGAAGCCCCCAGATGATAAACAGCTGAACTCCAACCATGCCAAGCAGTGTCCACAGAGCCATGGTCCAGATCCATTCGTTCCGAAGACTCGGAACGAATACAGCTAGCAGTCCTCCTATGAACAATAGAAAGAGCGCTCCCCAGAGTATAGTTACGACGAGCGTAGCTATAAGGCCGTTCCTCTTCATCTTGTGCTTCGTTTGCTCCACTACGGCTTGAGGAAGCTCGATCCGTTCTTCCTTCATTTCTTGAAGCAGCTCTTCCAATCTGTTATCTTCCATCATCCAGCACCTCCATCTGCTTCTTCAACGCTAGTTTAGCCGCGTGCAATCTTGACTTGACCGTCCCTTCCGCGATTCCTAAAATATCAGCCATCTCACGATAGCTGCATTCTTGCATGTAGAACAGCACGATGGCAATACGATGCTCGTCCTTTAACTGGCCTAAGGCCTTCCGCACGAGTTCCTTCTCCTGCAGCTTCAGCATATGCCGCTCTGGCTGCATGCTGTCGTCCACAGCGCGTTCCATCTCGATCTTCTGGCTGTCGGCATCCCAGTACGGCTTGATTCGCAGCAGCCAGCGCTTCGCTTTGCGATATCGGTCACGATACAGGTTGATCGCGATCGTAAACAGCCAGCTCTCCTCAGAGCGCATACCATCCATCTCGCCCGCATGCTTCATGACTCGCAGCCACACATCCTGAAACAAGTCATTCGCTTCCGCTTGGGAGCGGCACAGGTGCATGCAGAATCGGTATAACGGCTGCTGATACCGTCGCATTAATGCCTCGATCGACGGGTCATTCTCTCGCTGCAGGCTTGCTATATTATCCCTCACCAGCCGCCTCCCCCTTATTGCTTCTATTCAGTATGACGCCCAAGCCTCACGCTTGTTCGCCAGTTTAGAAAAAAGTTTTCCACACAACATTAAGCAGCCCCCTGTGCGGCATAGCACGCACAGGGGGCTGTATGGAGAAGCGGCATATGCTTCTCTTATTTACTTTCGTATTGAAGCTGCTGTTTTACCTCATAGCGGTCAAGCGCCAGCTGTATAAGACGGTCAAGCAGCTCGCGGTACGGCAGCCCTGTTTCCTTCCACATCAGCGGGTACATGCTGTACGGTGTGAAGCCAGGCATCGTATTGACTTCATTAATGAATACCTGCATGTCGGAACGACGTACAAAGAAGTCAACGCGTGACAGTCCGGAGCCGTCAATCGCGCGGTATGCCTCAACAGCCATCGCACGCAGCATCTCCGTCAGCTCGCTGTCGATTGGAGCCGGGATCGCCATTTTTGACTTGCCGTCAGTATACTTCGCTTTATAATCATAGAATTCATGCTCTGATATAATCTCGCCCGGCACAGAAGCCTGGGGATAATCGTTGCCCAATACGCTGACCTCAATCTCACGGGCATCAACGAACTCTTCTACGACAACTTTGCGATCGTAGTTCAGCGCCAGGTCAACTGCGGCAATCAGTTCCTCGCGATTGCGCGCCTTCGATATGCCCACTGATGAGCCCAAGTTAGCCGGCTTTACAAAGCATGGATACCCGAGCAGCTCCTCAATATCGATCAGCACCTGCTCACGCTCATGCTTCCATTCCGCAGCGATAAAGTCAACATAATCGCACTGCGGCAATCCGATCGCCGCGAATGCTTGCTTCATGAAGGCTTTATCCATGCCAACCGCGGAGGCGAGTACACCCGCGCCTACGTATGGAATGTTGGCCATCTCGAACAAGCCTTGAATCGTGCCGTCCTCGCCATTCGTGCCATGCACGAGCGGGAACATCACATCGATTGCTTCATCAGAGGCCGAATTCGCGCCGCTATCCAAGCCCGCGAACAGAAGTCCCATCGCAGCAACCGTTCCGCCGCGCGCTGAGCTAAGCGTCAGCTCGGAAGCATCTTGGAATGGAGCTTGCATCGTCGATCCTACTCTCCATTCGCCTGTCTTCGTAATGTAGAACGGAACAAGTTCGTATTTGTCATAATCAAATGCATTCATTACCGCGTATGCCGTCGATAACGATACCTCATGCTCTCCAGATTTACCGCCGTACACAATGCCGACGCGCATTTTTCCCAGTTGTCCCATAATTCCCTCCGTCAGCGCTCCTTTGCGCTACATTTCCTGTTTCGACGCATTCTGCAGCACAGCATCACATAAGTGCAAGCACGCCAAGACGCTTCAGTTTGGCAGCTCAGCACTCTAGCGATCCAGCAGCGATTCGTCTATGCAGCACGCAATAACGGCACCACTCGACCGTGCAAGCTAGAAAGCGTCTGTAATATGAAAGAAACGATACGTTGTCGCTTCTGTCCAAGCATATGAATCCTGGTAATCCCAATACCGATGGCGGCTGTTGTTCGTATGCGCATTGACGAGAGGCATTCCTTTCATATCAAATGCAGTTACGATCGTACTATGTTGGAAATTGCCATTTCCATCCCAATCGTACTGAATGATATCGCCAAGCTGCAGTTCCTTTGGTTCATCGACACGTTCCGCACGCAGACCTGAAGTGCTATTGTCCAAATAACGGTTCAGACCGTTCGACACAGCCCAGCTGAAGCTCCACGCTTCGCGGCCGTTCACCATGCCTTTGAACCACCAGCCCATTTCCCTTTTACCAGTATAGTTCATAGGTGCACCACCTGCAAAGAGACATTGCGAAACGTAATTGGTGCAATCGACTTCAAACGCCAGAAATCTTGGATTCGATTCATTCCACCACTGCTCCGCGTACTCTACTGCCTTATTCCTCCGATATGGAATCCTTGAAGCAGGCTTCTGCCCTCCTAAAATATCTGTATTCAAATAAGGTGTAGAACGCGAGATGTGCGCCTTCTCTTCCTTCTCTTCACGATAGATACCGCGGGCATGACGTTCCGCCTGAGGCTGTTCGATCTGGGTAATCACCCAGCCATCGCCTTCTTTACCTAATGTAATCCGCTCGCTCTCAATTCGTTCCTCCATCATCTGAAGTCCCTGCTGTTCCAGCATCAACTGCACATGGAATTCCAGATCAACGACGGCTTCGCCTTCACTTTCATGTGTACGCACGAGCTTGGCCTTTGTCTCGCTGCGCACAGGGTACGTATCGCGAGCACTGTACCATTCCTTCATGCGCTGAGCCCGCTCGCTCATTCGCATCGTATAGCCCATGTCCATTATTGGCACCTGCAGCGGCTGACGCCGGTCATCTACTTCATTGCGGTTATGCTGGTCCACATATAAGTAAAGTGTATTCTTCCAAGCCTGACGCATCCCATGTCCCCTCCGAATCATCATCGATTTGACGTAATCGCTACTGCTAGCGGTCTTGTCCTTCTTTTACTTGCATCTATTACAACCATTGTATGCAAGCGGGAACGCGGGCATGTCGAGAGGGTTGAATTAGGTATTATTTCACAGGAAAAACACTTTACCATTCTTGGAGAAAAAGCTATACTAAAGGTGTAAATCACTTTTTGAAATCAAGTTCCATCTAGTGAAACAGAGTCGGATTAATCAGTTTGATCTCCATTTTTCACAACAGACATATGAAATGAACTGCGAATGATGATCGCACACAACACTGAGGGAGGTTCTACTATGACAAGAACTGATGCATACTCCTCCGCCCGCGACCTGAGCGTTGGAGGCCAATCGTACCGCTATTACAGCCTGGAATCACTGGAGAAGCAAGGTTATGGCGGCATTTCACGCCTGCCGTTCTCGATCAAAGTGCTTCTGGAAGCAGCAATCCGTCAATTCGACGGCCATGCCATCACGAAAGAGCATGTCGCACAGCTTGCGAACTGGGCAGATGGACGTGATGAGAACAAGGAAATTCCATTCATTCCTGCACGTATCGTTCTTCAAGACTTCACTGGTGTGCCAGTTGTTGTTGACTTGGCTGCTATGCGCGACACAGTGAAGAAGGCAGGCGGAGATCCTAAGCAGATCAACCCGCTCGTTCCTGTTGATCTTGTCATTGACCACTCCGTTATGGTTGATGCTTTCGGATCGAAGGATGCGCTTGAATACAACATGAACGTCGAATTTGAACGCAACGAAGAGCGTTACCGTTTCCTCCGTTGGGCGCAAACGGCATTTGATAACTTCCGCGCGGTTCCTCCTGCGACGGGTATCGTTCACCAAGTTAACTTGGAGTACCTCGCTTCCGTTGCGGCTACAAAAAATGTTGACGGCGTTGTAGAAGTATTCCCAGACTCCCTGGTCGGAACAGACTCTCATACGACGATGATCAACGGTCTTGGCGTTGTAGGTTGGGGCGTAGGCGGTATTGAGGCAGAAGCAGGAATGCTTGGTCAACCGCTCTATTTTGTTACACCAGAAGTTATCGGCTTCAAGCTGACTGGCAGCCTTGCAGAAGGCGCAACAGCAACTGACTTGGCGTTGACGGTTACGCAGATGCTGCGCAAGAAAGGCGTAGTAGGCAAGTTCGTTGAGTTCTATGGCCCAGGACTCGCAAGCATCGGTCTTGCAGACCGTGCAACTGTAGCGAACATGGCACCAGAATACGGCGCAACAATCGGTTTCTTCCCGGTTGACAGCGAAACATTGAACTACATGCGCGGCACTGGCCGTTCTGAATCACAAATCGAGCTCGTTGAAGCTTACTATAAAGCACAAGGCATGTTCCGCGAGGCGAATACGCCGGATCCTGTATTCTCGGATACAATCGAGCTTGATCTCGCTTCCGTCGTACCAAGCTTGGCTGGACCTAAGCGTCCACAAGACCGCGTAGAACTGACCGATATGAAGAAATCTTTCAACGAGATCATCCGCACGCCGATCGAAAAGGGCGGATACGGATTATCCGATGAGAAGATTGATGAAATGGTAACCGTTCAGCATCCAAACGGTGCAGTGAGCAAGTTTGGTACTGGCGCAGTCGTGATCGCTGCGATCACTAGCTGTACAAATACATCTAACCCTAGCGTTATGATCGGTGCGGGTCTTGTAGCGAAGAAGGCAGTTGAGCGCGGCTTGACGAAGCCAGCTTACGTGAAGAGCAGCTTGACACCAGGTTCTCTAGTGGTTACGGAGTACTTGCAGAAGGCAGGACTGCTCGACTCGCTCGAGGCACTTGGCTTCCACGTTGCAGGCTACGGCTGCGCAACATGCATCGGTAACTCCGGCCCATTGCCAGACGAAGTTGGCAAGGCAATCGCAGACAACGACATGACGGTTGCAGCTGTATTGTCCGGTAACCGTAACTTCGAAGGCCGCGTACATGCACAAGTGAAGGCGAACTATCTGGCTTCTCCTCCACTCGTCGTTGCATACGCGCTCGCTGGTACAGTAAACATCGATCTTGCAAACGATCCAATCGGCTACGATCAGAACAACCAGGCTGTATATCTGAAGGATATCTGGCCTACTTCCGCAGAGATCAAGCAAGCGGTGGCTGACGCTATCACACCTGCTATGTTCCGCGAGAAGTACGAGCACGTGTTCACGCAGAACGAGCGTTGGAACTCCATTCCGGTTCCGACTGGAGAGCTGTATGAGTGGGATGAGAAGTCCACATACATTCAGAACCCTCCGTTCTTCGCGAACCTTGGCGAGGGCTTGGCTGACATTCAAGATATCAAAGACGCTAACATATTGGCACTGCTCGGTGATTCCGTTACGACTGACCATATCTCGCCAGCTGGCAACATCAAGGTAGACAGCCCTGCAGGCTCCTACTTGATCGACAATGGCGTGAAGAAGCAGGACTTCAACTCCTACGGTTCCCGTCGCGGCAACCATGAAGTGATGATGCGCGGTACATTCGCTAACATCCGTATTCGCAACCAAGTAGCTCCTGGTACAGAAGGCGGCGTAACGACATACCTTCCTACTGAAGAAGTGATGTCCATCTACGATGCATCCATGAAGTATCAAGCTAGCGGCAACAACCTTGTCGTCATCGCTGGTAAAGAGTACGGCACGGGCAGCTCCCGTGACTGGGCAGCTAAGGGTACTTATCTGCTTGGCGTGAAGGCTGTCATCGCTGAGAGCTTTGAGCGTATTCACCGCTCAAACCTCGTTGGCATGGGCGTTCTGCCGCTTCAATTCGAAGCAGGCCAAGGCTGGAAGCAGCTTGGACTCACTGGCCGTGAGAAGATCGATATCGAAGGCCTATCGAACGACGTGCAGCCAGGCCAATCCGTGCGCGTAACAGCTACACGTGAAGACGGCACATCCTTCGAATTCAACGCAATAGCTCGTCTCGACAGCTCCGTTGACGTTGATTACTACCATAACGGCGGCATCCTGCAAACAGTGCTCCGTCAAATGATCGCTAACGAACGCACTCATGCCTAATTCATAATCTTGTAACGAACACCCGCTGGAGCCATGCTCTAGCGGGTGTTTTGTTGCAGGGATTAAGCATGAACGAGCCGCATAATCCCAGCCCCACTGTGCATGCATATGGTGCTGCACGTTCCCCCTATACCTCATATGCTCACCCCACGCCTCAGGTAAGTGGCAGCTGTAAGGTCCCTTCCTGCTTGCATTTGACCACTATCCCATCCAATCAGGTAACCTGCTCCTGAGCGTGTGGGATATTACATAAATGGCGGCTAGGGAGACCCTTCCTGCATGTATTCGACCATTATCCCATCCAATCAGGTAACCTACTCCTGAGCAAGCGGGATATTACCCAAAAGGCAGTTTGGGCGAACCTTCCTGCTTGTATTCGACCATTATCCCATCCAATCAGGTAACCTACTCCTGAGCCAGCGGGATATTACCCGAATGGCAGTTGCGAGTTCTCTTCTTGCTTGTATTCGACCACTATCCCATCGAATCAGGTAACCTATTCCTGAGCGAACGGGATATTACACAAATGGCGGCTGGGGGTTCCCTTCCTGCATGTATTCGACCACTATTCCATCCAATCAGGTAACCTACTCCTGAGCCAGCGGGATATTACATAAATGGCGGCTAGGGAGACCCTTCCTGCATGTATTCGACCATTATCCCATCCAATCAGGTAACCTACTCCTGAGCGAGCGGGATATTACCCGAATGGCGGCTGGGGAGACCCTTCCTGCTTGTATTCGACCATTATCCCATCCAATCAGTTAACCTGCTCCTGAGCCAGCGGGATATTACCCAAATGGCGGCTGGGGCACTCTTCCCGATTGTATTCGACCACTATCCCATCCAATCAGGTAACCTACTCCTGAGCAAACGGGATATTACCCGAATGGTGGCTAGAGGTTCCCTTCCTACTTGTATTTGACCACTATCCCATCGAATCAGGTAACCTACTCCTGAGCCAGCGGGATATTACTCAAATGGCAGCTAGGGAGACCCTTCCTGCATGTATTCGACCATTATCACATCCAATCAGGTTACCTACTCCTGAGCGAACGGGATACTACTCAAATGGCGGCTGAGGATTCCTTCCCTGCATGTATTCGACCACTATCCCATCCAATCAGTTAACCTGCTCCTGAGCCAGCGGGATATTACACAAATGGCGGCTAGGGAGAACCTACCTACTTGCATTTGACCACTATCCCATCCAATCAGTGAGCCTGATTCTGAGCCAGCGGGATATTACCCAAATGGTGGAATAGTGTGGTGATGATTATTTGACGAATAGTTAAAAGCTATTTTTACCCGTTACAGCGTGGAAACTTCGCCGAGGGCTCGAGTTAACGGGGGAAAAACTTCTTAAGGATGCGCAGCGGTGAGCGCCAAGGGTCGCTACCACGGAAGATGTGGACGGGTCACTTCCCAACGGATAGGCACCTGCATAGGATAGAGCACCAATACGTTAGGCTCCTTGAAGGAGGTGCATTTATGGGAATCGAATTAACCGCGATACACGGCATATATGTGCTGTTTATCGCCATCATCATCGGATGCCTGCTGTTTCGGAAGGATACGACGCTCGTCTGCATCGTGGGCATTCTGGCCATTGGATGGCTCGCCAGCTCTTCTCTCACTATTGCTGTAAGCGGTGTCTTTAACGCCTTCATCTATGCCATCCGCGAACTGCTGGGCACAATTCTCATCATTTCTATCATTGTCGGAATGGGTCGTGTGCTGCTCGCTTCTGGCATCAATGAAGCGCTGGTGTCACCTTTTACCCGACTCATGCGCGGACCGACAATGGCATATTGGACAGTTGGTATCGTGATGTTCATCATCTCGCTCTTCTTCTGGCCATCGCCCGCTGTTGCACTGATCGGGGCGGTGCTGCTGCCGGCAGCTATCCGCGTTGGGCTGCCCGCTCTCGCCGTTGCAATGGCGATGAACTTGTTCGGACACGGCATCGCTCTATCCGGCGACTTTATCATTCAGGGCGCGCCCAAGCTGACCGCTGACGCGGCCGGGGTACCTGTTCAGGGTGTTATTAACGCCAGCATCCCGCTCGTCATCGTCATGGGCGTCGTCACTACAGTCGCAGCCTTCTGGTTCATACGCCGCGACATGAAGTCCGGCAAGCTCAACATGAACAGCGGCACCACCGAAGTAGATAACAAGAGCAGCTTCGATGTTGAGCGTCAGCCGCTCTCGACCAAGCTGAAGCGCATCATGGCAGTCATTATCGTGCTGCTCTTCGCACTCGACGTATTCCTGCTATCACACTATAACCTGCAGGGCGGCGATGCAACTGCGCTGATTGGCGGTACAGCAGCGCTTATCCTACTCGTCGTCAGCTTGCTCACTCATAAGGGCAAAGGCATGGAGAAGACAACATCCTATCTCGTCGACGGCTTCCTGTTCGGATTTCGAGTATTCGGCCCCGTTATTCCGATCGCCGCCTTCTTCTATCTCGGCGATGCCGCCCTGTTCGATCTGTTCGGCAAAGTGCTGCCGGAAGCTTCGCACGGTATCGTCAACGACCTTGGCGTTGCGCTTGCGAACACAATGCCGATCCACCCTGCCATCGGCGCTGTAACGATGACTGCTGTCGGAGCAGTCACCGGCCTTGACGGCTCCGGCTTCTCAGGCATCTCACTCGCTGGCTCGGTCGCTTCCGTGTTCGGCACAGCAATTGGCAGCGGCACTGAGACATTAACCGCTCTCGGACAGATCGCTGCGATCTGGGTTGGCGGCGGTACATTGATCCCATGGGCGCTCATACCTGCCGCAGCCATCAGCGGAGTCAGCCCATTCGAGCTTGCGCGCCGCAACCTCTTGCCTGTGCTGATTGGCTTAGTCGTGACCACCATTGTCGCCATGATTATTTTAATGTTAACCTAATGCTTGCACACTAAGCAGCCCGCTTGAGACATCATTCCATATCTCAAGCGGGCTGCTGCATTATACAATTAAGCCTGTTCTGCCATGCAGGTTGCAGCCACATAGCCGAAAGTCATAGATGGACCGATCGTCGCACCGGATCCTGGGTAAGTTTCACCCATAACGGAAGCCGAACAGTTGCCGGTTGCAAACAATCCTTCGATAACTTCGCCGTTGTCTGTCACAACACGGGCGAACTCGTCTGTAAGCAATCCGCCCTTCGTGCCGATATCCCCTGGAACGACTGGAACTGCGTAGAATGGTCCATTTTCCAATGCCAGCAGGTTCGGATTCTTCAGTGTTGGATCCCCATAGTAGCGGTCATAAGCGCTGTCCCCGCGATGAAAATCCTCATCAACACCATTCTTGGCAAACCGATTGAAGCGTTCAAAGGTAGCCGTCAATTTGTCAGCAGGGACGCCCATTTGCTTCGCCAGCTCGGCAGGAGTGGCTGCTTTCTTGACAAATCCGCTATCCAACCATTTCTGAGGAAATGGCTGACCAGGGAACAGGCCCAAGAAAATATAACGCTTCTTCGCAAGCTCATCCAGGATAATCCAACAGGTCGAAGTCTTCGCATCAGGTCTATCCTTCGCATACATCGTATCCACAAACTCATGGTATGGCACACATTCGTTAACGAACCGCTCACCCGCTCCATTAACGGCCATCATATTCGGAATCCCGCGGTCAGCAACAAGGAAGAATGGCTTGCTGCCTGGAGGCACAACAGACGGCGCCCCCCATACGCGTTCCATCAGGTCGAGCTTTGCGCCAAGACGTACGGATGCGCCAATGACATCGCCAGTTTGAGCTTCCGCTGAGGATGTCCATTCCACTTTAGATGGTGCTGGCAAATATTTATCACGCATCTGCTGATTATGAGAGAAGCCGCCAGCAGCCAGAATAACGCCGCGCTTTGCTTCGATGCGAACCTGTTTGCCATTGCGCTCTGCAGTAATACCGATGACACGCCCATTGTCGGTTACATAATCCACAAATGAAGTGTTCAACCACATATCGCCTTTCACCTCCAAATGAGCCATGCGTAGACGCGCGATCAATGCTGAGCCAAGCGTTGCATACTTAGCGCCTGTTATCTTACTCCCAATCAAGCGCATTCCAAGCTTAATTGAAGTACGTTTGCCGATCCAAGTGCGCGTAATCATATTGACCTTATGAAATTCAGATGTATTCATGACCAGCCCCTTCGTAGGAAGGCCATTCTCCCGCATGTTCGGAAGATCGTCACCCAGCTTGCGCAAATCAACCATTAACGGCTCAATGGAGCGACCGTTAGGGTTGCCACCCGCATGTTCAGGATAATAATCTGAATAGGCTGGAGTATATCTGAATCGCACATAGGTCGTATTTCCATACAGAAAACGGAGCATTTCCCCACCGCGCTTTACATAGGCCTCTTTGCGCGCATCAGACACACGGTCACCTACTGTTGAGTTCATATAAGCCATAGCTTTATCATATGTATCCCTTAAACCCGCTTGTTCCAGATAAAAATTGTTCGGTATCCATAACGCGCCGCCGGATAGCGCACTGGAACCTCCATACTTGCTTGTCTTCTCAATCACGAGCGATTTCAAGCCTTTCAATTGAGCTGTTAGAGCCGCAGTAAGTCCGCCGGAACCAGATCCCACAACAACGACATCGAAACTTGCATCCCACTTGTTACTCATTAACTTTTCCTCCTAAAAAAATGATGAGGTAAGCTTAATAGGCTGCCTTTCTTGATGTACTCAAAATGTTTTGAAATTATTCGGATTTCGAGAAGCGTTGTGCTTGAATATTCGATACAGTTATGATGTAAGGGAAAATGTGGGTTTTTATAAGTTCAATACGATCACGAAAAGGGGTATACTTCCATGAAGTTAGGAATTGTAGGTTTAGATACTTCTCACTCTGTGGCTTTTACCGAGCTGTTAAACAATCCTTCTAATCCAAACCATATACCGGGTGGACAGATTGTTATCGCTTCTCCTGGTATTTCGAGCTCTATACCTGTTAGTTCAACTAGAGCAGAAGGCTACATGCGTACCTTGCAGGACGACTACGGCATTCCAATCACAGAGAGCTTAGAGCAGGTTGCACATGAATCTGACGCCATACTGCTAACCTCTGCTGACGGTGAACTGCATGAAGCGCAGCTGCAGAAGTTGGCTCCTTACGGCAAGCCGATCTATATCGATAAACCATTCGCTCTCTCTGTTGATGTGGCAGCACGCATGATACATACCGCTAACCAATATCATATCCCGCTCATGAGCAGTTCAGCTCTTCGATATACCGATGTGTTGGTTGAAGCCCTTAACAGCTCCACTGATCCAATCGACAGTGTTGATGTGTACGGACCGATTCCATCGATGGACGGTGTTCCCGGCTGGTTCTGGTACGGCATTCACTCGGTCGAGCTGATGCATGCAGTAATGGGCGCTGGATGCAGCACCGTGCAAGCAACACCTACGCCAGATGGAGCACATGTGCTGATTCGCTGGGAAGATGGACGCTGCGCATCTATTCGCGGCTTGCTGAACGGCAGTTCATTTGGCGCTGTAATCCATCGCCACATGGCTTCGCAGCAGGTTGACATCTCGACAATGCGCAAGCCATTCTATGCAAGCTTATTGGAACAGGTCGTCACGATGTTCCAGACTGGGCAAACGCCGCTGCCTGTCTCGCATACGCTTGAAGTGATTGGCTGCTTGGAAGCTATTCATGAAAGCCTGCGCACAGGTCAGCCGGCTCATATCGCCAAGCCATAACAACAAAGGGCATTTCCCCGGAAGCCTTCAGCCGAGGAAATGCCCTTTATTATTCAACTATGTAACCGTGCGCATCATCGTTTTCATCCGCTTGGCGGCTTCTTGCATATGCGGGATATATTCGCGCATCTTGTCCACCGACATGCGGCTGACCGGACCTGATACGGACAGCGCTGCCATCAGCGCATCCGTTCGCCCAAAGATCGGAACCGATACCGCCGCGGCTCCTGGCTCACGTTCTTCTATACTAACGGCATACCCAAGTTGACGCACTTCGTTAAGCTGCTCAATATAGCTGTCTCGGTCAATGGATAACGGCCATTCACTGGCTGACAGCACTGCCTTCTGCTGCTCCTCATCCGCATACGCCAACAGCACCTTGCTGGAGGCGCCCACATATAAGGGCAATCTCACTCCGACTGGCGCGACTCGACGGATCGCCTGGTTGCTCTGTACCGCTTGAATCCGAATACGGTCATTTCCGTTCATCACATACAAGCTGACAGTTTCACTAAGCTGATCGCGCAGACGCTCCATCTCCGGCAACAGAAGCTGCGATGGATCGTCCACCTGCGTGAGATTAGCAGCGAGCTCCCACACGCTGTAGCCGAGCCGGAACTTATCTCCGTTCCGCAATATAAATCCGCGTTCTTCCAACGTCGCAAGCAGCCGATGCACGGTGCTCTTATTCAGACCAATACGTGCGGCAATCTCCGTTAAAGTCATATCCCGTTCAACGGCAAAGCACTGCAATATGTCAAGCGCTCGTTCGACCGCTCGAACCGTCTGTTTCCCTTCCCGTTCCGCCACTGCGTCCCCTTCTTTCGTTTCACACTATGAAACTTTGTTACATACAGTATAACCCCAAAATACTTCCGTCGCAATTGATAGATTCACTTCAAGTTGAGACAATCGGCTTATGAATATCGGCCCATGAATGAAGCGTCCGTTCTTCCCCTCGACAAACTTTACACTGATGTTTCAATATTACGAATGGATTACATTCAGCTAACAAATCCCGCACTGTTATTGCATTGTAAGCGCTATCTGAATACGATGGAGATAAGCGTTACACATGCCAAGCAGGTAACCTGCCCGCAGCAGATGTCGAATGATGAGGATACTCTCGCCATGCGCCGTAAGTGTACGATTCAAGTAGGAGGCGATTGAGATGAACGCACCATCAACAACACCTGTACTGCAGCCTGCCTTTCCGGTACCTTCAACTGCCTTAGACAGAAGAATCAAGCTGAAGCATATTGGAATCGCACTCTCTCTATCCGTCGTATTCGGCGCAGTGATTATCTTCTTAATTCTTCATGCTTTCATCGCCTGGATGTTAGCCAATCCGCAGGTACCGCCGTTGTTCTCGAATCCGATGACAGCCAAGGGAATGGCCTATGATACGGTATCTTTCCCTGCTGCAGATGGACAAACGCTTGTAGATGGCTGGTATATTCCTGCTAGTGAAGCTTCATCCAGCACCATCGTGTTCAGTCATGGTTATGGCGCTAATCGCGAAGAGTACTGGGTTCCGATGTATGACCTTGCCAGCTTCGCACATCGACTTGGCTATAATGTCATCATGTTTGACTACGGCTTTGCGTCAGAAGCGCATCGAACGAAAGCGACTGGCGGGTATCTAGAGAAGCAGCAGCTTCTAGGCGCAGTAGAGCTTGCTAAGGAACGCGGCGCTGAGGATATCATCGTATGGGGCTTCTCTATGGGAGCAGGAACCGCTCTGCAGGCTGCACTCTTAACGGATGATATCGACGGCATGATTCTTGACAGTACCTTTCTGCTAGAGCCCGATACACTGTATCATAACCTGCAGACTTATATCGATCTGCCGAAGCAGCCATCGCTCAGCATCATTCGGATGATGATGCCGCTCTTGAACGATACGAGCATGAAGCAGATCCCTTACGATGAAGTGAAGTCACATCAATACACGATTCCAACCTTATTCATACATGGCACGAAAGACGATAAAGCACCATTTACCATTGCGGAGCAGATCGCGGCTAATCAGGATCCAAGTTACTCCTCTTCTTGGATCGTTCCCGACGCTCAGCATGAAATGATATACCGTACGCACAGCAAGGAATATCTGCGTAAGGTGTCCTCCTTTTTAAGCGGGGCTGATAGACAAACGGCCCAACTCATTGCACAGTAAGCAAAGAGCACCAATCCACGATGAACCGTGGCATTGGTGCTCTTTGCGTTAGCAAGTACACACAAGCTACATCTCCGCAGAGGAGATGCGATCAAAATCAAACATCCCTTCCTTAAATCCGCTGTACAGCACCATGACCATATCGGGCTTATATTCCTTAATATAATCATATACCGTCCCCTGCTTATATAATCTTAGATCAAGCGCTCTTACCTCATTCGCGCACAGAGACAAGAACGAGTAGATCGGCAGTGCATAGGAATCTTTAATCAGCACAATCTTGCCGCTGTTCACTCGTTTATTGTGGAACACGAGCTCCGCATGATCCCCGTGATAAACCGCATAACGATTCGTCGATGCCGGCTTATTCGGGTCCACATAATCCTTGACCAGCACGGCCTCCTCAAATCCGCCCTCAAACCGTTTCGTCGCATTGCTATCCCGCTGGATCAGCTCTTGCTCTGTATCGAAACGCGGTGTGATCAGAGTGAAATCGTCCACACCCCCATACAGCTGTCCAACTCTCCTTCCTTGGGAACCGAGAAAGAAACGCTCATATGTGGCTCGATTATACTGCCGTATATCGCTGTACTTGGGATCGATCTGAAAGCCATAGCGTTCATTCAACGTCTTCACAATCACACCGAAGCTGTAGAAGGCAGTATCAATCGTCCAATGATGATCTGTATTATAGAATGCGTCCTGCATAGCCATCCCGCTGCCTCGAATGACTTTCCTTAAGTCGATATAGTCAATATGCCTATCCTTAAGTCCAGCCAGAAAGGCATCCGCGTTATGCTCAGAATAATCCTGTACCCCGATAGGAAGTTGATGCTCGCTATTATAGATCTTCGAAGGCGGCAGCACATATAGAAGCGGAATACCGAATGTATCCAGATAACGCTGGAATGCTGCCATACTGCTCACATACTGCGCTACATCTTGCCTCTTCGTCACAAATACAAGCTGATTATCCGCCGTCTTATACACCGTATTGGCAGGCTCGATATCCTCTACCACCTTCTTATCGATTACACGCTGGTACAAGCCGTTGACCTCGATGAAGGCCTTTCTATAAACGAAATTGTTATTAATAGCCTCCTCTGTCTCGGCAATCGCAGCTTGAACCGCATCAAGAGGATGACCTGGCGAATGCGACATTTCTTGCTGATAACTGGCACGCACGGCTTGAAAGATCGACTCGGATTGAAGCGCGATGCCAGCTGAGATGACGATGAGAAACCCGATAAACATAACTGCCGTAAGCCTGCTGCCCTTCATATATCCGCACACATCCTCAGAAGTTAAAATAAATAAACGGGTTATAGGAGCCCTTCACTATGAACGAAACAGACGTTATGAGGACAGCTAAGCAGGCAATCGTATAACAGATTGCTCCCCATCTGCTGCTGCGAAGCGGGATACGCTCCGCGAACCATCCTGCGATAGGAGTGGAAAACAGAATACCTAAGAGGAAGATTACTTTATATTCGTCTGCATATAGAATCGTCTGCTCATCGAGTATTCCCCCTTCCCCTGCTCCAAACAGCGCCTTCAGATATTGAACAGCATGTCCTAGATCGACTGAACGGAACAGCACCCAGCCGAGCATTACAAACAGCAGCGTGTACACACGCCTAAGTGCGTTTAATTTCACCGTTCGCTCGAAGCCTGTCAATTTCTCATATGTAATCAATACAAAGTACATCAGTCCCCAGGCAACAAATGTCCAGTTCGCCCCATGCCATATTCCTGTCAATGCCCATACGATAAACAGGTTCCATACCAATCTCCCCTTGCTGTTCACTCTGCTGCCGCCGAGCGGAATATAGACATAATCCCTGAACCATGTTCCAAGCGATATATGCCACCTGCGCCAAAATTCAGATATCGAGGTAGAAATGTAAGGATAGTTGAAATTTTCCAGAAAGTGAAAACCGAACATCTTTCCTAATCCAATCGCCATGTCAGAGTACCCGGAGAAATCGAATAGAATCTGCAGCGAGTAAGCGACAGCACCCAGCCAAGCGAAAGATAACGTCAATTCATCTGCCTGCATGGAAAATGCATGATCCGCCACAATGGCCATTGAATTCGCGATAAGCACCTTTTTCCCTAAACCAACGATAAATCGGCATACTCCCTCGGCAAATTGGTCCATTGTTTCACGGCGGTGATCGATCTGATCGGCAATCGTTTCATACCGTACGATCGGTCCTGCAACGAGCTGCGGAAACAGCGCAATATAAAGACCGAGATTCAGAGGGTTGCGCTGTACATCGCCGCGCTTGCGGTATACATCCACCACATAAGAGATCGCCTGAAAGGTGAAAAATGATAACCCGAGAGGAAGCGATATGTCAGGCACGGTTAAGCTTGTCCCCAGCCAAGCATTCAGGTTCTCGACAGTAAATCCCGCATACTTGAATAGAAATAGGATAGATAGGTTATACACCAGCATCGATACTATGATGACACGCGAAAGCAGGCTGCCCCTATACTTGTCTACCGCGAGTCCGAACAGCCAATTTCCGAGAATCGAAGCCATCATAATCAATACAAACTTTGGTTCCCCCCATGCGTAGAACAGCAGGCTTGCAATTAATAAGAGCATATTTTGCGCTTTGCGGCTTCTGCTCAGAAGTACATAGTAGGCAAACAATACAACAGGCAGAAATACGAACAAAAAAATTATCGATGAAAACAGCATGCTGCACCTCTAGCCATAGGAGTCATCCGCATCCGATTAATCAATGCCTGTAATATGAAAGTATTAGCAAGTTCTCAGGATTATATGACATCTGAACATAGGTCAACCTCGCCTTGTCATACATTGATAAAGATATGATCGTGTCAGTGATAAATGAGGAGGGATCGGAGTGCTGCTCATATACGGGATGCTTATGCCCGTTCGTTTACTAGAGGAGATTCAACAGTGGAAAAATCAAGAGAAAGAGCATGCCGCCATCATTCGTCAGATCGTGCCTAACCTCGAACCATCGTATTCTCAGGTACTGACAGAGTGGGAGCACGTCTTTGCCAAGACTGAGGATACATCGCGGCAATGGCTGCATTCCATATTAAACAATGGCGGAAGAACCGATGAGGCGAATCTGCAGCAGATCGAACTGCTGCTGAAAGCTTCCAACTATCAATCGGAGCAATTTATTCAGCAAATGGAGTATCTGAAGCAGTATAGTCAGGCGATACGAGGCTCGTCGCTGGCTGAAACGATGATCGCGCACATCGTACGCGAATCTTATGTGTTCTTGAGCATGGTACAGGGGCTTGTCGATAAGCCGCTGGCTACGGTTAGCGCCTTGGCTGGACCTGCGGAGGCGAGCGCTGAGCCGTGGCACGAGGCGGCGTCAACGTCGGGAGCCGCGGCATCAGGCGGGCAGCAGCAGAGCGAGCCGATGGCGCATATTCACAGCGCCACCGGGGGCGGGGGCGATACCAGCATCGCGGCGCGCATCGGCAGCGGCTGGCAGACCGGCAGCGGTGTTCAAGTGCGCAACAGCGGCGGTACACGACCGGATGACGGCGCGGTGCCGATCGGCGGTCATACGCTGCCTCCGCTGCCGTACGCGTATAACGCGCTGGAGCCGTACATCGACGCCGAGACGATGCGCATTCATCACGACAAGCACCATCAGAGCTATGTCGATGGCCTGAATAAGGCCGAGTTGGCGCTTGCCGAGGCGCGCCGAACCGGCAATTTCGACCGCGTGAAGGCGCTCGAGCGCGATCTCGCGTTCAACGGTGCAGGGCATTATTTGCACACGATATTTTGGGACATTATGAGTCCGCGAGGCGGAGGCAAGCCGTCAGGTGAGCTGCTGAAGCAAATTGAGAGCGACTTCGGGAGCTATGATGCGTTTAAGCAGCATTTCTCTAAGGCGGCTGAAAATGTGGAGGGCGGAGGCTGGTCCATCCTCGTGTGGAGCCCGCGCAGCCACCGTTTGGAGATTCTGCAGGCTGAGAAGCATCAGAATCTGTCACAATGGGATGTAGTTCCGCTTCTGCCGCTTGATGTTTGGGAGCATGCTTACTATTTGAAGCATCAGAACAAGCGCGCGGACTACATCAAGGACTGGTGGAATGTCGTGAACTGGCCAGCCGTCAACGATCGCTACATGAAGGCGCGAGAATTGAAGTGGAAGCCATATTGAGCGTGAAGAAGGGACCAGGCTTACTCCAAGGCAGATGCTGCCTCTGGGGTAAGCCTTTTTCAATTAAATGCTGAGTGCTTCCCAGCCTAGAATAGAACGGATTGAAGGTTGACCTGTCCTTCGATCGTATTCTAAGCTATAATAGCATTTCATTTACACATTCTGGATACAGGGCGGTGTGTGAGCATGAAGTTATTTCGATTCGATGAAGATGCAGGCAAGTCGATCACTGCTTATAACAGCAGCAATTTAATCATGTCCAAGATTCTGTTCAATGAGGAGGGCACTCTTATCTACCATGTTGGCTGCATGCATATCGGCGCAGGCGGTAGTGTTGGCAGGCATCCCGCTAGCACGGATCAATTATTTCTAGTCGTGAGCGGTGAAGGTTGGGTTCAAGCGATGGAGAATCCCCCGGTACCTATTTCGTCAGGCTATGCGGCGTTCTGGGAACAAGGAGAGTGGCATGAATCCGGCTCAGAGAGCGGCATGACGGTTATCGTCATCGAAGGAAATGGGATAAAGCCCAATATGCCAGAAGTCTAGCTCGCTGTAACGGACACAGAGGACCTTATTATATAGTTTGAGGGACTTTTGATGGTTTTGGCGGACTCAGATGACCTTATTTGTGTCTAAACTAGATATAATCCACTCTTTTTCGGCAAATAAGAGCCATACGGTCCGCGGATACGGTGAATATACGTTTTCACGTGCAAATAAGGGCTCCTGTGTCCGCTTCGGATGCTCCCGCAACTGACTCTAAATGTTGATTTAAAATAAAGTTTGATTGTTTATAAAAAAGATTGATAATTTGTAATTAAATTTGATCAAAATCCTGTAGTGAAAAATACGGAACAGGTTATGAAACAGGAATAATGATTATAGAAGGCAAATTTCTACCTGTATATTCCATTTGCTTAGCTTAAGTTATGCAGTGAATAACATATTTCAAATATATGAAATGGGGAGAATCCATGTATTCTATTTTTAAAGATACTGTTGCTGATATGACCTGGCTAGAAATTGAAGAGGCATTACAAAAGGGTGCAGTGGTACTGTCACCGACTGGTGTGATTGAACAACAGGGGCCCCACTTGCCTACGGGGGTTGACATTTACGAGAGTCATTATATTTGTCGTTATTTAAAAAAAAGGTTAGAAAAAGAGAACATTTCATCTATAATAGCACCTCCTTACTACTTTGGTGTAAATCATATTACTGGTGCATTTCCCGGTTCTTTTACGTCAAGAAAGGAGACGGTACAGGCAGTCTTATTTGATATGTGGGAATCCCTTTTCAGATGGGGAGCGAAACATATTTTTGTCATTGATGTACACGGAGATCAACAGCATGGTGATGCGCTGATAGGAGCTATTAGAAAGACAAGGCAAACACTAAATATTGATGTTCGTTCAGTTATTGCTAATTTGTTAGCAAATCAGTTAGGGATTACAAAAGATCAAGAAGAATTTTTGATTTTTGATATTGATTTCTCCTTTGGTTCGTTTGAACCTACTCCGAATTATCCTGATTTTCATGCCGGAGCGCAGGGGACAGCACGTTTCTTGAAATATTTTCCTGACTTGGTGAGGAGAGAAAAAATCAAAGAACTATCCCCTAAGCTATTGAAAAAGGAGGAGATAGAGCAATGGCAAGAAGGAGGAGATAGAACAAAGGTAATTGTTCCAAAAGGATATGTGGGGAATCCTCAAGGATATACCCCTTTTTTGTCAGAAGATAAGTTAGATTTTATCAGTGGGTTTATTGAGTTTGCATCAAGGGAGTTACTTCATTATTTAAGAATACAATCAAAAAACAGAGGGTGAATTGTACTTGTCATTAAGATATAAGTTCAACAAGAAAAACCTAGCGTTTGTATTTCTGTTTTAATCAAACTTTATTCCAAACCATCTCTAAATAAAAGAGGAGCTTGTCCCGTAAGTAGAAAAACTACTTATGTGACAGCTCCTCCTGTTATTATTTTTGCTGCTTCGTAAAATATTCGAATAGATCGTCGCGCGCTTCCTCCAGGTACACTAGCTTAGGCTCACGTTCAATCCGAATCTTCATGCGTTGAGCTGTTTTCTCAAACAAGTCAAGCGTATCATTAGTCCGAATGATCAGCTTCTGCGGGCGAACGCCCTTCTCTTCGATTAGCTGCAGGAAGTGATTCAGGAACTCCTGCTCATAATTCTCGTCGTATGCCAAATGGAAACCTACTGCCGAACGAGTCAATCGATCAACCCAGATGCAAATGCGAGGGTAATATGGACGCTCTTGTTCTCCTTTGATCGCGACAGGTGCGAAGAAGAACTCCGTTTCCCAGATTCCCTTCTTCGTCGTGAAGCGGTTCATGACATCGTTCAAGCGAGCTTGATCTTCCAACATCACCTTATTCGGGCGCTTAAGTACAAAGTCCGGATCCATCCAGCGATCTTCCCATTCTCCGTTCACTTCCGTACGCACCAACACTTGACCTGACTTAGGCGCTGTAAGCAGCGTTTCGTCTTTCTTAGCGCGCTTCGCCATATCCATCGTCTGTTCCAGTACTGTTGTCATGAAACGAACCATCTCCGCGTCAAGTGTCCATGGAACAAGGCCTGGATCAAATACACGGAACATCGGCCACGCCTTGCGTCCGCGGAAGCGGCAGCCGAGCTCTTTGATCTCCGCATAATCGTGCTTCTCCAAGTCTGTACGATCTTCATAGGTTACCATAACGCAGCTTTGACGATGCAGCCATGCGTAGCGCTCGTCGCGTTCCAGCAGCATGTCGTGCAAGCTTTCCAAGCCCTCGCCGCCGCGGAATACAGCCAAGCCGAACAATTCCTCGTTCGAGCCCATAATGCTGCAGTAGCCGACTTCGCCAGTTTCCGGATTGCGTACACCGAAGATTTGGCCGTCGGACAACCAAGTCCAACAAGCCAGTTTCTTATATGCGCTAGCCGCTTCATACAATTTGAGCAGTTCTTGCTGCTCTGCCGTCAATACAACTTCTTGCTCCGCGGTCGTTTCCGACCGCTCCTTCGTCGTCGTCATGAGAGTTTTATTTCCTCCTTGAGTACATGCAGTACATACAGCATATGCTGTACCTGCAGTACGTCCCGAATAGTTTAGTGTCATCACCATTAAGGCTGATTTTCAAGCTCAAATATGCGCAATCGCGCCAAATGCTGCATCATTAAGATTGCAAATCGGCCTTATTGCTTGAGTGCTTGTTAGTATATTAATTGCTGTAATCTAGCTGCTCTAACTAACTGCATATCATACAGCTAGCTGCCGCCCACTCCGTCCTATAGCCAAACTAACTGCATTTCCTACAGTTAAATTACTGCAACCTGCGCATCCCAAGCCATTTCCGGCCATATAAATGTACCTTTTACAGTTAAATAAGCACATAGCGCCGATGTTTGGATAATTAACTGTACTTTATACAGTTAGGCAACAGCGAAGGCGGAGACAGGGCAGAAGCGGTGGCACGACCACAGCACGGTCAAGACCCTGCCGCACTAGTGGCATAAGACATAAAAACCCGTTCCTATCCCCGGAACGGGTTTCCATTTCATGAACATCGTAAACCCTATGTCTACTGCTTCAACAGCGCCATGAATTCCGCTCGTTGTGCCGGGTCCGCCTTGAAAACGCCTCGGGCTGCGGTCGTAACCGTCTTACTGCCTGGCTTCTTCACACCGCGTGCGCACATGCACAAATGCTCTCCCTCCACCACGACGAACACGCCATGCGGCTTGAGCACTTCTTCCATAATATCTGCAATTTGGGAGGTAATACGCTCCTGCACCTGCAGACGACGCGTTACCGCTTCTACCAAGCGGGCAAACTTGCTAAGACCCGCAATCTTACCGCTTGGAATGTAGCCAATGTGCACCTTGCCGAAGAACGGCGCCATATGGTGCTCGCACTGGCTATAATACGTGATATCCTTAACGATGACAAGCTCCTCATGCTGCTCGTCAAACGCAACACCCAACACATCACGAGGATCTACTGAGTATCCTCCAAATATCTCTTCATACATCCGCGTTACTCGCGCAGGTGTCTCGAGCAATCCTTCTCGCCCGACATCTTCCCCGATCAGCTTCAAAAGTTCCTTTACATGGAACTCAATCTGCTCCCGGTTCTCTCCTACGTGCATATTGACGTAATCCTTCACGCCAGCCATGATTGCTCCCCCTTTCGCCACCTCTCGCTTCGTGACGCAGCGCTTGCTGCTAAGCGCTACTTGCGTTTCTTGCCGCTGTTCGTCGCGTTATTCATCGCGCCGCTGTTCTTCTTCATCATCTGCTGCGCCTGCTGCATCTGCTTGCCGTTCAGATTATAGCCCATCTGCTTCGCCATCTTCTGCAGCATCTGAGGATCAGTTTGCATCTTCTCCATCTGCTTCTTCAAGTAGAAGACACCGCCGGCAAATCCGCCGATCGCTCCCAAAATAAGACATACGATTCCCGTGATCCACATCCACATCGTCTCAAGGTCACCCCAACTATTATCAATTATAGTCTACAATCTACCGTCATTTATGATAGCATGTCCGTTGATGCTTGACAATTACAGGTCTATCCTGATCTTGGCAAACCATCTATACTGCAGCTACTCTATAACACCTTCCAAACGCAATAACTGCTCCTTAATGCTTAATCCACCGCCGTATCCAACAAGTGCCCCGGAGGCACCGATCACGCGGTGACAAGGAACAATGATCGGCAGCGGGTTGCGATTGTTCGCGCCCCCGACCGCTCGGACTGCCGAAGGTTGGCCGATCGCTTCGGCCACCGCTTTGTACGAGCAAGTCGCGCCGTAAGGTATGGCGCAGAGCGCCTGCCATACCTTACGCTGGAAGTCCGTGCCGCGCAGATCGAGCGGCAAGTCGAACTCCCGCAGCTCGCCTGCAAAGTAGGCGGCGAGCTGCTCCTTCGCGTAGCGCAGCCGCTCCGGATGCCGCTGCAGCGTGACAGGCCCGATTCGCTTGGCAGCCCAGGCCCCAATGGCCTGGACGCGCTCCTCGAGCGGGCCAAACTCGAGTGCGCACAGCCCGTCGGGCGTCGCGCACAAGGTCAGCGGTCCAAGAGGTGAATCCACCTCTTGGACGTAGAGCGGCTCCGGCAGCGCCTCCGCCTCCGCAAGCGCCTGCCGCGCAGCGCGCAGCACCGCTTCATCCTGCTCGCGCTCTAGCGCAGCGCTGAGCGCCTCACGCGCCCCAGCGCCGCCCGTGCGGCCCAGCGCCCACGCCGCCGTCGCGCGCAGCTCCGCGCGCGGGTCGCTCCGCAGCAGCTCGCTGAGCTGCTGCACCGCGCTGCGGTCGCGGAAGTTGCCGAGCGCCACGACCGCGTTGCGCTGGATCGGCTTCTTGCCGCGCCACGCGGCGGCGCTCATCCCGAACCGCTCCTTGAACTCGCGGTTCGACAGCGACAGCATCGGAACGAGCAGCGGCTTCGCCGTCTCGGGTTCCGGCTGCAATTCCTGCTGGTGCGTCCAGTTGTAGCCTTTATTCTTCGGGCATACCACCTGGCATGTGTCGCACCCGTACAACCGATTGCCCATCTTGCGCATCATCTCATCAGTCAGCATATCCTTAAGCTGAGTCTGAAATGACACGCACCGCTGAGCGTTCAGCTGCCCCGGCCCAACAATCGCGCCGGTCGGGCACGCGTCGATGCAGCGCGTGCATTCCCCGCAATCCTCCGTCAACGGATGATCCGGAGGAAACGGGATGTTCGTGATCATCTCGCCTAAGTAGATCCAGGATCCGAACTGAGGCGAGATGATCGCGCAGTTCTTCGCGCTGAAGCCGATGCCAGCCCGCTCGGCTACAGCGCGGTCGCTCAGCTCGCCGGTATCCACCATGGCGAGCGTCTTCAGCGACTCGGACGGAACCTGCTCACGCAGGAACGTCGCGAGCCGCTGCAAGCGATCGCGCAGCACGTGGTGGTAATCCATCCCCCACGCGGTGCGCGCAAACATGCCCCGATACGAGCCAAGCTCGGACTTCGGTGCATCCGGCAGCTTCGATGGATAAGCTACCGCAATCGAAATGATCGACTGCGCTTCCGGCATGAGCCGGCGCGGATCCGTCCGCTTGTCCAGATCAGGCTCCTCGAAGCCCGATGCATACCCCTTATCGACAGACTGCTGAAGGCGCTCCTTCAGCAAGGTGAACGGTTCTGCCGTCGTGAAGCCGATCTGGTCGATACCCAGCTCCGGCAGTGCCGCTTGTATCCGCGCCTTCAGCTCCGCCCAGCGCGCAGCGCTCTGAACTCCCTGAGTCACATCCACTTCATTTAACTCACCCGAATCTTCCAGTCCACTAGAATCACTTGACTCACTCAACTCCTTGGTTTCCTTCAACGCATCCACCGCCGCTTGCGGCACCCAAGCCTTTTCATTGTCACTCGTCATTCCCGTTCACCTCCTCTCTGCGCAATCAACTTATAGCGGTCATGACAGCTGCTTAATCGCCATCCGAGCTAAGTAATCGCAATGATTGTTCAGCTCATTATCACTATGGCCTTTGACCTTAACGTATTCAACCTTGTGCTTCTGCATCAGCCGCCATAGCTCCTGCCACAGCTCCTTATTCTCAACAGGCTGTCCCTTGCTGTTGATCCAGCCCTTCTTCAGCCAGCCGTAGATCCAGCCTTGCTGAAAACAATTCACCACATACGCCGAGTCGCTGTATACTTTGACCCCGCATGGTTCATTCAGTGCCTTTAAGGCTTCGATAACCGCTTGGATCTCCATGCGATTATTCGTGGTATGGCGTTCCCCGCCAGACATTTCCTTGCGATATTGCCCATACAACAGAACAGCGCCCCAACCACCGGGACCTGGGTTCCCGGAGCAGGCGCCATCCGTGTAAATCATCACTTGCTTCACAAGACTACCTCCACTGCTCAATTGAGGACCGCATGAACCACATTTCCGCTCAATCCTTATGCATTCTTGAGCACAATTCATCCTGCTCAGCTGTCGTCATCCATTGTTTCCAATTCTCGTAATACCAAGACACCGCTTCATCATGAAAAGGTGTATGCCCATGCCTGATACGGGATAACACGGATTCCAAGCCGGCTGCTACCTTTCGTTCAACGATATCTGGATAGTGATATACCAGCCGATTATGATCGTATTCCTCCCGATCCACTACGGCTACTTGTCCGTTCGCATGGCGGATAACATCAAGGTCATAATCAATGTAAGTAAACACTCCCTCGCTCTCATGAGGAGGTGATGCGATATTGCAATAATACCGAATACCGCCTTCTTCAATCAACGCGACTACATTGAACCATTGATGCGGAATAAAGAACGTTACCGCAGGCACCTTGCTCATCCAGCGCTTGCCGTCGGATTCCAGTATCGGGGTTCGACTATTAATCAGCACATGCATCTCCTCAATGCGATGCAGCGGATGATGCTCAGATTCCGGCACTAACCAGTTCTCCATCCACATACGGTGAAGATGACCGTCATGCTTAAAGCTTTTTACGAGTACTTGATCATAACGTTCCATCCGATTTCCTCATTTATAAATGACATGGTGGTGAAGTTTATAGTAATAGAAAAGCATATCTTCTCACCGAATGCAACGGTTTCAAAGATATGCCTTCCTTAGTAAGAATATGAAGCTTTATACTTCATATCAAATTCACTTTATCCTGTAACGATGCGAAGCTTCTGCAGTGAACGCAATACGTGCTGCGCCCCGTATCCTAATTGTTCGAACCACGGCAATATAACTTCCGCATGCTCATCCGCGGCAATCATAATGTTCTTCACATTACGCTGCTGGAACTTCTGTTCCAGCTTGGCAACCAATGCGCGACCTACACCTTGACTGCGATAATCCGGATGAACCGCCAAGCGGTAATAATAACCATTGTTCCGGTCTACAGTTCCGATTACAATACCAACGATTGTCGTATTGAAGCCTTCTTCCGCCTCAGCTACAACGACTAATTCACCGTCTAACGACAACTGCCGCGCCAACGCTTCAAGCGTCTTTCCACAGCATTCTTCAGATAGCGAAGCCTCTAACAACTCAGTGGCCGGCATATAATCCGACAATCTAAAGGAACGTAAATTCATAGCTGATTCTCCCTCACCCTAAGCTATAATTGGTTCGAAACTTATCTCTTTCTACGTTTCATGCATGCTTCATCATATTCTCTCTATTTTTATCCTTTACAAATACGACAAATATCACGAAAATCCTTCTTTCTTGCTTAAAATTCTAAAGAAATCGCTAATAAACGTCCAAATCCTCTTGCAAGCGCTTTATAGTAAGCGTTTACAATTACCACTAATGGATGATTAACAATATTATGTAAATGAGACTAATCATTATCATTTTGGAATACAACTATCATTGCGCCACTAGAAGCTGAGCTCACATATCCAAATATTCAAGTTTATCTTCGTCATATTTCGGGTAATACAATAGAAGTGACACTTGATTACTGAGTGCTCAGACTTTTTAAACATTTTTGTTGATTTATTCGTTGGATTGCGGTTTAATGAAGATAAGAAGATACATATTTTTAGGAGGTATGAACCTTGGCACATCAACTACCAGCACTTCCATATGCTAATAATGCATTGGAGCCACACATTGACGAAACGACTATGATGATCCACCACGATCGTCACCATAACACGTATGTAACAAACTTGAACGCAGCATTGGAGTCCGCTCCTGAACTGCAATCCAAGTCTTTGGAAGATCTGATCGCTAATCTGGACAGCGTGCCTGAGAGCATCCGCACAGCAGTTCGCAACAATGGCGGCGGCCATGCTAACCACTCTCTGTTCTGGGAAGTTATCGGACCTAACGGCGGCGGCGCACCATCCGGTGCATTGGCAGCAGCTATCGACAGCGAGCTTGGCGGCTTTGACAGCTTCAAGGAAGCTTTCGCTAAAGCAGCAACAACTCGTTTCGGCAGCGGCTGGGCATTCTTGGCTGTAGATTCCGAAGGCAAACTGTCCGTATACAGCCTGCCTAACCAAGACTCCCCGATCATGGAAGGCAAGACACCTATTCTGGGTCTTGACGTATGGGAGCATGCTTACTACTTGAAATATCAAAACAAACGCCCTGACTACATCGCAGCATTCTGGAATGTTGTGAACTGGGCTGAAGTTGAGAAGCGCTACGCAGCAGCAGCAAACAAATAATTGCCTAACGGCTGACGAAAGAGGCTGTCCCTTAAGCATGTAGCTTAAGAGGCAGCCTCTTCTTTGTGTCTTATTAAGCTCTACTCTGACCATTTTCGGCCGTATCTGGCGCGGCAATGCTTGTGAATACGGTCGGCATTCGCTTCAATACGATCAATCCGCTCAGCGTGCAGGAAAGCAACACAATGCTCGTTCCTGTGAGAGCTCCTGAAACAGATAGCGTATCGGTGAGAATCCCGCCCAGCAGCGGCCCCATCATCATCCCTATGGCGTGAGTCATATTGAAGAGCGCATAGGCTACTCCATAGCCTCCGCCTGCTTCTTTATCGACGATTGCTCCCAGTGTAGGCAGCGTCGGCGACAGGGTGAAGCCAATGCTCGCTCCTACTAAGCAGGCAGCAACAAATGCCATCGGTATGCTCCCAACCAAGGTAAGCATCGGCAGCATAATGGCGATTCCCCCCAAGCCGAACAGCATGATGTAATATGGATTAAAGCGTGATGCCAGCGTACCTGCTACCGGAGCTATTAAGCCATACGCAAGCGTTACAGCCCCAAACAGCAGACCGAGCGTTATCGGCGACATCTGGAATTTTTCCGTCATATAGTTCGGCAGCAGCGGCTCCATCATCGCTAATGACGTCTCCGCGAGCAAGATGACCAATGCGGTATACAGAATCGGGCGATAACGCAGCAGTGATAGCGTGCTTCCGCCTTCGTTGTCCTCTGCTGCGGCGCGAGCGGGCTCACGCAGGAACAGCAACGTGAGAATTAAGATCACCGCTGTTATAGCGGCGGCGAACCAGAACGGCGTATGATGGTTGCCGATCTCAAACAACCATCCTCCTATGGGCGCACCAAGCAAAGAGCCCGATGAGATCCCCGTCATCGCGATCCCCATCACAGTTCCCCGAAGCGGTCCTGGAAATAGGTCCGCCAGCAATGCGAGAGCGGCAGTCCAGGATGCAGCAGCAGCAACCCCCTGCAGCAGTCGCGCGATTACGAGTGTTATTGTATTCGTAGAGAATACAAAGAACAGCGTCGCACCCACCATGAATAAGAGTCCGAGCACGATCGTCTTACGTCGTCCAATCTTATCTGTAACGCGTCCGAATAATGGCGTCGTCAGAAACAGACCTGCCGCATAGCTGCCAAATAAGATGCCAACCATAGTAGAAGACATCTGATACGTTTCGGTAAAATACGGTACAACCGGGATAAACAAACTGTACAAGAGCATATCAACGAATAAAATACTAATAACAAGCACTAACCCAGTTATCTGAGTTCGTGTCAATTGACGCATGATAGACATGATGATTCCACCTTTAAAACCAAATTGTTTTTTTTAGTTTTCACACAAGAAGCCCTAAGACTTCTTAGCAGTAATTAGGCGCTGACTCAGGATTCATGATCCGTACGCGGCACTAAACCGAACAGAATCACATCCGCAATGGAATTTACCGCATCCTGTAGAGAGATGTTTTGCTTGGCAAAGAACCGCTGATCCAATGTTGAGTTCAAGGCATCCGTAATGAGTTTAACGAGGAAGGCACTATTCCGCTTCTGAATCAATCCCTGCTCCATCCCTTGCTCGAGCAGTTCTCGAAGCACATCCCAATCATCCTTCAATAATCCATCAAGCCTCGACCACTGATCTGGAAACACTCGTTTCATTTGCTCCAATATGCGATGGTCTACCAGTTCAACGTAATCCGGCATCACCGTAATGATCGCTTTGATCTTATCCAGTATAGATAGAGAATTATCTTCTATGATCTGCTTCGAGCGCAGATTCGATTCCTGCAGCGCATGATCGATGATCGTATCCAATACCTCGGCCTTTGATGAAAAATGCTCATATAGAGTCCGTTTGCTAATCCCCAAACGCCGAGCAAGATCATCCATTGTGAACTTCATACCCTTTTCTACTATTTCTTCCGTAAAAGCTTTCATGATTCGTTCACGCATATGTTAATGTCTCACCTCCGCTTTATGACGATGATAAAACTGTATAATCAAATATAGTTTTCTCGGTTTTATATTAGTATTATAATTTATGCTCCCCCTTAATAGCAAGCCATCCCCTAAAATTTGTACGAAATAATACCTTTATGTACGATATACTGTTGATATTATTCTTCATCCGAGTGAACCACTTCATTCATTTTAGAGGTTAATGTAGCACTAGGAGGAGGCTGTCATGCCTAAAGATCTTATATCAGGAGACTCGTGCTTACCCGCAAACGCTGATAAGACGGCACCTGCATGCTGTGCGGCAAAACGTGCGGCCATAGTTGAGAGCAAGGCTTCCGCATCAGCAGCTGCTGAGGAGTTAATAGGATCGGATATTCATTTGTTGCGTTCAGAACAATTGCCATTGCAGATCGATTCTTGGCCTATCATTCAAGGCGGTGATTATTTACTGGGTACAGATGATGGAGAGGGCTTCGCGGCTGATGCTGAAGGACCGGCTCGTATCGTCACGATCAAGCCTTTTCGTATATCGCCTTATGCTGTGACGAATGCAGATTATGCCGCATTTATCGCCGACACCGGTTATGTTACCGAGGCGGAGCGATTCGGCTGGTCATTCGTATTCCATCTGCTGATCGAACAGCCTCAGCAAGTGGGCATCGTTGGCTCTCCTGCGCAAACACCATGGTGGTATGGCGTTGAAGGCGCTGATTGGCGTCATCCTGGCGGACCTTTCAGTTCCATCGAGAATCGAATGAATCATCCCGTTGTTCATGTATCATGGAACGATGCGATGGCCTATTGCCTGTGGGCTGGCGTTCGGTTGCCTACGGAAGTTGAATGGGAAGCGGCTGCGCGCGGTGGATTGGAGCGAAGAAGATATCCTTGGGGTGATGTGCTTCGACCAGATGGTCAGCATCGCTGCAACATATGGCAGGGCTTATTCCCTTCCAAAAATCATGCCAGCGACGGTTATCTCGGGACTGCGCCAGTCGATGCGTATCTCCCTAACGGATACGGATTGTATAACGTATCCGGCAATGTCTGGGAATGGTGCGCTGACTGGTTTACCTCGAATCCAGACGAGCGAGGTTCGACTTCGCGACCACAGGGGCCAACAATCGGCAATGCGCGCGTGATGAAAGGCGGCTCCTACTTGTGCCATCAATCGTATTGCAACCGCTATCGGGTAGCGGCTCGCAGCAGCAATACGCCTGACAGCTCTACTGGCAATATCGGCTTCCGCGTGGCGGCGGATGTCTGACTACGTACTGTGTTGATGTGGAGTGTGAAGTGTAGAATATCTCACGCACTCCACACCACTCGCTCAACGCTCGAATGGCCCGCTGCGACTCAAGAGCGATGCAGCGGTTATGCCCAATGCTAATCCAGATATCGGCGCCACAACAACTGCGCCGATCCAATTGCCGCTGGTTGACAGCAGCAGCTTCAACGCCAGCGTCACACACATGATCGCGCACGCGATCCCCCAGTATAACAGCTTGCCGCGAACTGACGGACGAATGTATGCGCCTTGAGTTGCGCCATTCCCCTGATCAGGCGCCGCGACTCGACCACTTCGGCGCAGGAAGTATAGCAGCACTAACAGCTCCAGCAGCATTCCCAGCAGGGACAACCCGTGCTGCAGCAGCTTGTAGACAGGTACTCCACCAGCGACAGTTGCCTTTAACCACGGCAGTTGGGTAACCATAGCGCCTGAAACATGCGTAAAGGCGTCTAACCCTATATGCGAGTAGAAACCAACGATGACTGAGCCAATAAAGACAGCCCAGTCCTTAAACGACCGCAAGCCCCATCTTGGACCGCTAGCAAGCATATATGCTCGTTGATCCAGGTCCCACCATGAGGGAAGGTGCCGCGATAACGCAAGCTTTACTACATGATGAAACCAATAGGCCAGCAGAATACTTAACGGTATCGCTTCGAAGAATAGCCCTGCTGCTGAATGTCCGATCCATTGATGGGGCTCTAGCGCGATAAAATATTCTAAATCCGGCGCCATAGCGCCGAGCACAAGCCCCGTCATGCTCACATAGGCAGGCTTAAGTGCCTTAAGTGGAGCAATATAGATCGGATGGGCAAATGTAAAGGGCATCTCACAGCCTCCCTATGTCAGCGGATATGGAGGTTTCCAGTCACATACCGCTTGATTGGCGATACGTATCGCTTCAGCGCGCTGCATATATTGCTTCGTCTTCTCATGCATCAACGACTGTTCCGTCATCCGGTCAATAAATAGAATCCCGTCCAGATGATCAAGCTCATGCTGAATGCATACCGCATACAATCCTTCCGCCTCGGTCCATACTTCTGCACCGTCACGGGCCATGCTGCGCACCTTCACTCTATTGTAACGCTTGACTACACCGTAATAGCCTGGCAGAGACAAGCAGCCTTCCATTCCTTCCTGCTCACCATCCGCTTCCACAATCTCGGGATTGATGAACTCACGCAGGCCTTCTCCTATATCCATCACAACTACACGGCGCAGCAGACCGATCTGCGGAGAAGCTAAACCAGCTCGCCCCGGCTCCCCATACAGTGTATCCTTCAAGTCATCCAACAAAGTCAATATGCGCGGCGTCATCTCCGTCACTGGCTTGCACACCTTCCGCAGCACAGGTTCGCCGAATGGCAGTATTGCACGAATCGTCATAGTTGTCCCCCTATATCTGATCTTCTATCTTGAAAATACTCATTAATTAAGCGTAAAAATAAGTTCGGAAACGCGTACGACTCCATGTCCTCTAAACCGATATACACATAACCTTCCGGAAGCGAAGCATCGGTGCGCGCCTCCGCTCGAAATACACGCATCTGCCAGTGAATATGGCTGAACGTATGCTCCGCATCGACATACCGCTCGACGGGATTCATTTCGATCCCTTCTATATGAAGCGTGCCACGCAGCATATCCATCGCCTCAGCATCCGGCAGCCCGGAGAGCGACGCCTGCTTCGGCGCCTGCACATGCGGCAGCTCCCACATGCGCGCCAGCAAGCCAGTTGCAGGACGCTGCCTGATCAGCAGCTTGCCTGCGTGGCGGCCAGTGCCTTCCACCAGCGCGGCATAGCGCAGCTCCGGCTTAGGCGGCTTCGCCTTCGTCTTAATCGGGAGAAGCTGTTCTTCTCCCGCAATTCTGCCTGCGCAGTGCTCCATCACTGGACACAGCAGGCATGCAGGCGACTTCGGCGTGCACACAAGCGCACCAAGCTCCATCAGCGCTTGGTTGAAATCAGACGCGTGCCCATCAGGAATGAGCTCGCGGGCAATATGCTCAATGCGAGGCCGTGTGCTCGGCTTCGCTATATCATCGTGCAATCTAAAATATCGCGATAAGACACGCATCACATTGCCGTCAACCGCCGGTTCCGGCTGATTGAACGCGATGCTCATAATGGCACCCGTCGTATATGGGCCTATCCCCTTCAGGCCCGATACCGCCGCCTTATCATTCGGCACCATGCCATCGTACTGCTCCTTAATCTCGCGCGCGGCGGCCTGCAGATTGCGGGCACGGGAGTAGTAGCCTAAGCCCTCCCAAGCTTTCAGCACTTCTTCCTCAGGCGCGTCAGCAAGCGCGGTTGCCGTCGGAAATTGTGCGGTGAACCGCTCAAAGTAAGGGATGACCGTATCGACGCGCGTTTGCTGAAGCATGATCTCAGACACCCATGTATAGTAAGGATTGGATTGACGCCGCCAAGGCAGATCTCGCCGATTATCTAAGTACCACTGCAGCAGTTCTCGGCTAAAATACCGTTTCTGTTCTTCCATTTCTTAGACGGCCCCTTTCTCGTTCTCTGCCCATTATACACGAAGGGACACAGTTGTGAACGTTTTGCCAACATGTTGCCGAACGTATTGCCATAACTATCCAACACAAGCATACTGTAATCAAAATCACACATTAAATACGCTAATCTAATCATGCATAAAAGGAGTGTCCACTCTATGTTATTGCGAAAGCGCACAGCGCGTCTCTTTTCTATTGCAGCGGCATTGTTCTTTCTCACGCTCATTGCCACGGCATGCGGCGGTAATTCAATGGCTGGCAGCAAGGAGAAATCTGAAGCACTTAAGGGGCCAGAAGATGCGGTAGCTGTATATAAGCAGACCTGTATGCAATGCCATGGCGCTGAGCTTAAAGGACGAATGGGTCCCGAAACCAATCTTCAGAAGATAGGCGAGAGACTGACGAAGGAAGATATCGTGGACACCATCAAGAATGGCGGGCCTAGCAGAATGCCAGCTATCAAAACGATCGATGATGCCGACGCCGAGAAGGTCGCCGCTTGGCTCGCTACATTGAAGTAAAGCGCACGCTACATAGGGGTTCTCCTTCAAGTAGAATAATCTACTCTTGGGACAACCCCTATAAGTATTTCATTTACACAAAAAGAACTCCAATCCCGACGGAAACAGCACCGAGACCAGAGATCTTCCTTAGATCCTGACTTATAGTTGTTCAATGACGCAGAATGCTGACGCCATACCCGGCTGATGCGAGATCGTCACATGAATCCGCGCACGATCGGGGTTCAGACGAATGCGTGTCCAAGCCTCCGCACTCAGCTTCGCAAGCGGCTTGCCGCTCGTATCCGGCAGTACTTCAATATCTTGAAAGCCCACCTGTTGACCGATCCCGCAGCCAATTGCTTTCGCCAGCGCTTCTTTCACCGCGAATCGCCCCGCTACCCATTCCGACAACCGCGGCTCTTTCAGATCCGCAACTTTAAGCTCTGCCGGGGTCAATACCCGCTGCAGAAACCGTCCCCTGCTCTTGCCATCCAATATACGCGATACACGCTCCAGCTCCAGGATGTCATGCCCGATGCCATATATCATTGCACTTCCTCCTTCGCGGGTGGAATGAATCTTCATATATCGAGCATAACGCTTCTAGGTGTTCATTATCAAGTGCAACAGTCTGTACACTAATCTATGAATCTTATGACTCTCGTGAAAATATACGAATTAACTCTATCATCCATCTAATCGAACAGCAGATTATACGAATACAGTATATTATCTTTAAAAGAGATGGAGGAATGAAGGCATGTTTAACAATTGCAACGGCAACTTTGATTTTGGTTTTGGACAGGAAGAGGGAATACGAAGACTTCTGTTTCGTATCGGTATCGGAACTCGCATCAGTGTACACTTTGACTGCACACATCGCACTGGTAAATTCCTTGGCATACATGACGGTTCTGTCCTCATCACTTCAAAAAACGTTCCATTTTTCATCCCTATCAGAAAAATTCTTGCTATCGACTTACCACCAGAATGAGCATGCGAGCATGAAAGGGGCTGCCTCGGCAGCCCCTTTATTTGTTTCTCTATTTACTTATTCTCCAATTTACGAGCTTGTTAATAACAACAACAGTAATCACGCTGTAGACGAACATCACGATACAATCGATCATAACATTCGACGTCCATCCCTCTATCAGCGACGTGCGCAGCGCATCAGCAGCATAAGTAGTAGGGAATATATAGGACACCCACTGCAGTGGTAGAGGAAGTTGATTCATATCTACCATTACCGGTGATAAGAAGGTTACAAACATCATTAAGACCTGAGTCAGCATGTTGGTTAGCTGATGGCTGGGCGACCAGAAACCGATACAGACACCGATTCCCACGCAGCTCGTTAAAGTTAATATCACAACTAGCAGCAATCCCCATGAATAGTGAAACGAGATTCCATATCCGAACTGTCCAATAATTCCGAGAATAACAAGCGAAGGAAATGTGCTCATGAGTCCGCGCAGCAGGTTAGCAATGACAAAGTTAAACTTGGAGATTGGAAGTGAAGCATAATACGTAAAGTGTCCTTGATGCTTCTGCCACGATATTTCCTGGCCCATGGCATTCATCCCCATCACGATTACACCGAAGATCATGTTGCCTGCAATAACCCGAATGATCATATCGTCGCTTGGATTCTCCATGAAAAAGTACATAAATAAAGTCGTCGTCAACGGGAACATCGTAGCCATAAGCAGTACCCAGGCCCAACTATCGCGGACAATAGCGAATTGAATTCGGAATAGAATGGACAGCTCTGTCCAGAGACGCTTAGATCCATGTATAGGTACAAATGATGCTGGCTGTGGCGAAGTCGTCACTAGCTTCATGCTCCGATCACCTCTTTTTCTTCTTGGTTATCCGTTTGTTTCACCTGCTCATCGATATGGAAATACACATCCTCCAAGCTTGGCGGCTTTACCGCATATTCCTCAATCGGCAGATCTTGATCGTTCACGATATAATCCAACACTTGGCTAGCGGATTGTTTATCTACGAATAGAGTGATGCGGTGTTCACCATTGTCCTGCACGTATCCCCAACGCTGTAACAGAGCCACTGTCTCCTCCTTGCGCCCGAACTCTGTGGTCACCTCAAACTTTAGCCGTTGGTCTACCTTCTGCTTCAGCTTTGCGACCGAATCGATCGCGAGCAGCTTGCCGTGATTAACGACGGCGATCCGATCTACAACCTGCTCTGCTTCCAGCACATTATGCGTAACGAGTATGACCGTGGCTCCTTGTTTATTGCGCTCTTTAATGAGGTTCCATACCATGCGGCGGTTCTTAGGATCAAGTTCATTCGTCGGCTCATCTAATATGAGCACCGGCAGATTGCCGATCAGCACCGTTCCAAGACCGATCATGCGGCGTTGTCCGCCCGATAGGTGCTTCATCTGCTTCTTCTTGAACTCCTGCAGGCCTATCATATCCAACAGCTCATTCGCCTGATGAGCAGCATCCGTCTTCGCCATCCCCCGCAATCTGCCTGTGAAAGTCAGCGCCTCATAGGCAGTCAGCGAGTCGAGCACATGCGGTTCTTGCGAGTAATACGCTACTTGTTCCGCGATATTGCGGGTCTGCTTGAATACGTCCTGACCATTGAAGCGGATGCTGCCTTTTGTCGGCTTCAAGTGGCCGATCAGCTGCTTGATTAACGTTGATTTGCCCGCTCCGTTCGGACCGAGGACGCCGAGAATTTCGCCTTCTCGAATGGTTAAGGAGATATCCTCGTTCGCTTTGATCTTGCCCTTCTTATACACCTGACTGATGTGGTCAACTTCATAAATGATCCTATTCATGAAAATGGTCCTCCTTATGACGGTGAGTATTGGTTACACGCGGTTATCTTCATTGAAGCCGGAAGCCTTAATGAAGCTTTACGACCGATATTGGATACTTTAATCTTAGCTCGGTGCCTCTAAGCCATGAAGCGTCCGCCGACCGAAACTCTAATCGTCCCACAGTTGAATTTATTACTCGGTCTGCAGACTGATAGGGGGACATAACAAAACCTTACAGTCATATGCTCCATCGCAGGCGCATGAGTCTGTAAGGTCTATGTGTAATCTATGTTATATAGGATTATCCGTGCAGTTTACGGTACACCTCGTAGCTGCGCCGCGCGCACTCCGATATCGCGATCGGATGAAAGCCGTTAATTTCTGAATACATCGTGTCATTTAGTTTGGAGGTCCAGCTCTCTGGCAACTGCTTCGCTCCATGAATGGCGCCCATGATCGAACCGACGGTTGCGCCGTTGCAATCCGTATCCCAGCCGCCAAGTACAGCTGTTGTGATCGCTGTCTCGAAATCTCCGCGAGCGAATACGAGCGCAGCAGCGCACAATGCGGCGTTGTTGTTCGTGTGAACCGGATGGTAGTGCTTAAAGGATTCCCATATCCGGTCTACTAACTCCAACTGACTAGTCGCTTCCTGCGCGATGCTGACCGCCAATCGGATATCCCTGGCTAATCGGCATTGACGCGGAATTTCGCTTAGGCCGATCTCGATAATACGCTCTGGATCGTCTTCTACAAACGCCGCAGCGATCATAGCTGATACGAACATAGCACCATAGATGCCGTTCTTCACATGAGAGAACGAAGCGTCGCGCCAAGCCAGCTCTGCCGCGAGCTCAGGCTTGCCTGCCGCCCCGTAGGCCAATCCGTCAACGCGAATCTGTGCTCCAATCCATTCGCGGTACGGATTCAAGTGAGCCCGTACCCAATCCTTTTGCGCTTCGGAATCTTCGCCGCGGTTCCAGCCGCGCTGATTGAGGAGCACTGTATAATTCGCATACGATTGCGCCTCCGCGGTGAACACTTTGCCGTAAGGCAAGTGCTTGAGCCACATGAATCCGGTGTCCCACGAGTCCCAAGCCAGCCCTTTCTCCTCCAGCATCAGAAGCCCTAGAACGGTATACCGAATATCGTCGTCGGTCTCCATATACTGAATGCGCTCCAGCTCACTTTGTCGAGCATAATCGGCCAATGCAATTCCATGCTGTTCCTGTGCTCGCGACTGTCCTGGCGTATAGTCCTTGATCGGCCAAGCATCCGCTCCCTCGAACCAGAGTTGGACGTTTTTCCAGCCTGGATGTCCGTCCGTACCGTTCATGAACGACCAGCTCTCCAGCGGCTTGCCGAGCGCGCAGCCGACGCTTCTACCGAGCCATGCGCCATGGAACTTGTCCCGCCACTGCTCCTCTGACCAGCTTGTTTCCATCTGGCGAGGACCTTCCGGTCTCACCGCACGAATCTCTTCCAGCCCATTCGGTTCATCATACGGGAAGTTAGCCGCAATCGGAAGCGCTGCCAACTGGTCGTAAACCGCCATCAGCTTGCCAGCATCCTGCCCCGCGTCCTCCAGCTTCTGTTGAAATCCATCAACCTCGCAGCCCTCTTCCGAGCGTTGCTTGATCTCCGCTTGCACCAAGTTGTGCAGCGCTTTCCATCCCCAGCTTGACATGAGACTATCCCCCGATCTTCATCATCCTAGCATCAGAACTGATTGAATTGTTTACATCTTCATTCTAGCGGGGAGAGCTTCTCACGTCGTCTTGTTTTCACTTCATATATTCTCAAAAAGGGCTAACTTCACAGCCTGCTCGCGGTATTCGAGCGGTGAAGCACCAACGATCTGCTTGAACGCGCGGTAAAACGGCCCGTGGCTTTGAAAGCCCGCCGCGTACATCACGTCCACAATTGACAGGTCGGAGCTTGCTAACAGCTTTTTGGCTTCGTTAACTCGCAGTTGAAGCACATATTGCTTGAACCCGATACCGAGCTTCTCCTGCAGCAGATGCCGTGCCCGGGATGGGCTCAATGCCAGCCTATCGGCGACATCTTCCAGAGATAACGGTTCTCGAAAATGCTCGTTCATATAGTCAAGCACCGGCTTGATCCGATAATACGACGTCAATGTGCGGTTCCAGTCGGCAGACGGTGCTTGTTCAACGTAATAGCGAAGCAGTTGGGCGCATATTTGCAGGATCTTGCCTCGCATCATCCCTTGATAGCCACGCTGCTTGCGCTCATGCTCATCTGCAAGCTCAAGGAACATTTCCCCGATGTACCGGGCTGTCGCTAATCCGCCGGGGATTCGGTTCTGGAATTTCGTCGGCAGATAGACAAACGGAAGCAGCAGCTCCTGATCCGCCTGTTCGATGAGGATCGGATCAAAATATAAAAACAAATAGCGGCTAGGGTTGTCCGCATTCGAGGCGGCGGCATGCCGTTCCAAATGATTGACAACAAATACGTCACCTGGCTGAACGGGATACGTTTTGTCGCCGAAATAAAATGCCCCGCTCCCCGACAAACAATAACCAATTTCCAAATGGTCATGTGTATGGAAAGGATCCGCGTGCACACGCGGCGACCACTCAAATAGGTGAATCAATGGTTCTTTTGCCATGCGTCCAAACCGCCCTTGATGGTTATTTATTTTCATTTCCATGTATATCCAGTATACCGTCAATGGTTGGTGAATGCAGCGAATTTATTGAGATGATAATCGACCTATGGGCTTGTCTACAGCAGGTTAATTAAACAGTCACATATCGTTCACTTGTGAACTTGTTTCATTTCAGTATAATATGGTTAATTTCATACATATCTTTCGGTTTGAGAGAGGAGAATGATCATGGGCATGACAATTATGATCTCAAAACCACTGGTCGCTCGCATACAACAAACAATTGCTGAACTTCAACATGTGTTATCGACGCTTACTCATCAACCTGCGCGTTTAGCATATTCTACGTTCATCGATACGGCACTATCGCCTAGAGGCACAGTACAAATCACCACGGCAGCTCAATTAGAGCATCCTGACTCCCCGTTCAAGCTCAAGCGCGAGCTGTTAGACGATGAAGTTCTCATTGCATACACTGCGGAGAAGGGCTTGCTTGTTATTGCGGGTACCGATGCTGTCATCGAGAACGCCTGCACGAAGCTAATGATGCTAATACGTGAGCAGTGCGCTGTAATTTCCGATCGTATGCCGCGGATAGAAGAACTGTTCTGGAACGGTACGGTATAGAACGTTTAATTTACGATGTTGTTCTACACCAATAAGAAACCGCTTACCTAGTCTACGAGGCTGGATCAGCGGTTTTTTTGTGCGCTATAACACGCTTGAACGGACTCAGAGGACGCTATTTGCTTCAAAACTAGCACAAATCTGCTGATTTGAGTCAAATAACGGCTCTACTGTCCGCTAACATGGCGAATTAGTGGTTTTCGCCACAAATAGCGGCCCGTGTGTCCGCTACCGCCCTCCTTGACGCAGCAAGCTCCCACCGTCTGTCACTCATACAGCCGATAGGAGCTATCTACTCCCGCACAGCTTCGCGGCAACACAAAAAGTCCCCACCGCACACCCTTTGCGATGGGGACTTCTATACCACTAGCGCCTTAGATTCCAGGAATCATAGAGCGCTTATGCTCCGTCTTCTTATACTGACGCTCGATCTTCTCCCGCGCTTCGTCGGAAACTGGCTTACCTTCGAGATAATCGCTGTTCTCCTCATACGTGATGCCCAGCTCTTTCTCATCGGTCTGCCCTTCCCACAAGCCTGCGGTTGGCGCCTTATCAATGACGCTCGCCGGAACGCCCAAGTAACGCGCCACTTGGCGTACCTGGCGCTTATTCAGCGAGCTAAGCGGCGTGATGTCTACCGCGCCATCGCCCCACTTCGTATAGAAGCCTGTCAGCGCTTCTGACGCGTGATCTGTCCCGACGACGAGCAGGTTCAGATCGAAGGCAAGCGCGTACTGTGTAACCATGCGCACACGAGCCTTTACATTCCCCTTGCCTGGGATGCTGATATGGCGATGATTCTGCATCTGCTTGAAAGCCTGCTCCGTTTCAAGCACGATCTCATTAACAGCATCTTCAATATTTGTCTCCACTGTATGCTCCAGCTTGAATGCTTGTGCAGTAGCATAGCTGTCTTGAATGTCCGCCTGATCTCCGAAAGGCTGGAATACGCCCAGCGTCATATAAGGCTGTCCTGTCTCCGCCGTCAACTCATCGGTAGCAAGCTTACACAAGCCTGCTGCAACTGCGCTGTCAATTCCGCCGCTGATCGCAATCAGCAATCCTGATGTACCGGACTGCTTCACATATTGCTTCAAGAAATCAACTCGGGTGCGAACCTCCTCAGCCTCATTGATCTGCGGCTTCACGCCAAATCTCTTCACTATCTCTTCCTGCAAGCTCATTTTTCCCACTCCTCCTATTGCACTATATGTATATCACTTGTTAGACAAGTCGAATAGCTTTTCTATGGATAACCATACCGCAGCATGGATCATTAACGCTAGTAGCAAAGAACAGTTTTCATTAGATAACCAACATTGTTATACTCATATGCCGCTGAATCATTATTGCTTGGGCTGTTCCTATGAGCCGATTAGGCCCGAAAGCGCAGCGAGAGGCTGCTCCAGACTTAATGGATGCAGCCCCCGGCTTCCTATTCCTTATCTTAACGGCAGAAACGATCGTAAGCTGCCGTCAGTTCAGCTGAGATCTCTTCAGCAGAACGGTTCTCTATACCGTGGCGCTCAATAAAGTGCACGAGCTCTCCATCTTTCATTAGAGCAATGGAAGGAGAAGAAGGCGGATACGGCGCGAAGTACTCACGAGCCTTAGCTGTAGCTTCTTTATCCTGTCCAGCAAATACAGTAAACAGGTGATCAGGTGTCACCTCGAACTCCAGCGACTTGCGCGCACCCGGACGGCAAAGTCCTGCCGCACAGCCGCATACAGAGTTAATCACAACAAGCGCTGTGCCTTTAGCTGTTGGAAGCTTCTCTTCCACTTCTTCAGGCGTCGTCAACTCAACAAAGCCCGCACTCGTCAATTCATCGCGCATAGGCTGTACCATATCGCGCATATATTGCTCAAATGACATCGACATCTTCATTCACTCCTAAAAAATAATATCCGATAGTAGACAGAACGCCCCTCCCGTTCTCTATCGGTACTATTGTATCTAGGCGTAGAAGGGAAATCAAGCGAACAGAAGGCTTTTCCTAGGTGGAAGGGCGGTTAGGTCCGTTCAGCTTCTTATCTACAGAACCGCCGCTGCGATTAGCGTTGCCTGGTTTCTGCTTCTGCTGGCGCTGCTGTGCCTTTGAATCTTGAGACATGGAATTGCCTCCTTTCCGTCACATATTCAATGGTATTATGCGTACGGAAAGATTCCTTTATCCCATATGATTCCCTGCGTTCTCCGGCGGCTCCAGCGAAATAGCTGAGCCTTCAGCACCGATAGTCTTGCTTATACTCTCTTCTGTAACCACCTGCTCCTTCGAGCGCAGAATGAGATAACCAGTCAGAAGCAGAGATACATAGCCCCACTGCAGCAGGGACAAGCCTAACCACAAAGATTCCTGCGGCGCAGTATAACTCAGCAACATGCCGATCGATCCCATCGAGAGCGTGGTAATTAACGCATCCGAATAAGTACCGATAGGACGTCTGCGAATCCATAAGCCTATTAGCAGCAGCAAAGCTAAGATCGACTCTACTGCCGGCAATGACGCCTGCATCGTTGCCGGCAGCGGTACCGGCGTCAGACCTGGCGTTTGGAATCCCAAAAGGGAATAGAAGATCCCGAATCCTGCAATCCCCATTAACAGGCCATGCGCCAACGTATCTGCGAACTCTGGTATGGAGATGCGCGATTTTCGTATATATGATGCGGTCCAAGCCAGCAACCCGATAGCTAACAGTACATTACCGCTCATTGAGGTTCCGTTCAAGAATAACAGCGCCTTCGGCTGCTCCCATATAACAGATGGACTCTCCCATAGATATCCGAACTTTAGATTAAGGACTAATACAATCATCACCGTGAGAGTCCAATCCAAGATCTGCCGCGGGGATTTGTGCTCCAGCTTAAGACGAAGCGCCATAGCAACGGCTGCAATGAGCACGCTCGCAATCACGGCCAATAAGTCACCCTGCAGCGTCAGCGGCCCTAGTTGTATCACATTCATGCATGATCCTCCGTTTATTTATCAATGATGCGTCAGGCACCAGAACTTACCTTTATTTTACCATAGTCCGATCATGAATACGTATCTTCACTGTGACAACAAACTCAGACTAAACGGTATACGCCTGAAGCTGCGGCGATTCAAGGCCGCTACTAGCCGCCTCCACCTGATGTTTATGCGTTCTGAACGTCACGATGAAGCTTGTCCCCTTGCCAAGCTCCGATTCCACACGTATCGTTCCGTCATGCCGCTCAACTATACTTAGGCACAATGGCAACCCAAGCCCCGTACCTTTCGACTTCGTCGTATAAAAAGGCTCGAACAGCTTCTCTCTGGTTGGTTCTGATATCCCTGAACCAGTATCGCTAACCAGCAGCTCAACTGTGGACAACTTCTCATCGTATTGGGTGGCAATCGTCAATACGCCCTTTTCCTGCATGGCTTCCATCCCATTGCGGGCTAGATTCAGGATAAGCTGTTTCATTTCCTTCGGATTCAGCAGCAGCTCTGGAACTGAATCTCCAAGCTCCAATACAATCTCTTGGCCGCGAAGATGGGCATCCGCCCACAGCAACGGCGCTACATGGTGGATCAGCTCATGAAGCTGAGTCTCCTCTTTCTTGACGATGCGATCCTGAGCAAGCGACAGGAAATCGTTAATAATTCCGTTTGCCCGATCCAGCTCCTCCATAACGATGTTATAGTACTCTTCCATATGTCCAGGATTCTTCTCTTTCATAAGCTGAATAAACCCGCGTACAACAGCCATCGGATTGCGGATCTCGTGCGTTATGCTGGCTGCCATCTGTCCCACAAGGCTTAGCCGTTCCATGTTGCCTATTTCCGCTCGAAGCTGAGTTAGTTCCGTAATATCATGCAGCATCCCCACAGCGCCCACGATCTCTTCTGTCTCCGGATTCTGCATGGACTTCGTATGCACAAAATAGGTGCGATCACCAATAATACGCACTTCACTCTGCATAGGCTCTCCTTGAAGCACACGAAAGATTAGAAGGTCATCCGAATCCCATAGACGAATCTTATTAAAAACATCCCGATAAGACTGACCAATGAACTCTCTCAGCTCATATTGACCGCTATGCTCCTTAATAATATTGAGCAGGGTCTGATTGATATTGGTGATCTCGGCATCTGCATTGACAGCAATGACTCCAAGAGGGGTTGTATCCATCACATGGTTCAGCTTCTGCATCTCTTGGCGATACTTATGAGACATATTTAAATATCCCAGTTGAAAATAAGCCTTCTCCCGCACACTTTCAATAAAATAAACGGTGGAACAGGCCGCAATCATAAATACGAAGCCAAACATAGCCATAAACAGAAATACGTCGGAATGAAAATCAATGTTGTTCTCCCATAGCTCTAAGGAATAGAAGACGATATACAAAACCATTCCAAGCAAAGCAAAATTCATGGTAATATAAATCCGCATGCCCAGATTAGAGGTTCTGAACCGATTAATATAGAAGAACAGGACTGGCGTAATATACAATAGCGGGTCTGTCCAAAGAGGCTGTGTGAGCTGCGTTAAATCAAATCCATACAGGATGAGGATATATAACAGTACGATACCCGCTCCTATACGATAACCGCCATACAATATCCCTATAGCAAACGGAATTAGCCGAAAGTCGAAGGGATGTGCAGTGGTTTTATAATAGTAGAAAGAAAACATCATACACAGCAGCACAGAAATAACGGAGAAAAAACCGATGTAAATATGAGCCTTCGTGATTCGAGACGGCTTCATTAAATAAATCTGACACGCAAATGCTGGGAGGCAAGCGATAAAAACTTGCAGCAATGTTTCCTTCAGTGCAACTAACACGATCGCTATTCCACCTTCCAAATATGTCCACTATGCCTAGATTAAAACACAGAACAGAGTCGGAAACAATCAGCAAAAGTCATATTTTCTCAAATATTATAGTTATACGGTTGCAATAGGATTAGTTAGGGCTACAATGATACAATCTATATTAAATACATTCGCTTAGGAGTTTATACTATGAAATACGATGTAATTGTAATAGGCGGAGGCTCGGCTGGATTAATGGCAAGCATCTCAGCTAGTAAAGGCGGCGCTACTGTTCTTCTCTTGGATAAAGGCGACAAGCTGGGGCGAAAGCTGGGGATCTCTGGCGGCGGCAGATGCAATGTGACGAACAATAAAGAACTCGATGATCTTATTAAGCACATCCCTGGCAACGGGAGATTCTTATATAGTGCGCTCACTCAATTTGGCAATAAAGAAATTATTCAGTTCTTCGAGAATCTAGGCATCAAGCTGAAGGAAGAAGATAACGGACGCATGTTCCCTATCTCTGACAAGGCCAAGACGGTGGTGGATACCCTTGTTAATCAGGTGCGCAAGCAGGGTGTGAAGATGATGATGAACGCCCCCGTCGACAAGATTCTTTACGAGGATCAACGTGTGGCTGGCGTGAAGCTTAGAAATGGCGATGTGATACGCAGCAGCAATGTCATCGTCGCCTCTGGAGGAAAGTCCGTTCCTCAGACAGGTTCAACCGGCGACGGTTATAAGTGGGCTGAAGCAGGCGGTCATACGATAACGGAGCTATTTCCCACAGAGGTCCCTCTGACGTCCAATGAACCCTTTATTCAGAGCAAAGAATTGCAAGGGCTGTCACTTCGAGATGTGTCGCTGTCTGTATGGAACCCTAAAGGAAAGAAGCTGATTGAGCATCAAGGCGATATGCTGTTCACTCATTTCGGAATATCGGGACCGATTGCTTTAAGATGCAGCCAATTTGTAGTAAAAGCGCTGAAGCAGTTTCAGGTCGGCAATGTAGAAGTTTCGATTGATTTTAAGCCGGAAAAGAGTGCGGATGAAGTATATCAAGAGACACTGAAGCTCACGAAGCAAGAGCCTAAGAAAGCGATCAAGAATATATTGAAGGTCTATCTGCCGGAACGAATCGTACCGATTCTGCTGCAGCAATCCGGGCTGGACGAGCAGTTGACGTACGATCATATTCCGAAGCAAGAGTGGCTGCAGCTCGCTAAGCTGATGAAGCGATTCCCCATCCGGGTGTATGGGACGCTATCCATTGAAGATGCGTTCGTTACTGGCGGCGGCGTCAACCTGAAGGAGATCGATCCGAAGACGATGCAGTCCAAGCTTATTGAAGGACTATACTTCTGTGGAGAAATACTAGATATACACGGCTACACAGGCGGTTACAACATTACAGCGGCATTCTCAACCGGATATGCTGCAGGACAGCATGCATCCACTAAGCAACTATAATATGGGGCTGCTCTAGAACAGCAAGAAGAGGCCGCTTACCTAGTCGATGAGACTGGATCAGCGGTCTTTTTATTCGATAGCACATACGGTGATAGTAAGACCGAATGGCCCGCACTTGAACGGACACAGGGGCCGCTATTTCATGATTTCGAAGTGTTTTTTGAGGGCTTGCGGACACAGATGACGCTATTTGCTTCAAAACTAGCACTAAACGGCTTATTCAGGTCAAATAACGGCTCTACAGTCCGCTAGTATGGCGAATTAGTGGTGTTTGCTGCAAATAGCGGCTCGTGTGTCCGCTCCCGGCCCTTGTAGATAGCTATCGATTTTATCGAATAGCTGTAGAACTAGGGATGGACAACCTTGAGCTCACCATCATCGAAAAAAACAAGGGGCTTTCCCAGGTAGAAAAAATCTACTTTTGGGACAGCCCCTTGCACTTTCGCTCGTTAATCAGATATGCACGCCGCCAGGAAAATGATTCGTTCTTTCCTCATCATTCCATCCTTCGGCATCCTCATCCCGCAGCGATAGATCGTCTAAGGCAGCTGTCGTACGAGCATATTGATCATCTTCCGCCCAATCCTCATTAACGAGATGAGCGGGAATTGGGATCAGATCCAAGCCATATGCTTCATCATAGACCATTCGTTCGTTAACGTCTCCTTCCTCAACCAGCGAACCGCCATAAGCCGCGGCAATTTCCAGAGCGGAAGTTAAATCTTGACGATTCAGATGAATATGAAAGACATGGCCATCCATTTCCATAACCGGCGTATAGTTCAATTCCCGCATCATATCATAAGCTAACTGCGCATTACCCGCATCTTCGAAACGGAAACGAATACTTGCTTCACGCATGGCTGACACCTCCATTCTAGGACATTCATTGTTAATATGCCCTATAAAGAGCAAATCAACCCAACTCGATGGTTTCTTTGACTTTCCAGCCTCTCATCTTCATGACTCGTGCACATACCCAGATCGTTACGGCAATCCCTACGGCAAACACCAACAATTTATCGCTAACCGCAGGCATCCATACAGCAGCAGAGAAGGACCATATAATTGCGGGAACAACTGCATTGATTCGTATAAAATGAACGGCCCCCGCATGCAAATCAGCAACTGAAAATACGTAAATGCTCCATGCCTCGCTAGACAGCACTTCACGCCAATAGCTGTTCAGCCAGTATCCGAGCACGACGCCCATCACAGGCAGCACGAGATATAATAACGCGGGTGCCTTTAAGGTGCTGATCATGATCGCCACAGCCCCCACTCCGGTCAACTGCAGATAGAAGCTAATATGCGCTCCGCTGCGCCATAAGGTCTTGACTGCGATTGCCCCGATCGTGATGCCGCTCGTCTTCGTTTCCATTAGATAACCCGACTTGCGGAACAATAAGGGGCGTTTCCCTTTACGCCTGCGCGGAGGCTTCTCCACAGCTTGAGACAACAGAAGGTTTGTCAGCCTCATCTTATAATCTATCTCAATATCAATATCGCGCTCGAAGGTATACGCAGCGCGCATTCGCCATATGCAGCAAGGAATAAGCGCTCCTGCAAGCAGGATAGTTGCCGCTGTGGCGCCTAATATCGTCTCACCTGCAGGTACCAATAGGAGGCGGAATATGACGATCGCCAGCATCACCGTTAAAGAGCTCGCTATCTTCATAGGCCAGCCGTGGAATCGAACTTGAATCTGATTGACTGCCATCGCCTTCAAGCATGACCATAACCATGCCAAGAATGCCGTGCTTATCACAACAGCGGAAGATATGCCGAACGCCTTGAGCATCCACGGCAGCGCCGCAAGGGTCAAGAGCAGAACGATCAGCGCTTGGCGGAGCATCATTTCCACGATGCCAAAACGAATAAAAGAGCGCCACCATGCAGGCAGCTGACGCAGAAATAAGATGTCCCCCGCTTCTTGCCAGGTTCGCAAGCGAGACCAGAAGATAGGCAGGAGAAATAGGTATACCCACAATTGCATTTCCTGCAGCATAGACGGCACTTCCAACGGCTTGAGCCACCAATCGGCATAGAACTTGCCGCCCAAGAGAAGCGCCGGCACGATGAAGTACAGCATCACCGTCCAGTCAAGCACCGTGCTCGCCGTCTTCCACTGAAAGTTCATGTGGTGCCGCCATCGGCGCAGCGCTAACTCAGCCGGCTTCACGTCAACACCTCAAAGCAGTCCATCAAGCTTCCCTGCGGAAGCCCGCACTGGGCACGAATATCCTCGAAGGTACCCTGTGCGACAATACCACCTTGATGAATTAGAATGAATGTATCGCAGATCCGCTCAGCGGTATCCAATACATGCGTGCTCATCAACACGCCTGCGCCCTGCTCTCTGGCTTCTTGCAGCATGTCAAGCAAGCGCCTTGTCGCACGCGGATCAAGGCCGATGAACGGCTCGTCCACGATGTAGAGCGGCGGCTTTAGCATAAAGGCAATGATCAGCATCAGCTTCTGCTGCATCCCCTTCGAGAAGCTTGTCGGATAGTGATGCACTACCTCCGTTAGCTGGAAGCGCTCGAGAAGCTCATGCGCCCGCTGTTCAAACACATCCTTCGGCAGCTTGAAAGCCGCAGCCGCAAGCTCTAGATGCTCCCATAGCGTCATCGTTTCGTAGAGCACAGGCTGCTCAGGCACGTATGCATAGCCGCCATCTCCACCGACTCGAATCGTTCCTTTTACATGCCGCATCACACCCATTACCGTCTTGATCGTGGTGCTCTTGCCTGCCCCATTGGGTCCAATAATACCGACTAATTGCCCCGGCTCTACCTCAAACTGTATATTTCTAATCTTGATATCACCTTGATCATAGCCCGCTTCTTCAATATTTACATCTAATACCGACATGCCTTTCCCCTCTCTCATGACAGCCGACCAGCAGTTGCTTTACTGGTTAATGCATTAATATAATCATCTTGCCGATGTTAAGATTGGCCTCCATTCGCTTATGAGCTTCGTTCGCTTCCTCCGCATCCCATACCGAATCAATAACGGGCTGAATCGCTTCGGACTTGAACAGCGGCATCGCCCACTGCACAAAGCTGCGCGTCAATTCCACCTTGCGCTTATGAGGCAGTCCCCGCAGCGTACTAGCGATAATGTGAATCCGCTTAATCATAGCCGGCATGATGTCCAATTGTTCCACCTTCGAACCGCTTAACGCCCCGAACAAGATGATGCGGCCGTCTACCGACAGCACGTCCATGTTGTCCTGCCAGTAGGCTGGGCCTACCGGATCCATAATCAACTGCACACCTTCGCCCTTCGTCCGACGTAGAACCTCCTCACGGAAGGATTGATTCTGGTAATTGATCACCGCATCAGCTCCAAGTCGGCTTACGACCTCGCATTTTTCATCCGTACCGGCAGTTGCGATCACATAGGCTCCGACAGCTTTAGCGATTTGGATCGCTGCCGTACCTACACCGCTTGCCGCGGCATGGATCAGAATCCGCTCGCCCGCCTTAAGCTTGCCAAGCTGAATCATATTGAGATAAGCCGTCAAGAACACTTCTGGGACTGCAGCAGCCTCGGTCAAAGTTATCTGATCAGGAATTGCGATCGCCATATCTTCAGGAATGACAACATACTCGGCATAGCCGCCGCCATTCAGCAGCGAGGCTACATGATTGCCTGCTTCCCAGTTCTTGACGCCTTCTCCGACTTCCTCAATCACGCCGGACATCTCGAGACCCAGAATAGGAGAAGCACCCTTAGGTACTTCATACTTTCCTCTCTTCTGCAGCAGGTCTGCACGGTTCACCGCCGTTGCATGAACTCGAACTAACAGTTCGCCAGGACCGCACACGGGTCTCTCCCAGGTTCCTATGTACATTTTCTGTTCCTCATTCACCAATATTGCCTTCATGCGATTAGCCATCTCATTCGCCTCCCTTATCCTTACTAACAAGCTTACACAATACAAAGTTTTTAAAAACTTCAATTTTAATGCGTTCAACCTTTCACAAATGTGATTAATGACATGTTATAAATTACAATTCCATAATATCATGAAATCATTATCACAGATTGTGACTAAAAAAGGTGGGATCAACATGCAAGAACGTGTAGATCATGAAACAGAAGCCTCCATGCACTTGTATCGCGTCTTGTCCAAAGCGTTCAAGAGCGTATCCGATCACTCTGCTGCCAACTGCAAAAATGAAGGCTTCAATCCAACAGACTTTGCGGTACTCGAAATGCTATATCACAAGGGTCCGCAGCCAATTCAACAAATTGGATCAAAACTGCTGCTGCAAAGCGGCAATGTTACCTATGTTATAGACAAGCTTGAACGCAATGGCTATCTGCGCCGTCATCCTTGCAACAAGGATCGTCGCGTCATCTATGCAGAGATGACGGATGAAGGCAGAGACATCATGGATCGCATCATGCCTAGTCAAGCCAGCACGTTGAACCGTGCCTTAAGCGGACTGACGACAGAGGAGAAAGAACA
>NZ_JBTGUH010000018.1:0-65022 GCF_054343325.1 Paenibacillus marinisediminis
CACGACCGTTAAGCCCTTCATCGCCGATGGTACTTGGACCGCAGGGTCCTGGGAGAGTAGGACGTCGCCAAGCTAACTAAAGCCCGCTGTTGATCTCGAATCGACAGCGGGCTTTTTCTATGCGCAATGCCTCCGCCTCGCGGGCTAAATGCATTTCGTACATCTAATTGCAGGGATGATAACCCTAGAACACAAATTAGATGCATTTCGTGCATTTATTTCAGCCGGAATTGGACAATGAACCTAAAAGTAGCTGAAATAGATGTACATTATGCAGTAAGCATTCAGCCGACGTCCAACTGCAACACACTAGCTGCACGATATGCAGTTAGTTGAGGTACACGTACATAGGAACTGTGTCACACGGGCTAGATGCATTTTGTACATCTAATTGCACGGAGGATAGCCCTAAAACACAAATTAACTGCATTTCGGGCATTTATTTCAGCCAGAATTGAGCATTGAACTTTAAAGTAGCTGAAATAAATGTACATTATGCAGTAAGCACTCAGCCAACATACAGACACTACATACTAGCTGCACGAAATGCAGTTGGTTCAGATATACGGCACATGAAACATGCCTGATGATAACGATAGAGGAGTTCCTCAAAAGGACAGCATCGAGCGAACCCGGGCGGATGTTGGACTCGAATCGACAGGGAGTTTCCATAACTATTCACAAGTTGAGGAAGGATTCGCTATTTTTCGTAAACTTTCCACATGTGTATAACATTCTTAACAGCATATTGCCTCTTATTATTCCATGTAACCATTGAAACTTAGCAACATATCCACTCACATGTCCACTTTTTATCCACCATTTGTGGAAAGGTCTTCGATTGTTCACATTTTCCAAGAGGATATTAAGAAATATTAGAGCAATATCTAAGGCATCTGTGCATAAGTGTGTTCATAATTTGACGTGAATGAACATATGAAAGTTGAAATCCCACACTTGCTGTATGCAGCAAATGACGAATATACTCGAAATTTAAGAATACTCCCATGCATCCTTGTGACATTCCATCAGATCTCGATATCCTAGATATCGCATCGTATACCAAGCAATAACCTGTGTACTCCGACAGCATCATCGCACCCATTGACTCCATAGTGATCGCCTTGTTATTCCCTAAGAGGTAATTTCCCCGTTATTTCAGTAAGCCAGTGGCATGCAGCTCGCTCTAACCGGGATAAACCCAGTTATCACACTCGCTGACCCCATTTCCCACTCGAGATTACTCCTATAAGAGGGTTTTACCCTGTTATCTCTGAATCCTGCAATCCCAGACACACTGTAACAGGGAAATACCGTATTACCAGTATTGGTCAAACTGTGTGCACTAGCTGCATCTTAGCCAAGCTATCCATATATCCGTATATGAGTTAACATGCAGTGGAGTCACGCGTACATCCGCACATTTTACCCTTGTGATGCCCGGATCACGCGCTAGCGCAACAGTGTATAAGTTCGCTGATCCAACCAGATACACTGCATAATTAATATTGTCAAATATAATGAAATGGCATATAATATAATCAAGGTCAAAGAAAGTCAAAGTCAACGAATACTGACCTTTATCGAATAACCAGTCGATAAGATGGTTAAACCTTATATAGGTATATCTCTCTTCAGCAGGTAATGATGTGAGTAACATAGACGGGAAGGAGAGTGAACATGCGAAACATCTCCGATCTCATTGAGCAGCATCTTAAGCTGCTGCTTATGGATAGTCAAGAAGGTGCAGTTGAGATTCAACGAAACGATCTGGCGCTGCAATTCTCATGCGTACCTTCACAGATCAACTACGTGATTAATACGCGATTTACCCTTGAAAAGGGCTACTTGGTTGAGAGTAAGCGAGGCGGCGGCGGTTATGTTCGTATTCAGCGAATATCCCTTCCGGCTCAGCAAACGATTCAGACCCATGTGTGCGATACCATTGGAGACTGTATAAGTCAGGGGGCGGCAGATGGACTCATATATCGTTTGGAAGAGGCTGAGGTCATCACCTATCGAGAGGCCAATCTGCTTCGTGCGGCTATGTCTCGCGATACCCTTGCCTTGAAGCTTCCTTATCGAGATGAGATACGCGCCCGATTGCTGAAAGCGATGCTGCTAACCTTACTAGGTCAATCCAAATTATAGCTGTGTACATGGGTGGCGTCAGGTTGAAGAGTTAGTAACGGACACAGGCGTTCACAAAGCTTGAACAACAAAGCGTTCATAACGCTGGATCAGGAGGAGGAACGATTAGATGTTGTGTCAACAATGCGGTCAGAAGCCGGCTACATTGCATTTTACGAAGATTATTAACGGACAGAAGACAGAGATTCACATCTGTGAAAGCTGCGCACGTGAGAAAGGCGAACTTATCCCAGGCGCGCCTAACGGATTCTCCATTCATAATCTGTTGTCTGGCTTGCTCGATTTTGACTTAACAGGTGGAGCTGCACAGTCGAATACAACTGGACAATCGCCTGCTAAATCGCAAACGGCTCGCTGTGATAACTGCGGGATCTCGTATTCACAATTTAGTAAAATGGGACGCTTCGGGTGCGACCACTGCTATGTATCATTTGGTGAACGCTTGGATCCTTTGCTCAAACGAGTTCACGGGAACACCGTTCATGTTGGGAAGATACCAAGACGCAGCGGTGGGTTGATGAAACGTAAGCGTGAGTTGGAAGAGCTTCGACATGAGCTTCATGAAAGTATCCGGCATGAACAGTTTGAGAAGGCAGCGGAATTGAGAGACCGGATTCGCAATTTGGAGCAAGAGATGTGCTCTAAGGATACACAGGCATCCAATGAATGATCTTATGAATAGTCATTAAAGTACAATCTGCACTTGCTATTCTCATCTCTCTATTTCAGTTGATCATACATGGACTTAATCGTACAAGACGGAACTCCGTTTCATTGAAGGAGGAGGTAGCGAATGACCACATATTCTTTTATGGAACAGCCAGTAAGCGATTGGATGCGCGGAACAGGGCCAGACAGCGACATCGTCATCAGCAGCCGTATCCGCATCGCTCGCAACATACATGGGCTGCCATTTCCACTGTTGGCGACTAATCAGCAGTCTCAGGAATCGCTAATGCTATTATCGAAGGTAGGAGAGACTCCTGAGTTCAAAGAGCTGGGACATTTTCAGATGATGAGGTTGTCTGACTTAAATGATATGGAGAAGCAGGTGCTGGTTGAGAAGCATCTGATTAGCCCGAACCTGGCGAATGAGTCGCGCAACGGCGGACTGATCCTGAAGGATGATGAATCTGTCAGCATCATGATCAATGAAGAGGATCATCTGCGCATTCAATGTCTGTACCCAGGACTGCAAATTGTAGAAGCTTGGGAAGCGGCTAATGTGATTGATGATATATTTGAACAGCAGGTGGAATATGCCTTTGATGAGAAGCATGGCTATCTGACCAGTTGTCCGACAAATGTGGGTACCGGTATTCGCGCTTCGGTTATGATGCATCTGCCTGCGCTTGTGCTTACGAAGCAGATTAATCGAATCCTGCAGGCTGTATCTCAAGTCGGACTCACGGTTCGCGGTTTGTATGGAGAAGGCAGCGAAGCGATCGGCAACCTGTTTCAAATATCAAACCAGATCACACTTGGTCAAACGGAGCAGGAAATTATCGATAATTTATATGGAGTCGTGAAGCAAATTATTGAGCATGAGCGCAATGCCAGGGAACAGCTCCGTCAAGATAATATCACACGAATCACGGATAAGGTGTGCCGTTCATACGGTATTTTGAAGCATGCGGCGATTATGGAGTCTAAGGAAGCCGCGCAGCGCTTGTCCGATATTCGTTTGGGGTCAGATCTTCAGATATTGAAGGAAGTATCCCCTACGATGTTGAATGAATTAATGGTAATGAGCCAGTCTGGCTTCCTGCAGCATATTTATAATAGACAGATGAATGCGGATGAACGCGATATTTATCGTGCTCGACTCGTTCGTGAGATGTTGGGCAAGGAACGACAGAATGGTTGAGATATGATTAGTAACCATAACTAAAGCTTGTTCTTATTGAAAGATAAATTATTCATTATAAATGGAGGTGCAAGTGGATGATGTTTGGTAGATTTACAGAACGAGCACAGAAAGTGCTGGCACTGGCCCAGGAAGAAGCAGTCCGCTTGGGACATAACAATATCGGTACGGAGCATATATTGCTCGGTCTGATTCGTGAAGGTGAAGGAATTGCTGCGAAAGCGCTGGTCGCTCTGGGTTTGAGCCTCGATAAAATACAAGACGAAGTGGAATCGCTCATCGGCCGCGGTCAAGAGCAGCCTACGAATATTGCGTATACGCCGCGTGCGAAGAAAGTCATCGAGCTGTCGATGGATGAAGCGCGCAAGCTCGGTCATACTTATGTCGGTACCGAGCACATCCTGCTTGGCCTAATCCGTGAAGGTGAAGGCGTGGCTGCGCGCGTGCTTAACAATTTAGGCATCAGCTTGAACAAAGCGCGCCAGCAAGTGCTCCAGCTGCTTGGCAGCAGCGAAGCGGTGTCCAGCCATCATGGCACGCCGCAGAACGTAAGCACACCAACGTTGGATGGCTTAGCGCGTGACTTGACGGCGATCGCGAAGGAAGGCAACCTTGATCCGGTTATCGGCCGTAGCAAGGAGATCGAACGCGTGATCCAAGTTCTTAGCCGCCGTACGAAGAACAACCCTGTGTTGATCGGCGAGCCTGGGGTTGGTAAGACTGCGATCGCAGAAGGCCTGGCGCAGAAGATCATTCAGAATGAGATTCCCGAAACGTTGCGCGATAAGCGTGTAATGACGCTCGATATGGGTTCTGTCGTAGCCGGAACGAAATATCGCGGCGAATTCGAAGATCGCTTGAAAAAAATTATGGATGAGATTCGTCAAGCGGGAAATATTATATTGTTCATCGATGAGCTGCATACGTTGATCGGTGCGGGCGGCGCAGAAGGCGCGATTGATGCTTCTAACATCTTGAAGCCATCCCTTGCTCGCGGCGAACTGCAATGTATCGGTGCGACGACATTGGATGAATATCGCAAATACATCGAGAAGGATGCTGCCTTGGAGCGCCGTTTCCAGCCGATCACAGTTGATCAGCCTACTCCGGAAGAAGCGATCCAGATTCTAAAGGGATTGCGTGATCGTTACGAAGCGCATCACCGTGTGAAGATCTCGGATGAAGCGATTGAGCATGCGGTTAAGCTGTCTGATCGATATATCACAGACCGCTTTCTGCCAGATAAAGCGATCGATCTGATCGATGAAGCTGGTTCTAAGGTTCGCTTGAATTCGTATACGGTTCCGCCGAATCTGAAGGAGCTTGAGCAGCGTCTTGAAGATATCCGTAAGGAGAAGGATGCTGCCGTACAGAGCCAGGAATTCGAGAAAGCTGCTGCTCTGCGTGATACAGAGCAGAAGATGCGCGAAGAGCTTGAAACTGTGCGCAACCAATGGAAAGAGAAGCAAGGTCGTATGGACTCCGAGGTAACAACTGAGGACATCGCTCAGATCGTAGCGAACTGGACGGGAATCCCGGTTATTAAGCTGAAGGAAGAAGAAACGGAACGCTTGCTGAAGATGGAAGATATTCTGCATAAGCGCGTGATTGGTCAAGACGAGGCTGTTAAAGCAGTCAGCCGTGCAATCCGCCGCGCACGTGCAGGCCTTAAGGATCCGAAGCGTCCGATGGGCTCCTTCATCTTCCTTGGACCTACTGGTGTCGGTAAGACAGAGCTGGCCAGAGCGCTTGCCGAGTCTCTGTTCGGTGATGAGAACGCCGTAATCCGCATCGATATGTCTGAATATATGGAGAAGCATTCCACTTCACGTCTAGTTGGGGCGCCTCCAGGATATGTAGGCTATGAAGAAGGCGGACAACTGACGGAGAAAGTACGTCGCAAGCCTTATTCCGTCGTACTGTTGGATGAGATTGAGAAAGCTCACCCAGAAGTATTCAACATCCTGCTTCAAGTGCTGGAAGACGGACGCCTGACGGATTCCAAGGGACGAATTGTAGACTTCCGCAACACGTTGATCATTCTGACATCGAATGTTGGCGCTGAAGCGATTAAACGCAATACGACACTTGGCTTCACGGCAACGGAAGATTCCGGTCGTGACTATAACAACATGAAGGATAAAGTCATGGGTGAGCTGAAGAAGAGCTTCCGCCCTGAGTTCTTGAACCGGATCGACGAGATTATCGTATTCCACTCTCTTGATGAGAAGCACATCGGTGAGATTGTCAGCTTGATGGCAGACGATCTGAAGAAGCGTCTGAACGAACAGAACATTAACTTTGCGCTCACGGATAAAGCGAAGCTCTTCTTGGCTAAGGAAGGCTATGATCCAGCTTATGGAGCTCGTCCATTACGTCGCGCGATTCAGAAGCACATCGAGGATCGATTGTCCGAAGAACTCCTGAGAGGCACGATAACTAAGGGAGATTCGGTAACGATTGACGAGCAGGAAGGCCAACTGGTCGTCCTAAACAACGAAGTTAAACCTGAAGTTACAACATAATTGCTCAAATATAGCGATAATTCACGAATAACGGTCAATTCCTCATATTTAGCAGCGAAAAACGGGTCCTCTGGACCCGTTTTTTTGTCACACTTCTTTCCACCACTCTTTAAAAGTGGTAAACTTGAAATTATTGAGCTTTTAGACAGGAGTTGTTGGCTGTCATGGCCAAGGTCAAGACCAAGTTTTATTGTACAGAATGTGGATATGAATCCCCTAAATGGATGGGCAAATGCCCAGGATGCAATGAATGGAATTCGATGGTGGAAGAGCGTGAAACCGTCGTTAAGACCACCGGCGTATCCTCGACCCTCACTCAGACGAAAGAAAAGCCACAACCCATCATACATATAGAAAGTGGTCGTGAACCGCGTGTCAGCACAACGATATCCGAATTGGATCGAGTATTAGGCGGCGGAATCGTCCCAGGCTCGCTGATTCTGGTTGGCGGTGACCCTGGAATCGGAAAGTCCACGCTGCTGCTTCAAACATCGAATGCGGTCGCTGGCAGCGGCTTGAAGGTATTGTATGTATCTGGTGAGGAATCCATGCGTCAAACCAAGCTTCGAGCTGATCGGCTGGGGTCCTTGTCGGAACGATTATTCGTATTAAGTGAAACGAATTTGCAATATATTGAAGAAGCAATTGATTTGATGAAGCCGGATTTCCTTATCATTGATTCCATTCAAACGGTTTACCAGCCCTCAGTAGAATCCGCGCCAGGAAGTGTTGCGCAGGTTCGTGAATGTACGAGTGCATTTATGCGGGTTGCCAAGGGCAGAGGCATTGCCACCGTTCTTGTAGGTCATGTAACCAAAGAAGGCGCGATAGCAGGACCGCGCCTGTTGGAGCATATGGTGGATTGCGTGCTTTACTTTGAGGGTGAAAGACATCATTCGTATCGGATTCTGCGTGCAGTGAAGAACCGTTTTGGGTCTACGAACGAGATGGGGATATTCGACATGACCGAAGGCGGGCTCGTTGAGGTTAAGAATCCTTCCGAGCTGTTTCTGCAAGAACGTCCGCTTGGTGTTTCAGGTTCTATCGTTGTTGCAAGTATGGAGGGTACTCGTCCAGTACTCGTTGAGATGCAAGCCTTGGTAGCAGCGACTAACTTTCCATCGCCACGTCGAATGGCGACTGGAATCGACCATCATCGACTGGCACTCATTATCGCCGTGTTGGAGAAACGGATGGGGATGTTCCTTCAGAATCAAGATGCGTACGTGAACGTAGCGGGCGGTATCCGATTGGATGAACCTGCTGTCGATCTAGCAATAGCTGTCGCGATTGCCTCAAGCTTTCGTGATACGCCGACCCAGCCGTTTGATGTCGTCATTGGCGAAGTCGGGTTAACAGGTGAGGTTCGTGCTGTTTCACGAGCGGAACAACGAGTGAAGGAAGCGGAGAAGCTCGGATTTAAGCGAATTATTATGCCTGAGAATAGCTTGCGTGGTTGGACACAGCCTAAGCATATTGAGATCATCGGGGTGAATACCGTTGCAGAAGCATTAACTGCGGCGTTAAGTTAGGGGGCATATATAGAGAATGAAAGAGACGCAAAATAAAATAGATATCATCAACGACTTACTCAAGCTTGTTGCGCCGGGTACACCGATTCGTGAAGGACTGGAGAACGTATTGCGCGCTAAGACGGGAGCGCTGATCGTTCTGGGGTACAGCCCTGAAGTAATGGAAGTTGTAGACGGAGGCTTCTCCATTAACTGTGATTTTTCACCGAGTTACTTATATGAGCTTGCTAAGATGGACGGTGCCATCATATTGAGTGAGGATATGAAACGTATCTTGTATGCGAACACTCAGCTCATTCCTGACTCCTCCATACCGTCGATTGAAACGGGAATTAGACACCGTACAGCGGAGCGTGTGGCGAAGCAGACAGGCAAGCTCGTCGTGTCGATATCCCAGAGACGGAATGTCATCACGCTATACCAAGGAAGCCTGCGCTACTCGCTTAAAGAAATTGGTGTTATACTAACGAAGGCGAACCAAGCGATTCAGACATTGGAAAAATATAAAGTTGTTCTTGTGCAAGGGTTGACCAATTTAACCGCTTCGGAGTTCGAAGAGTTGGTAACACTGTATGATGTTGTCAATGTTATGCAACGGATTGAGATGGTGTTACGTATTAAGATGGAGATCAAGCGTTTCATCAACGAACTTGGAACCGAAGGCAGATTGATCAGCATGCAGCTAGAAGAGCTTGTGAGCAACACAGAGGACGATGCATGGCTGCTATTGAAAGATTATGCTCGTGAGAATAGCGATGAGAAGATTCGAGATATTCTTGCACAGTTGAAGAAATGTACACAAGATGAACTGCTTGACGCCCACCATCTGGTTCGTATGCTTGGATACCCGGCTACACAGGCTACTCAAGATGAACCTATCTTACCGCGAGGATATCGTGTCTTGAGCAAGATCCCGCGTTTGCCGAACGTCGTCATTCAGAACCTGGTTGACAACTTTGGCTCGCTGCCTCAAGTGATGATGGCGACGATCGAAGAGTTGGACGAAGTTGACGGAATTGGTGAAGTGCGTGCCCGCACCATCAAGGAAGGTCTGAAGCGAATCCAAGAACAGGTATTTATTGACAGACAGATTTAATCTTAGATCTTATTTACCAAATATGAAATTACAGACGTTGGGCATAGTAAATCCAGAGGTGAACCTATGATTACAAAGTCCATTCCGAGCTTGTTTACGATCGGTAACTTGTTTCTCGGAATCATTGCCATTATGCTTGCGTTTCATGATGATTATAACTTGGCAGCACTGATGGTCATTATCGCGATGCTGTTAGACGGTCTTGATGGCCGAGTGGCTCGAGCACTTAATGCGCAGAGCGAATTCGGAAAGGAATTGGATTCATTATCCGATGTTATTTCTTTCGGGGTTGCGCCAGCATTTATCATGTATGTGACAGCGCTTAGCGATGTGAACCCGCCGGCATTGGCGTGGATCGTGACTGCCATATTCCCGATATGCGGCGCATTGCGCCTTGCTCGCTTTAATGTTGTTGATGGTATCCCAGGCTATTTCGTGGGCCTTCCCATCCCGGCAGCAGGCGGTGTCGTATGTACACTAGCACTGTTCAGCGATGATATTGCGGCTCCATATCTCATTGTAGCTATGCTGCTCGTATCGTATCTGATGGTCAGCACGGTTCGTTATCCGAACTTCAAGAAGGTCGGTATCCCGAAGAAGGCGATCTGGATAACTCCATTTGTGATCGCGTTCGCCGTTGCCATCGCGCTGTGGAAGCCGGAACAGACACCTAAATTGATATTTGTGCCGCTCGTATTATACGCGCTGCTCGGCTTAAAAAAAAACGTTAGAATGCTCAACCGACGCCGTCGAAAGTCCCGCAAGGACTCTGAAGAGCTAGTATCTAAGCATTCTTCCTAAAAGTATGAAACAGGGCTGTATCCTCGTTCGAGGATACAGCCCTGTTTGTATATAGACAAGCATGCATTAATTATGACAAGTTGAAGATCCCCAGTGTAGAACACTTGCTGGATTCCTGCTCCACGACTTCATCGAGGTTAATATCCAGCAGATTGCAAAGTGCCGACATGTAGAATATATGCTTTCCCAGCTCAGTTCGAATCACATCTTTACAGTTCTCACAGAGATGTCCTTGAACATGACTCTCCAAGCTATGCTTCGCTTCTTGAAGATCCATCTCCTCTTTATATGGTTGTCGCTTCGCATGGACTTCCAAGCATCCGCATTCCGTTATAGCCTTAGTCACCGCGCGATTCACGGAAGCGTCTGACTGCCCATACTTGGACAATACGTCTAATAGACTCCGATGGCGAAGCAGTAAGTCAGCGACTTGCTCTTGAAACATTTGCAAATTTGGAGTACTCATTTCAATTCCACCTCTATTCATGTAATGGTGCGGCTTAAGGAAAGGCGCACTTAAGTGTCAGGGACATCGTGAAATATGTGCTGCTAACTTCATTATAAAACTAATAATTACCATTTATCAACAAGATTGGTTTGGAATTTATCTACAGAAACGGATTAGGACTCCAAACTGTTGGTCATAATTGTAAGGATGTGACTATGAAAATGAAGGAGGTGGAGGTTCATGTTAAAACGTACGGCAATGGCTATGTCTGGGGTCGTTGGCGCTTGGTTTGGCATGGAAATGCATAAGAATATAATCGCGAGTTCACTTACTTGGTCTGGAGCAGTAGATAGTTGGTCGTCCGGACTCGTATGGTGGGCTATAGGTGGAGGCATTCTCGGCATGATTCTATGTCAGACTTTAATGGTGCCGATGCAAAGGTTGTGGGAAGCATTTCGCAATCAAGTAGCTGAGATGTCTATGAACCAGTTAATGATTTATACGTGCGGACTTTTAATTGGACTCTGCTTTGCGGCACTGCTTGTGCCATTATTGGGCCATTTTGGAGTGGTTGGAAATGTAATTGCGGTACTTATCACGATCGGATGCGGGGTTACCGGATTACAGATGTCTCGATGGAAAGTGGATGATGTTGCCCCATGGGTTCAGTCACTGCGCACTCCATTACCTGAAGAAGTATCCGAATACCGGTTTGAGGAACATAAGATATTGGATACAAGCGTCATCATTGATGGTCGGATTGCGGATATCTGCAAAACCGGCTTTATAGAAGGTACGATTGTTATACCGGAATTCGTATTGGAGGAATTGCAGCATATTGCAGATTCGCCGGATCTTCTGAAGCGCAACCGAGGAAGACGCGGGCTCGACATTCTGAACAAGATCCAGAAGGAGCTTGAGGTCAAAGTATTGATCTACGAAGGCGATTTCGAGGAGATATCGGAAGTGGACAGTAAGCTGGTGAAGCTTGCTAAGGTGCTGAAGGGTAAAGTCGTGACGAATGACTTCAACCTGAACAAGGTATGTGAGCTTCAAGGTGTGTCAGTGCTGAACATCAACGACTTGGCTAATGCGGTTAAGCCTGTTGTGCTTCCAGGTGAAGAGATCGTTGTTCAGGTCATTAAGGACGGTAAGGAACATGGACAAGGTGTTGCTTATCTGGATGACGGGACGATGATTGTCGTTGAAGGCGGCCGTGATTATATCGGCACCACGATGGAAGTGCTCGTGACGAGCGTACTGCAGACTTCTGCGGGCCGAATGATATTTGCGAAGCCGAAACTGTTGGAAAAAGCCCAATAAACAGGTATGATGGTGATATGACCAACAGGGAGCGTTATCAGGTTCTTATACCAGTCACCTTAGGTCACATATTACTAACTGGGGAAACTGGGGGAAAGAGCAATGAATCAACGTTTCGGGGTTGTCGTAGTAGCGGCTGGGAAAGGCACGCGCATGGGCACGCCGGAGAGCAAACAGTTTCTGCTGCTGCAGGACAAGCCTGTACTGGTACATACACTGGAACGATTCGAGCGAATGGAGCAATGTGAGACGATTGTACTCGTGACATCGTCGCACGATGTAGCGCGCTGCGAGTCATGGGCAGAGCAATATGGCCTGGCGAAGGTGCGCGATATTGTCGCTGGCGGCAAGGAACGCCAGGATTCAGTATATGAAGGATTAACGGCGGCACAGAAGCGTGGTGTCGAGGTTGTGCTTATACATGACGGTGTCCGTCCGTTCGTGACGGAGACCGACGTGCTCGCCTGCTGCGATGCAGCCGTACAGCATCGGGCAGCCGTGCTTGCTGTGCCGGTTAAGGATACGATCAAGCAAGTGAATGCAGAGGGCGTCATCGTAGCGACGCCGGATCGAAGCAGTCTGTGGGCGATTCAGACCCCACAGGCTTTTCGTCTTGATGACGTCATGAGAGCGCATGATGCGGCTCGTGAAGCGGGATGGCTTGGTACGGATGATGCGATGCTCGTTGAACGAATCGGAATCGAAGTTCATATCGTCGAAGGAAGCTACACGAATATCAAGCTGACCACGCCAGAGGATCTGCTCTGGGCGGAGTGGTGGCTAACACGTCAGAGTGAAGATGAATAATAGGATATCCTAATATGGGGGAGGACTTATAATATGATTCGAGTGGGGACAGGCTTTGATGTGCATCAACTGGTGGAAGGAAGACCATGTATCATCGGCGGCGTTACGATTCCGTATGAGAAAGGCTTGCTTGGTCACTCCGATGCGGACGTTTTGCTGCATACGGTTAGCGACGCCGTATTAGGAGCGCTTGGATTAGGGGATATCGGCAAGCATTTTCCAGATACAGATCCAGCGTTTAAGGATGCCGACAGCGTAAAGCTGATGGAGCATGTATGGGCGCTTGCGAAGGAACGCGGCTATAAGCTCGGCAATGTGGATTGCACGATCATTGCGCAGCAGCCGAAGATGCTGCCATATATTCCGGCGATGATGGAAGTAATCGCTCGTGTGCTGGAGGCAGACGTCTCGCAGGTGAATGTTAAAGCGACGACGACGGAGAAGCTCGGCTTCACAGGAAGAGGCGAAGGTATTGCGGCACAAGCTGTTGTCTGCTTAATTCGCGATATGATATGATTATGGGATTAAGATAGCTGGCCGAAATGGCTGCTGATGCTGGGATTTAGCATAGTACAGAGGGGATGTAACCATGAGTAAAGAAGTCCGAGTACGGTATGCGCCAAGTCCAACAGGACATTTACATATCGGAAACGCGCGTACTGCGCTGTTCAACTATTTGTTTGCAAGACACCACGGTGGAAAGTTCATCGTTCGCATTGAAGATACAGACGTAAAGCGCAATGTGGCAGGCGGAGAAGAGAGCCAGTTCAAGTATATGAAATGGCTTGGCATAGATTGGGATGAAAGCATCGATGTGGGCGGCGAGTATGGCCCATATCGTCAGACGGAGCGTCTGGATATTTACATGCAGCATGCGCAGGATCTGATGGATCGCGGACTGGCTTACCGCTGCTATTGTACGGAAGATGAGCTTGCGAAAGAACGCGAAGCTCAGGTGGAGCGCGGTGAAACACCTAAGTATTCAGGAACTTGCCGTCATCTGACGCCAGAGCAGCAGGCCGCTAAGGAAGCGGAAGGTCGTCAGTCGAGCATTCGTTTTGTTGTGCCGGAAGGACGCTCGTACACGTTCAATGACATGGTCAAAGGTGATATTACCTTTGAATCCGATACAACTGGAGACTGGGTCATCATCAAGAAGGACGGCATCGCAACGTATAACTTTGCGGTTGTTATTGATGACTACCTGATGAAGATGTCACATGTACTGCGCGGTGAGGACCATATCACAAACACGCTGCGTCAGCTGATGATCTATGAAGCATTCGGCTGGGAGCCGCCGATATTCGGTCATATGACGCTTATCGTGAATGAGACTCGCAAGAAGCTGAGCAAGCGCGATGAATCGATCATTCAATTCATCGAGCAGTATGATCAGCTTGGCTATCTGCCGGAAGCAATGTGCAACTTCATCGCCCTGCTTGGCTGGTCGCCGGAAGGTGAGGAAGAGATGTTCTCGCGCGAAGAACTGATCAAGATCTTCGATGCGAATCGTCTTTCGAAGAGTCCTGCAGTGTTTGACACGAATAAGCTGACTCATCTGAATAACTTATACATGAAGAAGAGTGATCCTGATCGCATCGCTGCTATGGCGATTCCGCATCTGCAGAAGGCTGGCCGCTTGCCAGAGACGATGACGCCAGAGCAAGAGGCTTGGGCTAACTCGCTCGTAAAGCTGTATCAGGAGCAGATGAACTGCGCGTCAGATATTGTTGAGCTGTCAGATCTGTTCTTCCGTGACGAGATGGAACTAGATGAGGAAGCTGCGGCTGTGCTGGCTGAGCCGCAAGTGCCGCAGGTGCTAGCTGCCTTGCATGCGAAGCTGGAAGCGGCATCGGCATGGGATGCCGATACGATGAAGGCGGTATTGAAGGAAGTGCAGAAGGAAACAGGAGCGAAGGGCAAAGGCTTGTTCATGCCGGTTCGCGTGGCTGTATCCGGACAGATGCACGGTCGCGACCTGAATGAAACTATCGTGCTTCTTGGCCGCGAGACTGTTCTGAAGCGCTTGAAAGAGCGCGCATAGACGTATAGCATACGAATGATTGGCTATCTTTGCGATGTATGCGAAGCGCCATTGTCAATCATGGGGAATTTAAAGTATACTGGTCACAGAGTCCATGTGAGTGGTAAGACTGGAATCAATTAGCAAGCAGCGTTGGATATATAGTTAAGCGCGTTGAACGGGAGAGCGTCCCGCAATGGAGGAAGTCCAGAGAGAACGGCGGTGGAGAGCGAGTGGATCGGCTTTCCCTGGCTGAGAGCCGTTTCTTCCTCCGCGGAGCGTACTGCGCCCGGAAGCATCATCCTTGAGCGTTGACCCTGTGCAACAGGGGAAGCGGGTAGGGGATGACGAGTCGTCCCCGTTACAGGACTTTAGAGTGGGATAAGCGAACCATCTATTGCGGACTTAGACGATTGCAGATCGTTGAGCTTGCAATAGAGTGCTTATTCAAGCAGAGTGGGACCGCGCAAGGCGTCTCTGCAGCATAGGCTGCGGGGGCGTCTTTTTTGCGGATTGGGCTTGAAGTGTAGCTGCGAGTTAACGGGGAATAACCCCGTTAGGGAGCTCGAAGCGAGCCTGTGGAAGCGGGATAACGGGGTGAAACCGTGTTACAGAGGCGAAGCGGCATGCGACCATAGCCGCGCGGGTAAGTTAACGGGGAATAACCCCGTTAGGGAATTCGAAGCGAGCCTGCGGAAGCGGGATAACGGGGTGAAACCGTGTTACAGAAGCACAGCAGCGTGCGAACATAGTCCCGCTGGTGAGTTATAGATGGAAACCGAGTTTTCAGGGAGGGACAAATTCATGGGACGTATACTTCAACAGATGCGATCCGATATTCGTACAGTATTTGAAAATGACCCTGCTGCAAGAAGTCGGTTCGAGGTCGTATTTACCTATTCAGGGCTTCATGCGATCTGGTGGCATCGAGTCGCGCATTGGTTCTACAAGCGCAAATGGTATGCTACAGCCCGCACCCTCTCCCAAGTCAGCCGGTTCTTCACCGGCATCGAGATTCACCCTGGCGCTAAGATCGGTCAGAGGTTGTTCATTGACCATGGCATGGGAGTCGTGATTGGTGAAACCTGTGAAATAGGAGACGATGTGGTCATCTATCAAGGTGTAACTCTTGGAGGAACAGGCAAAGAGAAAGGGAAGCGCCATCCGTCGATCGGCAACAATGTCGTCATCGCCTCTGGTGCAAAGATACTGGGATCCTTTAAGGTTGGGGATAACTCCAACATCGGGGCCAATTCAGTCGTGCTGCGCGAAGTGCCGGCCAACTGTACAGTGGTAGGTATTCCAGGGCGTATCGTGAAGCAGGACGGTGTCAGAGTCGATCGCCTTAATCATGCTCAGCTTCCCGACCCAGTCGTTGATATGCTGCGAACGCTTCATGGCGAGCTTGATAGGCTTCGTTCTGAGGTGGATTCGTTGAAGCGGGTTGAACCGAAAGACGAGGCTTCTAAGGACAATTGTCCCGTCGGTTAAGGAGATTTCGCAGCAAGCGATGTTCTAGCCTACTCAAACGATAAATAAACACATTTATAAAATATAAGGAGGTACAATCTGAATGACACTTCATATTTACAACACAATGACTCGTGAGAAAGAGAGCTTTACCCCGCAAAAGCCCGGTGAGGTTAAGATGTATGTTTGCGGTCCGACCGTATATGGATATATGCATATCGGAAATGCGCGTCCAGCGATCTTTTTTGATGTAGTTAGACGTTATCTGGAAGCGATAGGTAATGATGTGCAGTACATTATGAACTTTACCGACGTGGATGACAGATTGATCAATAAGGCGCGCGAAATGAATGTGACAGTGCCGGAAGTTGCAGATATGTTCGTGGATGCTTATTATGCCGACTGCGACGGTCTTGGTGTACGCCGTGCGACGATTAACCCGCGCGTAACGGACAATATGGCTGAAATCATTCAGTTTATCGCTGCACTCGTGGAGCGGGATATTGCCTATGAGTCAGGCGGAGATGTGTTCTTCCGTACAGGTAAATTCGAGGATTACGGCAAGCTGTCCCATCAGAATCTGGAGGAGCTGCAGTTCGGTATTCGTATTGAAGTGGATGCGCGCAAGGAATCCGCAGAAGACTTCGTCCTCTGGAAAGCCGCGAAGCCAGGTGAGATCGCTTGGCCGAGCCCGTGGGGCGAAGGCCGCCCAGGCTGGCATATCGAATGCTCCGCGATGGCGCGCAAATATCTTGGCGATACGCTCGACATTCACGGCGGCGGTCAGGACCTGACCTTCCCGCACCATGAGTGCGAGGTAGCACAGTCTGAATCGGTTACAGGCAAACCATTTACGAACTATTGGATGCATAACGGGTATATTAATATTAACAATGAGAAAATGTCGAAATCACTCGGCAATGGTGTGCTTGTGAAAGACCTGCGCGAACAGTATGATCCGAGTGCGATCCGTTATTTCATGCTTTCTACACATTATCGAAATTCCATGAACTTCAGCGCTGAATCGATGCAGCAGGCGATGAACTCGGTGGAGCGCTTGCGTAACGCGTTGAACAATGTGATGTACGGTTTGTCCTCACTTGGTGTTGATGCGGAACAGGCGCTTGCCCAGCCTGAAGTACATGGAGAACCGTCCGAAGCTCTTCAATCGAAGCTCGCTTCGATCATGGAGCTGTTCGATGCGAAGATGCAGGATGACTTTAATACCGCAGATGCGATTACGGCGATGTTCGAGTGGGCGACAGAAGCTAACGTGTACCTGCAGCAAAATGGCGCATCCAATCAACTGCAGACTGCTGATCTGATCGCGCTGCTGGATGCGTTTGAAGCGATGAACGATATTTTAGGCATCGTCCTTCCGCAAGAAGAAGAACTCCTTGATGAAGAGATCGATCAATTGATTCAGGAGCGAACCGATGCTCGCAAGGCAAAAAATTGGGCTCGCGCCGATGAAATCCGTGAACTCTTGACAGCCAAAGGCATCGTGCTTGAGGATACCGCACAAGGTGTGCGTTGGAAGCGTGGATAATATATTTAGGAATATAAGCAGCGAGGGGAGTGAAAGCAGAGCACACATGGAAGAATCTATGGAACTGTCGTTAGATCATGAGACCAACTGGCTGTTTGACTTCGCCCCTGCCAAAGGGGCGAAGCAATTGAATCCGATCGTACTGGCCTATATCGGAGACGCTGTGTATGAGATGGCGATCCGACAGTATGTCATATCGCACCCCAATCATCGTCCGCATCATATGCATAAGGAATCTATTAAATATGTTTCGGCTAAGGCACAGGCTGCATTTCTATTCAAGCTGACGCCGCTCTTGAGCGAAGAGGAAGCGGACGTTGTGCGGCAAGGCCGGAATGCGAAGTCTACCGTGCCGAAGAGCGCGAATGTGAATGAATATCGTCAAGCCACGGCGCTTGAAGCGCTGTTTGGGTATTTATATTATGAAAAACGTATCGGACGTCTGCGTGAGCTCGTCCATGCGATGTTGGACAAGCCGAGTGAGCCAGGCGAATAGGATGGTTAGTTGGAGTTGGGCCGATAAACATTTGAAGGAGGATATAACTTGAGTACAACAGAAGAAATAATTGCTGGAAAGCACTCCGTCATGGAGGCGCTTCGTTCTGGCCGTACCATCAACAAGATCTGGATCGCCGAGCAGGCGCAGAAGCATCTAACACAACCCATTATCGCTGAAGCGAAGAAAGCGGGAATTATCGTCCAGGCGGCGGACAAGCGCAAGCTGGATCAGATGGCTGAAGGCGTTCAGCATCAAGGAGTTGTAGCGCAAGTTTCCGCTTATGACTATGTGGAAGTGGATGATATTCTGGCGCGCGCGGAAGCGCGAGGAGAGAAGCCGTTTCTGCTTCTGCTCGACGAGATTGAAGATCCGCACAATCTGGGCTCTATACTGCGAACAGCGGACTGCACAGGCGTGCACGGTATTGTCATTCCGAAGCGCCGTTCCGTAGGTCTAACAGCTACGGTATCTAAGATCTCAGCAGGCGCGGTTGAATACGTTCCAGTAGCTCGGGTGACGAATCTGGCACAGACGATTGAAGAATTAAAAGAGCGCGGTATATGGATCGTCGGTACAGATGTGAGTGCGTCTGAAGATATATACGATACGAATGTGTTCGATGCTCCGGTTGCGCTTGTAATTGGAAATGAAGGTAAAGGTATGGGCCGACTTATTCGCGAGTCATGCGATGTCTTGCTGAAGCTGCCTATGGCAGGTCAAATTAACTCATTAAACGCGTCGGTGGCTGCAGGGATATTCATGTATGAGGTCGTTCGCCGGCGTCGCGGCTGACGCCTATGAAGCCGCATACGGACTGGCGGGATGTTCTGCTGGTAGACGGTTACAACATGATAGGGGCCTGGCCCGAACTGAAGCAGTTGTCGGACAAGCAGTTCGAGGCAGCTCGCGATAAGCTGTTGGATATGCTCGCTGATTATCAAGCTTATTCTGGGCGCAGGGTTATCGTCGTATTTGATGCGTACCGAGTCCCCGGTCTTGGCATGACCTATAAGAAGAGTGATGTGACCGTTACTTTTACGAAGGAAAAGGAGACTGCGGATGAATGCATCGAGCGTTTGGCTCGAGAATTGAAGCAGCGGCGAAGGCAAATCTACGTGGCTACATCGGATATGACCGAACAGAACGTAGTATTCGCCCAAGGAGCGCTTCGCATTTCAGCTAGTGAACTGCGGCTCATAATCGTTCAGGCGAAGCACGAAGTGAAGGAAAAGATCAAGGAACAGCAGATCCTTCCTATTAAACGCAATCCAATCGAGGGGAAATTAAGCCTTGATGTCATGCTTCGTCTAGAACGTTTGCGCAGGGGAGAAATAGACGATTCATCGCCCAAATAACTTACGCATATTTCCATAATCATATAGTCTTTCAAGTAACGTTTTCGTTGCCGGAGGGAGCTAATGTGCCATTTTTCCCGTGATATCAAGCATTCCCGCGGTTGACGATGTCAGAATACTTCATATATACTGAATCTATTATTGTGCGTAATTATCGTGTAACGGAAGGATTGCGTTGCAGGCCGGAGGGATTGCTAGTGATTGTGGACCTCGAAGAAATAGGCACGTTCCCATATGAGAGATTTAGCGATGAGCAGCTTGTTGAAGCGGTCCGCGATGGTGATGGCGATGCATTGGAATATTTGATTAATAAGTATCGCAACTTCGTTCGAGCTAAAGCGCGCTCATACTTTCTGATCGGCGCTGATCGAGAGGATATCGTTCAAGAGGGTATGATTGGGTTATACAAGGCCATTCGTGACTTTAAGGGAGACAAGCTCGCATCTTTCAAAGCATTTGCAGAGCTATGCATTACACGCCAGATCATTACTGCGATTAAGACCGCTACTCGCCAGAAGCATATTCCTCTGAACTCCTACGTATCATTGGACAAGCCGATCTATGATGAAGAATCCGACCGCACTTTGCTGGATATTATAGGAGGCTCTCGCGTATCCGATCCCGAAGAACTCATTATCAACCAAGAAGAATTCATAGGTCTCGAAGACAAGATGTCTGAGATTCTGAGTGAACTAGAGCGAAAAGTGCTGATGCTCTACTTGGACGGACGTTCGTATCAGGAAATCGCAGTGGACTTGGATCGCCACGTTAAGTCTATTGATAATGCGTTGCAGCGTGTAAAGCGCAAGCTGGAGAATTATCTGGAAGATCGTGATAGCGGGCATCAGGCATAGTTTTAGAGAATGACTAGTCTAACCGTAATCGGACGCTCGCGCGTGCGGTTGCGGTTTTTTTATGATAATAGGGTGGTAGAAGTAGCGCACAATGTGTTCCTCCTATTACGTTTAACTAAAGAAGGATTGATCTATACTACTATTAGGTGATTTAGCGATCATTTCCTTTGTCAACCGGCTGTCAGATGTGATAGAGTGTATGGCGTGAACCTTCACGGCGTCAATATCTTTTAATTGACATCAAATATCCACTGTGATAAAGTGTATTGGGTAGCCCTAAATATGCGTACGTTTTTAGGAAGTATTCCGACGCTTCTTATCAAATTAAGGTGTCTCCAGGAGGTGTACAACATGCGCGTAATCGTTACGATGGCTTGTACAAATTGCAAGCAACGCAACTATACGACAACGAAGAACAAGCGTAATCATCCGGATCGGATTGAGTTAAAGAAATTCTGCAGATTCTGCAACGAGCATACTTCTCATCGCGAAACGAGATAAGTTTGGTGGAGGTGTAGTCCGTGGCTTTTTTAGCGAATGTGAAACGCAGTTTCGGTTCGATGTTTTCCTTCTTTGCCGACAGCTGGGGCGAATTGAAAAAGGTTCGCTGGCCCAATCGTAAAGAGTTGACAAGCTACACGATCGTCGTATTATCCACGGTCATCTTTGTGACGCTTTATTTCTGGGTGCTGGACATCGGGATATCTACGATCGTCGAAGCGATTATCAAATAAGGTCCCAAGGTGGCTTGAGTATGGAAAAGAGATGGTATGTTGTTCATACCTATTCAGGGTATGAGAACAAGGTTAAAGCCAATTTGGAAAAGCGCGTTGAATCCATGGGTATGGAAGACAAGATATTCCGCGTTCTTGTTCCGATGGAAGAAGAGATTGTAAACAAAGACGGCAAGAAGAAAACCGTCATGAGAAAAGTTTACCCGGGTTATGTACTTGTTGAAATGATCCAAACGGATGAGTCTTGGTATGTCGTCCGCAATACGCCGGGCGTTACAGGATTCGTCGGTTCCACAGGTTCCGGTTCGAAGCCTACTCCGTTGTTGCCAGAAGAAGTAGATCAGATTCTGAAGACAATGGGTATGGAAGAGCCTAAGCCAGTGGTGGAATTCGAACTGAAAGAATCAGTGCGCATCAAGGTAGGGCCTTTCGCGAACTTTGTAGGATCGGTCGAAGAGATCGTTGCGGACAAGTTCAAGCTTAAGGTTCATGTTAACATGTTTGGTCGCGAAACCCCGCTTGAGTTGGATTATGACCAGGTGGAGAAGATTTAATAGATCTTTATAGGTTTCCACTGTGAGACAGGAGACTGGCTCACATATTAGCGCAAGGAGGTGTAACTCATGGCAAAAAAGGTTATTAAAGTTGTCAAATTGCAGATCCCTGCAGGAAAGGCTAATCCGGCACCACCGGTTGGTCCAGCATTGGGTCAAGCAGGCGTTAATATCATGGCGTTCACTAAGGAATTTAACGCGAGAACGGCTGATCAAGTAGGACTTATCATTCCTGTTGAGATTTCCGTATTCGAAGACCGTTCCTTTACGTTCGTTACGAAAACTCCGCCAGCGGCAGTTTTGTTGAAAGTAGCAGCTAAGGTTGAAAAAGGTTCCGGTGAACCGAACAAGAAAAAAGTTGCAACTGTTAAGCGTGACGCAGTTCGTGCTATCGCTGAACAAAAAATGGTTGACCTGAACGCAGCTTCCGTTGAAGCAGCTATGCGTATGGTTGAAGGTACTGCTCGCAGTATGGGTATCAAAGTAGAAGACTAATTCGTCTTCTTTCACAAATGTGGGAGGTTATACCGCTAATACCACAGAGGAGGAAAATTCATGGCAAAACGTGGCAAGAAATACGTTGAAGCTGCGAAGTTGTTCGATCTTGAAGCAACTTACCAACCGCTCGAAGCTATCGAGTTGGTTAAGAAAGCAGCAAGCGCTAAATTTGACGAAACAGTTGAAGTTGCTGTTCGTTTGGGTGTAGACCCTCGTAAACAAGACCAAAACGTTCGTGGCGTTGTTGTCCTGCCTCACGGCACTGGTAAAACAAAGCGCGTTCTGGTATTCGCTAAAGGCGAAAAAGCTAAAGAAGCTGAAGCAGCTGGCGCGGACTTCGTTGGCGATCAAGATATGATCAACAAGATCCAACAAGGCTGGTTCGACTTTGATGTCTGCGTGGCAACACCTGACATGATGAGTGAAGTAGGTAAATTGGGACGTATCCTTGGTGGTAAAGGTCTCATGCCTAACCCTAAAGCTGGTACGGTTACATTCGACGTTGCTAAAGCGATCGGCGAGATCAAAGCTGGTAAGATCGAATACCGTCTAGACAAAGCAGGCCAAATTCATGCGCCAATCGGTAAAGTATCCTTCGATGCTGACAAGTTGAATGACAACATGAAAGCATTGATCGACGCATTGAACCGTGCGAAGCCGGCAGCGGCTAAAGGCGTATACATGAAGAACATCGCGGTTTCTTCCACGATGGGACCTGCGGCGCGCGTTGACGTAGCTGTATATCGCTAAGATTGCAGCGCTCCTGAATGGTAATTAACGGTTAGTGTTGACATCGTTCGACGTAACATGTTATTCTATCAGGGTTGTAGTTAACACCGTCATTAACATTGAATAAACGTACCGTAGACAGTAGGTGCCGAAAGGCTTAATCTCCTACCGAGGTGATCGAATAGAATGAGTGCGATGGCTGGCTTCATGGAAACATGAGCAGCCCGCCATTCACATCGTGATGCCTCTGCGGAATACTGCAGAGGCTTTTCATATTCTCGAGTAGGGTCTAAACATCGGACGGATGCGGTTTATTACGAATCTAGTAGGAGGTGGATCGAGTGGCAAACGCAAAAATCATGGAAGCGAAACAGCAAGCAGTTACAGATATCGCTGAGAAATTTCGTGGCAGTGTAACAACGGTTGTTGCCGACTACCGCGGACTGAACGTTACCCAAGTGACTGAACTTCGTAAGCAACTTCGTGAAGCTGGCGTTGAATTCCAAGTATTGAAAAATACATTGGTTCGCCGTGCTACGAATGAAGCTGAGTTGTCTGAACTCAACGAAGTATTGACAGGACCTACGGCAATCGCGTTCAGCCGTGAAGATGTAGTTGCTCCTGCGAAAATCCTTAGTGATTTCGCAAAGAAAAACGAAGCCCTTGAAATCAAAGGCGGAGTTGTAGAAGGCCGCGTCGTTGACGTAGACCAAATCAAAGCTCTTGCAGCATTGCCAAACCGCGAAGGTTTGCTGTCCATGTTGCTCAGCGTGCTCCAAGCACCTGTTCGCAACTTTGCATTGGCAGTCAAAGCAGTTGCAGACAAGCAAGAAGCAGAAGCGTAAGAAACGAATTCCGTCGGAGTTTGTTAGCAGTATAAACTTATTAAGTATATGGAGGGTATCCTAAATGAGCAAAGAGCAAATCTTGGAAGCCATCAAAGGCATGTCCGTATTGGAACTGAACGACCTTGTTAAAGCAATCGAAGAAGAATTCGGCGTAACAGCAGCTGCTCCAGTAGCAGTAGTAGCTGGCGGCGCAGCAGAAGCTGCAGCTGAGCAAACTGAATTCGACGTAATCTTGACTAGCGCTGGCGCTGGCAAAATCAACGTTATCAAAGTAGTTCGCGAAATCACTGGTCTTGGCTTGAAAGAAGCTAAAGAAGTAGTTGACAACGCTCCTAAAGCAATCAAAGAAAAAGTAAGCAAAGACGAAGCAGAAGCTATCAAAGCTAAGCTTGAAGAAGCTGGCGCATCTGTAGAAGTTAAGTAATTTTTGCTTAGCATAATACGAACCCCTTGAAGCTTCTTCAAGGGGTTCGTTGTCTAGGATACGACGTGTACAAATGTTGTGTGGGACTAATGTGACGCATCCTAGACAACGAAATAGGATATGCAGATAGAAGGGGATGGCCATGGCCCACTACTACAGTAAACATCAAGAGACTGCTCACCAACGCAAAGAATTTCAGTTCACACTGCGTCAATTCCGTTTGCGCTTCATATCGGATGCTGGTGTATTCTCAAAAGACGGGATTGACTATGGAAGCCGTGTGTTGATAGATGCGATGGTAATACCGGAGGATGCAGCCATATTGGATGTAGGCTGTGGGTACGGCCCGATCGGACTAACTGCTGCAAAGCTTGCGGTAACTGGCCACGTCACCATGGTGGATGTCAATGAACGCGCGCTTGCGTTAGCAGCGGAAAATGCAGCTCTGAACTCGATTTCCAATGTTACGATTGAAGAGAGCGATGGCTTGTCTTCGATCGGAGAGCGGACTTTCGACGTTATCCTAACGAATCCTCCGATCCGTGCAGGTAAAGAAGTAGTACACCGGATATTCGAGCAATCGTATCATCATCTGAATCCAGGCGGCAGCCTGTGGATCGTGATCCAGAAGAAGCAGGGAGCGCCATCAGCACTTGCGAAGCTGCAGCAGCTATTTGGAGAGGATGCGGTTGAAGAAGTTACGAAAGACAAGGGGTACCGCATTTACAGAGCTATGAAAGCAGAGTAAATGGTAATTAATACATTTTAGCAAGCGTATGAAAATATGGAATTAAAAGTTGACTGCGTGCGCTAAATATGTTATTATTATAAAATGTCAGTATTAGGATGGACTTCATGTCTCAATTTCGCAAATTGTCAAGCCTTTTTTTGAAAAGGATGCATACAATTTACCGAAATAACGTATAATGCTTACATTTTGGGTAAGTCTATCGGATATGAGGATTGCGTGACAACACGAACACGGTGGCTCGTTTAAACGGCGTTTCTAGCCAATGGCGTTATAGTCGTGAGCGTGCGTTTTCTTTTTGTCTCGCTTTTTCCATTTTATTACATTCATGAGTCTCTTTCGTGGACTTTATTATAAAGGATATCGAAAAGGATTCGCAATCCATTTTTTTAGTAGACATGAGGGGTGAGTTAAAGTTGGCAGGACATCTTGTTCAATATGGACGACGCACTCGGCGCAGTTATGCGCGCATCAAAGAGGTTCTCGAAGTTCCGAACTTGATTGAAATCCAACAGAAATCGTACCAATGGTTTTTGGATGAAGGATTGCGAGAGATGTTTCAAGACATATCTCCGATTCAGGATTTCACAGGCAATCTAGTTCTGGAGTTTATCGATTATAGCTTAGGTGAGCCGAAGTATTCGGTCGATGAATCTAAAGAACGCGATGTAACATATGCAGCACCACTCCGTGTGAAGGTGCGCCTTCTCAATAAAGAAACCGGTGAGGTGAAAGAGCAGGAAGTATTCATGGGTGATTTCCCACTTATGACGGAAACAGGCACTTTCATTATCAACGGCGCAGAACGTGTCATTGTCAGCCAGTTAGTTCGCTCTCCTAGTGTCTATTTCAGCACTAAAGTGGATAAGAACGGGAAGAAGACTTTCACGGCTACAGTGATTCCGAATCGTGGTGCATGGCTCGAGTTGGAGACTGATGCGAAAGACATAATCTATGTCCGCATTGATCGTACTCGTAAGATTCCGGTAACGGTATTGCTTCGTGCGCTTGGATTTGGCACAGACGAACAGATTCTCGACCTGCTGGGGCAGGACGAATATATCCGCAATACGCTGGACAAGGACAACACGGATTCCACGGAGAAAGCGCTCATCGAGATTTATGAGCGACTTCGTCCAGGCGAGCCGCCTACCTTGGACAATGCGAAGAGCTTGCTAGTTGCGCGCTTCTTTGATCCGAAGCGTTACGACTTAGCGAATGTTGGTCGTTATAAGATCAACAAGAAGCTTCACATCAAGAACCGTCTCTTCAATCAACGCTTGGCAGAGACACTCGTTGATCCGGATACTGGAGAAATTATCGCAGAGAGCGGTCAGATGATCGACCGTCGCCTTCTGGATGAAATTCTTCCGCGCCTTGAGAGCAATGTTGGTTTCAAGACGTACCAAGTAGCTGGCGGCGTGTTGGAGTCGGAAGATATTCCGCTTCAATGTATTAGTGTATTCTCTCCACTTGAAGACGGTAAAGTCGTGAAAGTTATTGCTAACGGCTTAATTGATAAGTCCGTTAAACATATCACGCCGGCTGATATTATCTCGTCGATCAACTACTTCATGGATCTGCTCCATGGCATCGGCAGCACGGACGACATTGACCATCTCGGTAACCGTCGTCTACGCTCTGTAGGTGAATTGCTGCAGAACCAGTTCCGTATTGGTTTATCCCGTATGGAGCGTGTTGTTCGTGAGTGTATGTCCATTCAAGATGCGAATGTGATCACACCGCAAGCGCTTATCAATATTCGCCCGGTTATTGCGAGCATCAAGGAGTTCTTCGGAAGCTCCCAGTTGTCGCAGTTTATGGACCAAACGAACCCGCTTGCTGAATTGACGCACAAGCGTCGTCTATCGGCACTCGGTCCTGGCGGTTTGACGCGTGAGCGCGCGGGCTTTGAAGTCCGTGACGTCCATCCGTCCCACTATGGCCGTATGTGTCCAATTGAGACGCCTGAAGGACCGAACATCGGTTTGATCAACTCCTTGTCGACATTTGCTCGTGTGAACGAGTATGGCTTCATTGAGGCGCCTTATCGCTGGGTAGATCCTAAGACAGGTAAGGTTACGGATCATATTGACTATATGACAGCTGATGAAGAAGATAACTACGTTGTAGCTCAAGCGAACGCTCCGCTTAATGAAGACGGAACGTTCCGTGATGACTCAGCGATCGTTCGTTACAATAAGCAGTCTGACAACATCTTAACGATGCCGACAGACCGCGTTGACTACATGGACGTTTCACCGAAGCAGGTTGTTTCCGTAGCGACGGCGCTCATTCCGTTCCTTGAGAACGATGACTCCAACCGTGCGCTCATGGGATCAAACATGCAACGGCAGGCGGTGCCGCTCTTGATTCCACAGGCTCCGTTTGTTGGTACAGGTATGGAACACAAGTCCGCTAAAGACTCAGGCGTATGTATCGTTTCGAAGATCAATGGTATCGTCGAACGTGTCAGCGCCAATGAAGTTCAAGTTCGTCGAATCGAAGTGATCGATGGCAAAGAGGTAAGAGGCGACTTGGTTAAGCATAAGCTGCAGAAGTTTATGCGTTCTAACCAAGGTACTTGCATCAACCAGCGTCCACTCGCTCGCAAGGGCGATATCGTCAAGGTTGGCGATATTCTGGCAGACGGCCCATCCACTGAAGTTGGCGAAATCGCTCTTGGACGCAACGTTGTCGTAGCGTTCATGACGTGGGAAGGTTATAACTACGAGGATGCGATTCTTCTCTCCGAGAAGCTTGTGAAGGAAGATGTGTACACGTCCATTCACATCGAGGAGTATGAATCCGAAGCTCGTGATACGAAGCTCGGTCCAGAAGAGATTACACGCGATATTCCTAACGTAGGTGAAGAAGCGCTGAAGAATCTCGACGAGCGCGGTATCATTCGTGTCGGTGCTGAGATCAAAGCAGGCGACATTCTGGTAGGTAAAGTAACGCCTAAGGGTGTTACAGAGTTGACTGCGGAAGAGCGTCTCTTGCATGCGATCTTCGGTGAGAAAGCACGCGAAGTGCGCGACACTTCTCTGCGTGTGCCTCACGGTACTGACGGTATCGTCGTCGACGTTAAAGTGTTCACTCGCGAGAATGGCGATGAATTGCCGCCGGGTGTTAACCAACTCGTGCGAGCATACATTGCTCAGAAGCGTAAAATATCCGAAGGCGATAAGATGGCGGGACGCCATGGTAACAAGGGTGTCATCGCACGTATCTTGCCGGAAGAAGATATGCCGTTCCTGCCGGACGGCACGCCGGTTCAAGTTGTATTGAACCCGCTGGGTGTACCATCTCGTATGAATATCGGTCAGGTGCTCGAGGTTCACTTGGGTATGGCCGCTCGTTACCTCGGTATGCATATGGCAACTCCGGTATTTGACGGAGCAACCGAGTATGATGTGTTCGATACAATGGAAGAAGCAGGGATGCAGCGTAACGGTAAGACCAAGCTTTATGACGGTCGTACCGGTGAATCCTTCGAACGTGAAGTAACAGTTGGCGTCATGTACATGATCAAACTCGCACACATGGTCGATGATAAGATTCATGCTCGTTCCACTGGTCCTTACTCTCTCGTTACGCAACAGCCTCTCGGCGGTAAAGCGCAGTTCGGTGGACAGCGTTTCGGTGAGATGGAGGTTTGGGCGCTTGAAGCTTACGGTGCTGCCTACACCTTGCAAGAGATTCTTACAGTCAAGTCCGATGATGTTGTCGGCCGCGTGAAGACTTACGAATCGATTGTTAAAGGTGAGAATGTACCAGAACCGGGTGTTCCAGAATCGTTCAAAGTATTGATTAAAGAGCTGCAAAGCTTAGGTATGGATGTCAAGATCTTGAACGAGAATGAAAATGAAATTGAAATGCGCGAATCTGATGAGGATGATGATGCGTCTCAAGACAAGCCGATGTTCGGCTTGAACGACGATTTCGCGATGGAGTAACCATAAGATTTGGATGAGATCGGCAGACAGCTTCGGCGGTCTGCCTAATCTCTTACTTTGTGACCTAAGTTCACTAGGCCGTTCGCTGCCTCTCCAGGCAGTTAGGATGGTGATCTCAAGTACAGATTAAGGAGGGTCGCTCCTAGATGGACGTCAACAATTTTGAATTTATGAAGATCGGACTCGCTTCTCCTGAGAAGATTCGATCATGGTCCCGTGGCGAAGTCAAGAAACCAGAAACGATTAACTATCGTACGCTCAAGCCAGAGAAAGAGGGCTTGTTCTGCGAGAAGATCTTCGGACCGACAAAAGACTGGGAATGTCATTGCGGTAAGTATAAACGTGTTCGCTATAAAGGCGTAGTTTGTGACCGATGCGGTGTCGAAGTAACACGTCAAAAGGTTCGTCGTGAGCGTATGGGACATATTGAGCTCGCAGCTCCAGTATCCCACATCTGGTATTTCAAAGGTATTCCAAGCCGTATGGGTCTGGCACTCGACATGTCACCGCGTTCGCTTGAAGAGATCATTTATTTTGCTTCTTATGTTGTTACTGATCCAGAGGATACACCTCTTGAGAAGAAGCAACTGCTCTCCGAGAAGGAGTACCGCAGCTACCGTGAGAAGTACGGTCCTGCGTTCCAAGCCGGTATGGGCGCTGAAGCAGTGAAGAAACTTCTTCAAGATCTCGATGTTGATAAAGAACTCGAGATGCTGAAGGAAGAACTTCGCACGGCTCAAGGCCAACGCCGCAACCGTGCAATTAAGCGTCTGGAAGTTATCGAAGCATTCCGCAACTCTGGCAACTCGCCGGATTGGATGATTCTTGATGTTCTTCCGGTTATCCCGCCAGAACTTCGTCCGATGGTACAATTGGACGGCGGTCGCTTTGCAACATCCGACTTGAACGACTTGTATCGCCGCGTTATTAACCGGAACAATCGACTGAAGCGTTTGCTTGATCTCGGAGCTCCGGATATTATCGTGCAGAACGAGAAGCGTATGCTTCAAGAAGCTGTTGACGCGTTGATCGACAACGGTCGTCGCGGTCGTCCAGTTACAGGTCCAGGTAACCGTCCGTTGAAATCTTTGAGCCATATGCTCAAAGGTAAACAAGGTCGTTTCCGTCAGAACTTGCTCGGTAAACGTGTTGACTATTCTGGTCGTTCCGTTATCGTAGTAGGTCCAAGTCTCAAGATGTATCAATGCGGTCTGCCAAAAGAAATGGCGCTTGAACTGTTTAAGCCTTTTGTTATGAAGGAACTCGTTAACAAAGGTCTTGCTCACAACATCAAGAGTGCGAAACGCAAGGTTGAACGTGTCAGCCCTGAAGTATGGGACGTTCTGGAGCAAGTAATCCGTGAACACCCAGTTCTGCTGAACCGTGCGCCTACGCTTCACCGCCTTGGTATTCAGGCGTTTGAACCGATCCTTGTAGAAGGACGCGCAATCAAACTTCATCCGCTCGTATGTACAGCGTACAACGCTGACTTCGACGGTGACCAGATGGCGGTTCACGTTCCTTTGTCTGCTGAAGCTCAATCAGAAGCGCGCTTGCTTATGCTGGCTGCCGGCAACATCTTGAACCCTAAAGATGGTAAGCCTGTTGTAACGCCATCTCAGGATATGGTTCTCGGATCATACTTCTTGACAATGGACAACAAGGAAGCAAAAGGCTCAGGCATGATGCTTTCTTGTGTCAACGAGGCTGTGTCTGCTTATCAACGTGAAGTTGCATCGCTGCATGCTCGCGTCGTCATTCCTGTTAAAGCCCTCGGCAAGACTTCGTTTACCGAGAAGCAGCAGGATGCGTTGCTTGTAACGACAATTGGACGAATCATCTTTAACGAGATATTCCCTAAAGATTTCCCTTACATCAATGAGCCAACTAAGCGCAATTTGTTCGAGGGAACTCCTGAAATATACTTTATCTATGATAAAGGCGCCAATATCCGTGAGATTATGGACAGCATTCCGGAAACTGGAGCTGTCGGCAAGGATTATTTGGGTCAAATTATTGCTAGATGCTTTGAAGTATTCCATACAACAAAGACGTCTGTTATCTTGGACGATATCAAGCAGCTTGGCTTCACGTATTCGACTCGTGCAGGTATCTCTATCGCGGTATCAGACGTTATCGTACCGCAAGAGAAGGTTGATTTGCTGAAGCAATCCGAAGAGAAGGTTCGCGTGATCACGAACCAATATCGTCGTGGTCTGATTACGAACGATGAACGTTATGACCGTGTTATCGAGGTGTGGTCTGAAACGAAAGACGACATCACGAAGGTCCTCATGAAATCGATGGATCGCTACAATTCCATCATGCTTATGGTGGATTCCAAGGCACGGGGTAACAAATCACAGATTACTCAGCTGGGCGGTATGCGCGGTCTCATGGCGAACCCGTCTGGTCGAATCATCGAATTGCCAATTAAATCGAACTTCCGTGAAGGCCTGACGGTCTTGGAGTACTTTATCTCCACTCACGGTGCTCGTAAAGGTTTGGCGGATACAGCGCTTCGTACGGCAGACTCGGGTTACTTGACTCGTCGTCTCGTTGACGTTGCACAAGACGTAATCGTCCGTGAAGATGATTGCGGAACGGACAAAGGCTTTACAGTCAGCAACATTTCCGACGGTAAAGAAGTTATCGAGGGCTTGTATGACCGTATCGAAGGACGATATTCCTTCCAGACGATTAAACATCCTGAGACTGGCGAGATTATCGTTAATCGTAATGAGCTGATTGATTCAGATAAAGCTTCAGCTATCGTGGAAGCTGGCGTTAAAACGCTCCAGATCCGCTCTGTTCTTAGCTGCCGTGCGCGTCATGGCGTATGTAAGATCTGTTACGGACGCAACTTGGCAACTGGTAAGCATGTTGAGATCGGTGAAGCTGTCGGCATTATCGCTGCGCAATCGATCGGTGAACCAGGAACGCAGCTCACGATGCGTACGTTCCACACCGGCGGTGTTGCGGGCGACGATATTACCCAAGGTTTGCCGCGTATCCAAGAGCTCTTCGAGGCGCGCAATCCGAAAGGTCAAGCGATCATCTCCGAGCTTGACGGCGTAATCAAGGAAATCCGTGAGACGAAAGACCGTCGCGAAGTTGAAGTTCAAGGTGAGGCAGAGTCGAAAGTCTATGCTGTAACTTATGGATCACGTATTCGCGTACATGAAGGTCAACAGATCGAGGCGGGCGACGAGATTACAGAAGGTTCGATTGACCCTAAAGAAATGCTGCGCATTAAAGGTATTCGCGGCGTTCAGAACTATATCTTGCAAGAAGTGCAGCGCGTATATCGTAACCAGGGCGTTGAGATCAACGATAAGCACGTTGAGGTTATGATTAAGCAGATGCTGCGTAAGATCCGCATCATCGATGCAGGGGACACTAATCTTCTTCCAGGATCGTTCGTTGACATGCACGAATACGAAACAGCTAACAAAGAAGCCATCAGAAATGATCAAGAGCCAGCGGTTGCAAAACCGATCCTGCTCGGTATCACCAAAGCGTCGCTTGAGACAGATTCCTTCTTGTCGGCAGCATCCTTCCAGGAGACTACTCGTGTCCTGACAGATGCCGCTATCAAGGGTAAAGTCGATCAGCTGCTTGGTCTGAAGGAAAATGTTATTATCGGTAAGCTGATCCCTGCTGGTACAGGTATGAACCGCTACCGCAGTGTTAAAGTAGTCAATCCATTGAACGAACAGATGGAAGAGGCTCTTGAACATGCAGGTGTAGGCGCAGCCGAATAATCATGGCATATAGAGGCCGTGCAGTCCCGTCTATAGCAGGACTGTACGGCTTCACACATGCATTTTATAAAATGTTGCAACAATTGGTTGACATCTTATTGTTGAAGTGATAATATATCGGAGTGTGCCCGAGACAACTGCCTGTGCTTTTGGAGGATGAGCAACAATGTCTAATGAAAAGAGTCTACAGGACTTAAAGGTTAAGATTGGGACAAGACAGACGATCAAGCTGGTTGAATCCAACCAAGCCGTCGAAGTATATATCGCCTTGGATGCTGAAGAGAAACTAGTATCCAAGATAACTACTCTTTGTCATAAACACGGTGTTAGATTGACAGAAGTCAAAACTATGCTGGATCTGGGCAAAGCGTGCGGTATAGATGTTGGTGCTGCCATGGCAGCAGTAATTATTGAAGAGCAGTGAACCTATGTTTTTGTTAAGGATGACGGAACAGATTCCGAGGCAAAAACTTTTCATTTGTTCATTTATGAACCACCTGGATCTGTGGGCTTGAATGAACGAATTGTAAAGGTGTTTATTTCATGGGAAGGGGGTGGCAACATGCCAACTATTAACCAACTAGTTCGTAAAGGCCGTCAAGCTAAAGTAACGAAGTCCAAATCCCCAGCTTTGCAAAAAGGTTTCAATGCCTTGAAGCGTGAGGAAACGGATATCAGCGCTCCTCAGAAGCGTGGTGTTTGTACTCGTGTAGGTACTATGACTCCGAAGAAGCCAAACTCCGCACTTCGTAAATACGCTCGTGTTCGTTTGACGAACCGCGTAGAGGTTACTGCATATATCGGTGGTATCGGACACAACTTGCAAGAGCACAGTGTCGTTCTTGTTCGTGGTGGCCGTGTTAAGGACCTTCCGGGTGTCCGTTATCACATCGTTCGCGGTGCATTGGATACTGCAGGTGTTAACAACCGTATGCAAGCTCGTTCTAAATACGGTACTAAGCGTCCTAAAGCAAAAAAATAAGTTAATTAGTTCATGAGAATATCATGACTTTACGAGAAAGGGGGATACACATGCCACGCAAAGGTCCTGTTACTAAGCGCGACGTGTTGCCAGATCCGGTATACAACAGCAAGTTGGTTACTCGTTTGATCAACCGCATCATGATCGATGGTAAACGTGGTGTTGCTCAAACAATCTTGTATGATGCATTCACTATCATTCAAGAGCGCACAGGCAATGAGCCTATGGAAGTGTTTGAAGCAGCATTGAAAAATATTATGCCGGTTCTTGAGGTTAAAGCTCGCCGTGTAGGTGGTTCTAACTATCAAGTACCTATCGAAGTTAAACCAGAACGCCGTACATCCTTGGGATTACGTTGGTTGGTTAACTACTCCCGCAACCGCGGTGAGAAAACAATGGAAGAGCGTCTGGCGGCAGAGATTATCGATGCTTCCAATAACACTGGTGCAGCTGTTAAGAAACGCGAAGACACTCACAAAATGGCTGAAGCGAACAAAGCATTTGCTCACTACCGCTGGTAGGATCAAAAGTTTATTGTTCCTAAATCAACAACCCATATTTGAAGGGAGACCATATTATGGCAAGACAGTTCTCTCTGGCAAATACGCGTAATATCGGGATCATGGCTCACATTGATGCTGGTAAGACAACTACAACGGAGCGTATCTTGTTCTACACAGGCCGTACTCACAAGATTGGTGAGGTGCACGAAGGTGCAGCAACTATGGACTGGATGGAGCAAGAACAAGAACGTGGTATTACGATCACATCCGCTGCGACAACTGCGCAGTGGAAAGGTCATCGCGTAAATATCATCGATACTCCGGGCCACGTTGACTTCACAGTTGAGGTTGAGCGTTCCCTGCGCGTATTGGATGGAGCCGTAGGTGTATTCTCTGCGAAGGAAGGCGTTGAGCCGCAATCAGAGACTGTATGGCGTCAAGCTGACAAGTACTCTGTTCCTCGTATTGCATACGTAAACAAGATGGATATCATCGGTGCCGATTACATTCGTGTAATTGGAACGATGAAAGATCGTCTGCAAGCGAACGCAGTTGCAATTCAATTGCCTATCGGTGCAGAAGATACCTTCACAGGTATCATTGACCTCTTTGAGATGAAAGCTCATATGTTCGTCGATGACCTTGGATTGAAGGATGAAGTAACAGACATTCCTGCTGAGCTTCAAGCGCAAGCTGAAGAGCTTCGTATGGAAATGGTTGAGAAGATTGCTGAACTCGACGAAGAATTGATGATGAAATACCTTGAGGGTGAAGAGATTTCAGTTGAAGAACTGAAGGCTGCTCTCCGTAAAGGTGTATGTAACGTTCAAATCTTCCCAGTAGTTTGCGGTTCTTCTTACCGTAACAAAGGTGTTCAGCGTATGATCGACGCTGTTGTTGAGTACCTTCCATCCCCACTCGATGTACCTGCTATCAAAGGTCATGTCGAAGGCGATGAAGAAACAGAAGTTGTTCGTCATTCTTCTGACGAAGAGCCGTTCTCAGCACTTGCGTTCAAGATCATGACTGATCCTTATGTTGGTAAGCTTACGTTCTTCCGCGTGTATTCCGGTGTATTGAGCTCCGGCTCTTACGTTCTGAATGCAACGAAAGGCAAGCGCGAGCGTATCGGCCGTATCCTTCAGATGCATGCTAACAGCCGTGAAGAAATCGACACAGTTTACTCTGGCGATATCGCAGCTGCAGTAGGTTTGAAAGATACAGGTACAGGTGATACACTGTGTGATGAGAAGTCTCCGGTTATCCTGGAGTCCATGAACTTCCCTGATCCAGTTATCCAAATCGCTGTTGAGCCTAAGACCAAAGCTGACCAAGATAAAATGGCTACAGCTCTTGGCAAACTTACAGAAGAAGATCCAACTCTTCGTGCATATACGGACGAAGAAACTGGTCAAACGATCCTTGCTGGTATGGGTGAGCTTCACTTGGAGATCATCATCGACCGTATGCGCCGCGAGTTCAAAGTTGAAACGAATGTAGGTAACCCACAAGTTGCTTACCGTGAAACTTTCAAAACGGCTGCTAAGGTTGAAGGTAAGTTCGTTCGTCAGTCCGGTGGTCGTGGTCAATACGGTCACGTTTGGATCAACTTCGAACCGCAAGAACCAGGCGCTGGCTTCTCCTTCGAGAACAAAGTTGTCGGTGGTGTCGTTCCTCGTGAATACATCGCTCCGGTTCAAGCTGGTATCGAAGAGTCGATGAAGAACGGCGTACTCGCTGGCTTCCCGCTCGTTGATATCAAAGCAACAATCTTTGACGGATCCTACCATGATGTTGACTCCAGTGAAATGGCGTTTAAGATCGCTGGTTCTATGGCGCTTAAAGCGGCTAAGGACAAGTGTAACCCAGTATTGCTCGAGCCAATCATGAAGGTTGAAGTTACAGTCCCTGAAGAGTACATGGGCGACGTTATGGGTATGCTGAACTCCCGTCGTGGTCGTATCGAAGGCATGGATACTCGCGCTGGTGCGCAAATCATCAATGCTAAGGTACCTCTCTCCGAGATGTTTGGTTATTCCACAACACTTCGTTCCGGTACACAAGGACGCGGCGTGTTCTCGATGGAACTCTCTCACTATGAAGAAGTTCCACGCAACATTTCCGAACAAATCATTGCGAAGAACAAAGGCGAGTAATATCGTTCAAGCTTCGTGATTTAGTTAACTTTGGTCGGCATACTCGATTCAATCTTGGATGTCGACCTTACATTCCAATATATTATTCCACTTATTAAGGAGGAATTGTTCAAATGGCAAAGGCAAAATTTGAACGTACTAAACCGCATGTTAACATCGGTACTATCGGTCACGTTGACCATGGTAAAACAACTTTGACTGCTGCAATCACAACTGTACTTTCCAAGCGTTATGGTGGTGCTGCTATCGCATTCGACCAAATCGACAAAGCTCCAGAAGAGCGTGAGCGCGGTATCACAATCTCAACTTCCCACGTTGAGTATGAAACACCTAACCGTCACTATGCACACGTTGACTGCCCAGGACACGCTGACTATGTTAAAAACATGATCACTGGTGCTGCTCAAATGGACGGTGCGATCTTGGTTGTTTCCGCAGCTGACGGTCCAATGCCACAAACTCGTGAGCACATCCTTCTGTCCCGCCAAGTAGGCGTACCTTACATCGTCGTATTCATGAACAAATGCGACATGGTTGAAGACGAAGAATTGCTTGAACTCGTTGAAATGGAAATTCGTGACCTTCTTTCCGAGTACGAATTCCCAGGCGATGACACTCCAATCATCCGTGGTTCTGCTCGTGAAGCGTTGCAAAACCCTGATGGCGAATGGGCTGACAAAGTTGTTGAATTGTTCGAACAAATCGACACTTACATCCCTGAGCCAGAGCGTCAAACTGACAAGCCTTTCTTGATGCCTGTTGAGGACGTATTCTCCATCACTGGTCGCGGTACAGTTGCTACAGGTCGTGTAGAGCGCGGTACTGTTAAAGTCGGCGAAGAAATCGAAATCGTTGGTATCCACGAAGAAACTCGCAAGTCTGTTGTTACAGGCGTTGAGATGTTCCGCAAACTTCTTGATTCCGCTCAAGCTGGTGACAACATCGGCGCATTGCTTCGCGGTGTAGACCGTAAAGACATCGAGCGCGGTCAAGTATTGGTTAAGCCAGGTACAGTTAAACCTCACACTGAGTTCACTGCATCTGTTTACGTACTGACTAAAGAAGAGGGTGGCCGTCATAAGCCATTCTTCACAGGCTACCGTCCACAGTTCTACTTCCGTACAACTGACGTGACTGGCGTTATCGACCTTCCAGAAGGTACTGAAATGGTTATGCCTGGCGACAACATCACAGTAACTGTTAAATTGATCGCTCCAATCGCGATCGAAGAAGGTACACGCTTCGCTATCCGCGAAGGTGGCCGTACAGTTGGTGCTGGTGCAGTAGCAAGCATCCAAAAATAATTGAAGCTTAACGCTTCTTAAAGAGGAGTTACCCTACAGGTAGGTCACCTACTTACAGGGTAACTCCCTTTTTATATATTCATTACTTAGATCCAAACATTTTATTGATAAATTAATCACAGCAGGTGTCTTGTAAATACTGTAACATCCTATAATCATGCCTATTCTGTAAATATTCAAAGTAGTTGATTAATATTGCTGAATGCATAATGCAATGTGCTCTGTGGCTGTAAGGTGTAAATGGAGCATCAGAATATGAATTCCTTCTGTAAAAAAAGGAGAGTATCTTATGAGTAAATTTGCACGTTGGATGCCAGTTAAGCGGAACAAGCTACTTGCTTCCCCTAAGTCTGCATCAACTCAAGGTTCTGTGAGGTATTGGAAGTTAGATCTGAATAATCAGGCACGTGAAGGAAAAATTGTACTTGATCAAGATCATCCGCTAAGGTTGCAAATTGAAATGATTCAGCTGACGGAAGAGGATCTGTCCATTTTACGATGGATTAAGCCCTACATACTCGAATATATGGATGAGATGACTGAAAGCTTTTATAAAACGATACTCGGTGTAGATGAATTGAAGCTCATTATCGAGAAGTACAGCTCTATTGACCGTTTGAAGAAGACTTTGCGCCAACACATAGAAGAGATGTTCAACGGAATCATTGATGAGGAATACGTACAGAAGAGATTAATGATAGCTACGAAACATCTAAAGATTGGTTTAGATACAAAATGGTATATTGGAGCTTTTCATAATCTCCAAAGTGAATTGACAACAAATATCATTTTGCACATGCCCGATGCTGAGGCTGCGAACGAGGTAATCCGTGCAGTGAACAAAGTGCTCAACCTTGAACAACGACTTGTATTGGAAATCTATGAAGAACGGTTCAGAAAAGAACGTGAGCAGCAATACAATCAAGTCAAGAATGAACTGAAGAACAATATCTCGCATCTTAGCGAACAGCTCGCGCTGCTTACTCAAGAAACTAGCAATACGATAGAAGCACTCATCAAGAGAGGCGTAGAAATCAACGAGACAGTGAAAGAATCCTCTATATCTGCTCACGAGGCGGAAGATAAGGCAAGCGAAGGCGAACATTTGATGATACAGTTCAATGCGGGAATTCAAATCATTGAATCCAAGGCTAACGAAATGCATGAGAATGTTTCTACGCTTAAGGATACATCTAATCGGATTCGCACTATCGTCTCAGCAGTTAAAGAGATTGCAGATCAAACAAACCTATTGTCATTGAACGCTTCAATAGAAGCAGCCAGAGCCGGTGAACATGGGGCAGGCTTCGCGGTAGTCGCGAAGGAAGTGAACAAGCTGGCTACTCACACGAAACAAACAGTCGCGGATATTGAGAAATTGATAGGCAATTCAGCAAATGTAACGAATACGGTCATTCACATGATCACAGAAGTGAAAAATAATGTGGATGGTGTTCGTGAATGGACGGCAGTGACCAATGATGCATTTCGTGATATTGTTGAAAAATCGAGTATAAGCGCTTCTTCAATGAAGATGATGATGCACGAGATGAAAGAACTGATGGAGCTCATTCAGGGAATCGACGTATCTACGCAGGAAGTAGCTAAATCCGCTGAGGAACTTAACCAAACCACCTTATCATTATAATAGAAGAAACTGATATTACACTGATTGAATAGGGTGCGGTTGAATCCCAACCATTACCGTAGCTATTAGGTGATGCTTCATTATATAATGGCATAGTTCGATCACGAAATAAGCATCCCCGTTGTGCAAGCTTTCTAATCTCTGTTGTTTATGGACTAAATCATATAACAGCCTGAAAAATTAGAACAAAAGCTTGCATTTATGAGGGTGATTATATATAATAGTGAATGTTGTTCGTCGACGTTGCGATGAAGCGAGAGGTTACCGACACACCCGGCCCCTTTGCCATGGGTGGTGCGTAGGAAAATTTTCGCTGAGTATGTCCGATGCAAAATTGGGCGATTAAAGGAGGGAATATAATGGCAAAGCAAAAAATTCGTATCCGCTTGAAAGCATACGATCACAGAATTCTTGATCAATCCGCTGAGAAAATCGTTGAGACAGCGAAACGTTCCGGAGCTGGTGTTTCTGGTCCGATCCCGTTGCCAACGGAGAAGCAAATTATCACGATTCTTCGTGCGGTGCACAAGTACAAGGATTCTCGCGAGCAGTTCGAGATGCGCACTCATAAGCGTTTGATCGACATCGTGAATCCAACACCGCAAACGGTAGACGCGTTGATGCGACTGGACTTGCCGTCTGGTGTAGATATCGAAATCAAGCTGTAAGCTTGAAAAAATCGTAAGTACGGATTATGGAAAGGAAAAGAGGTGTCAACATGAAAGGTATCTTAGGAAAAAAACTCGGCATGACTCAAGTATTTACCGCTGAAGGTAATGTATTGCCGGTAACAGTAATCGAAGCTGGTCCTTGCGTCGTTTTGCAGAAAAAAGACGTTGAGAACGATGGTTACGAAGCTATCCAAATCGGCTTTGCTGATAAGAAGGAAAAGCGCGCAACTAAGCCGGAAATCGGCCATGCGAAGAAAGCAAACACAGCACCTAAGCGCTACGTTAAAGAACTTCGTGGTGTAGAACTTTCACAGTACGAAGTTGGCCAGGAGCTTAAGGCTGACATGTTCGCTGCAGGTGAATTCGTAGACGTAACAGGTATTTCGAGAGGTAAAGGATTCGCTGGCGTTATCAAACGTTGGGGACAAAGCACTGGTCCAATGGCACACGGCTCCCGTTACCATCGTGGTCCTGGTTCCATGGGTTCCATTCAAGCGAACCGCGTACCTAAAGGCAAGCGCCTTCCAGGTCACATGGGTGCAGAAACAATCACAGTTCAAAACCTTGAAGTTGTTAAAGTGGATACAGAACGTAACGTTATCCTCGTTAAAGGCTCCATCCCAGGTGCTAAAAACAGCTTCATTAACATTAGATCCGCAGTTAAAAAGTAATTGGTGAGGAAAGGAGGAGCTCAGAATGCCTAAAGTAGCAGTATACAACATCTCCGGTGCACAAGTTGGCGAGATTGAATTGGCTGATAGTGTATTCGGTATTGAACCAAACAAAAGCGTGCTTCACGAAGCAGTAGTTATGCAGCTTGCATCTCTGCGTCAAGGTACGCACAAGGTTAAAGGTCGTTCCGAAGTAAGAGGCGGTGGCCGTAAGCCTTGGAAACAAAAAGGAACTGGTCGTGCCCGTCAAGGTTCGATCCGTGCACCGCAATGGGTAGGCGGCGGTACTGTATTCGGACCAACGCCACGCAGCTATGCATATAAGCTTCCTAAGAAAGTTCGCCGTCTGGCGATCAAATCCGCACTTTCTTCCAAAGTGTTGGAAAATCAAATTATCGTACTTGATGAGTTGACAATGAACGCTCCGAAGACGAAAGAATTCCAAGCGATTCTGAACAACTTGAAAGTGGATCGCAAAGCGCTTGTAGTAGTACCTGAGTACAACGACAACGTGGCGCTCTCCGCTCGCAACATCCCATCCGTGAAATTGCTTGCGGCTGACGGAGTTAACGTATATGACGTACTTCGCCACCAGAAGCTCATCATCACAAAGGATGCGGTTTCGAAGGTAGAGGAGGTGTTTGCGTAATGAAAGACCCTCGTGATATCATTAAGCGTCCGATTATTACTGAGCGTACTGCAGATATGATGGATGATCTTAAATACGTATTTGAGGTTGAGATCCGTGCGAACAAGACGGAAATCAAGAATGCCATCGAGCAAATCTTCAAAGTAAAAGTTGCTAGCGTGAACACATTGCGCGTTCCAGCTAAGCCAAAGCGCTATGGTCGTTACAACGGTTACACAACAGAATGGAAAAAAGCATTCGTAACGTTGGCTAAAGACAGCAAGCCGCTTGAATTCTTTGAAACGGTATAAATAAACAAGTTCTGAAGTAAGGAGGGAAAATAAGTGCCTATCAAAAAGTACAAACCGACTTCCCCGGCTCGTCGTGGTATGAGCGTTTCTACGTTCGAAGAGATCACAACAAGCACACCGGAGAAATCGTTGTTGGCTCCACTTAGCAAGAAGGCGGGCCGCAATAACCAAGGTAAGATTACGATCCGTCACCAAGGCGGCGGTCACAAGCGTAAATACCGCGTGATCGACTTCAAACGTACAAAAGACGGCATTCCAGGCCGCGTTGCTACAATCGAGTATGATCCAAACCGTACATCGAACATCGCGTTGATCAACTACGCTGACGGTGAAAAGGCTTATATCATCGCTCCTAAAGGTCTTAAAGTAGACGATGTTATCATGTCAGGTGCTGGCGCAGATATCAAGATCGGTAACGCATTGCCGCTCGAAAATATCCCAGTAGGTACAGTTATCCACAACATCGAATTGCAACCAGGTAAAGGCGGTCAGCTCGTTCGCGCAGCTGGTACGGAAGCTCAATTGCTTGGTAAAGAAGATCGCTATGTAACAGTTCGCTTGTCTTCCGGCGAAGTTCGTAAAGTGTTGAAAGTTTGCCGCGCTACTATTGGAGCTGTAGGTAACGGAGACCACGAACTTATTAAGATCGGTAAAGCTGGACGCAGCCGTTGGTTGGGCAAACGCCCAGTTGTCCGCGGGGTTGTTATGAACCCGGTTGATCACCCACACGGTGGTGGTGAAGGTCGCGCGCCAATCGGCCGCAAATCGCCAATGTCTCCATGGGGCAAACCGACTCTCGGTTACAAGACGCGTAAAAAAGGTAAACAATCCGATAAATATATTGTTCGTAATCGCACGAAGTAATATTTGTCCGGTTAAATACTTGAGCAACGCAACAAGCGTTGCAAACAAGTCTCGCGAAGGGAGGATTTACACATGGGTCGCAGTTTGAAAAAAGGACCATTTATCGATGGTCACCTGATGAAGAAGGTAGAAGCGTTGAACGAAGGCGGCAAGAAAGTCGTTGTTAAGACTTGGTCCCGTCGCTCCACAATTTTCCCTCAATTCATCGGACATACGTTTGGGGTATATGATGGCCGCAAACACGTGCCTGTGTACGTAACTGAAGATATGGTAGGTCACAAACTCGGTGAGTTCGCTCCTACTCGTACGTACAAAGGTCATGATGATGATAAGAAAACGGGTAAACGATAAATCGAACTTAGCATTCGAGGGGAGGTACTACTATGCAAGCTAAAGCACATGCGAATAATGTTCGCATCGCTCCTCGCAAAGTCAAGCTCGTTATCGACTTGATCCGCGGAAAGCAAGTGGGCGAGGCAATCGCAATTTTGCGCCATACGCCAAAGTCGGCGTCCCCAGTGGTAGAAAAATTGCTTAATTCTGCGATTGCAAATGCAGAGCATAACTATCAAATGGACGTAAACAAGCTTGTTGTTGAGCAAGTTTACGCTAACGAAGGTCCGACAATGAAACGCTTCCGTCCACGTGCTATGGGACGTGCAAGCCGTATCAATAAGAGAACAAGCCACATCACGATCGTGGTATCCGAGAAATAAGGAGGGAAAACGTGTGGGTCAAAAGGTAAATCCCGTCGGATTACGTGTAGGTATTATCCGAGATTGGGAATCCAAATGGTACGCTGAAAAAGATTTCGGCACCTTGCTTATCGAAGACGTTAAGATTCGTGAGTTTCTGAAGAATAAACTGAAAGAAGCTGCGGTATCTAAAATCGAGATCGAACGTGCCGCTAATCGCGTGAACGTAACGATCCATACCGCTAAACCGGGCATGGTAATCGGTAAAGGCGGTTCCGAGGTTGAAGCACTTCGTCGTGAAGTAACTAAGATTGCTGGCGACAAGAAAGTACACATCAACATTTCGGAAATCAAAACTCCAGATCTGGACGCTATCCTGGTTGCTGAGAGCATTGCACAGCAATTGGAACGCCGCGTTTCTTTCCGCCGCGCGTTGAAACAAGCTATTCAACGTACAATTCGCTCTGGTGCGAAAGGTATTAAGACAGCGGTTAGTGGTCGTCTTGGTGGAGCTGAAATTGCTCGTTCGGAAGGTTACAGCGAAGGAACTGTACCACTTCATACGCTTCGCGCTGACATTGATTATGGAACGGCAGAAGCTCATACAACTTATGGCCGTATCGGCGTAAAAGTATGGATCTATCGTGGAGAGGTACTTCCTACGGCTAAGAAAAAGGCTGTTGAGGAAGGAGGCAACTAATCATGTTGGTACCTAAACGTGTCAAACACCGTAAACAACAACGCGGCAGCTTGAAAGGTCAAGCAAAGGGCGGTACAACAGTTCACTTCGGTGAATACGGTTTGCAAGCTCTTGAGCCAACTTGGATTACGAACCGCCAAATCGAGGCTGCGCGTATTGCAATGACTCGTTATATCAAACGTGGCGGTCAAGTATGGATTAAAATTTTCCCTGATAAACCAATCACGCAAAAGCCGCTTGAGGTTCGGATGGGTTCCGGTAAAGGTAACGTTGAGAAATGGGTTGCTGTAGTTAAGCCAGGCAAGATCATGTTCGAACTTTCCGGAGTATCTGAGGAAATCGCTCGCGAAGCTATGCGTCTTGCAGCGCACAAGTTGCCTATTAAGACGAAGTTCGTGAAGCGCGAAGAAATGGGTGGTGAAGCAAATGAAAGCTAATGAATTTCGTAACTTGACCACTGCTGAACTCGAACAAAAAGTTGTAGGATTCAAGGAAGAACTCTTCAACCTCCGTTTCCAATTGGCTACTGGACAGCTTGACAACCCAACACGCATCCGTGACGTACGTAAAGCAATTGCTCGTGCTAAAACGGTATTGCGCGAAAGAGAACTTGGGATTATCGGTTAAATAAAGTCGTGTCATGACTGACTATATTCATCCTGTTACCAGGAAGGAGGCATTACACTCATGAGTGAACAACGTAATGCACGTAAAGTGCAAATCGGCAAAGTTGTCAGCGATAAAATGGATAAAACAATCGTTGTAGCGGTTGAAACATACAAGAAGCATGATTTGTATCACAAACGCATCAAGTACACGAAGAAATTCAAATCGCATGACGAAAACAATGAAGCAAAAATTGGCGATACGGTTAAAATCATGGAGACTCGCCCGCTGTCCAAAGACAAGCGCTGGAGACTCGTTGAGATCGTTGAGAAAGCTGTTATCGTTTAATGGATCGGTAGTTTAACCGAAAGGAGGAAACCACAATGATTCAACCATTTTCACGTTTAGCTGTAGCAGATAACTCTGGTGCTAAAGAATTGATGTGCATTCGTGTCTTGGGTGGTACTGGACGTCGCGTAGGCCACATCGGAGACATCATCGTATGTTCTGTCAAGCAAGCAACACCAGGCGGCGTTGTCAAAAAGGGTGACGTTGTAAAAGCTGTTATCGTTCGTACGAAGCGTTCGGTTCGTCGTAAAGACGGTTCCTACATCGCTTTCGATGAGAATGCAGCGGTTATCGTAAAAGAGGACAAAGGACCACGCGGAACACGTATTTTCGGACCTGTTGCTCGCGAACTTCGCGACAAAGACTTCATGAAAATCGTTTCCCTGGCTCCGGAAGTTATCTAATTAGCTTGCCCGCTAGGCAAGACTCAGGAGGTGTAACACATGCCACGAACTAAAAAAGTTCTCGAGTCGCATAACAATAAATTGCACGTTAAGAAAGACGACACGGTTATCGTTATTACCGGTAAAGACAAAGGTAAAAAAGGCCGCGTCATCGCAGCGTATCCTCGTATGAACCGCGTTCTTGTAGAAGGCGTAAACATGGTTAAGAAGCATCAGAAGCCTAACCAAAGCAATCCACAAGGCGGAATCATCGAGCAAGAAGCTCCAATCCACGTATCGAACGTTATGCACGTGGATCCGAAGTCGGGCAAAGTAACACGTATCGGTTACAAAGTGTTGGAGAACGGCAAAAAAGTACGTGTTGCGAAACGCTCCGGCGAAATCATCGACTAATCGCTAAGAAAGGAGGTCCATTCTAAATGGCAACTCGTTTGAAAGAACGTTATTTGAACGAAATTACTCCTGCTTTGATGCAGAAGTTTAATTATACGACTGTAATGCAAGTTCCTAAAGTTGAGAAAGTCGTTATCAACATGGGTATGGGTGAAGCGGTATCTAACTCTAAGGTCTTGGACGTTGCAGTTGCTGAAATGCAGCTGATCGCTGGTCAAAAGCCAGTAATCACGCGTGCTAAGAAATCCATCGCTGGCTTTAAGCTTCGTGAAGGAATGCCGATCGGTGTTAAAGTGACTTTGCGCGGTGAGCGCATGTATCACTTCTTGGACAAATTGTTCAACGTTACACTTCCACGTGTACGTGACTTCCACGGTATCTCGAACAAGGCATTTGACGGTCGCGGTAACTACACACTCGGTTTGAAAGAGCAGATCATCTTCCCTGAGATCGAGTATGATAAAGTCGATAAAGTACGCGGTATGGACATCGTCATCGTAACGACAGCTAAGTCGGATGAAGAGTCCCGTGAACTATTGACGCAGCTCGGCATGCCTTTCGCGAAGTAATTCGTGAAACTCAGATAAGGTCATCGTTAATCGATGAATAGGATAAATGGACAATGAATTTGTCCGAGGACTATTCGTCCCGACAAATATCATAGGAGGTGTCAACACGTGGCAAAAACTTCGATGCTCGTCAAACAGCAACGTAAACCGAAGTTCAAAGTGCAAGCATACACTCGTTGCGAGCGCTGTGGTCGTCCGCATTCTGTGTTGCGTAAGTTTAAAATTTGCAGAATTTGTTTCCGCGAATTGGCATACAAAGGCCAGATTCCTGGCGTTAAAAAAGCAAGCTGGTAATATACCCTTTTTCGGGAAGGAGGTTCACACTAATGGTTATGTCTGATCCAATTGCAGATATGCTTACTCGCATTCGCAATGCAAATACAGTACGTCATGAAACAGTGGAAATGCCGGCTTCTACAATGAAGAAGCAAATCGCAGAGATCTTGAAGCGTGAAGGCTTTATCCGCGATGCTGAATACATCGATGACAACAAACAAGGGATCATCCGCATTTTCTTGAAATACGGAGCGAACAATGAGCGTGTTATCACTGGTTTGAAACGTATTTCTAAGCCAGGCCTTCGCGTGTACACGAAATCCAACGAGGTACCTCGCGTACTTGGTGGACTCGGAATCGCGATCATTTCTACGTCTAAGGGCGTAGTAACAGACAAAGAAGCTCGCCAAAGCAAATCCGGCGGCGAAGTTGTTTGTTACGTTTGGTAATAAACAGTAGAAGATAGGAGGTGCAGCCATGTCCCGTATTGGTCGCAAACCAATAAACGTGCCAGCTGGCGTAACCGTTACTTTGGATAACACAGTTATTACGGTTAAAGGACCTAAAGGATCCTTGACTCGTGAACTGCACAAAGATATGAAAGTATCGATCGCAGAGAACGAGATCTTGATCGAACGTCCTTCAGATAATAAAGTACACCGTTCACTTCATGGTACTACACGTACTGTAGTTAACAACATGGTAGTTGGTGTAACGGAAGGCTATGCTAAGACTCTTGAGCTCGTAGGCGTAGGTTACCGTGCAAACAAAACTGGCGATAAGCTCGTATTGAACGTTGGTTACTCTCACCCAGTTGAGTTCACACCAGAAGCAGGCATCGAGTTCGAAGTACCTGCACAAACGAAGATTATCGTTAAAGGTATCGACAAAGAGCGCGTTGGTGCTTATGCAGCTAACATTCGCGCCGTTCGTGAGCCAGAGCCGTATAAAGGTAAAGGTATCAAGTACGAAGGCGAACGCATCCTGCGTAAAGAAGGTAAAGCAGGCAAGAAGAAGTAAGATCTTGCCTAGCTCGCTTACCCGTGTAGCTTAATGGCTAAACTGAAGGGAGTGAAACAATCGTGATTACAAAAGGCGATAAAAACAAAGCTCGTTTGAAGCGTCACCTTCGTGTGCGTAAGAAAATTGAAGGAACGACTGCACGTCCTCGTTTGAACGTATTCCGTTCCTCTAAACACATCTACGCTCAATTGATCGATGATGTTAAGGGCGTAACAATCGCACAAGCTTCGACAATGGATAAAGAGCTTCGTGACCAAATTACGAACGGCGGTAATACTGAATCCGCTCGTAAAGTTGGGGAACTCGTAGCTAAACGTGCCAAAGAAGCTGGCGTTGAAGCTGTTGTATTCGACCGTGGTGGCTATCTGTATCATGGACGTATTCAAGCATTGGCAGACGCAGCTCGTGAAGCTGGTCTTGAGTTTTAAGAATTTAACAAAAGGAGGTTAACAACTTGCGAGTTGATCCAAATACGTTAGATCTGACTGAAAAAGTAGTTCAAATTAACCGCGTAGCTAAAGTTGTAAAGGGCGGACGCCGTTTTAGCTTTAGTGCTCTCGTTGTTGTCGGTGATGGCAAAGGTCATGTTGGCGCTGGCATCGGCAAAGCATCCGAAGTACCTGATGCAATCCGCAAAGGTATGGAAGACGCAAAGAAAAATCTCATTCACGTTCCTTTCGTTCGCACAACGATCCCTCACCAAGTAACTGGTAAATTCGGTGCAGGCTCAGTTCTTCTGAAGCCAGCAAGCGAAGGTACAGGGGTTATTGCCGGCGGTCCGGTTCGTGCCGTGTTGGAATTGGCTGGTGTAGGCGATATCTTGACGAAATCGCTTGGTTCCTCCAATGCAATCAACATGGTTAATGCTACGCTCGAAGGTCTGTCCCGCCTGAAAACGGCAGAACAGGTAGCTAAGTTGCGTGGTAAATCCGTTCAGGAACTGTTAGGATAAGGAGGGGACTACGATGGCAAAATTGCAGATTACCCTCGTTCGCAGTCTGATCGGTCGTCCAGAAACTCATCGTAAGACGGTGAATACACTGGGTCTGCGTAAAGTGAATCAAACGGTTGTTCATAATGACAACCCTGCGATTCGTGGTATGGTTAATCAAGTAAATCACTTGGTTAAAGTAGAAGAAATCGAAGGCTAAGATTTACTCTTAGCTTCAACATAAACAGAATGTTTGAAAAAGCATGTAAACAATGCAAAAATAATAAGGAGGTGCGATGAACGATGAAGTTACACGAACTTTCTCCAGCACCTGGTTCACGTCAAGAAAGCTTCCGCCGCGGTCGCGGTATTGCTTCCGGAAACGGGAAAACAGCAGGACGTGGTCACAAAGGTCAAAATGCTCGTTCCGGCGGTGGTGTTCGTCCAGGCTTTGAAGGCGGTCAAAATCCATTGTACCGTCGTTTGCCAAAGCGTGGTTTCTTGAACCCAACACGTAAAGAGTACTGCGTTGTGAACGTTTCTGATTTGAACCGTTTTGCTGCAGGTACAGAAGTAACTCCGGAATTGCTGATGGAACAAGGCATCGTTAAGGACCCAATGTTCGGAATCAAGATCTTGGGTAACGGAGACCTTTCTGTTAGCCTTGTAATCAAAGCTAACAAGTTCTCTCAATCTGCCGTAGAGAAGATCGAGGCTGCCGGCGGCAAATCCGAGGTGATCTAATGTTCAAGACTGTATCGAATATATGGCGAGTCGATGATCTACGACGTAAAATTATTTTTACGTTGTTGGTGTTGATCGTTTATCGCATCGGTGCCTTCATTCCGGTACCTGGTGTAGATACTTCGGTTTTTCAGACAGCCAATGACCAAGGGAATTTGTTCACATTGCTGAACACATTCTCTGGTGGCGCGTTATTTAAGTTCTCGATCTTCGCTCTTGGTATTATGCCGTACATCACGGCATCGATCATTGTGCAGCTTTTGACGATGGATGTCATCCCGAAATTTGCACAATGGGCGAAAGAAGGAGAAGTCGGTAAACGCAAGTTAGCTCAGATTACTCGTTACGGTACGGTAGTCTTGGGTCTGATTCAAGCATTCGGTACTGCTATTGGCTTTAACCGTATGTACGGCTTGGCAATGGTTCCGAATGCAACTTTTTCGAGTTACGTCGTGATCGCTATTGTCCTTACAGCTGGTACAGCTTTCCTCATGTGGCTTGGTGAGCAGATCACCGAGAAGGGGATTGGTAACGGCATCTCGATTCTCATCTTTGCTGGTATCGTGGCGGCATTCCCGCAACATATCATGGATATCTACCGTGATCAATTCGTTAACAACGAGGGACCACTGCTCCTTAGCATCACTAAAGTGATTGTTCTGGCGCTAGTAGTATTCCTTTTGATCGTTGCGGTTATCTTCGTTCAAGAAGGAAAACGCAAGATTCCTGTGCAATATGCGAAACGAGTTGTCGGCAACAAGATGTATGGCGGACAAAACACGCACATTCCACTTAAAGTGAATGGCGCGGGTGTAATCCCTGTCATCTTTGCATCGTCGTTATTGCTGTTCCCGGCTACGATCGCTCAGTTCTGGGCGGATCAAGCTTGGGCAAAATGGGTAAGTGCAAATCTAATGTATGATAAGCCGTTAGGCGCAGTACTATATGTCCTGCTGATCGTTGGATTCACTTTCTTCTATACATTCGTTCAAATGAACCCTCAGCAAATGGCGGATCAAATGAAAAAGAATGGTGGATACATTCCGGGAATTCGTCCTGGCAAAGCAACGGCGACTTACTTGACTCGCGTTATGACTCGTCTGACGCTGTCAGGCGCACTCTTCTTGTCGGCCATCGCAATACTTCCAGTTATCTTCGCGAAACTGGCTGGCTTGCCAAAGGGAGTACAGATCGGTGGTACCTCACTCCTCATCGTAATCGGCGTAGCGCTGGATACAATGAAGCAGATCGAGAGCCAGTTGATTAAGCGTCATTACAAAGGTTTTATCAATAAATAGGCATATAGGTTCTGATGGGGCCATCAAGGCACCTCGGCACCTATTGTGCTGTTTCTTGTAGAGCAGAGGCTTAACGAATGCCATCGAAAGCAATCCACTTCCGACGTAAGTTAAGCCTATGCTTATCATAAGGGGAGTGACATTCGATGAACATTCTATTCATGGGGCCTCCTGGGGCAGGTAAAGGAACGCAGGCTGAACGTATTGTTACGGAGTTCGGTATTCCTCATATCTCCACAGGCGATGCGTTCCGCGCAGCAATGCGTGAGGGTACGCCAATCGGCCTAAAGGCTAAGGAATACATTGATCAAGGTCTGCTCGTTCCGGATGACGTCACAGTCGGTGTCGTACGTGAACGTCTTGCGCAACCTGACTGTAATACTGGCTTCTTGTTGGATGGCTTTCCACGCACATTAGCGCAAGCGGAAGCTCTGGACGAAATGCTGGTATCGATGGGACGCAAGCTTGACCATGTCATCAACCTGAGCGTTGACCGTGAATTATTGCTGGCGCGTCTGACTGGTAGACGCATTTGCAAGTCTTGCGGCGCGACGTACCACGTCATATTTAACCCGCCACAGCAAGAAGGCGTATGCGATAAATGCCAAGGCGATCTGTACCAACGTTCGGATGATTCCGAAGAGAAGGTCGGCACGCGTCTTGACGAATATATCAATAAGACGGCTCCTTTACTTGATTATTACGAAGCTAAAGGCTTATTGCGTCAAGTTGACGGGGAGAAGGAAATCGATACGGTGACGTCTGAAGTCGTATCTTTACTGCGAGGTTAAACGAATGATCATTTGTAAGTCCGAAGTGGAACTAGGCTTTATGCGGGAAGCTGGGCGAATTGTTGCGGAAACGCACCGTCTTATGGCTCAACACATCGAACCAGGGATCACGACACGTGAACTAGACGCCATCGCGGAAAAGTTCATTCTAAGCCAAGGCGCAACTCCTTCATTCAAAGGATACAACGGTTTTTCCGGTAGCATTTGCGCATCAGTCAATGAAGAGCTGGTGCACGGTATACCTGGCAAACGCAAACTTAACGAAGGCGACATCATCAGCATTGATATCGGCGCGCAATATCGCGGATATCACGGTGATTCCGCCTGGACATATGGCGTCGGCACCATATCGGAAGCTGCTCAGCAGCTGCTCGATGTGACAGAGCGCTCGCTCTTTGCCGGACTTGAACTGGTCAAATCGGATGTACGTCTTTATACGGTATCCCACGCGATTCAGCGTGTAATCGAAGATGCGGGGATGTCAGTCGTGCGTGAGTACGTAGGTCACGGAGTCGGTACGGATCTTCATGAAGAACCTCAGATTCCGAATTACGGAGTTCCTAACCGCGGTCCTCGGTTGAAGCCGGGCATGACGCTCGCGATTGAACCGATGGTTATCATCGGGGAACGTCACACGAAGACATTGGCGGACAACTGGACGGTCGTTACGTTGGACGGATCGCTGTGTGCTCACTTCGAACATACAGTAGCCGTAACACAAGACGGTTGTGAGATTTTGACGAAGTTGCAAGAGTAGGTGAATGGGATGAGCAGCATTCCGGCACCACAGATTGGTCAATTCGTCAGAGTACGCCAAGGTCGCGATCACGGTAAGATCGCCGTCATCGTCGGTATAGCGGATGCAAAATCCGTCCACATTGCGGACGGGGACAAGCGAAAGTTTGACCAGCCAAAACGCAAAAATGTACTCCATCTGGAGCTGCAGGAAGCGATAAGCCATGAGGTCGTTCAAAGTTTAAGTGAAAGCGGACGGGTAACAAACAGTAAACTCCGTTACATCATAGCGAAGTACGCGGATAAACTGGCCGCTGCAAATGGGAATGAGAAAGGAGAATGACGTTGGCTAAAGAAGACGTGATTGAAGTTGAAGGAACGGTCATAGAGCCGTTGCCGAATGCTACGTTTCGTGTAGAGCTTGAGAATGGACATCAGATTCTTGCCCATGTTTCTGGAAAGCTGCGGATGCATTTCATCCGTATCCTGACTGGGGACAAAGTGGTCGTACAGTTGTCACCATACGATTTAAGTAAAGGTCGCATCACATATCGAAAGTAGTACTCGAGATTTTAAATAGCGCACTGCATGCACTTGCAGACCGTTCAGGATAATACTTGATGGTTTGACGCGTGCAACTTAAGGACTGGGAGGTTATCATCATGAAGGTAAGACCTTCTGTAAAGCCAATGTGCGAAAAATGCAAAGTCATTCGTCGCAAGGGTAATGTTATGGTAATATGTGAAAATCCGAAACACAAACAAAAACAAGGTTAAGAAGGGGGTGTAGCGTTAATGGCTCGTATAGCTGGTGTAGACTTGCCACGTGATAAACGCGTTGAGATCGCCTTGACATACATTTTTGGAATCGGGAAAACGACTTCCCAAAAAGTCATTGCTATGGCTGGTGTAAACAAGGATACTCGTGTTCGTGATCTGACTGAAGACGAGGTAAACGCAATTCGTGAAGCAATCGATAAGAATGTAAAGGTAGAGGGTGACCTCCGCCGTGAAATTTCCCTGAACATCAAGCGTTTGGTTGAGATTGGATGCTATCGTGGTATCCGTCACCGCCGCGGCTTGCCTGTTCGTGGTCAACGTACTAAAACTAATGCTCGTACACGTAAAGGCCCTCGTCGTACGGTAGCTAATAAGAAGAAGTAAGGAGGGATAAGTAGCAATGGCTAAACCGAAAAAAGTTGTACGTACAAAACGTCGTGACCGTAAAAATATTGAGTCTGGTGTGGCACACATTCGTTCCACATTCAACAATACGATCGTAACGATCACGGATCCACACGGTAACGCAATTTCCTGGGCAAGCTCCGGTAACTTAGGATACCGCGGTTCCCGTAAATCAACACCGTTTGCTGCGCAAATGGCTGCTGAATCTGCTGCTAAAGCAGCAATGGAACATGGAATGAAGACGGTAGAAGTTAGTGTTAAAGGTCCAGGTGCTGGTCGTGAAGCTGCCATCCGTTCCTTGCAAGCTGCAGGATTGGAAGTTAGCGCGATTAAAGACGTTACTCCAGTTCCGCACAATGGCTGCCGTCCACCAAAACGTCGTCGCGTATAATTGAACGCGTGGCACTTGTCGTATACAACTAACGCCTACTGGTAATAATGGTTGTTTAGGCAAACTACTGCACGATTCGACCGACCAAGGTGTTTTCACAGTTACGCCAGCGACGTTTTGAAGGAGGGTTATTAGTGATTGAGATCGAAAAGCCGAAAATTGAGACCGTAGAAGTCAGTGAAGATGGAACATATGGCAAGTTTGTTGTCGAGCCGCTTGAACGCGGTTATGGCACGACGCTGGGGAACTCCCTCCGCCGTATCTTGCTTTCATCTTTGCCCGGCGCGGCAGTAACATCCGTCCAAATCGATGGAGTATTGCATGAGTTCTCGACTATTCCAGGTGTCTATGAAGACGTTACGGAAATTATCTTGAACTTGAAAGCACTCTCCCTTAAGATTCACTCCGATGAAGAGAAGATTCTTGAAATCGATGCGGATGGCGAAGGTATTGTCACTGCCGGTGATATTCGTGCGGACAGTGATGTGGAAATTTTGAACCCGGATCTCCGCATTGCGACATTAGCTCAAGGTTCCAGACTCCATATGCGCATTTATGCGAATCGTGGACGTGGCTTCGTGCTCGCCGATCGCAACAAGAATGAAGACCAACCAATTGGTGTCATTCCTGTTGATTCGATCTATACGCCAATCTCACGCGTGAACTATGCAATTGAGAATACGCGTGTAGGGCAAGTAACGAACTACGACAAGCTTACGCTTGAGATATGGACCGATGGCAGTGTTCGTCCAGAAGAAGCAGTCAGCCTTGGTGCGAAGATTCTTACAGAGCATCTGATGCTCTTCGTAGGTCTTACGGACGAAGCGAAAGACGCGGAAATCATGGTCGAAAAAGAGGAAGACAAGAAAGAGAAAGTGCTCGAGATGACTATCGAAGAGCTCGATCTCTCTGTTCGTTCCTATAACTGCTTGAAGCGTGCAGGCATCAATACCGTGCAAGAGCTGATCACGAAGACGGAAGAAGACATGATGAAGGTCCGCAACTTGGGCCGCAAGTCTTTGGAAGAAGTTCAAGAGAAGCTTGAAGAGCTCGGTTTGGGTCTGCGAATGGAAGAATAATCGGGATCTGTTGACGAAGGAGGGGAAACTACATGGCATACCAAAAGTTGGGTCGTGATGCTAGTGCGCGTAAAGCTTTGTTCCGCGACATGGTAACCGACTTGTTCCTATACGAGCGCATTCAAACAACTGAAGCGAAAGCGAAAGAAGTTCGCTCTATTGCTGAAAAGCTCATCACTAAGGCGAAGCAAGGTGACTTGCACGCTCGCCGTCAAGTGGCTGCATACGTACGTCGCGAAACGGTTGATGGTGAAAAAGACGCTATCCAAAAGCTGTTCACGGAGATTGCACCTCGTTATGCAGAACGTCCGGGCGGTTATACACGCATCTTGAAACTTGGACCACGCCGTGGCGACGCTGCGCCTATGGTGTACTTGGAACTCGTTGACCGTGCGTAAGTGCGGTTTGATGCATTAACATCCGCACATAGCGGCTTGAAAGAGAGCTCCCCTTGAGGAGCTTTTCTTTTTATCGCATCGTGTGCACATCAAGAAATCCCATGTCTTACATGGCGTATGTATGATGGAGGCAAGCATGAGAAATGTGGCTATGACCGTTGCTTACGAGGGGACCGCATACTGCGGATTTCAGATCCAACCGGATCTGAATACCGTTCAGGGTCAGATCGAAGCAGCTATTGCGAAGTTAACACGAGAACAAATCACCATATCGGCATCAGGTCGCACTGATGCAGGTGTGCATGCGCAGGGACAAGTGTTTAACTTTCACACGTCATCCACTATTCCAATTAAGCGATGGGCGCTTGCACTGAATACGTGGCTACCGGATGATATCGTCATCACGAATGCGTGGGAAGTGCCGCTCGACTTTGATTCTCGTTACTCGGCGAAGCGCAAGACGTATCGTTACACGATATGGGCAGAGCGGCAGCCGGATCTGTTCCGGAGGCATCTAGAGTATCATCATCATCAGCCGCTTCGGATATATGCTATGCGTGAGGCGTTAAAGTATCTCTTAGGTGAGCATGACTTTACGTCTTTCGCTTCGCCGAAATCAACTAAGCGAAACCATGTACGTACGCTGTATGATGCAAGGCTGGAAGTTGAACCAAGCCCGACCGGTGAGGCTGGGCGGGGGAGAATCCACCTGTATGTGACAGGGAGCGGTTTTCTGTATCAGATGGTCCGGATCATTGTTGGGACCCTGCTCCGTATTGGAGAAGGAAAGCTGAAACCAGAGGACATGGAAGGTATACTTGCAGCACGCGATCGCAGTGCTGCAGGTCCTACCGCCATGCCTCATGGGTTGATGCTATGGCATGTGAGTTATGATGAAGAGAATCCGCATTCGATTGCAGATTCCAATGAATCTCTATAAAAAACACATTGCTTATTGGACATTGTTATTGTATAATAATATTTGTGTTTCTTTATGGCTTCCCACGGCCCCCAATAAAGAAACCGCTAAGATTGATTTGATACAGAGCATATGATTGAACGACATATAAAGCTACTAAGATTGAACGTTAGTAATGAGGAGGATATTTCATGCGTACTACTTACATGGCGAAACCAGCTGAAATTGAGCGCAAATGGTTCGTTATCGACGCTGAAGGCAAGACGCTTGGTCGTCTCGCTTCCGAAGCTGCTGCACTTGTTCGCGGCAAGCACAAACCAACTTTCACACCAAATGTTGACGGCGGAGATTTCGTAGTCATCATCAACGCTGATAAAGTTGTATTGACTGGCAATAAATTGCAAGGTAAGAAATACTATCGTCACTCCATGTATCCAGGCGGTTTGAAAGTGACAACTGCTGGTGAGATGCTGGCTAACAAGCCTGAGCGTATGGTAGAACTTGCTGTACACGGCATGCTTCCTAAAACTCGCATGGGTAACAAGATGAAGCTTCGCGTTAAAGCATACGCAGGCTCCGCGCATCCGCATCAAGCACAAAATCCTGAAGTTTACGAACTTCGCGGATAATAAAAGGGAGGACAGTTTCATGGCACAAGTACAATACTATGGGACAGGTCGTCGTAAGCATTCCGTAGCGCGTGTTCGCCTTGTACCAGGTGAAGGCCGCATCGTTATCAATAAACGTGACCTTAATGAATATTTCGGTTTGGAAACTTTGAAGCTTATCGTTAAGCAACCATTGAACCTTACAGAAACAGTCGGCAAATACGACGTTCTGGTAATCGCTCATGGCGGCGGTATCTCTGGTCAAGCTGGCGCAATCCGTCACGGTATCTCCCGTGCGTTGCTGAAGGCTGATCCAGAACTTCGTCCTGCATTGAAGAAAGCTGGCTTCTTGACTCGTGACCCTCGTATGAAGGAACGTAAGAAGTACGGTCTCAAAGCAGCTCGTCGTGCACCTCAGTTCTCCAAACGTTAATTTGGAACTTACACACAAGCCTCTTTCGCTTCGGCGAAGGAGGCTTTTTTGCTGTTTTCCGATAAACATCTCACCGGATTAACCATAGGCTGCACCCCATACTGTCGACATGAATATGGTGTGTAGGTACAGACGAAAACACATTGACAAATGATGGTAATTAGGAATAAGCTATAAAGGTATTAAATCATAGCGAAATACTAGGTATTATGAATGTGGAGGGTGAGATCCGTGAACTTATTCGAGAAAGAAAAGATAGTTGCGGAGAAAGCTGTGCAATTCGAACATGCTTCTGCCGAAGAAGTGATCCGATGGGCTGTTGAGACATTCCCTAACATCACCTTTGCATGCAGCTTTGGAGCGGAAGATGTAGTAATCGTTGATATGCTGCAGAAGATCAAACCATCGGTGGATATATTCTATTTGGATACAGGATTTCATTTTAAGGAGACATATGAGACACGAGATCGGTTACAGGAGACCTACAACGTAGACTTTATACGCGTATCCACCTCACTAACTCCGGAAGAGCAAGCCAAGCAATATGGAGATCAGTTATGGGAAAGAGATCCGAACGCATGCTGTAATCTTCGTAAAGTTGAACCGCTTAAGAATATGTTAGCTAAGTATGAAGCGTGGATTACCGGTATTCGACGCGATCAAGCACCTACTCGGGCCAATGCCAAGAAGGTCGAATATGATACTAAGTTTGGACTCATTAAGTTTAACCCGCTTGCCTCTTGGTCATCGGACGATGTATGGGCTTATATCCGTCAGAACCAGGTCATCTACAATCCACTTCATGATCGAGATTATCCGAGTATTGGCTGCACCTATTGTACCCGGCAAGTGAAGGCTGGAGAAGATCCGCGAGCTGGACGATGGTCCGGGCAAGAAAAGACAGAGTGTGGGTTGCACAAATAATGATGCCGCGAAAGGAGAAGCATACATGACATCCATACCAGCTCATGGAGGGGAATTGATTGATCGCCGGGTCATAGGGGATGAACGAGATAAGCTGATAAAAGTTCTTCAAGATCGTCCTGTTATCCCCATCAATCGTTGGACGATATCGGATCTGGATCTAATCGGTGTTGGAGCCTTTTCTCCGTTAACGGGCTTCATGACAGAAGCAGACTATCATCATGTGGTCAGCCATATGCGTTTGTCGGATGGAACCGTGTGGAGTATTCCGATAACGCTGGCTGTGAGCCCTGACACGGCTGCTAAGTTAGATATCGGTTCACTGGCTAGGCTCGTCGGAGAAGAAGACGATATTCTGTATGGTGCGATTAACGTAGAGTCCATTTACACGATTGATCCGCTGTATGAGGCCATCAACGTATTCAAGACGTCTGATCCTGCCCATCCAGGGGTTCAGAGGCTTCTGAACCAGCCAACGATGCGGATAGGGGGCAGTATACATGTAGTGGAGCGACCGAAGCCAGAACGCTTTCAAGAATATTACTACGACCCAGCGAATACGCGGCAATTATTTGCAGAACGAGGTTGGCGTACAGTGGTTGGCTTCCAGACGAGAAATCCTGTTCATCGGGCGCATGAGTATATCCAGAAGAGTGCTATGGAAATAGTAGACGGTCTGTTTCTGAATCCACTTGTGGGTGAAACCAAGTCGGACGACGTACCTGCCGATGTAAGGATGAAGAGCTATCTAGCCTTAATTGACGGCTATTATCCAAAGGATCGTGTATTCTTAGGTGTGTTTCCTGCCGCGATGCGCTATGCGGGGCCTAGAGAAGCGATATTTCATGCGATCGTTCGCAAAAATTACGGATGCACCCACTTCATCGTCGGAAGAGATCATGCGGGTGTGGGCAGTTACTATGGGACGTATGAGGCGCAGGACATATTCCAGCGATTCAAGCCTGAGGAGCTGGGTATAACGCCGCTGTTCTATGAGCATAGCTTCTTCTGCAAAGCGTGCGGCGGGATGGCTTCCCGCAAGACGTGTCCGCATGCACAAGAGCATCACATCGCTCTATCGGGAACTAAGGTGCGCGCTCTGCTGCGGAATGGCGAATGTCCGCCGCCTGAATTTTCACGTCCAGAGGTTGCACGTATCTTAATAGAAGGTATGGTCGAGCAGCCGCAGCACATCTAACATAGTTCAGGACATGCGTATAATTGTCCACCTTGCCCCATATAGTTGAGTAGAGATTATGGGGACGGAGGTGGACTTTGTGTTGTTGAAGAACAGTATGGACCAGAATGTATCGTTCACAGGAGAAACTGACAAGCACAAGAATTGGCTGCCGCCGCAGCGCAAGCAAAGTTCAAAAATGTTCTGGGTGTCACTTCGGCGAGTGCGGCAGTGGGGAATCAGTATATGCCTGCTTCTACTTGTATTAGGTATTATGACAGCCGATCTGCCTGTAAAGAAGACGTGGACGTATTGGACGTTGCCGCTATCAGGTAAAATAGTAGCGATCGACGCGGGACATGGCGGGGCTGATGGAGGAGCTATAAGTCGTCAAGGTGTGATTGAGAAGGACATCAACCTGGCCATTGCACTGCAGTTAAGAGACTATTTGCAGCAAGCTGGGGCTATCGTTGTGATGACGCGTGAGACTGACCAGGATCTGGCTAATCCTGACACGAAGGGGTACAGAAAACGGAAATCAGAGGACATGAAACGCCGTGTTCAATATTTGCAGGAGAAGAAGCCTGACCTCTTTGTGAGCATTCATATGAACAGCATACCGTCTAATCGTTGGAGCGGCGCACAAACCTTTTATCGCAATGACCTTCCTGGCAATAAGCAGCTGGCTAAGCTCATTCAGGAAGAGATTCGGCGCAACTTGGAAAATACAGAGCGTGTAGCGAAGCCGGACGAGCGTGATCTTTATCTACTGCGCATGATGCATGTGCCATCAGCATTAATAGAAGTTGGTTTCCTATCACATCCGGAGGAATCGAGGCTGCTTGCTGACGCGGATTATCAGCGCAAGGTGGCTGCATCTATATATAAGGGGATTCTGCGTTATATGTCAGGAGAAACAGTTGGTAAAGATTAACGGTGTGGTATAATGAACTAGAATAGAAGCAGTATACATGCAATCATTGTCACAGCATATAGAGACGGGGTGTACAGCAGTGAGTACAAGAGAACAAGTATTAGAGGCGCTTCAAGGGGTCATTGAGCCGCTTAGTGGTAAATCCTTTGTAGAACTTCAATGGATTCGCGATATTATGGTCAAGCCAGAGCATGTTTCCCTTACCGTTATTCTTGTGCCGGATGCAGCAGATGCGGGTGTGCGAGAAACGTGCACAGAGGAAATACGCTCACAGCTGCAGAAGCTTGGATTCAAGGATGTACATGTTCGTATTCGGTTAGCTTCCGCACAGGAGCTGGAAGCGGCAGGACTTGGGGCTTCGCAGGACCAGCCTAAGACTGCGGCGAGACCAGAAGCACCAATTGGCCACGGCGCGGGCTTGGACAGCCTTAGTCCGCTTCTTGAAGAGGGTTCCAACGTCACCTTCCTAGCGATTGCGAGCGGTAAGGGCGGTGTTGGCAAGTCGACGGTGACCGTCAATCTGGCGGTTGCGCTTGCTCGACTCGGCAAGAAGGTAGGACTGATTGATGCTGATATATATGGCTTCAGTATCCCGGATATGATGGGGATTGAAGAACGTCCGATTGTCGTTGATCAACGGGTCATTCCGATTGAGCGATTTGGCGTAAAAGTTATGTCCATGGGCTTCTTCGTGGAAGACAACAGCCCAGTTGTATGGCGGGGCCCGATGCTTGGCAAGATGCTTCGCAACTTCTTTCAAGAGGTGGAGTGGGGTGATCTTGATGTTGTGCTGCTCGATTTGCCGCCAGGAACAGGGGACGTTGCACTCGACATTCATCAGATGATTCCGCATAGCAAAGAGATTATCGTGACCACGCCGCACGCCACGGCTGCATTCGTAGCTGCCAGAGCAGGGACTATGGCAATTACGACGAAGCATGAGATCATTGGCGTTGTGGAAAATATGGCCTACGTAGAATGTGCATCATGCGGTGAGAAGCAGTACGTATTCGGTCGCGGAGGCGGAGGCAAGCTTGCAGAAGCGCTGCACACATCGCTGATCGCTCAGATCCCACTCGGTGCGCCGGATAATCATCCGTCTGAGCCGGACTTCTCTCCATCCGTATACAAGCAGGATACAGCCATTGGCGCATTATACATGGACATGGCTCGCGAGATGGTCGAACGCGGAGACGTATAACAGTATACATAGATAAGGCTGTCGGTAACCGACAGCCTTTTTATGTCGCGCATGTAGTTACTAACTGCTCTTCTGTTCCTGACCGCTTTCTCCGCCGCCTTCCTCTTTACCACTGCCGCCTTCTTCTTTAGCCGAAGTGCCTTCTCCCTCCGTTTTCTGACCGCCTTCTTTCTTCGGCTGGAGTTCTTCTTGGACAACTTTAGTTAAGAGATCCATGACTTCAAGCTTGAACAGCGGAGAACTCATCGATTCCTTCATGATGGCCATGAGCTGCTTGCGGTACTCTGGTGATTTCGTAACATCCATATACGCCTTCATGACTTCAGGCGATTTCATAATATCGCCGACCGATTTTTGATAATCGGGGTCTTTAATAAGATCTTTGTGAAGATTTTTGTTCTCCTTGTTTATGGCTTTGGCAAATTCACCGGCGAATTTCGGATCTTTCATCACTTTCTCGATGACATCTTTATATTCGGATGAAGTAAGGGTATCCTTAACGGCTGTTTTAATCTGCTCCTCCTGCTGAGGGTTGAGAGCCTGCGTTTTCATACCTCCTCCTGAGCTGCCGCCGGATTGAGCTTCTGTGATGGCTTTCTTTCCTTCTTCGGTCTTTAGAATATCGACCACCATGGTCTTAACTTCCTTATAATTTAAATTGCTGCTTGCCTGTGGCTCCATCCCGCAGGCTGACACAATTAACATTAGTCCTAATCCTAAGCATGCAGTATAGATGCTCTTACATCGCATGGACTTCCGATCTCCTTTCTTCACCTTCCGCAATTGCTTTTAATGCGTAGTATGGGAATTAAAATTATGAATTATGTCTGAAAGCAATAGTCTTTTGATGAGAACACTGGTAAAATATGAATATTGCGGAGGTGAAGCCCCTTGAATCTTAAGAAATGGTCCTTCTTGTTTTGGACGACACTCTGTGTAGGGGGAGCAGTAATGCTGCTAACAGGGCTGTCAATGCAATTGTTCCAGCAGGAGCTCACCAATTTTAAGGGTCCAGTTGACATTATCGTCAACATTCTACAGTTGGGTCTCAGCGGGTTTATGGTTAGCGTATTTGCGCAGATGGGCTTTTTTGCGTATTTGACTCTCAACAATATCGCGCTGGGTATATTTCGAAAGTATTGGCAGTACATTCAAGTCGTAATAACGGTACTCGTGCTGCTGGACATCATGTTTCTACGAACGTTAATGGGGGAGAATCAGAGCTTGGCCACCGATATTCTGCTTGGTGCAGTTATGTTGGTGATCGCAGTTGTTGTTGCTTATTACAAAGCGCGTGCGACGAATTCAATGGCATTTATCCCGTCGATGTTCTTCATGATTGTGGTTACATATTTTGAAATGCTCTCCGCGCTTAATGTTAGCCAAGTGGCTACATGGTTTGTGTTCATTCCGTTAGTAACATGTAATGCTTATCAGATTCTGCTGCTGCACCGCTTGTTGAATAACAACACGCAATCAGCTTCTGATCAGGCGCAGTCTTCAGTAATAACCACAAAGAGCTGACGGAATACCGTCAGCTCTTTATTGTATTCAAGAATATGTTACATTCCACCTGCATCGTGAATATGCTGCTGAATGGTGGTCTTGTCTTGAATGGTCTTGCTTTTGACATCGGTTTGATTAATCAGCTCGGATACAGAGACGAACTCATAGCCCTTCTGCTTAAGCTCATCAATAATAAGTGGGAGGGCAAGATGCGTTTGTTTACTTGTATCGCTGGCATGGAGCAGTACGATATCGCCTGGATGCGCTCGTTCGGTGACGCGCTTAACGATATTGTCGACGCCGATATTTTTCCAATCCTGCGAATCGGTATCCCATTGTATGACTTTGTAGTTGAGATCGTTAGCGATCTGGAGAACACGCTTGTCAAAATCCCCATTCGGAAGTCGAATCAGATTCGGTTCTTTGCCCGTCACATCGGTTATTAATTGATGAGCAATCCTAATCTGCTTCCGGATGTCTTCCTCATTAAATCTGCTGTAATAATCGTGTTTGTGGCCATGGCTGCCAATCTCGTAACCGGCGTCAGCAATCTTTTTCACTATTGTTGGGTGAGTCTTAGCCCATGGAGAGGATACGAAGAAGGTTGCCTTCTGTACACCTTTTTGCTGCAGGATATCTAGAATGGGTTGTGCACGCTTGTCTCCCCAGCTAATATCGAAGGTAAGTGCAATCACTTTCTTGTCAGTCGGCACACTATAAATGGCGGAAGGGTTGCTTCCTTCTGAGAATACCATGATGTTGTCACTCTCCACATATACGACGCCTGCGGCAAACAGCGCGGCGACGATGAGGAAGAATATGCGTTTCATCTTCTTACCACTGATCACGTAGAATGAATTCATGCAACGTGCGCTCCTCTCGTAACGTAGCTAACGTTAGCGGCATGCCACAGTAGGCTTGTCACGCTTGTATAATTAATGGTATGGTAGAGCGCGATCAAATATGACTTTCATGCAAGCAGCCTTAGCAAGCATATTGAGAACACAAGTATATGAGGTGAGAGGAATGTTAAGCTTTAAATCGTTTTTACGAACCTGTGGAGAGATCAAATGGTATATTGTCGTATCGGCGTTGTTGTTGATAGGCGGGTATTTTATAGGGAATACATCTGAATCACTCCAACAGTTCTTAACAGAACAATTAAAGGGAATAGAACAATTAGCGGCTCAAGCATCTAATTCAGATAACCAGGAATTGAGCTTCTTTATTACCATCTTCTATCGCAATCTTATGGTCGCTGTATTTATGATGTTTGCAGGCGTTGTATTTGCACTGTTTCCGATCGTTACATTGGTTCTCAACGGAATGATATTAGGATTTCTTATTAAGATGGTAACGGCGAGCGGGGCGGATCTATCGACAGTTGTTGTAAGAGGATTGCTGCCGCACGGAGTGCTTGAAATGACGGCTGTTGTTATTGCTGCGGCATACGGCTTGAGATACGGTGTATTAGCCATACAGCGAATGAGTCCGCAATATCGATCACGCCCGGACAGTATCTCATTGCAGATGTGGGCGAAGAAAACGGGAGCGGGTGCTGTCTGGATAGCAGTAATGCTGTTGGTTGCGGCTATTATAGAAAGCACGATTACGCTCTGGCTGGTTACGAACACGGCGGTCTAAGTATGTTGTCATTGATCCTGACTCTATGATGTAGGAATGTTCTGAAAATCGCTCTCCTCCTCAGTGATAAAATTGCCGAAAAATGTGCATAACAGTAAAGCGGTCCTTAAGTGGTTGTTATTTCTATTCGAAGGATACGCTGCTGTTGTATGCTATTTCGACTCAAGTGGCTGATACGGCCAGTTGCTATATTAGAGGAGGGTGCTTAGAGCGTGTTGGGCTTTATGTTTAATGAACAGGAATGCAAGGAATTAAGCTTTATGCTTCGGAAGGAATTAGATGAGATGCTGTTTGATATGAGTGATCAGCGCTTAGACCTTGAAGTGAAGCAGGCTATCTCAAACAGATATCGAACCGTATTCAGAATGTATGCACGTATCGCAACTCCTAAGGATCTTTCTCGCTATGTGCGTAATCATCGGATCATGCCAATGCCGTGAATATCGGTGATCGCATGTAGGGGAAGATTCGAGGAGCGGGTAGTAGGATTCTATAGTCGCTATATGCCTGTGAAATAATATGGTTTAAAAAACATGTCCAAAACATCTTGACGGTTCTATGGGTTTATGATAAATTATTTTTTGTTCCCTTCTGGAGCAAGCATATAAATAAGTAAGCTGCTGAAGAGGAAATATCGCAATTGAATGAAATAAACTTTTTAAAAAAGTTGTTGACTTCGATTCGAGAACATGATATATTAATCAAGTCGCCGCTGAACGGCGGTGAAGAAAAGAAAGTAACTTACGAGTTACGAATTGTTCTTTGAAAACTGAACAACGAGCGAATGTTAGATATAAACGAGTTAAACTCGTCAG
>NZ_JBTGUH010000019.1:0-61348 GCF_054343325.1 Paenibacillus marinisediminis
CAAAAGGGCTGAGACGTCGAAAATAAACGTCTCAGACCAACGCGCGCCCCCGCGGCGGGTCAAACTGAGCCCGAGACGTAGAAAATCGACGTCTCAGGCTCAAAACCGCGCTCGAGGGGCTGAGACGGCGAAAATGAACGTCTCAGCCCCTCGAGCGCGCCCGCAGCGCGTTGTATATGTAAGTGTCGACACACATGATCACTTTTTACGCTTCTTATTTTTAAACATGACTTGATACAGCAGCCAGCCCCCTGGGAAGAAGGCATTCACAAAGCCGATAATGCCAAGCAGCGGTATGCCGAGAACCTTCGGCTTCATATCGGTTAAACAGATTAAACTGGAGCTCACGAGCAAGGCTGCGGTTATCATGCAGACGACCATCTTGTCGACCATACTGTTGACTTGCTTAAGGGGCTCCTCAGAGCCTACCAGCTCTATATTCACTTTTGATTGGCCTTTGATGACGATCTTCAACAGCTCTGACAGCTGCGAAGGCAGCTCGACTGTTTTCTTAGAAAAGTTGTATAAAGCTTTACCGCCTTGACGCAATTCTTCCTTTAGATCGAAATTAGAAAAAGCCTCTCCGGACAGATGGTTGGCCATGATCTGAACAAAGTTAACTTCTGGACAGCATGCGCGCAGCAAGCCTTCAATCGTCATAATACCGCGGCCGAGCATCGTTATTCCCTGCGGCATGGTGATACCGTGCTGCTTGGACAGCTCTATCATATCTTGCAGCATCTGCCCCAGATTGAGACTGGATAGATCCAAGCTGCCATACTTCGTAAGCATAACGTCGATATCCGTGTACAGTCTGGAGTGATCAATGCGCCCCTTGACGACGCCTAGCGTGATCACCACATTTTTCAGCTCATGGATGTCATTATTAGCAATTGCAACAACTGCGTTCCGCAGCAGCGTACGATCGCGATTGGACAGTCTGCCCATCATCCCAAGATCGAGCCAGACGATCTTCCCTTCACTGATCCAGATGTTCCCTGGATGGGGATCCGCATGAAAGAAGGCATCGTCAACAATCTGCTTCACATAGTTGTCTGCGAGCTTCATACCGATGTCATTAATGTCGTAGCCGAGTTCTCTCAGACGGTCGAGCTGATCAATCTGGATACCGTTAATGTACTCCATCACAAGAATACGTGATGTTGTCAGGTTCTTCTCAATCTTCGGGCATCTGACATATTGAACATCCTCGTTCAGCTTGGTGAACTCTCGATTATTGCTGGCCTCGAGCAGAAAGTTCATCTCCTCCTGCGCCACCAACCACATTTCTTCCAACACCGTATTGAAATCAATCGCATCGCCAGTGTTGCCAATAAACTTTAACAACCGGGTTGTCCGTTTCATGAGGGCAATATCTTGTGCCATCTTCTCACGAATGTCGGGACGCTGCACCTTGATGACGACCTTGGAGCCATTTTTCAGAGTGGCAGGATGAACTTGTGCTATAGAAGCAGAACCAAGAGGCTCTTGCTCAATATGAGCAAAAACCTCTCGGATCGGCGCGCCGTATTCTTGCTGTAAGATCGATAGCACATCTGGATAGCCCATTGGTGACACGTCCGCACGCAGTCGAGCGAGTTCGTCGCAGTAGCTGGGCGGGAGCAGATCATGCCGCATGGATACCATCTGGCCTAGCTTGATAAAGGTAGGACCGAGCTCCTCCAAGATCATCCGCAGCTTCACAGGAGTCAAGCCATGAACGATATCGTGCGCCCTTAACACACTGAGCATTTCCTTCACTCTCGAAACAGATGAATCTTTATTCTGTCTCGTACTGCTTCTGTTCAGACGCCTCAGCTTCATGTTCCATGTTCTCCATTTCAGCAAGCTTTGCTTTGAGAGCCGCTAATTCATCCTTGCTCATTGCGTTCAGCTTATCCAGTACATTGACAGAGCTGTCAGCAGCAGGCTTAGTGCCAGCCGTTCTCTTCAGCTCTTCGTTCAGAACTTTCGCTTGATCCAGCGTGATTTGCCCCTTTTTCAAAAAGGTATCAACCAGCTCCATAGATTTTTCCGCCGTGGTGGCGACTGCTCCGATACCTACCAGCAATACTTTCTTCATGTCGTCTTGGATACTCATCGTGTCTCCTCCTCATGAATACTTAACGTAATTGTGCGTAGCAAGAAGTTCTCACTATCTATTGTAGGGAATATGGTTATAAATTGCTGTGATTATAGTAATCATGACCTTATTTTATATAATGATTACCCAAGCTTAAGGCTTCATTAATGTACAGTTAATTCTAGTTAATTATTCCATTCAAATGGCTAAATGATACGCACTCGCAAAATGTAGTTCATGTAAGCTTATTTTTTAATGCGCGGGCTGCTCTTCCCTTGCTGCAGCGGCATCGGCTTCGTAACGGGCAAGGGATTTCGTCGTAGCCTCAAGCATGCGCTTCTTGAGATAATCGCCCTCGATCACACGAACACGCAGGCCGAGAAAGCGAATCTTGGACAGCAGATATTCCGCCTCGTCAGCCATATAGCATATCCGAACGCGGTAGATATCTTGTTCTGCATTATAGGTTACATCCTTCTCGAAGCAGGCAAATGCGTACAGAATACGTGACAGCTCGACAATGTAAGCGGGAACAATCTCGATGACGGTATCGGTTCTTCTCGAATCGAGAATACGGTCAATTCGTTTAAGAATATGGTCGGCGCGATCCTGAGGGATCGGCTTCTCCGTTACGGATTCGATCTGCTTGAGCTTAATGCTCATAAATGAATGCCGCTTGAGATGGTACCACAGCAGATACCATTCTCGTTTCACCATCGAGTATTCCAGCTTATAGGGATACCCGTATTGAAATGCATTCAGCTCTCCTGACTTGTTGCGATAAGACAGTTGGAAGGCGTTCTTGTTCATGATTAGGCGGCGCAGTGTGCGCAGCAGCGGGTGGTAGACCTGATGCTCCACGCTGCGCGCTTTTTCGATCAAGTGCTCGGCTGTGTTCATGGTATCCTCTTGTTCAAGCAGGACGCTCAGCTTATCGAGCGTCGCAGGCGTGAACGCTGCAGCGGCGGCTGGATGCTGCAGCACATTTTTCAGCCAAGCCCGCTCGTGAGCGGTTACGATGAAGGTGCCGCTGTCTTCGAGCCGGGATATGATCTGATAGTTAAATATCTTCTCGAATAGATTCATAGTAGGCTTGAATCTCCTTCCACTCCTCGATCAATTGTTGGCGCAGGCGTTGCGGCTCCAGCACCTCGCAGCTCGATCCGAAGCTGCGCAGCCATGGCTTGATCTCCGTCATTCCGTTTACCGTGATCTCGTAGACGAAGTATTCTTCATTTTCCTCGATAATGCGTCCCCATTGCCCTTGCTGCAGTACACGCTCTTTCACGAAATTATGATTCGAGACGTTCGGATTGTAGAAGCGAGCGCGAATCGTCACGGGCTCCCCAGTGTCAATAAGCCAGCTCTGCTGAAGCTTCTTCTCCAGCGCTTGCTTTCTCTCGGTCCAAGCTTCCTCGGAAACAGTCTCAGTCTGTTCCAGTTGAGTGATGCCTTCCATGCGGAATTTGAAGATTCCTCCGACTCGATTGTAAGCGAGCAGATACCAACGTCCATACTGGTGATCGTAGACTATCTGAAGCGGCAGCGTATGATGCTCTTTGCCTTCCGCATCGCGCTCGAACAACGGATTCGTATTTCTGGAGGAGTAGCTCTTATCCGTCTTCGGAGAGTAATACACAAACTTGATCTTGCGTCGATTGCGGATCGCGTCGAGCAACGTGTATAGATGCGCTTCATCTAGAATCCGAGAATAGTAGTGATACTTATATAAAAAAGGTTCTGTAGCATCCGTCTCCATATCGCTCCGCAGCAGCAGCTTCTTAAGTCCGTCTCGCAGCAAATAGCCCTGAACAGAAGGGACCTGTGTGTTGGCCATGACATCCACGAAGTCGTACAGATCGATCAATTCGTCTTCTGTCAGGTCGGCAACCAAGTCATTATGGAGTCGGTAGCGATAGGGACGCGTTGAAGCTACCTTCTTAATGACGCCAACTTCTTCAAGGTATTTCAGATCAGCACGAATCGTTTTCTCGTCTGTAACGGCTGCATCGACAGGCATGCTGCTGATACAGAAGTCTAACAGCTCCATCGCTGTCATGGCACGCTCGTTCATCCCTGCGATCAGAAGTGAAATCCGGATGCTTTCTGATTCTTTGACAGATTTTGCGCGGAATAAAAATAAGAGCATCGGATCACTCGAGTCGTAGTAGCTGAATCGTAAGGAATCCGCTAATTGCCGCCCTTGATCCTCAGGGATGGAAGGCGCTATCGCGTTGGCAATGTCTTTTAGTCGACGGATCGTCTTGTCAAAGGTATGTACGGAGATGCCTAACCTTTCGGCAAATTGCTGCCGGTTGTACGCTCCGCTTGTCAACACAAGCATACGAAGGAATTGAATTTCCTTATCGAAGCTTTCTTTAGCCACGTGGCAGCCCCCATCTCTTTTCTAGTAATCCATATTCTCTTATTGTAACAGGTACTCGTAATACTTTCGCCATGTTCATTCTCGATCACAATGAAGATAATAAGGGTGTGGATTTAAAAGGAGTGATATTCATGCCGGATTATACGTACATGATTAAAAATGAGTTGGAACGAATTGAACAGGAGGAGCAGGTTCGAATTCTATATGCCTGCGAATCCGGAAGCCGGGCATGGGGATTCCCTTCCCGCAACAGCGACTATGATGTTCGATTTATATATGTTCGTCCTGTGGAGTGGTATCTGTCGATATTCGATAAACGGGATGTCATCGAGCGTCCCATCAACAACATGCTCGACCTGAGCGGCTGGGATCTGAGAAAAGCGCTTCAGCTATTCCGCAAATCAAACCCGCCGCTTATGGAATGGCTGCAATCGCCCATCCAGTACCTCGAGCGGTACTCGGTCACGGAGCAGATCCGAGGGATATCTCCGTTAACTTTCTCGCCGAAGTCCTGTATGTATCATTATCTCAACATGGCCAGAGGCAACTACCGCGACTATTTGCAGGGGGAGCGGGTCCGGATTAAAAAGTATTTCTATGTGCTGCGGCCGATACTGGCTTGCGGTTGGATCGAGAAATATAATAGCATGCCGCCTACGGAATTTAGCCAACTGGTTGATGCGCTTATTCCCGCTGACAGCAAGCTGAATGAAGTCATAGGACTTCTGCTTGCTCGTAAAATAGCCGGCGAGGAGCTCGATATAGAGCCAAGATTGAACCCCATCAATGAATATTTGGAGGAACGGATCGTCTATTTCGAGCAGATAGCCGGAAATTTGACGAGTGCTGCGGGAATGCAGGATCAGGATGAGCTTGATCACTTGTTCCGCTGTGCGCTGCAAGAAGTGTGGCAGTAGCTGAATGCATTAGAAGGTTTTCTTACTAATAATCTAGAAATTATTAACAAGCGCTAATGGATTCTGCTAGTACTAATGATCACATTATGGAAATGGGGGAGGGCGATATATGCGATCACAGGCTGCGATCAAGCAGGTAGATCTAGAAATGTTACACGATAATGAGATTCCTATAGATAGGGATGAGGATCAAGAACAGAATTCTAGTATAGATTGGATCACCTGGTCGAAAGAAATATTCAAGCTGCTGACAGATCAAGAGATGGTTAATGTTGCCCATTCCATTAAACCGGATATCGATGGATTCGCACTAGGTCGAGGCAAGAGCTATGAGAAGGTACCTAAAAGTATGCTGCGCAGGAAGACTATGCAGAAGCTGCAGAAGCTGATGAAGCCTGATGAGCTGCTGCACAATAGCCTGTATAAGCATACTTTGCGTGAATATAAGCGAACAGCAACCGTCGAAGAGCTAATATGGAAGATGAAGAAGGAGGAATGCTCAGCCGGTGAACAGATCTATCTAATAGGACAATTGTTTCCTGATTATTTTATAGAACACGAACAGATGATACGAGCTAATATTGAAGCGGGTCGGGATGTATGCGGAGGCATGGAAGCGGAGCTATCCTTCTCATCGGCGATTCGCGCGCTTGTGAATAAAGATAAATTAGATCAGATCGAAGATCTGCTGCTGAAGTTCGTGAAGTCAGACGCAGAGAAGAAGGTCTGGATCGAAACCATGCAGAACCCTGATCAGACTTTGAAAGATTACATATTGAATGCGGCTAGTGACTTCGAGTACGGCGGATATCTCCTGTTATCCATGCTGTATCGAGAAGAATGGAACACTTGGAACGACGAAGAGCGTCAGGCCTTGCTGGAGCTGGTCCATTATGATGCCATCCAATACTCGTTGCAGCTGGCGACTGAAGCGATGGATGAGAAGCAGGTTCACGAACAGCGGGCGCAGCAGCTTGAGCAGTTGGAGAAGAAGCTGAAGGCTGAACAAACGAAGTCCAAGAAGAAGCAGGGAGAGTACAGCCGCAAGCTCGATCAGATCACAACGGAGTACCAGCAGCTGGAACAGCAGCTGAAGGAGCTGCAGATTCGTGAAATTAAGCTGTGCCATGATAACGAAGAGCTGAATAAAGAGCGCCGGAAGCTGACGAGTGAGCTTGAGAAGAGGGAGCCTCTTGTTGCAGATGAGCGAGTAAGACTCATTACGATGCGTCCAGCTGTTTCATTTCATACCTATATCGCGAAGACCTGTGTCTGCCACGTACCCCAAGTGGAGCAGATCGGGCGCTTTATTCAATCAAGGCCTAATTATAATGAAATCTATTGGTTTATTGATATGGAACAGTTGACGACTGCCCAAAGCTTTCACCTTGAACAGGAGCTGCGTCAATTGAACATCCCGTTCCGACTTGTCAGCGGTTCGCCAGCCTCCTTAACTTGTAAGGTCATCTATAATCTTGAAGGAGCAATGGCATATGAAGCTTAAGCATGAATTGGATCGAGCAACGGATATTAAGCTAAAGAAGGCGGTATTTGCAGGCAAGCTGGCTACTGAAGATGATCTGGCACATACCACTATTGATGCTCCCATCACTTTTGCGGATGAGTATAACGAGCATCTATTTTTTAATGTAGTGTGTGTATCGCCTATTCCAATAGAGCTGGAGAATGCCTTCTATTACCCGAATCGTGTTCTAAGAGGAAGTACGCGAAGTATCGCGAATTTACAGAAGCTGCGCGCGATGATTCCGAATTATGACCGTTTGCTGCCTATTGATCGGAAAATGAAGTTGATAGAAGTGCTGGAAGACAAGCTGATTCTATTCTCGTTGAATCATTCGAGCATGCATCTGAACATCGAGATTATTCGAGTCGAGCCGCTGCTGGATCGCGATGCGACATCATACACGTTTATCCCGATGCCGCATCTGACGATGCATCAGTCGCGGGAGGATTTTGAGCAGCGGATATGGACCAGTCAACCGATTCCATTTGATATGTACCCTAATCTATTCTCTGATCCTGAATTCGTATTCTATGGCAATCGATTATATACCAATCTATCGTTCAAACGGGCAGATATCCCAACAACCTACTATGTTACGAATCCAGACGATGTACGCATTATGGATGTAACACACAACTTCTATGACCGAATCACAGCTAGATTGGACAGCCATTTGCTAGTCGTTACTGACGATGTGCTAAGCGAGCTGCGCCATGAGATGAACGCTGACGGCGTGAAAATGCTTGACTGGCAGCGTACGCTGCAGCTTCCTCCTAATGGAGAGTTGGTTGTTCAGAATGAGCTGTCCGCTAGTCAGAGCGGAATGATAGACGTGGACCATGAACATCATGCGCTAAGAGAATTTCCATTCCATGAGGATGAGATTCATCTGTTAGAGCAGCTTAATTATAACGCGCAGAAGCGCGGATTGTATTATGACGAGATTGACCTCTACAACTTCCATGTCAGCGTGAAAACGAACAATCTGACGATTGTCGGCGGGCTGTCAGGTACAGGAAAGTCCCAATTGGCAAGGCTGTACGGCGAGACGATTGGCCTGACCTTGGGCCATAATATGCTGATGATTCCGATATCGCCCGCTTATCGGGAGCCGAACGATATTCTCGGATATCTCAATCCTTCAACAGGCGCCTATCACGAAAGTGAGACGGGATTGGTCAGCCTGCTGCTTGAGGCCGAGAAGTATCCTGAGGGCTTGTATATGGTCATATTTGACGAAATGAACCTGTCGCAGGTGGAGCACTGGTTCAGTCCCTTCATCTCTTTGTTAGAGTTGGAGTCGGATAAGCGCATGCTGACCTTGTACCATGCTGGCGCGAATTGCAGCGATGCAGCCTACAGCTCGACGCTTCATATCGGAGATAATGTGATCTTCGTGGGGACCGTTAATTTTGACGAGACGACGAAGGACTTCTCTGACCGCTTGTTGGATCGAGCCAACATCATTATTCCTCGCAAGCTATCATTTATGGAGGTTCGGGACCGCCAGGTTCAAGATGATACAGATGGGGATATTTTGCCTTATCCCGTCAATACGGAATTGATGCGTGACATATGGACGGTTCACAAGCATGGTTCGCTTGATCAATTAACCGAGCAGGAGGTACTGCTGCTCGACAGTGTTCACGAAGCGATCCATGAACACGACCGCCAGCAGGGTATTTCGTTCCGCGTTGTTCGCGCTATTGCCCGTTATGTAGCCAACATACCGATGGATGCAAACGGTAAAGGCATCATTGAACGCGGGGTGGCATTGGATCTGCAGCTGGCACAGCGTGTATTGACGAAGATTTCCGGCTCCGAGACGGATATTGGAGCCTTAGTAGGAAGCTACCTCGGCTCTCAATACGAGACCGGAACTTTAGTCAGACTGCTCCAATCAGACTCCGCTCAACAAATAAGCACATTTAAGCAGTCCATTCAACTGTTAAAACATAAAGCAAAAGAGTTGATGATGCATGGCTATATTCGTTGAGCCGGTGCCAGCGCTATTTTCATTGCGTATCCAGGTTGGAGAGGGGCGCGACGCCGAAGTATTCAACATCGTGCCTGGTCAAATTGCAGAGCCACTGCCGATCAAGGAGTCGCTGCGCTTGACGATAGAGCTGATCGCAGCCGAACCGGAACTGCAGGTCGGGATTGCATGGGGAGGCATAGCCCATTTGGACGAAGAGGATGGTCATGAGGATGCCTTTGAACTGAGCGTGCAGAACTGCCACAAGGTGCTGTATTCGTATGAACGTGATGAATTATATCCGTGGACATGCGGCAGATACGCTTATCAGCTGAGGTACGGGAGTCATGTATATAACGGGCTGTTCGATATCGTGCCGAAAAATGTGACTGGCAACCAGCTCGAAACGATACATACGATTATTAACCAGCATGTGCAGGGACTTGTACAGGATGGATTCGCGACGAAGCAAGCGGGTACCGAGGTTCGTGATCTAAGCGGCAATAACCATTGGAACTATTTTAACTGGTACAAGACGCGTGAGCGGCAGCTTCATGAAGCTGTTCGCTACATTCAACAGCATCAAGAATCCGCTTATCGTGAAGGGTATGTGGTGCAGTCGCAGCCGAAGCGGCAGACGCGCCGCAGCGCGATGTGGGAGCACAGCCCGCAAGGGATGCGCGTGAACGAGACAAAGTTTCTGAACCGACGCATGGTTTTGGAAGAGGATACGCAATCTGCGCAGCTGGTAAAATGGCAGTTGAAGCAGCTTGTTCGCAAAATGGAAGAGGCTATGCTGTCGCTGCGAGAAGTGAGCCGCCGCCTTGAGGAAGAACGAGACAGCGTTGTTCAGGAACTAGAAGCGCGCAGAAATCGGAAGAATGCATGGGAACAGACGCGCATGCTTGCGAAGGAAGATAGGGCTAATCTGCAGACGACGATCTCGATTCAACAGCAGCAGAAGAAGCGGCTGGATGAGCGCTTGCAGTCTTTGCAGCGGCTTGAGGAGCAGTACGTCAAGTATAAGGCGGCGCTGCAGCATGTTTTACAGCACTTCTTCTGGAAGCAGATCAGCGATCGGGTGCCGTCGCGGAAAATGGCATCACATGATGGCAACTGGGGCGTGCGAGTGGTCGACCAGATCAGCAAGGAATCGCAGGCATGGGGGCAGTCCACTCGTGGGACAGCCGCACATGCCGGCACAGTCTCACGCCCGACACCTGTGCTGTATGAGTATTATGTATTCTTTAAGATGATTGATGTCGTAAAGAATATGGGGTTTAGAGTCATTGAAGATAATGTATACTCTCAAGCGGATAATCTACTGTCGATGCAGGGACTAAAGGATGGCAGTTATGTGATGCTGGAGCGGGATAAGCAACGCATCGGCATTATCTATGACGAGCTGATTGAATCTCATGCGGACACGGCGCGAAGCAGAGGTACTTACTTCTACAGCAGCGAGCTGAAGCGCAAGCCTGACATTCGCTTGGATCTGTATCAGGCTGATCAATACCTCAGCTCGCTCATCTGCGAGGTCAAATATCGCCCATGGCACGCGATTCGCCATGCCATCGTCAATACAGAGACGATGATCCAGATGGCGAAGTACTGGGCGATCGGCTACATTACCGAGCAGGGCAAGTATGTGCGCAACCCGGTGCACCAGGTCATCTGCATCTTTCCTGGCGCAGAGGATCAGCCGATTCTGGATGAGGGGCAGCAGGGACTCTTTTTGCAACTGTATCCGCGGAGCCTAACGGAAACAGTAGGCGAAAACGAGCTGCGAGACATATTGCGCGGCTGGCTGGATCGAAGCCGTGCATGGAACAACAGCTTGTACAACTAGGTGAGGTCACCGCGGTGGGTCCGTAAGGGGTTATTACCCCGTTACGGGTGATTTGCGCGAGTGCGATAACGGGTAAAAACCCCGTTATCGTGCTAGCGTAGCAGGGTTCGCACATCGCGAAGGGTCCGTAAAGGGTTTTTACCCCGTTACGGGTGCCACGCGCTAGCGTAGCAGGGGTCGTACACCGCGGTGGGTTCGTAAGGGGTATTTCCCCCGTTACGGGTGATTCGCACGAGGTCTTGCGTGCTGTAACGGGCAAAAACCGTCTTATCGTGCATGGGATAAGCAGGCCCGCTGTAACCGCCGTTTGGCTATTATCCCATGGACTCAGGAGTTGCCGCACTGAGCGGAAGGGATAATGGTGAGACACTCTCTGAGAGGTACTTCCGATGTGATCATATCCAAGCATGATAATGTGGATAGATAACTAAAAGCAATGTATTCATTGTGAGAAATAATCAATATGAGAAGAACAGCAACGGGGATCCAATATCCCGCGGAATGGCTGTTCTTTTTGTTGTGTGCGTTGTTCGTGACGATTGGTGTTTATTGCATCAATAGATGAATCAACGCAAGCGGCATATTCCTATCCTGCAGATGAACAACGCAATCCAATATACTCAGCAAATAAACTTGTTTTTTGAGCGAACTTATGTTTGGATTAAGATATTGAAGCAGATTATGATACGGCAGGAATAGAAGGAAGTTAGCAGCAGGCTTCTGAATGTGAGGTGAACAAGTACAGGATGATGGGCAACGACAAGGAACATTTTCATTATGCAGAAATTGAAATGAGCGGCAGCGAGGACAAAGGGATGGTCATCCCGCCGAGAGATCCGTCGCGGCCAGCGCCAGTATCTGTTGGGAGAGATGCCAAGCAGTTTATCGAGTCTCTCAATATTAGTATTGGTGAGCAGTCATTCGTGAAACAGGCGCGCAAATGGGAGGATCATGTGGATCGTGATGCGAATTTTGTGCCTTTTACGGCCTATTGGCCTACATATGAAAGCATGTCGGAGGCGCAGCGCGGGTGGTATTTTTACTGGCGGAACGAAGTGCGTTATGAGAGGTATCTGCGGACGGACTTGTCGTACATCTTCCTGTATGTGTATGAATTGATCAATGGCATCGGATGGAAGGACCCGCAGGATGGATACTACATGCTGATGGAAGTGTGGGGGGCTTACCGCAGTGAGTTTCCACGATTGGATCGCTACATGGGCAACTGGGTGGCGGACTTTGTGCTTGTTCATCAGTTGGATGCTGCATTTGCAGACATTGCGGAGCGAGTGCCGCATGCGATATCGGGCGATCTGTTTGAGCTGGAGCTGATGCATCGCTTTAAGGCTGATCCAGTGGACCTCTCGATTGATACTGTAGACCTGCTGGCGGATTACAATGTGATGGGAAGCAAGTTCTACGCTCAAGGCGGGAGAGCGGATCTTGAGAAGTATATCCCGAAGGTCATTGCGTTGGTGGATCGGTATATTGTGAAAAAATACGATATGCGCTTAGTCGAAATGTTCCACCCGGGTGAGGTAGAGCGGCGAGAAAGATATTTGTTTCGCGGGGCGCTGTATGATGCTTCACAGTTTGGCCGCAGTGTTACGATTGGTGTGATTGCATTGAGTCATTACGCACCCCTGCGCGCGATGATAACGCAGCTTGTTCGATTGACGGAGAATACGCTGCGGCGTCTGCGCGGCTTCAAAGGTCAATTGCGAGGAATTAAGGTGGAGGACGGGATCAACACACTGGTCGTACGGTATTTGGAGCGGGAGCTTGGACATGGGGATGATGCTTCTGAGCAGGCCGTACCTAGTGTAAGCATAGACGCGGAGAAGTTAGCGAAGTTAAAGCGCGATTCGGATCGTGTGCGCGAGCTGTTGACGGTAGAAGAGGAAATGCCCGTAACGGATCAAGTGCAGGAACGTGGAAGGATCAGGCCAGGTGAGCTAGAGCATGTAACCGTGGGAGGACACGAGCCAAAGCAACCGCAAGGACAGGATCAGAGCGAAGACCAAGGATTGGTACGAGAGCTTGAGCTGGATGAGGGGCCGGAGCTTACGCAGAGAGATGAGATGATTCAAGAGCGCCAAGATGAGACGTATACAGGCGAGCAAGCATGGAACTCTGAGGAAATGGACGCGGAATGGGTTGAGTTGGCAGAAATGCTCGAGCCTATGCATCGCCGTGTGCTGGCTGCGCTGTATGAAGGAGCAGGTTCACAGCGTTTGATGCAATTGGCGGCTGAATATGGCTCGATGCCGGAGCTGATCGTTGAAGAAATCAATAATGCCGCTATGGATACAATCGGTGATCTGTTGATTGATGGAGAAGCGATAGCGGATGAATATATACCGATGATTAAACATTGGATGGGGTGAATGTGGCATGAATGAAGTGAAGATTCCGAAGCGCATGACGACAGCGCTTGTGAATTCGTTAACCGCGGGCGTTGTGCCGCGGATCGGACTAGAGCATATCGCGGTAGGGCGCAAGCCGGAGATAGAGGCGATATTAAAGGACTTGGACAACATCGCTGAGGGCGGAGCGGCATTTAAGCTGATCACAGGGCGTTATGGAAGTGGCAAGAGCTTTCTTCTGCAGATGATTCGCAACTATGCGATGGATCGCGGCTTCGCGGTTGCGGACGGAGATCTATCGCCGGAACGGAGGTTGGTCGGGACCAAGGGACAGGGCTTGGCGACTTATCGTGAGCTGATGACGAATCTGTCCACACGGACTAGACCGGACGGGGGTTCTTTGGAAACCATTTTACAAAAATGGATCATGGTCATTCAACAAGGGGCTATGTCGGAGCTTGGAATCGGTCCAAACGATCCTGCCTTGAACGTAGAAGTAGAGCAGCGGATTGTGGCTGTGACGGGCGAGATGCAGAGCATGGTGCATGGGTTTGACTTTGCGAAGGTGCTTGCTGCGTATTGGAATGGTTACCGGACAATGGATGATGAAATGAAGCAAAATGCGCTGCGCTGGCTTCGGGGTGAATATGCGACGAAGACAGAGGCCAAGAAGGCGCTGGGCGTTGGCGTCATCATCGATGATGACAACTGGTACGACTACATGAAGCTATGGGCTGAATTTGCAGCGAAGATCGGATATAAAGGATTGCTGCTCTTTATTGATGAAGGGGTCAATCTGTACAAGATCACGAACAGCATATCTCGGCACAGCAATTATGAGAAGCTGCTGACGATGTTCAACGACACGATGCAGGGCAAGGCGGAGTATCTGGGCATATTCTTGGGGGGAACTCCGCAGTTTGTGGAAGATGAACGCCGCGGCTTGTACTCGTATGAGGCGCTGCGGTCGCGGTTAGTGGCTGGTCGCTATACGGGTGAAGGCCTGCGCAACTATACGGGACCGATCATCAAGCTGGACATGCTGTCGCATGAGGAGATCTTGATCTTGCTGCAGCGTTTGCGTCATGTGCATGCGCTGCATTATGGATATGAGGCGAAGCTGACAGATGAGCAGCTGATCACGTTTATGGAGCAGGCAGTCGGCAGACTTGGAGCGGATGAGCTGTTAACGACACGGGAGATCATCCGTGACTTTATGGATCTGCTGCATACGCTGCATCAGTATCCAGATCGATCCTTCGCTGAGTTGGTCGGGGAGCGCTGTGTGAAGCCTGCGGAAAAAGACCCTGACGAGGTTGGCGACTTCTTGGCGGAGTTTGAGCTATGAGCGGAGTGGGAAGCGGCGGGGGTAACCCGTTTCATCGGCTGGCACCGTTTATCCAGGAGTATATTTATAAAAAGCGTTGGGATACGCTGCGTGAAGCCCAGTTAGGCGCATGCCGGGTATTGTTTGAAACGCAGAATCATTTGCTGATCGCCTCGGGAACGGCTTCAGGCAAGACTGAAGCGGCGTTTTTCCCGGCGTTGACGGAGTTATACGAGAATCCAGCTAAATCAGTAGGCATCTTGTATATTGGGCCGTTGAAGGCGTTGATTAACGATCAATTTGAACGTTTGAATGATCTGCTGCGCGAGGCTCACATCCCGGTGTGGCATTGGCATGGGGATGTGGCGCAGGCGGAGAAGACGAAGCTGGTGCGCAATCCATCCGGCGTGCTGCAGATCACGCCGGAATCGCTGGAAGGCTTGCTGATGAATAAGCCGAATGCGATTCCAGCGATGTTCTCGGATCTGCGCTATGTCGTGGTGGATGAAGTCCACGCTTTTATGGGCGCGGATCGCGGGACGCAGGTGCTGAGCTTGCTGGCGCGGATTGAACGGATGGCGGGAAGTCATCCGCGGCGAGTCGGATTGTCGGCGACGCTCAGCGATTATGATACAGCCTGCGCATGGCTTGGAGCCGGCACCTCCTGCGCGGTGGAGGTGGTCGCGCCGCAAGGCGGGCGTAAGTTGCGATTGAGTGTGGAGCATTTCTCGTTCCCGGATGCGAAGAACGAGGAAGAGGCCGAGCAGCTGGCGAATGCGCGCAAGGCTTATTATGACTATATTTATGACCACACGCGCTTGAAAAAGGCGCTGGTGTTCACGAACAGCCGCACCGATGCGGAGGTGACGACGCTGGAGATGCGACGAGTCGCGGCTCGTCGGCAGGAGCCGGACGTGTTCTATGTGCACCACGGCAGCATATCCGCGATGCTGCGCGAGGAAGCGGAGGCCGCGCTGCGAGCGGGGCATGGCCCCGCCGTCGCAGCGGCGACGGTGACGCTCGAGCTCGGCATCGACTTAGGCGAGCTCGAGCGTGTGGTGCAGCTGGGCGCGCCGTACAGCTGCTCGAGCTTTGTACAGCGCCTCGGCCGTTCGGGACGACGGGGCGAGGCGGTGTCGGAGATGCTCTTCGTCGTCCCGGAAGAGGAGGACGAAGAGGCGCAGCTGCCCGCGCGCATGCCGTGGACGCTGCTGCGGGCGATCGCGGTCACGGAGCTGTACGTGCGCGATAAGTGGGTTGAGCCGATCCAGCTGCGCAAGAAGCCCATCGGTCTGCTGTATCATCAGACGATGAGCATCTTGAAGGGGATGGGCGAAGCAACTCCTGCGGAGCTAGCGCGCGAAGTGCTGACTTTGCCGCCGTTTCAGACAATTGAAACGGAAGAGTATCGGATGTTCTTGAATTATCTGCTGCAGACCGATCATTTGCAGCTGACAGAGGAGGGCTCGCTCATCATCGGCCTGACGGGTGAGAAGATCGTGAACAATTTCCGCTTCTTAGCCGTCTTTAAGGACGATGAAGAGCATGTCGTGTACAACGGCTCGGAGGAGATCGGCTCGATCACGACCGTCCCGCCGCCCGGCTATTGCTTCTCGCTGGCCGGCAAGCTGTGGAAGGTGGTCGAGATCGACAGCAAGCATAAGGCCGTCTACGTTAAGGCGACGCGCGGCAAGGTCGATACGCTCTGGCTCGGAGGAGGCGGCGACATGCACACGCTCGTCATGCGCAAGATGCGCGACGTGCTGGCGGAAAGCACGATCTATCCGTACCTCGCGCCGCGTGCGGTCAACCGCCTGGAGCGCGCCCGCCGGCTCGCGCGCGAGAGCGGCCTGCTGACGCAAAGCGTCATCCCAGCAGGCGGGGACTCGCACTTCGTGCTGCCATGGGTCGGCTCGAAGCCGTTCCGCACGCTGGAACGCGTGCTGAAGCACCGTCTCGCCGAGCGGCTCGCACTTCGCTCCATCGTGCCGATGGAGCCTTACTACATGGTCGTCTCCGGCCGCGCCGACGCCGACACGTTGCTGCGCGAGATCCAGCACGAGCTAGCGAACTGCGAGGATCCGATCTCGCTGCTTGCGCCAGAAGAGGCGCCGTACTTAGGCAAGTACGACGAGTTCGTGGCACCCGAGCTGGTGCGCCGAGCCTTCGCGGTGGACGGACTAGAGATTGCAGGTGTCACTCTGCGATAGGTATTAAAAAGACGCACAGGATGAAACTTATCTGTGCGTCTTTTTTGCGCTTCTTAGCTTGTGTCATATAGCTAGCGCTGCCAGTAGGCGGCGTTTGCGGACACACAGGCCGTTATTTAGCCGAAAATTCACCATTCTACTAATCAAACGGACCGTAGATCCGCTATTCTTGAACATTTCACCTCAAACTGCTGATTATCGTGCCAATAGCGTCTCCTGTGTCCGCGAAATTCGCGTAATCCGCCTTTTTCGTAGAAATAACGTCTTCTGTGTCCGTTTCAACACAAAAGGCAGTCGGCAGTCGCGCCAGCAGCTGCTGAACGAAGCATCATCCGGGCGCTGCAGCTAGCTTCCAGCTTGAAATTTGCTGCTGTTGATTGCCAAGTGCCGGCCAGAGGTGGAGCCTAGCGGCAAATTGCTGGATATAGGATAGAGTATGCTTACCGCCGAGCCCTGCTGATCCACAACGATTCGGAGAGATCGGTATAATAGTGATTGCCGTTGCGCCGGTCGAATTGCTGGATCAGGGATCGAGCTCGTTCGGTCACTTGACGGGACACATTCGCTAAGGTTGCTTCTTCTGAATTCGACAGCAGCGAAGCGGGAACACGCGGGCGGTAGGAGGAGCCTTCACGTTCGAGCTTCTGCAGCAGCATCGCAGCGTACAGGAAGAAGTTCATTTTCTTGAAGGGGTCCTCGTTACTCATCGCCATCGCGATATGCTGCTCAAACAGTTCGATTCCTTTCTCAGGATCGATTATGGCGCAGAATTCAATATGCTTGCCAATATGATAGATGAAGTCGCTTTTCCCCTTAATGAGCGAATATCCACGAAGATGAAGGTCGCGAGCTTTCTTCTCCGATTTGTCATAGAGCTCAGGCAGGAGCAGATAAGAAAAAGTCGTATGAGGCACCTGAGAGCATTTTAACAGTCCGTTAGTGATCAGCTTTGCGGATTTCAATGCCTGCTTGTGCTGCCCGGTAGCAGCATAATAGAGCACGAGCATGTCTTGCTCACATGCTTTGCAATCACTGTAATCATCGCGCGGGAGCTTCAGATATCGCTGCATATACTGTTCAGCCTCGCTCAACATGCCCATATCAACGGCAAGACAGAAACGAAGATAGTGATAGGTTCGTTCGCTGTACCCATGTTCTTTGTACCTTTTCCAGAGATCCTCCAGTAAGTCATAGATCTGCTGCAAGGATATATCGGGAAAATGGCTGCTATTGTACACAATCCACTTGTACGCCCACAAGAGCTGATTGCTGCTGTATAATCCAGGGTTGCGGTCATACTGCCCAAGCTGCCACGCGAAGGCGATCAGCGCCTTTAAAGGAAACCCCTCTAATTGAGCCATGTGAATATAATGGTCTCGCAACCGGTAGCCCTCTTCGATCTCACCATCCGAATCCAGGATTCTAATCGCTTCTTCCAGAACTTCCAGCTTAGCGACCCCATCTGGCATACCTTCAGCTTGGCTCATCAGCTCATAGTATAGAGGATTCATGCGCTTCCTCCTTTTGAGTTGAAGTCGATAGACAGCCCCCAATTCATGAACTGCATGAGGCCTTGATTGAAGGCAGACATTTCCGTCCGAGTCATCGGATGGCGCCCCATCATAAGCGCGTTGCAGTATAGCAGCTCTATGGTCGTAGGGAGTATATCGGAACGAGCAGCTGACAGGATGCGTTCCACGATAGGATTATTAAGATTCAAATACAGTGTTGAGTAACTCGATTCATTGAAGCTTGCTCCAATCGAGTTGAGAACAGAGGCAAACAGCGATGTGCTCACTTCCTTCGCATTTTCAAGCGATCGCATAACGGATGAATCTTTCGACAGCGTGAAGAGTACGGGCAGATCTGCAGGCTGGAACCGTTTCAGTTCGGCTTTGCAGCGATATTTTTGAAGCACTTGGTCTGCTATATGCAGAGCATCATAATGCTTATTGCGCTCCTCTAGTGTTAGGTCGGTGAACGTCAGCGAGATATCTTCAGCACCGATCTGTTCAAGATTGAGTTCATATCTAATATAAGATAAGCGCTCCAACAGATCCGCATCATAGATATACCCAGCGTTCACGATAAGTTGACCTTGAGCAGAAGCTACATTCGAAATCTGTTTATATTCATCAACAGTTCTGGTATAGTACAAATTCTTGTTTTCCCGCAGCAGCTCGCCGAGTGTCGTATCGCCATAGGTGCTCTCAAATGTAAGCCAGCGGTAGATGGTGTTCAGAAACTGTGAGTCCTCTATAGCAAGAGCTTTCATCGAAAGGGTGTGGAGATGAATGATCTGCTGCAAGCGATTCTGTTCATACTGTCCCATGCGCATCAATTCATCGCGAATAGACTGACCCAGCTCCTCACGAACCTGCTCAAGCCGCTCATCTTCATAGAAATGCTCGCGCGAAGCCGTCGGTTGAAGCTCATCCGTCCAGATTATACATTTTACGAAGAATGCCCACTCCGGCAATATGTTCTCAGCTTGATCCGATACGAGCATCTGCTTCAAATACACTTTATGGGTACGACGCATATTCATGCTCACGTGGTGAGGGATGATATAGGCAATTCCAGCTGTTCGCCCATTCGCTGTATGAATCGGAATATAATCGTAGAAGGACTCTCCTAACAATTTGCGGCCGTAATTCAGCACTTCGCTGCGCCGAGTACGAGCTAGATCCGGGGATTCTATCCATTCCGGCTGCTCCCCATTAATCAGCTCTCTCTTGCCGTCAACCGAGAATGAGATCGGATAAGGCAGCAGCGCTCCATAATAATAGAGCAGATCCTTGACCATTTCCGTATCAAAATAGATCTCTGACTCCGGCTTGCAGCGCAGAAATACCCTCGTGCCTGGGGATAACGTCGTTTCGAGCTTGGTTATCATGTATGTACCATCTGGTTTGCCAGACCATTGCAGGGATGGACCGCCATGAATGGACTGAGTCAGGACGACGATCTCGTCGCTGACCATGAAGCATGACAAGAGACCGATTCCGAATCTTCCGATAAATGATGTTTCCGACCCAATGAAGTCTTGGTCTGTCTTAGAAGAGTGGCCGATCATGGCGAGAAATTGATGAATATCCTCTTCAGTCAAGCCGATGCCGTTATCCTCAATCATTAAGGAAGGGCTGTTCGGATCGTCCAGAACTTCAACTGTGATGCGGCTGCTGAACGATTGATCAACCTGTTCTCGAGCTCGAATGGCATCCGTTGCATTTTGAAGCAGCTCGCGAAGGTACACCCTTGGACTGCTGTATAGATGGTTGGATAGGATATTGATCATCCCGCTAAGATTCACCTGAAAGCGGAATTCCTGTCGATTATTCATATTGTACCTCCTTATGAGATAGGTGGATCATATAGCAAGGATGCACGACATACGCATATCACTTCGTAAAATGAAATTTCACAGTGGAGTAGAAGTCATCCTGGGCTAGCTCCAGAGGTACGGTGTCATGCTTCATCTCCTGATCATTTAAAATGTAATACATATAAAGGAAACTAAGGGTGGATATACCTTCTATGTCTGTGAGGAATTATCCTTCTTCGAACGTCACGATTTCGGCTATTCTGTCGCTTTTGCTGTGAAAGGGGCAGCGGTCCACATTAGATTCACGAAGCATACCGCTTCAAGAAAACAAAAATAGCACCCCGAAGGATGCTATTTTCTAGTGTGCGTTCTTCATAACTCAGGCTCTAAATCTTCCCTTTGCCGGGAGAATTCGCTGTTCTCCTCTCTCGTACATGGCTAGCAATGACTGGATGAACCGTAATCGAGGCACGATCCAATAGACGAGAACCGCCGATGCAATCGCCAGCAGAGCACCTACAATCACGTCAGCAGGGTAGTGCACACCTACGCCGATGCGCGAGATTGCGCCACAGCCTGCTGTTAAGAGCCAGAGGTAGCTTAGAACGTTCTTTTTTCTACGAACCAGCCAGAAGGAAACACAAATCGACACAAACAAGATCGTATGGTCGCTCGGAAACGAATTGCCCACCGCCTTATCGATTAGTTTATTGACATCAGGCAGCACCGCAAATGGCTGCGGATTCGAATATAACAGCCCAACAGCCTTTCCAAGCGCTTCAGCTAACAGAAAGGACAATCCAGCCTGAATAACCATCATCCGATTCGAAGATATTCTCGTAAACCAATAGATGACCATAGCAGCTGCCAAGATATATACCAAATATTCAGCAAAGAATACAAACACAGGATTCAGAAATGTATGTTCAATCCCTAAGTTATTGATCGCGCGAAACCATTCTATATTCAAGTCCATCAATGACACAAGGATTCCTCCTTTTCACATTTTTAATAGTATCAATATACTAGGATAGTGCTTGGTGAGAAATCGATGAACATGACACTAATGTTTCATTTCTGTAAGGTAGGAATTTGTCTATGCGCTAAATGGATGAGAGTATGATCATCAGGTTCTAGTCCTTAGGTCTTTAAGGAATGAACGCCATCTAGTCGTAATATCCCATCTTTCGACTTATAGCGCCGCAAACGCTTGACCGCCCGAAATGGACGCCTATAGAATGTGATTGATAGGTAAAATATACTGGGGGTAAATTGATGTTTAAGCTACGAGCACTATGTGTACCGCTGCTTCTAGCGATTTCGCTGACGGTTGGTGTGGGAAGCGCTTCCGCCGAGCAGATGTTTCGCGATATCGACAATCACTGGGCGAAGACGACTATTGAATGGGGCGTATCCAAGGGAATTGTTAAGGGTTATGAAAATGGCACATTTAAGCCAAATCAAAATGTGACGGAAGCCGAGTTTATTCGCATGCTGGTGGTTGGGATTACAGGCAAGGACTTAGAGGATACCTACCTGACAGATCGCTGGTCAGATAAGTATTATAACTTCCTCTACTTTAAGAACTATCCGGTCGATGGTTACGCTGATCTGCAGCTTAGAAATAAATATGTAACGCGCAAACATGTAGCGGAGATCGTGTCCAGTGCGGACGGTGTGAACTTTGAAGGCGATCAGGCGATTCAATACGTCTTGGGGAAAAAGTATGCGTTAGGTCGCATTCCTGGAGAAAATACGATCAAAGGGTACATGGGAAATGAGACGATTACACGCGCCGAAGTGCTGCAGTTGATTAAGAACTTGACGGATCATGGCATGTCTAATCTATATGACCGTCCATTGGAGCCGACTTCGGAAGCCAGATTGCCAAGACTGCCGACAGATTGGGATCTATACCGGGATGAGATGTATTTGGTGATTAGACAGAAGATATTTTCCAAATATGAAGGATATCGAATCTACGACGATGGCAGCAGCAAGATTGTGATGTCGAAGACGAAGCAGCAGGGGCAAGCTGAAGATGCGGTCGCAGTCGAATTCGAACAGCAGATTCAATCCTTCAGCGGGGTGTCGGTATCAGATATAACGGACAGTACCCAGCGCAAGATGCTGGCTGACGTGCTGAACTTATACGGATTCAAGGCTGACGATGCTTTTATGAAGAAGGTCGATGAGGTAGAGAAGAATAAGAAGGAAGCAACACTTCTTGTCAGCGGCAAGACGCTCGTGATCGATCCGCAAATTACGAGCCCAGCAGGGAATGTCACGATCTATTATAAATGGTGGGACGAAGCGCGCTCATAATAATATGGATGGAAAAAGGAGACTGTTCTCGCATTAGCGGGGACGGTCTTTTTAATTTGATACATTTATCGACTGGAATGTCATAAAATGAATTTGTTCTTGGTCTGTTTTCTTCTTCCTGAGGGGTTTATGATAGAAGAATGAAATAGGTAAGCTTTGTATCCAATGTAGAGGTAATATGAAATGGAGTGATCACAGTTGAAGCAAGAAGTGAGTTCGTACCAGCATGAATTACGCTGCATGTCCTTTAATATCAAGAACGCTTATGATCTCGAAGGCCCGAACGTTTGGGTTCATCGCAAAGAGATGGTAGCAGGCTTGATCAAGTTTCATCGTCCTGACATGGTAGGATTGCAAGAGGTACTTTATCAGCAGCTTACCGATCTGGAACAGGCGCTTCCGGAATACGGCTGGGTCGGAGTTGGGCGTGAAGATGGAGATAAGGAAGGGGAGTTTTCCTGCATCTTCTATCGCAAGAAGCGGTTAAAGCCACTCGAAGAGGGAACGTTCTGGTTGTCTGAGATGCCGGATACCCCGGGATCTATGGGATGGGATGCTGCCTGCACTCGTGTCGTGACTTGGGCGCGCTTCCATGATGTGCTTAACGACCAGATCTTCTATCACTTCAACACCCACTTTGATCATGTTGGCGTTGTGGCGGTAGAACAGAGTGCGCATCTCATCCTGAATCGTATGAACACTCTTGCGGCTGGGCATCCTGTCGTGTTAACTGGCGACTTCAATGTAACGTCGAATTCGAATACGTACCAGATCTTGTGCCAGCAAGAATCCGCGTCGCAAACTGCTGAACAGCCTAATGTTTCCCTCCGAGATGCAAGCCTGGCAGCGGAGTACAAGCATTTTGGACCAACGTTTACATTCCAGGATTTTGATTCCCTGGCGGTTGCGGCACATACGTATCCGATGATACAAGCTGCCATTGAAAGTAAGCGATTAGAGTTTGAATCACCGATTGACTTCATCTTTGTAAGCGACTCTATTCAAGTTGATAGCTACGGAATTATTGCTGATCATAACTCGGGCAAGATGCCTTCGGATCATTTTCCGATTATTGCAGATATCCGATTGTAGCCCATATACATGCAGAACCGCTGGAACTGTTTCTCCAGCGGTTCTGCTATTTTATGTTGACTATGCTCCAGCTGACGTCGAGTGTGAGCTCGGCTTGCGTTGAATCCAGTACCCGAGGCACATCGTGCCGAGCAACAGCAAGCCTGTTACCAAGAATACGGCATGTACATTGAACATGCCGCTGAGCATGCCGCCTGCGAGCGGTCCCAGCATACCGCCAATCTGGCTTGCCGTCTGGTTCAAGCTGAACGCCCGACCGCGGAATTCCGGTGCTGTCGAGCGAACGACCATCCCGTTCAACGCAGGGAATACTGCGCAGAAGAAGGCGCCGTACACAAAACGTATGATGGAGAAGCTGTATATATTCTCGAACAGAATCTGAGCGAGCGATCCTAGTCCGCCTGCCAGCAATCCGATAAGCAACACCTTCTGGAAGCCGATCTTGTCGGCTAGCTTGCCCCAACGGGCTGCGAACAGGATACTCGCGATCCCCACGAGGGAGAAGACGAAGCCGGAAACCAGCGATGCATTCTCGCTCGATCCGCCGATCTCTACGATATACAGCGGGAGTACAGGCTCAATCGTCATAACTGAGAATTGGGTCAGCAGCGTCATTATCAGGACGAATATGAGTGCTTTGTTGCCGCTGGCAACCCTGATCGTATTCATAACCGAAACCTTGTCCTTGCTCGGTACAAATTTCTCCTCTTTGACCCAGAAGATGACCAGTATCGTCGCGATGAAGCAGAGTATGCCTGCAATGGCGAACGCCAATCGATTGCTGAATAGATGGGATAGCAGACCGCCGATCAATGGCCCCATGATGCTGCCGGTCGCGGTTGCAGTGGACATCATGGACAGCGCATACCCGACTTTTTTCTCAGGAGTATTCGTGCCCACGATAGCAATTGATCCTGGGATAAAGCCTGAGAGCAGACCTTGAAGAAGTCGAATCGCAAGCAATTGATATTGATTCGTGACGAATGCCATCAAGAAGTACAAGATAAATAGAACGAGACCAGCACGAATGATCATTGGCTTGCGGCCGTACTTGTCACCAACTGCTCCCCAGAATGGAGAAGAAATGGCCCCTGCTAGAAAAGCGGCGCTGAATAGGAGGCCCGACCATAATTCAAGATGCTCAGTAACGCCTAAGTCAATGAGAAACAGCGGTAGAAACGGGATTACCATTGAGAAGCTTGATGATACGATAAAACAGCCGAACCATAGTATCACTAGGTTCTTCTTCCAGCTTTCCATGTCGAGTTCACTCCAGAATGACTATTTATTCAGTATGACAACTACTTATGGAAATCATTGTGCCGATGTTCAGCGGTATTGATCACTCCTTTACAGCAGCTAAGTAAATGCAAAGTACGTTGCCAAACATTTCACTATCGCTTATGTTAACAGATGATGGATGAACTAAACAATCATAGAAACGACCTATTGATTGAAATAACCGACACCATAGCTTATAAATAGACAAAAAAACAACCCACGATTCGCTTTTTACGGCTGAGCGGGGGCGTTAATTGAATTGCTTATCAACTTGTTGTTTAATCCATTCGTTTCCGATCCTTATTCTTCTGACTAGATCTACTGCACAGCCAGCTAAGCGTATACATACAGGCAAGCAGCCATACTCCGCCGGCTATAAAGCCAGCCAATACATCTGTAAAGTAATGCACACCCAGATAAACACGGCTCATCCCAATTGCAGCGATCGTAATAACAGCTGAGGGAAGAATGTACCAAGTTGGGCGATTTTGCGCTCTCATGATTCGGAAGAGAAGATAAGCGACCATGCCGTAGAAAGCCGTGGACACCATCGCGTGGCCGCTCGGAAAGCTGTAGCCAGTAGCTTGTATCCAATGCTCCCATGCAGGACGAGTACGATGAAATATGGACTTTAGGCCTTCATTGAGGAGATAGGAGCCTCCTAGCGAGACTATCAGCATCACAGCATGTGCTTTCAGCTGCTTTCCATACGCTAACCAAGCAGCCAAGATAAGGCCCAAGGGAATAATGATATAGCTGTTAGCCAAATGAGTGATCCAGGAGACGATAGTCGTTAACGGAGGTGAAGCGACTTGTCTCAGCGACTCTGTGACTTGATAGTCCAGCGCGGTGAACTTATCTGCAAATACTCCCTTGGATATATAGGCAAACAATAGAAGAAGTACGGGAACGAGAACGACACCCCAAGCGATATGAAGTGTAACATTAACGACCTCATCCTTCGTGATGGGTGATTGTTGATGTGTTTTATCAGACATGAATTGGAAGCCCCTTTAAGTTAAAATTAGCTGTACAAGTTTACGTTAGGAAAAAGAGATTGGTTTCGTTATAATCTAAAGTAGATATGCCATGAAATCAAGGAGTCTTTAATATGAATGAACGTTTAATTATGGAGTTAAGAAATGGAATCATAGAGTGTGAGCATGATGGCGCACTCTGCGCGGTAGACGAAAATGGAGCGCTGAAGCACGCCATCGGCGATATGGAGGCTCCCCGCTTTCTGCGATCAGCAGGCAAGCCGCTGCAGATTATTCCTGCCGTAAAGCACGGTGTCCTAGAGCAATACAACTTATCCGAGCAGGATCTCGCGCTGATGATGTCCTCCCATCGAGGAGAACACGTGCATATGGAGACATTAGAACATATTATGCTCCAGAGTGGATTGTCCGAGTCAGCACTTCAATGTGCGGCTTCTTATCCGCTGCACGAGCCTTCCAAAGAACAGTGGATCAGAAGCGGTGGACAACCAGCAAGACGATTCCATAATTGTTCAGGCAAGCACTTTGGCATTCTGTCCTGGTGCAAGCTTGCAGGCTACGATCTCGAGTCTTACTTGGAGTCGGAGCATCCTGCCCAACAAGAGATGACATCTGCTATTATCGAGATGTCAGAAGTTAAGCCGGAGCATATGGGCAGCGGGACAGATGGCTGCGGATTTCCAGTATATGCATTGCCGATGCCTGCGATAGCTAAGGCATATCTGAAGCTTGCTTGTCCAGATTTAATTGCAGATCCGTCTACAAGAGCCGCAGTAGAACGTATTGGCGGTGCAATGACCTCCAATCCTCTGCTCGTAGGAGGGACCGGACGACTGGATTCGGTTATGATGGAGGATCCAAACATCCTCGCCAAAGGCGGGTTCAAAGGGATATTCGGATTCGCTTTGCGTGAAGAACGGTTAGGATTCGCCGTTAAGATTGCGGATGGCGCTGATGAGGAATGCGCTTATGTGATACTATCGATATTGAAACAGCTTGGATATAAACGAACGGAGACGATTCAACGTCTTGAAACGGCGTTCCCTTCACAGATACTCAATGATCAGGGTCTCCTTGTAGGTGAATCCCGGACTGTCTTCCAACTATGAGAAAAGGTGATGAACGATGGATCATGTAGACATGAGTGCGACAGCACCCGTAATGATTGAAGTTATTGCCACAACGCTCAGCGATGTAAGAGCCGCGCAAGCAGGAGGCGCGGATCGGATCGAGCTCATAACAGCGTTCGCGGAGGGCGGCTTGACTCCTAGCTTGGGGCTGATCGAGCAGGCTGCCGCAGAATCGACAATTCCCTTTCGAGTGATGATCCGCCCGCATGCGCGCTCCTTTGTGTACGATCGAGATGATATGCTGACGATCGTAAGAGATGTGGAGCTGGCGCGTTCAGCAGGGGCTAAAGCGATCGTATTCGGAGCGCTGACTGCTGATGGGCAGATCGATGAAGAGGCGTTGCGCCGTGTATTGGATGCAGCGGGGCCGATGGACATGACATTCCATCGCGCGATTGACGAATCTGCCGATATTATGAAGGCTCTAGAAACCATCATCTCTTATAAAGGCATCACCGATATATTGACTTCTGGTGGAGCGGACCATGCCGTTCAAGCGGCGAGTACGATACGCCGCATGGTTGAAACAGCCAAGCCGCAGGGCGTTCATATTCTGGCAGGCAGTGGACTCCATGCGGATAATGTTATGCCATTCCTGCGTGAAACGGGTGTGGAACGCGTTCATTTTGGTTCTGCTGTCAGAGTAGACGGCAAAGCGCTTAATCCAATTGAAACAGCGCGCATTCAGACACTTCGGGCCAGCTTGGCTGCACTTTAATCATCATAATGCCATCTTAACCTTTACATCTAAAAATGCCCTATCCATCCCTGATGCATCAGGTGTGGATAGGGCATTCTGCTTAACAAGGTGTTCATTTTACGGACTCAGCCTCGGCGTAATTTGCCTAGTTCGGAAACGAGCGCTTCCATCTCACTGATGCTAAAGCTCGTCTTTTCTATAACGATGTCATAGATGTCCTTAATATCATCATACTGCTCTACTGAAAATGCAGAAGCTTGCATCGCTTGCGCAGTAGCCATCTTTAAGCGGCTCTTTATTTCCTCGATCATAATCTCCACTTGAGCTTGTGTCTTCTCTTGTGCCATCACAATCCATCCTTTCTTCCGAATCTTCAGCGTGACTGAACGTATTGTACCATGAGCAAGGAGGTTGAACAATCCGTAGACTTGGCAAGCATACACAACTTCAGTACAATAAGGCATCATAGCAGGACATAGAGGAGGATCGGTTATGCACGATAAGTTGAGATCTGATTCAGATAGTAACGGTAAGCCGCGGAAGTGCAATGCCGATCAACTGCCCGAATATTTAAATGAATTGGTAGGACATCTTCCATTGGACAGGCTTGTGTTTGTATGTATAGGCACAGACCGCTCTACAGGTGACGCGCTCGGACCTCTAGTAGGCTCAGCCTTGGTCAGAAGAGGAATCACGGAAGTGATCGGTACCTTAGAAGCTCCTTGTGACGCATCCAATCTAGAGCGTCGTATCGCAGATATCCCGGAAGATCGGATTATCATCGCAGTCGATGCTTGTTTAGGGCATCCTTCTACAGTTGGCGATTATTTGATTCATGATCAGCCGCTAATTCCTGCTCAATCCGTCGGCACAGAGCTGCCTGCAGTCGGTCATTACAGCATTGCAGCTGTCGTTAACATGAACAGTCCCAAGCCGTATTGGACGCTGCAGACCACTTCACTTTACGCTGTGATGCGCCAAGCTGATAAGGTCGCTGAGGCTATTGTCCGATGCTTTATGGACACTAGCAGTCATAAATAGACAAGCGATAACATAGATAAAGAACCTATACCTATATAGAATCGAGGGAACACAATGACGAAGATAAATATTAACGAGCATTTCGCATTAGAAGTAAAGGATATCGGTGAGGGCGTACCGATCATTTTACTGCATGGCTTCTGCGGCAGCTCTGATTATTGGAAGTCGACAGCTTCGATACTCAGCAAGCGGTTCCGCGTCCTTATGCCTGATCTGCGCGGTCACGGTCATTCGGATGCCCCGTCTGGAGCTTATACGATCGAGCAGATGGCTGATGATATCGTTGATCTAGCTGAGAAGCTGTCACTAGAACGCTTCGTACTGCTAGGTCATTCACTGGGTGGATACATAACCTTGTCGCTCGCAGAGCGTTACAGCGATCGCCTGCTGGGCTTTGGCCTCGTTCACTCTACAGGCTATCCCGATTCGGAAGAGGCTAGAGCCAATCGCTTGAAGGCTGTTGAGGGCATTCAGGCTGGGGGAATTGAAGCCTTTGTGGACGGACTTGTGCCGAAGCTGTTTCATCCTGCACTGCTTTCTCAGCATAGCCATCTGATCGAGCAAGCCCTAGAGATCGGCTACAATACGCCGCCGCAAGGAGCAATCGGCGCTGCATTAGCTATGCGCGAGCGCGTAGACCGCACGGCGGTTATGTCCGAGACGAAGCAGCCTCTCTTGCTCGTAGCGGGTGAAGGCGATGCTGTCGTTCCGCAGGAGCGGTTATTTACAGCCTCAGGAGAGAATGTGATGCAGGAAGTGATTCCGGGTGCGGGGCACATGGGGATGATGGAAACGCCGGATCTAATGGCGGCTGCAATCGAAAGATTTATGAGCGAGTATGTTGCAGCACAATAAGGAATTGATTTAAGGGGTTGTCCTAAAAGTCATTTTTCTCATGTCTTTTGGGACAGCCCTTCTCTGTTTCTACACCAAAAAGAGACCGCTTACCTAGTCGATGAGTCTGGAACAGCGGTTTTTTTATCCGATAGCACATACGGTGCTAGCAATGCCATATGACCCGCGCTTGAACGGACACAGGGGCCGCTATTTCATGATTTCGGGGTATTTTTTGAGGGCTTGTGGACACAGATGACGCTATTTGCTTCAAAACTAGTACTAAACGGCTTATTCAGGTCAAATAACGGCTCTACGGTCCGCTAGTATGGCGAATTATTGGTGTTTGCAGCATATAGCGGCTCGTGTGTCCGCTCCCGGCTAAAATCCACTTTTGGGACATCCCCATAGCAATGGAGCGTATCTTTAAGCATCCTTTCGCATCCGTTAGGGAAAGATAGATTGTGGAATGCGCAAGCACGAAACAGCGTTCCCTATCACAAGAACGAGGGAGTGAGATGGATGGCTAAAGAAACTGATCCGAATCAAAACGACAGCCTTGATCGCAAAACGCCCTTTATGGTTGGCGTTAACACTGGAGATACTATGGGGACCATAGGCGGTGCGGGTGCTGCTATGGGTGTCTTTATTAATCCCCTAGGCACTGTTAGGGATAAAGAGGACGATGAGAGCACAGGAGATAAGGATGATGCTCGTTCGGAATAACAAGCGCTAGCACTATCTCTTGGTGATAGGCAAACAGAACAAGCAGGGTGCAGGGGAAACCCTGTGCCCTCAATCTTGGGTCAATTCTCTTAAACCCCTGACTGCTCCTATTGTGGGGGTTGTTCTTATTGGTTATACTGCAATTATATTTACATTGAACTGTCTCATTTTTAGGTAGATTATGTAGAAGCATCCAAGAATAGTAAAGTTATAGATAAGCGTCGCAGTCAGCATCGAGTCCACCGATCCCAAGTAATAGTGTGAAATCTGAATATATCGGGGAGGAATGACATGTATCAGCGTGACTATTTGGTTCGCCTGATTCAGGAGATGACGACCTTAATCGGCCGTGCGCTGGGCTTACAGCAGAAGGAGAAGAAGGATCTGCTTCAAGAATGGGATGAGCTGCTTGATCGGCGCTTTCGCTTAACTGGACCGCTTGCGGATTCATTGAGCGTGGACGATCTGATTCGCTTGTTTGATCGGCATGGACGTATACAAGCGGACGAGCTCCAAGCCTTTGCCTATATTCTGCTGGAAAGAGCGGATCTGTTGCGAGATGTTGAGCTGAAAGAGCTAGGGCGAGAAGCAAGCGAGGTCTCCTATATTCGACGTGTGATGAAAGGCTATGAGCTGCTGCTGGAAGCGATGCTTCATGACAGCGACCGTCGTATGCTTAAGGTTATGGAGAAGGCAGAGCATGCGGCAAAGCTGCTGCGTCCGTATTCCCTCCCTTCTTCATTGTTGGAGCGGGTGTGGCGTTGGCATGACAGGGATGGTCGATATGCGGAAGCAGAGAATGCATGTTATGATGGAATTAACAACGAACAGGATCCGATAAGCCGGTCCGCTGTCCTCGCGTGGTACCAGAAGCTGCTTAAGCTGACGGATGACGAGCTAGAACAGGGTGGACTATCTCGAGAAGAGGTAGAAGAGGCGATAGCCGATATAGGCGAGCTTCCGCAAGCGTCGACATCGGATCCATCATGAACGAGAGTGAAAGGTTGAAGCTTTAAGATGGAACAACTCAAATCATTGCTAGATTCAATTATCGGAGAAGGAATGCTGCACTCCGCTATACTAAGCCAAGTCCGTACTGCGCCAGCTGAAGGGTGCACCAAGGTAAGCGTGAAGCCCATTCAGCTGCGCGGCGAGATTATGATTCAATTCGAGTACCATTTCTCGAATAAGGTGACTCACGTCAATGCGGAACAGTCCGAAGCAGCGGATAAGCTGTTTGAACTGCTCGAATTGAATTTTCGACAAGCGCTTATCCGTGCGGCAGATGCTGAATATCATATCCTGATCAGCAAGAAGCACAAAGTGAATATCAAGAAGCAGGCGAAGCAGTTTGCACCAGCCGATCTATCCCATAATCGGAAGAAGCGCTATTTGCTGGAGGAAGGTGTTCCCGCCGCATTTCTGGTGGAGCTCGGCATTATGAACGATTCAGGCAAGGTGCTGGCGTCGAAGTACGATAAGTTTAAGCAGATCAATCGTTTTCTGGAAATGGTGGCGGATACACTCCCGTATCTCCCAAGCGACCGTCCGATTCGAGTCATTGATTTCGGCTGCGGCAAATCCTATCTTACCTTTGCGCTGTATCATTATTTGCACGTCCTATGCGAGCGAGAGGTGCGCATTAATGGATTGGATCTGAAGAAGGATGTCATCGAGCATTGTGAAGCGCTGGCTCGCAAGCTGCAATACGACGGATTATCCTTTTCCGTAGGAGATATCGCTGAGTACCAGGATGTCACGGCAGTGGATATGGTAGTCACGCTTCATGCCTGCGATACCGCGACAGATGCCGCTCTGGACAAGGCGGTTCGTTGGGGCGCGGGCGTCATCTTGTCTGTGCCATGCTGTCAGCATGAGCTCTTCCGTCAGGTGGAGCAGCCCGTGCTGGAGCCGCTGCTTAGCCATGGCATCTTAAAAGAGCGTTTCTCAGCGCTCGCGACGGATGCTGTTCGTTCTAATCTTCTAGATTGTGTCGGATACAAGACGCAACTGCTGGAATTCATCGATATGGAGCATACGCCGAAAAACATTTTAATACGTGCCGTTCGCTCTGATGAAGGAGATGCAGCAGCAGCATGGGCTAAGTATGAGGCATTCCGCAATTTCTTGCACATTGATCCTTACCTCGAAAAGGCGCTTCAGGATATGCTGCAAGAGCGAGGCTTATCGAGATCTGTGTAAATGCATGGGATATACAAAAGGCGCTGGACTGCTGGGAAAGCAGTTCAGCGCCTATTTACGTCAGAAAGGAACCTTCACCTTCATACACCATGCAATGAAAAGTACCCATCCCAGCAGCGGTACGTCGCTCGTAAGTATCCGTGATGCGGAACCCGCAGCGTTCATATACGGCAATAGCACGTTTATTCCAAGTGAGTACCTCCAGATCGATCTCATTGTTCGGATTTCTGCGCAGGGCTTCCTTCACGATTGCATTTACAAACCATACGCCAAATCCCTTCCCGGTTAGATCCGGACGCATGCCAAGTCCAAGGCGTGTTACACCCTCCATCGGAAAATACTGTGCAAATCCGCTTAGCTCTCCCTTCTCATCTCGAACAACAACATATTGCTGCCGACGAAGCGCCGGGTCGCCGAATTCGATCTCAAGCGCCTTCATCTCCGCCCACGGCAAAAACTGATATAGATTATATGGCGGCGTATACATCCAACCGCATATTGCCCGGCCATCTTCTTCAGTCATGGGATAAACCACGAAATTTATCACGTTGGCACCTCATTTCTAAGCCAATAAGAAGGAATACTAACTCCTAATCCTATTTTGACACGAATGAGGGTTGCATACAATATTATAGGGATTTATACCTAATCCCAAAGGTGCGCACTCGTTGTAATATGATGGAAAATGAGATAAAATGATTGGATGATGCGACTTTCAGCCTAATTTACAGTCTTCGCTGCATGCCTACCGACATGTCTTTCGATAGAGGGTGTGAAGTGTTTTATGCTATTTGGACTTCCTTGGGTCGATTTTTTCCTATTTGCCATAATGTTCGGTATATTAATTTACGTATTAGTTGTGAATCAAATATCGAATTTGCACAAATCATATCTTGCCTTTCATTTTATGATGATGCTTTGGCCATTAAGCCAGTTTATTTATCATATCTCGAATGATCCATTCGTTCGTCAGGCAGCCATGGGCACGGGGCTATGCTCGCTCTTGTCTCTAGGACCTGGCTGGCTCCTGTTCACGCGCTTGTTTACTCAGCAATCCTTTCATATGAAAGCATCTACGGTATGGTTGGCAATTGCTCCTGTAGCAGGCGTCACGCTTTCGATGGTCTGTTTGCCGCAGCTATGGTTCAGTGATCGGAATCAGGATACCGTGATGGCCCCATTCGGACCCATGTTCATCCCTTATGTCCTCTTGATCGGGAGCTATTTCATATCGACTTCTGTTATCATGCTGCGTGCGATTTACAAGAACAATCAGACGTCTACCGCTCAATTGAAACAGCTAATCCTGTTGTCGCTGGGAATGCTGATCTTCATTGCCGGAGCATTAACTGACTTGATCGTAAATGTTATTCGTTTTCACCCTGACCGAGGGTTGTTTGGAATGACTTCGCTTGGTATATTGTTGTCCGACATCATATTTGTAGTCGTCATTCAACGCTACCGCGTATTCGAAATCTCTTCGATTGCTCGACGCGAAGTCATAGATACGATGGACTCCGGAATTATTGTAGTGGACGAGCGGGATGTTGTATTGGATGTGAACCGCGGCATTCAGACGTTCTTCCACGTTGAGAAGGGCTTCAGAATAGATATGAAATCCCTCTTCGCCCTTATCCACGATAGAATGGAAGCAGAGCGTATCGAGACTACGTATAACCATGAGCGGCATCGGCCAATTGCCGTCGAGATCGTTGTTAACCATGAAATTGACGGACGAAATAAATATGTATCTCTTCATATTTCCCCCATTTATGACGATAAAAAATCATGGGTAGGTCGATTGTTGACGTTCCATGATATTTCACGGCTGCGATATTTAGTCGATGAGATGAACAATAAGAACATAGCGCTCCTTGAACGCAATCAGGAATTGATGCGCGCACAAGAAGAGCTCTATATCGCTAACCGCAAGCTGGAGCATCTTGCCGTAACGGATCCGCTCACTGGCTGCTACAACCGCAGATTTCTGATGGAGCAGATGGAACGATACTTTGAACATTATCCGAGCAAAGATCATTCCTTTAGTTTGGTCATGTTTGATATTGATCATTTTAAAGCAATTAATGATACTTATGGACATCTTGCCGGTGATGAAGCCCTCCGTTGGACGTCAGAATGTGTTCGTTCATTGTTGCATGATTCCGATCTGCTCGCTCGCTATGGCGGTGAGGAGTTTGCGGTATTCATGCCAGGTGTGAATGGAGAGGAAGCGCATGAGTTTGCAAGTCAGTTAACAGCGTTACTGAGTCAATCCGTTACGCAATCAGCCTTTGGTTATCCAATCTTGGTCACGATCAGCGTCGGAATACTGGCTTCTGATGATATCGAAGAACCGGATCCTAATGAACCCCTGCTGCCGTGGATATTGGGGCTGTTTGATGAAGCGGATCGTTTGATGTACCAAGCTAAGGAAAATGGACGCAACTGTATCATGCCAGTAAGAACGAAGAATGATCATCAGTACAGTACTTCACGTCATATGACTTGATATTGGCTCTGTCAGCTTGATAATATGATGGACAGGCATTGCTTCATGTAGTTACTGATGCATCCGAGGTACCCGAACGGGAACGATCGCGAGATGCATCAGCATATTAGGAAAGGGGCCGTTCAGGTTGCAAGAGACTTATACTAACGAATCTCCACAACATCAGTTGCGAGTACTGCTGCACAGCCGTACGGTGTTAGAAGGAGAAGAATGTATTGCAACAGGTGTTATCTCCTTCATCGAAGGGGAACTTATGGATGTACAGCTGCCTGAATACGATCAGTTCCAGCTCGGAGAGCGAGTGAAGGTAACTGTATATTCGCCAGTAGGTATTCATACGTTCACAACCGTCATTATCGCGCGTCATCAAGGCTCTCTACTGTTTATTTATCCACCTAACCAACAATCTCGATTTTCGGAACGACGCGAGCATCCGCGGATTGAAGTTCGCAAGCACGGCTTTATTACGGCACTATATGGGCAGGACGGCTCGATTATTCAGCTTAGTTCACCGATGCCGATGCATCTGCACGATATCAGCTTGAATGGTGTTGGGTTCACGTTATTATCCGATCAGCCGCTGGAACAATCAAGCAGGGTGTTGGCGGAGCTTCATATCGGCTTTACGCTGACTTGTGAGCTGAGGATCATTCGATCCGCGCTGCGAGATGGCAAGAGCTTCTGTGGTGCCGCTATGGGTAGCTTGGATGATGAAGGATCGCGGGGACTGCAAGCTTTCATCTTGCGTGAACAGATCGAAGCCTATGTCGAGGCAAAGAAGAAAGCACATCACTAATGTTGCTTGATATACAAGAAGAATCAGAACAGCCAGCGGGGGGATGCCTTATGCGTGGCTGTTTTTCGTTGTTAAAGTGAGGAGCAGGTTGCGGGTTTATTCCGGTTAATAGAAAGGATATGATGTAGAGAAGGAAAGGAGACGGTTACAGCTTGAAGGGATCTGTTTCGAATGAATTAACCTATTACCCTGTTATTGAGCGGCGACTCCATGCATCAGCTGCTGGGATAACGGGGTTGGCTGTGGTGTTGTGTATAAGCTTATGGAGACAAGGGAGCTTCTATGATAAAGGCTTTTTATCTGCTGAAATACTGATCATTACCACATCGATCGTAAAGCTGCTGCAGCATGCCGTTACGGGCCGAAGAGGTATGATAGTAGAAAACAGGCTGTCCATACTATTCCCATGGATGGCGGCAATGGGTTATGCGGCAGCGTTGTTGTTGGACCCGGCTTCGACGCATGGCACATGGATGCAATGCTTGCGCTGGACGGCTTATGGCGCGTGGGGATATCTGCTAATTGGCATGGTGTGCGATATACCGCGTACCGGAAAGCAATGGTGGGATGCGGTGATGACTGCGACAGGTTGGTTCATATCGTTTGGATCGCTCATCATGCTGTACGGTTGGTTTACATATGACGGTGGTGTAATGCTAAGCTCGAATGCTGAAATAACCGCCTTGGGTTTTCGATTAGGCGGCTGGTTTCAGTATCCTAATGCATTAGGCGCGGTTGCAGGTGCATATGTGCTGTATCACTTGCACCGTGTGGCTGTTGCAAAGACCATATATAGCTGGGCGATATCAGGGACCTCTATTCTGCTTCATACAATGGTACTTATATTAACGGAATCGCGCGGAGCTGGGTTAGTGGTGCTCGTGGCTGTCGCAATCTGGCTTCTAACGAGCCGATATAGTAGTTTCTCCGCCAAGGGATGGGGATTCTGGTTTGTCGTGTGGGGCGTGCTGGCTTCAGTCGGAAGCGCACAAGCTTGGCTTACAGAGGGATGGTGGATTAGTCTGCCCTTCCTCATTGCCTGCACTGGCAGTGTATGGCTGCCATGTGTTCTGGGATTGCGGAGCACCAATCAGGATGCTCTCGTCTTATCGAAGAGAAGTACGATTGTGATCGTTTTATGCGGCGTGTTGGTGTTGGGTGCTACGTGGCTTCTTCAGCCCGAAGAGTCCGGGAGTCGCTTGAGCGGGCATTTTGATACGATGTCGGCACGGGGATTATTTTACAAAGACGCATTCACGTTGTGGAAGGAAAGCCCTTGGATGGGGAGCGGAGGGGATGCATGGAGACAGCAGTTCGCCAGCATCCAGTCTGAGCCGTATGTCGGCAAGGAAGTGCACAGCAGTCTGGCCGACTTGCTGCTCGATATTGGATTAATCGGGACACTGTTGACGGTTTCGCTTGCAGCGGTCGCTCTCTTACGTGCATGGAAGCGTGATCCCGGAGCGGGATTGGCAGCAGGAGTTGTTATTGGGCACAGCCTGATCGACTTCGACTTGTCCTATGGCGCGATTGCGCTATTGGCGATGTCTTGGTTGGCATACGGATGGTTCCCTATTATGGGGGAGCAGGGAGTAGAGGAGCGGCGCGGGCTGCCCCGCCGCGGTGGAAGGTTGGCGGCGGCTGTAGTGGCCGCCGCGTTGTTGGTGCCAGCGGCGATGGGGCTCCGCATGGTCGGAGCCAACGCTTTATACGCCGCTGGCGCAAGCGAAGCGAATGCCGCCGCGCAGCAGGCAGCGCTCAGCCTTGCGCCTGCGGACACGGCGCTGCGCATCGCCGTGTCGAAGCAGCTGCCGCCGCAGGAGGCGCTTGCGCTCCTGCAGGCGGGCGAGCGCTACGAGCGCGCGGGCAAGGCGCTGCACCGCGAGCTCGCGCTTGCCGCGGAGCGCGCACGGCAGCTCCGCGAAGCCGCCGCCTATTGGGAGGCGGCGGTGAAGGACGACCGCTTCGACAAGGAGCTGCGCACCGAAGCGGTCGTCAGGCTGGCCGGCATGGCCGACATGGCGGCCAGCCGGGGGGACGCCGCCCTGGCAAGCGAGCTTGCTCAGGCGGCGCAGGCGCACTTCCAGCGCTACGCGGCTGACGTGCGCCAGATCGCGGCTATGCCGCATGTCGCGAACGATAAACAGTTCGCGCTGACGTCGGAAGCCGAGCGCGCTGCGGCTTCCGCCTACATCATAAGCTTGGGCGGCGAGTAGTATTCACTCGCCGCCCCTGCGCCATCCGTATGATGTTTTTCCGTTCCGGCGCACTGCAGCTTAGCCTCCGAAGGTATGGCGAAAATGTCCGCTCAGCTGCACGCGATCGACCTGCCACAGCTCCGCAAGATCTTCGCTTACCGCTTCGTCGAACCAGTCGGCCAGCAGCTTGCGGTTGTTGCTGTTCTCATGAATCCACATGAGATTCCCAATCACTTTTTTCGTATACAATTGCTCTCCTTGCTTCAGCAGATCCTCAGAGATGTAGACCTTCATTCGCTTAACTGTGCGGTACAGCTCGTTCTGACATGAGCGGCGAATCTTGCGCACGGAAGGAAGCGGGGAGGCATGACGTTCATTTGGCTTCAACAGGCAGGCTCCTCTCTAGATGAATGATCGCTATAACATATGCGGAAGTTCGCTGCCTGTCACTCTTAATCGACTACAATGTGTCCGATCATCGGTCCATGATGAGCGGCATCTGCATGGGTGTAGCAGACGATTTTATATTTGCCCTTTTTTGCCTTGAACGTAACCACCGTTTCTTTATTCTTATAGACCGAGCCCTTTACATCCATGCCTTCTATGAAAAAATCATGCTGCTTGCCGTTGACCCCGCGAATCCGCAGCTCAACCATCTCACCGTCATTGGCGTACACCGTACTAGGACTGAATACGTATGCCTCTATTTCCTGACCGTCATCAAGCTTTGACTTGAATTCGCCAGTTACCATATGAAGCACATTCGTTTTGGCAGGAAGCGCGAGCGCTTCTTCCTCATCCACCTTCATCGACTCGAACCGCCAGAAGGCGGCGAGAATGAGGATACCTAAGAGTACGGCTAAGCCCAATCGCCATTGCTTGCGTGACACTACCCAGAAACGGGACATGCATAACCCTCCTTCACCATTTTAAATGTACGTACAATACCTCTTTCATCTAATCCATCAGCTAGTCCATCTATATGCAGCTGCTTGTACGCTCATTCCATTAGTAGAGACATGATCTTCCATATGGTAGAATAAGTTTACTGAAGCATCTTCTACTTATTGTGCAGGCGGCACCCATTTGGGTCGGTGTCATTCATATGACTATTTATGAATTGAAAGTGAGGCGTGTATAATGAGTAAATCATTAGCGAATGTCATGGGGCAGGGAATTAGCCCGCAAGCATTTACGGATGGGATGACGAAAAACAAAGATGCTTTCCAAGACTGGTACGACCGTTTTCAATGGTCAAGCGAGGAAGAACGGGAGTTCTTTGAATCCTTGCAGTATCGTGACGATCTGCGCTGCATGATCTTGGCGGCTGACTGGTGCGGGGATGTCGTTCGCAATGTGCCAGTGGTGTTTCAGGCGATGAAGACGGCGGGCATACCGACAGAAGTGCTCATTATGGAACAGTTTCTTGAGGTAATGGATCAATTTCTGACGATGGGTGGGAGATCCGTTCCAGTTGTGCTCATTACGGACACAGGTGGACATGTGTTAGGTCAATGGGGTCCTCGTCCAAGTGATGTGCAGGCTCACATGATCAAGTTCAAGCAGGAGAACACCGATCGCGAAGCTGAGGATTACCAGTCGAACTTAAAGGCTGCTTATGTGAAAATAATGGAGTCTTACGGTGAAGGCACGGGTTATCAGGCGCGCATCACACGTGAATTGCGAGACATTCTGTCGTCAATTTAATGACTAATTATTATGGGATAAAGGCGGTGTCAGTCACCTATGTATCGTATATCAAGTTACCCGCTGGGAGCTCTGGAAACAAACGCATATGTGCTTGAAAATGAAGAAACGAAAGAAGCAATCGTCATTGATCCGGGCTCAGAGCCAGAGGAACTGCTGTTTGGATTAGGAGATTTGAAGGTCCAGGCTGTGCTGTTGACGCACGCTCACTTTGACCATATCGGCGGACTGCAGGAAGTGCGGGATCGCTATAAGTGCCCGGTCTATATGCACCGCAATGAGGAGCAATGGCTTGTAAAGCCAGAGCTGAATGGATCATTGATGTGGCCGCAGGTGACGCGTCCGATCTCGACTCAGCCTGCGGAGCATTTTATTAGACAAGGGGATAAGCTGGAGTTAATCGGCTTGACCTTTGATGTGCTGCATACGCCTGGTCATTCGCCGGGAAGCGTAAGCTACTTAATCGATGATCATCTGTTCTCTGGCGATGTGCTGTTCAAGAACTCGGTAGGTCGTACCGATCTCCGCGGCGGCAGTCATCCAGAGCTGATGGACTCGATTCATAAGAAGCTGCTGCCATTGGGAGACGAAGTGAACGTCTATCCAGGTCACGGCCCAGCAACCACGATCGGCCAGGAGCGAAAATACAACCGCATGATCTAACGCACAGCTGCCGGAGCGCATACGCGGCGGCGTTGAACAAGCCCGAGACGTAAAAAATCTACGTCTCAGGCCCAAAATCGCGCCTATCAGAGGCTAAGACGTCGAAAACCGACGTCTCAGCCACCCGAGCGCCCTCGTAGCGGCGCGAACGAAGTCTGAGACGTCGAAAATCTACGTCTCAGCCTCTCGAGCGCCCTCGTGGCGGCGCGAACCAAGCCCGAGACGAAAAAATCTACGTCTCAGGCCCAAAATCGCGCCTATCAGAGGCTAAGACGTCGAAAACCGACGTCTCAGCCACCCGAGCGCCCTCGTAGCGGCGCGAACCAAGCCCGAGACGTCGAAAATCTACGTCTCAGGCCCAAAATCGCGCCTATCAGAGGCTAAGACGTCGAAAACCGACGTCTCAGCCACCCGAGCGCCCTCGTAGCGGCGCGAACGAAGCCCGAGACGTCGAAAATCTACGTCTCAGGCCCAAAATCGCGCCTTTCAGAGGCTAAGACGTCGAAAACCGACGTCTCAGCCACCCGAGCGCCCTCGTAGCGGCGCGAACCAAGCCCGAGACGTAAAAATCTACGTCTCAGGCCCAAAATCGCGCCTTTCAGCGGCTAAGACGTCGAAAACCGACGTCTTAGCCTCTCGAGCGCCCTCGCGGCGGCGCGAACGAAGCCTGAGACGTCGAAAATCTACGTCTCAGGCTCAAAATCGCGCCTTTCAGAGGCTAAGACGTCGAAAACCGACGTCTCAGCCTCCCGCGCTCCGCACCAAATTAAAACAGGGTCCGTACCGTCAACATATCTTAGACGGTACGGACCCTTTCTATCTCAGCGTATATCCTTCTTGTTGAAGTACACTAGGCCAAGCACGAAAAATACGATAAAGCTGGTGCCTGAAACCATAAGCAGCATGTCCAGCGGGATATTCAAGCCGAATTCGTTGATATCTCGCGGCAGCATGGCTAGAGCAGGCTGGCTCCATGGATAGTACGGAGCATACTTGGATTGAATGACAAGCAGGTTGGGCAGCGTCAAGATAACATTGATCGTCATCGGCGCTGCGAAGTTCGCCCACACGGTTGAGACGAACAACTGGAGCATAGCGAGCGATAATGTTGTCACATACCCTCCCAATACACTTCTCAGAAGCAGATCCCATGGCGTTCCAGGAAACCCTTTATACCAGCCAACACCGAGCACCGCCGCAAGAAATAGCAGCTGTATCACAAGCAGCAATCCTGCAACAAGGAGCAGCTTCACCACATAAACATGCGTTCGAGAGACGGGTAAAGCCAGCGTCTGTTTCCAGCCTCCGTTCGCATGCTCATAACGGCATAGTGACGATGCGATAATACCCGATAACAGCGGCAGGAACAGGATAGAGTGGGCAGCCGCCATCATCGAGAGCATCATGCCCCAAGCATGTGGATTATTAGTTTCCACCGGGAACATGTATCCAATGACTAAAGCAAGCAGCGGGCTGACAAGAAGCAGTGACATTAGTCGATTTCTCTTAAGCTTGATAAGCTCGGAACGCATGACACGGATCAATCTAGTCATCTTAAGCCACATCCTTTCGTACAAAATGGACGAGGCTCATACACGCGATGACAAGTCCGGTAATCATCCCTGCGGCTACCGATACTCCGGCTCCGCCCATTTCCGCAGGCAGCATCGGCCACTTAAGAGGCACCCAATTCGGCAATTGCATAGCATATAGGCTCATAACGGTGAGCAGTATTCCCAGTGTGAGCGCTGTCGCTTGATTCTTCATCACCAAGGATACCCAGAGCTGAACAGCGATGATCGGCATCGCGGCTAGCCACGGCAGGTAACAAAGTACGAATAGATCTGCCCACGGAATCTCTCCCGCTCGAAATCCGAGCAAGGTGCCGAGAAGCAGAGTCCCAGCAGTTAGCAGTGTACATGCTAGAAACAGCAGGATCTGAATCCAGATGAACTTTGATAGAAATACGGTTGTTCGCCGTACAGGCAGTGACAGCAGCTGCTTCCAGGACTGCTCCCGATGCTCGATGCTGCATAGAATGCTCGCGACTAATGTAATGCCGAGCAGCAGAGCAGGCAGAGCCAAATAGCTGACATCCAGCAGCAGCGTTCCCCATAGGTCATCTTTGTACTTATTTATTAAATAATCATAACGACGGCCCCAGTTGACTGCTTGCAGGCCGATTACGCCGCATGGTCCAAGAAAAACGAGGGCAAAGATCCACGTTCTTCGCAGCTTCAGCCTGTCCGAGGATAGCATTCGCAGCAGCATCATACGCTCACCCCGCCGGTAAACTGCAGGAAGATATCTTCAAGCGATTGATGCTTATCGGTAATCCGATAGATACTCTGTCCGTCCTGGGAGAGCATATGAACGATGGCAGCTACTTGCTCGTTCGAGAGAGCGTCGACGAACACGGAGTCGTTGCCCAGCTCACCCTTATGCCCCATCTTCTCCAGCGTACGGATCGCCTGCAGCGGCTCAGACAGATGGAATTGAATCTGATGCGAAGCCTGATTCTTCAAGGTAGCAAGTGAATCTTGGAATACAAGCTTGCCTTGATTAATGATGCCGACGTGTGAAGCCATCTGTTCCACTTCGCTCAAGAGATGGCTGGACAGCAGCACCGTCATCCCATACTCCTTCGGCAAGCTCTTGATCAACTCACGTATTTCAAGAATACCTGCCGGATCCAGACCGTTAGTCGGTTCATCGAGAATCAACAGCTCGGGAGAGCCCAGCAGCGTTGCAGCGATTCCAAGACGCTGCTTCATCCCTAGAGAATAGCCTTTGACTTGACGTTTAGCGTCTGCGGTCAGCCTAACGATAGATAGAACCTCATCGATACGGCTTCGCGGCACGTTCAGAATACGTCGTATGGCTTCTAGATTCTCAATCGCATTCAGATGACCATAATATGAAGGATACTCTACGAGTGCGCCTACTTTACCAAGTATGGAAAGCCGTTCACGCCGCAGATCCTTCCCGAATATGTGAATACGCCCCTGTGTTGGTCGAATTAAGCCCAGCAGCATCCGTATCGTAGTCGTCTTGCCGGCTCCATTTGGACCGAGAAAGCCATAGATATCTCCTTGCTTTACTTCAAGCTTTAAGGAATCAACTGCTAATCTGTTGCCATATGCCTTTGTTAAGCCTTCTGTTTGTACAATAGTTTGACTCACTATCTATCACCTCTGCCTTTACGATACTGAAGCAAGGTTAAGGTGAGGGGGTATCAAGTTTAATTTTGGTTTAAATTTGACCGTATCTGGATCAAGGTTCCCTTATCATCACTATTGATGGTCAGCGTCATGTGCATTTCCTCCAGCATCATGCGAACGATCGTCAAGCCGATGCCTGTGCCATGAGTCGCTGACGATCCTTCGAGACCAGGTCCGCGATCCATAATCTCAAGCAGGAAGGCGTGTTCTTTAGCTCGCAATGATATGCCGATATATTGACCGCTGCCTGCATGTCGGACCACGTTGTGAATGAGGTTGTCCAGCACGCGCTTCATCCATTGCGGGTCAAGCGTCCAATTAACGGCATGCCCCGGCAAACTAATATCAGGCGAGATCCCTTCTTTTTCCCATACAGGGTACCAGGTTGCCGCGCTTTGACGGACTAGCCGCGTCAGATCAACCTGCTGAGGCGAATGCTCGTACCGCTTGGCGGATAGAAGGGTGTAGGACAACAGATTGTCGACAAGCTGACCTAGATCCTCGATCTTGTGATCTATAAGTTTAAGTGATACCGCTCCTTGGACGGAAAGATTCTCATGATGCAAGGAATGAGTATGTGCTCTGATCGTTGTCAGCGGAGTCCGAATATCGTGCGACAGATTAGCGATCAGATTTTTGCGCAGCATCTCTTCTTCCTGTTCTCGCACACGACCCGCTTTCAACTGCTGGACCATCTGATTGAATGCATGCTCCACTCGGCCGATCTCATCCTCGCGCTGTACTATCGTAGGCTGCGGCAAACCGTCCGCGGAGGTTGCTGTCATCGCCCGCTCAAGTTGAACCAGCCGTTTGCGAATTTTTAGGAAGAACAAGAGCGACAGCAGCACAAATCCGACACATATCGTGATTTGCAGGGTGACCGCGGCTCTGTAATCGAACTTAGGCACCCCGTCTACTACTTTCATCAGCTCGCGCGGCACTTGAATGACCATGAAGCCCTGCTCCTGATCCTGACCGATAAAGGCAACGACCGTGAACGGATCGCCGCCATAACTGCTCTTCATAAAGGCAATTGTGTCTGAAACGTCCCATGTCTTGTGAAGAGAAGGCTGTTCGGGCAACATGAGCTGAGTCCTTCCAGTATGGTCCACCCAGAATAGACTGGCTTGATCATATTCGCGATGCAGCGAACGCAGCGCGGCGTCTATTTGCTCGGGCTTGGCGCCATCCAGTTTCTTCGCTTCCGCATGCCAACGAGCTTCGATATCAGCCCCAACTGTGTAGGGATTATGCTCTCTTTCCGCTTCAACACCAAGACTGTAAGGGATCATCATAAGCACTGATATCATAGGGTAAATGATAATCCATAGTACGAGTGCGATGAACACAATGAGAACATAACGAATAAGCAGTGACTGACGCCAACGGATACGCAGCTCCTGCCTCATCGCTTCACCCGATATCCGATGCCGCGAATGGTCTCAATCAACTCGGGCTGACTTGGATCTCGCTCCAACTTTTCACGCAAATGTCTAATATGTACCATTAAGGTCTTGTCTCCCTCGATATAAGGATCTCCCCATACGCTCTCGTAGATCTGTTCCTTCGTCAGAATCTGATTGGCATTGCGAAATAAGTACATAAAGATATGAAACTGCTTGCCGGTAAGGGATATTTCTTCGCTCGTTTGGTGATCAATGATTCGATTTTGCTGCGGATATATAGATAAATGCTTAAGTTCAATATGTTCAGGATCATTTCGCATATAGCGTCGAAGCTGTACTTCGATGCGTGCGGCCAGCTCATCAGGATGAAACGGCTTCGTCACGTAATCATCAGCAAACTGTAAGCCTTGAAGCTTATCATCAATAGCTGTTCGAGCAGACAACATTAACACAGGGAGCTCTGAATGTTCCTTCTTTAGCCGCCGCGCGAGCGAGAATCCATCCAGCCCAGGCAGCATCACATCTAAAATGATCAGATCAGCTTCAGCAGCCTCTTCGATAAGCCTCTCTCCCGAAGTCAGCCACTCAACCGTGTATTGCTTATCGATTAAGAAGTTATGAAGCCAACTTCCGATTTCGCGGTCGTCCTCTACTAGCACAATTCGTTGTTTCAATCTTCTCGCTCCTATCTTTGGTAGCTAATCGTATTTATTATATCAGACGTCTATGATCTCAGAAGTGCCCTTCATGACATCTCGGAGTTAACATTCAGGTAATAGGCTGATCGATGGCGCTAATTCAAGGTTCGTGCTATCATTAACATATACATCAATGCTTATCATTAAGCGGTCGTTCGGCGTTTCCGCGTACGTTTCATATACATGTTGATGAATACTAGGATATTAGGCTGTTCCTGCTTACTGCAGGACAGCCTTTTCACACATAACGAAGGCAATTGCTGCGTCCTCTCGGCAGAGGGGATCATCATTTAAGGAGATGGAACTGACATGAGTACAGGACATAACCGCAATGAAATAGAGACAAGAGAGCATCTCGAGCGAATGAATCGATTACAATCAAGAATGCAGAAAGTCGGCGTGGATCTGTTCTTTGTGACGCATAATGTGGATATTTATTATTTAACAGGTTCGATGCAAACAGGATATGTCGTTGTCCCTCGTGAAGGGGATCCCGTGTACTTTGTGAAACGAAGCCTGCAGCGTGCGCAGGCAGAATCGACGGTGAAGGTGGAACCGCTCGGCTCTTTCCGAGAGTTCGGTGAAACGGTGCGAGCTCATTTTGCGAAGCTTTATGAGCGTGATGAGAAGCTCACCGCAGTAACCGAGTACGATGTTCTGCCCGTGCAGCAGTTTGAGCGGCTGCAGGCAGTGCTGCCCGCAATGACTTGGCAGGATGGCTCGGCAATGCTTCGCGAGCTTCGCATGGTGAAGTCGCCGTTTGAAGTAAGCCGTATTCGCATGGCAGCCGTTGCCGCGCATCGCGTGCTGGAGCAAGCCGCCCAGTATGTGCGTGAGGGTATGATGGAGCTTGAGCTGATCGCTCACATTGAGCACATGTTTCGCATGCAGGGGCATATCGGGATGATGCGCATGCGCGGTTATAACCAAGAGATTATTACCGGTATGGTAGCATCAGGCGAAGCGGCAGCAGAGCCTACTTATTTTGACGGTCCTGCTGGAGGACGCGGATTAACGCCTGCCAGCCCGCAGGGATCCAGCCGCAAGGTGATGAAGCGGAATGAACCAATTCTCGTGGATATCGGCTGCTGCATTGACGGGTATGTTATCGACCAGACGCGCACGCTTGTAATTGGCCGGTTGGAAGAGGAGTTGCAGATTGCCTATGATGCGGCTGAAGCCATTATTCGCGCTGCCGAGCAGAAGCTGAAGCCGGGAACGATCTGTGAGACGCTTTATACCGATGCGCTGGCAATGGCGGATTCCCTTGGTTTGGCCGATCATTTTATGGGCTATGGAGAAGATCAAGTGAAGTTTCTAGGTCACGGCATCGGTATGGAGATCGATGAATGGCCGGTATTGGCAAGAGGCTTTAAGCAGCAGCTTCAACCAGGCATGATTGTTGCCGTGGAGCCGAAGTTTACGTTCCCTGGACGCGGTGTTGTCGGAATCGAGAATACGTACCTTATTACGGAATCCGGCTTCATCAATTTGACAACAGCCCCTGAAGGTGTCATACATTGTTAAATTTAAATGTAAGTATGGAGTACTAATCGTTTACAGGGCCAGCGTTTTCTAGTACGATAGTGTTTACCTAAACTATAACTATAGCGATTGGGAGGTTAGGACAATGCCACAGTTGGGAGATAAGATCGTCATTGTCGCCGACCGTTTCGAACAGCAATTGCCTATCGGGGATTATGGCTATATCATTGCATATGACCGCAATGCGGATAACGCATTTGACTTTGTTATTCGTATACCGAGTGCTGGCCGCAATTTCTTCGTACCTGCATCTGATATAGAGAGCGAAGAGCTGTTGCTTCAGCAGGAGGCGGAACGCGTGGAACGAGAAGCGCTCATCGATTATGCGCTCGCCACTCACAATGAGAAGTTATTTCGACGCTTGATGAGTGGAGATGAGCCGTTGGAGGAAACGGATGAGACAGCTCCGGAAACTCTATCAGCGGAGGATTTTATTAAACAAGTGAATTTACGTGCGTGGATATAAAGCGGCAGGTATTAAAGTAGGAATGGACGTGTAAGGAAGATTTATACTGCGATTGCAGTGACCTTGCACGTCCTTCTTTTATTTCATATTAGAATGTATGGAGATTTAGTCAATCGGTTCATCCTATACATGTGGAGCTCTACATCATCTTTGCTCAAAGGAGAGAGTGGACGTGGACTTGAATCGCGTCGTATACGTGGCGACGTATGCGGGCAAGATTCTGCTGGAAAGCGGAGGAGAAACGTACCGAGTCGAAGATACGATCGGGCGAATATGCCAAGCATATGGATTTGAAGAAGTAGAAAGCTTCGTCGTGCCTACTGCGATCATCACATCAGCTGTTCGCGATGATTTTAGCGCGGAATCCGTCATTAAGCGGGTAACAAACCGCAGCTTTAATCTACAGAAGATTGTTCGTGTCAACGAGCTCTCTCGCAAATTGTATTCAGAGCATATCACGGTAGAAGAGCTGTACACGCGGCTGCAGGAGATCGATAGGGACAAGCCTTATCCTCTCTGGTTATCGAGCTTGTTCTACGCACTTATTGCGGCGGGATATGCCGTTTTCTTCGGAGAAGGGGTCTTGAACATCCTGAATGCGTTCATTAGTGCGGTGATCATGAGGCTGGTCATGTACATATTTGAACGGGGCAAGTATAATGTCGTATTTGTTCATGTTATCGGCGGAGCTGTAGCTGCGTTGTCCACTCTACTGCTTGCGTCCAGCGGTCTAGGGCCGCATTCGCACACGGTATTGATCTCGGTATTGATGAACTTGTTCCCAGGACTCATATTAGCGAATGCCTCGCGTGATATTATGGCCGGAGATATTATGTCTGGGATATCGCGGACGGCAGAAGCACTCCTGATTGCGATCGCAATCGCGGTTGGTTCAGGAACTGTAATCGCGCTTAGTATGAATTGGGCGGGAGGCGGGCTGCTATAATAACGAAAGTACTTTCATCCTTCGTCATCAGTATGTGTTTTGGCGGGGTATTCCAGCTTCGCTTAAAGGGAATGCTCTTGTCTGGCTTAGCTGGCGCGCTTAGCTGGTTAACTTTCGATGTAGCTAAACTACTGCAAGGCAGTGAGTTCGTGGCCTACTTTATAGCATCCTGTGTGTTGAACATATTTGCTGAAGGAACAGCGCGCAAAGCGAAGATGCCGGCGATCTGCTTTATCGTTCCTGGCCTTGTCCCCCTCGTACCTGGGGCAGCGCTCTATTCTACCATGTATGACTTTGTGTTGGGCAACCCGGAAGGGGCATGGAGTAACGCGATATATGCCTTCTCTACAGCTATCAGTATCGCACTTGGCTTCATTCTGACGTTAGGTCTGGCTCGCATAAGGCTGCCGATTCGCATTGTTCCTAAGAGATTTCCTAAGAAATAACGATGCTGTAAACTACAAACGCAACGAACGCAGCACCAGCGAAACAGGTTCATGCCTGCTCCTGGTGTTTTTCTTTTACTGCTTTCCCTGAGTTAACCGAATAATCCAGCTGGCGATCAGATTGGCGGGTTTAAAGAACGAATTGCTCGAGATCGAATCATGTGCCATCTGTTCAGGCACGGACGATTGGTCATAGCACTCATTTTGCCGGGCCTGCTGCTGCTTCCTTAATTCTATGAGGTAAGAGTATTGGATCGGAACCATGATAACGAGATAAATGAACACAACAGTAAATGCTATGGCCAATAGAGACATACGAGTTCATCCTTTCTGTGAGAGTGTACAAATGTCAATTCGGACATATCTTTACTCCTTAATACGATGCTCTGCAGGGAACGTTTCCACAAGCAACACGATTCAATCGCGCCGTTGAGATGATTTTTGTTCTGGGCTATAATAAAGGGATACATTTTGTCGATTGGAGCAAGGAGGTTCCCTATAACGATGAGCATCAGCCTGGATAATGTTGAACATGTAGCTAAACTAGCGCGTCTTCAACTAAGTGAACAAGAGAAAGAACAATTTTTAGGTCAGCTAAACGCCATCCTTGAATATGCAGACAAATTAAATGAATTGAATACAGATGACGTGCCCCCGACATCGCATGTTCTGCCTATTCGCAATGTAATGCGAGATGATACGGTGCAAGAGTCTCTAGCAATTGAGCAAGTCATGGCCAATGCTCCAGAAGAAGAAGACGGCCATTTCCGTGTGCCAGCCGTATTGGAATAGAAGAGAAGGAGGCTGTCTGAATTGACACCGATGCAATTATCGCTAGCTGAACTGAAACAGCAACTGCAATCGCATTCACTCTCTGCGTTGGAGCTGGTGAATGCGTCCTATACACGTATTGCCGAGACTGAATCGAAGGTCCAAGCGTTCTTAACATTGGATGAGGAACGTGCCCGCCAAGCGGCTCGCGCGACGGATGAGCTATTGGCTAAGGGAGAAGCTTCCGGCATTCTGGCTGGTATTCCTGTTGGAGTGAAGGACAACATCGTAACGGAAGGTCTGCGCACGACTTGCGCGAGCAAGTTCTTAGCGAACTTTTTACCGATATACGATGCGACGGTTTCTCGCAAATTGAAGCGAGCCGGCGCGATCACGGTCGGCAAATTAAACATGGATGAGTTCGCAATGGGCGGCTCCAATGAGAACTCCGCTTATCAGGTGACACGCAATCCTTGGGATCTGGAGCGCGTACCGGGTGGATCAAGCGGCGGTTCGGCTGCTGCTGTAGCAGCAGGTCAAGTGCCGTTCGCGCTTGGATCTGACACTGGCGGATCGATTCGCCAGCCAGCCTCTTACTGCGGCATAGTTGGATTGAAGCCTACATACGGCCTTGTTTCACGTTACGGCCTAGTAGCGTTTGCTTCTTCCCTTGACCAGATTGGGCCGCTTACCCGTACAGTCGAGGATTCCGCGCTCGCGCTGCAAGCGATCGCTGGCTACGACGCAATGGACAGCACATCCGCACAGGTGGATGTCCCGAATTACAGTGAAGCTTTAACCGGTGATATCAAAGGCCTCCGCATTGGTGTGCCTAAGGAATACATGGGTGAAGGCGTAGACCCTAAAGTCAAGGAAGCGATCCTTGAAGCTCTGAGAGTGTATGAATCTCAAGGCGCGACGTGGGAAGAGGTATCCATGCCGCATACGGAGTACGCCGTAGCAGCTTATTATCTCCTCGCCTCCTCGGAAGCGAGCTCTAACCTAGCGCGCTTTGACGGCGTTCGCTATGGCGTTCGTACTGCTGACCCTGATAACCTGCTTGATCTCTACATTCGCTCACGCAGCGAAGGCTTCGGTCAAGAAGTGAAGCGTCGCATTATGCTCGGCACCTATGCGCTTAGCTCCGGTTACTATGATGCGTTCTATCTGAAAGCACAGAAGGTTCGTACCTTGATTAAACGCGACTTCGATGAAGCGTTCCAGAAGTACGATCTGTTGATGGCGCCAACAGCGCCGACGACGGCCTTCAAGATCGGAGAACAAGTAGATAATCCGCTCCAAATGTACATGAACGATATTCTGACGATTCCGGTCAGTTTAGCAGGCGTTCCTGCAATCAGTGTGCCTTGCGGCTTCGCGGATGGGCTGCCGGTCGGCTTGCAAATTATCGGCAAGCCGTTCGATGAGTCGACGGTACTCCGGGCGGCGCACGTCTATGAACAGAACACTGAACATCATAAGCTGCGCCCGCAGTTGTAAGAGGAGGGGAACCTAGACATGTCGCATGCAAAATATGAAACGGTCATCGGCTTGGAAGTCCATGTGGAATTACACACGAAATCCAAGATCTTCTGCGGTTGCTCCACCGCATTCGGTGCGCCGGCGAACTCGCAAACCTGCCCGATCTGCCTTGGTCATCCAGGTGTACTTCCCGTATTGAACCGCCAAGCGGTTGAATATGCGATGAAGGCGGCAATGGCACTGAATTGCGAGATTGGATCCGTGAGCAAATTTGACCGCAAGAACTATTTCTACCCTGATTCGCCGGATGCCTATCAGATCTCGCAATACGATCAACCGATCGGACAGAACGGCTGGATCGATATTGAAGTGAACGGCGAAACGAAGCGTATTCGCATCAACCGCCTTCATCTAGAGGAAGATGCGGGCAAGTTAACACATATCGATGGCGGCCTCGGGTCCTTAGTAGACTTGAACCGTTGTGGAATGCCGCTTGTCGAGATCGTCTCGGAAGCGGATATGCGCTCTCCTGAAGAAGCGAAAGCGTACCTGGAGAAGCTGAAAGCCATTATGCAATACTGTGAAGTATCCGATGTGAAGATGGAGGAAGGCTCGCTTCGCTGTGATGCCAACATCAGTATTCGTCCGTATGGGCAGAAGGAATTCGGAACAAGAGCGGAATTGAAGAACATGAACTCTTTCCGCGGTGTCCAGCGCGGCTTGGAATATGAAGAAGAGCGTCAAGCGGACATCCTGGAAGATGGCGGCGAAGTCGTTCAAGAGACGCGGAGATGGGATGACGCCCAAGGGCGCACGATTACGATGCGCGGCAAGGAAGAAGCGCACGATTATCGTTATTTCCCAGATCCAGACCTTGTGCCGCTGCATATCGATGACGCTTGGAAAGAGCGCGTACGCGCTTCTATTCCAGAGCTTCCGGATGCGCGCAAGGCGCGTTATACATCGGAGTATGGCCTGCCGAGCTATGATGCGGAAGTGATCACTTCTTCCAAGAAGCTGGCAGATCTATTCGAAGAGAGCTTAGCGCATACTTCAGATGCTAAAGCTGTTGCCAACTGGGTGATGGGCGACCTGCTCGGCTACTTGAATCAGAATGGCAAAGAAATAGAGGATGTTGCGCTTACGGGTCACGGCTTGGGTGAGATGATCGGCTTGATCGAGAAGGGCACGATCAGCAATAAGATTGCCAAGACGGTGTTCAAGGCGATGATCGAGAGCGGAAAGTCCCCGCAAGCGATCGTTGAAGAGCAAGGTCTTGTACAGATTAGCGACGAAGGCGCAATTCGCTCGATCGTAGAGAAGATCGTTGCCGCGAACCCTCAGTCGGTGGAGGATTATCGCGCAGGCAAAGAGAAAGCTATCGGCTTCCTGGTTGGACAGGTTATGCGCGAGACGAAGGGGAAAGCGAACCCTACACTCGTCAATGAGCTTCTCATAGAAGTATTGAAACAAGCTTAATAATCATGAACGGAGTTAACGTCGAAGAACAGACCAGATGATGGTTCCGAGACCTAGCTCCGTTTTTTACTATGGATAATCGCTGTTGCTCTCTGTGGATTGAATCTACTACTGAATTATTATATTTACACGCATTAGGACTAAGACGATAGGCAAGTTCAAGCGAGAGGTGAATACAATGATTGAACAGCTATGTATACAGGATGAAGAAATCGCGCGGAGCGTATGGCAGATCCAGCAGACAGCATACCGAGCGGAAGCGGAATTGATGCAGTTTTATGACATCCCCCCACTATTGGAGACGATAGAACAGCTAAGAGAGAGTACGGAGACCTTCTACGGCTGGTATAATTCTTCCAAGGAATTGGTTGGGGTTGTAGCTGTGGAAATGGAAGCGCCGCGAGAATTGCGCATATGCCGCTTAATGGTTAGGCAGGATCATTACAGACAGGGGATTGCGCGCTCATTGATGAAGAGTGTATTGAACGAGTCGGGTATTGACCGATTCATCATAAGCACAGGCGAGCGCAACGAGCCTGCGCTTAAGCTGTATCTAAGCTTGGGCTTTCAGACGCTGCATGATGTAGAAATAGCGCCAGGGGTATATTTGCGCACGCTGGACATGAAGTGCAACAGAGAGGATGCTAGCGAATAATGATTAACAATTCATAGTTGGAGGTTTCTATCTATAGGGGGAGGTTCCGGAAGTGCTATGGTTTCAGAGGCTGCAGTAAATCCATGGGTTATTGACAACGTTACGCTTACGCTTAGACTTTTATTAGCTATGCTGCTGGGAGGTCTTGTTGGCTTGGAGCGGGAACAGGCGAATCATCCCGCGGGTCTCCGTACGCATATTCTGGTTTGCCTGGGATCAGCCTTAATTATGCTGCTATCCATATACGGCTTTTCTCAATTCGTATCCGAAGGCAACGTACGAGTAGATCCAGCGCGACTTGCTACCGCGGTCATTACAGGTATCGGCTTTCTGGGTGCGGGAACTATCATTTTCACAGGTAAATCGATCGCCGGCTTGACTACCGCAGCTTCATTATGGGTAGTTGCTGCCATCGGGCTCGCAGTGGGTGCAGGATTCTATTATGCTGCTATTATTACGACTATTTTAGTGCTTGTTAACTTGTTTGTGTTCAGTAAGCTGGAGAAGCGTTACTTCAACGGGAAGAAGCTGAAGATGTTAACGCTGGAAACGGACGACTCCTCTAACGTTATTCAGAACATCAATACCTGCATGCAACTAAATGGGATAGCCGTCAAGAAGATGACGATGTTCCACAAGATCGTTGAACATGACTATGGTGATGCGCATTCGATCAGAGAAGTCAAGATGACGTTAATTTTGCCGAAGAGCATGGAAGTGTTTACATTAGTAGATGAGTTGGAACGATTGAAGGGAATCAGCATGGTCATAGTAGAATAAAGTCCAGCTGCACCTAGACTAAAGTCTGTGAAACCTTCCTAGACTCAGGAAGGTTTCTTTGCATCTTCTTTCCGCCGTACAATAAGACTATCCAATAGGAAAGCACGGATTAGACACCATAGATAGGTCATGGAAAGGATGCAATGAATGTGAAACACAATAGTGTATATATAAGTTCTCGGAAAACGGATCAAAGCTTGGTAATCGAATTTCAACAAGGAAATGAAGATGCTTTTCACGAATTGGTGGAAAGACACCGACATTTTGTGTTAACTTGTATTTGTCGTTCTGTGACAGATAAGTATCTGGCGGAAGATATTGCACAGGATGTGTGGTTGAAAGTATATCGTTCCTTGCATACGTATCGCGGAGAAGCTAAGTTTACAACTTGGCTGTACCGATTGACTCGGAATCAACTCATTGACTCTATTCGAAAATGGAAGCCTAATCTCCAAGTTGATCTGAGCAACCGCGATGTAACGGACTTTATGCCTGAGACAAGTGTTTCTCACTGGTGCGATCTGCCTGAAGAATGCGCGATTCAGCATGAACAATGCCAGCAAGTGCAGGATACGTTGAATCAATTACCGCTCAAATATCGTTCGATTATGGTGCTGTACCATATGCGAGAGCGCTCGTACGCAGAGATCGCGGAGCAAATGGCTATGCCGGTTCGGACAGTTGAAACTCGTTTATATCGTGCGAAATCGTTGTTTAAGCGAGCATGGATGCAGACTGCGGATCTGAGCTGAGTCGGAGTGGTTGTTAGGCATATGGGCAGGAACACTTGACGCAGCAATATTTTGAGCGAAACTATATTATTTGTGGAGGAGGGGCGAGCACAAATGAACGATTATCGATCATTCTCTAGTTCAGACGATAAGAACGATCCATTTATGAATGAACGTCTTAGAGAATTGGAGCGCATGCAGCGTGATTCACGACGCAATCCGAACTGGCAAGGTGACCCGAATGCGCCGTATTATCATGTTCAAGAACCGCCTTTTATGAATCAGAAGCCTCCGCGCAAGAGCAAGTTCGTTGCGGTTATGCTGTCAGCGCTATTTCCAGGCCTCGGTCATTTTTATCTTGGATTAATGCAGCGCGGGCTGTTGATGATGATGCTCTTAGCGCTGGATATCGTTGCAATTGTTTATTTCACTTCCAATATGGGGGCTAATGTACCTTTGATCGTCCTGCTCTCCTTATTGATGCCGGTCATTTATTTCTTCAACTTATTCGATACGATGCAGCATACGGATAAAGTGAACACGCAGACGCTGTATGGAACGACAGGCACAGTTAGACAAGGACCATGGCTCGGTATACTCCTTGTCCTGATCGGTATTATGCTGCTCTTGTTTGCTTTTGATCCGAGTTGGCTGCGCTGGTTGTTTAATGATGCAGGCTCATTTCTAGGAGCGCTGCTGCTAATCATCGGCGGGCTGTTCGTTCTCTTTAAAGAGTCGCGCAAGAAACCTTGATCAATAAGAAGGGACGTGTGCCTATGATAAAAGTAGGGCGTATCACTGCGGCGTTGCTTCTCGTAAGTGTAGGTGTGCTATTGCTGCTTGATCAGTTTCTGCACACGAATTATATAACCCTTCTATTGTCTTGGTGGCCTCTTGTTCTCATCAGCTGGGGACTGGAGGTCATTTGGTTTAGCTTGATCAAGTCGGGACGCAAATGGAAGCTTGATGTAATCGGTATGTTTGCGGCTGTGTTTATCTCAGCATTCGTATTTACAGCAGCACAACCTAATATGTTTATTGACTGGCTGCGTAGTGTTCAGTTTGATTTCTCGATGATGAAACAGATGGTTCTGCTGGATGGAGTCCAGTATGAACGTCCTCTTGTAACGGAGCAGATGACCTCGGATATATCGGCTTTGAACATAAGTCATTCTCAAGGAGATATATATGTAAAGAGCGGCAATGTGCAGCAATTGGAGCTTACTAGCCTTGTCACGGTGTATGATAAGTCCAAGGATAGTGGTCAACAGTTAGCAGATCAGATTGAGCTTCGCGTAGTTAAGAATGCCGAGTCAAATCAGTGGACAGTGAAAGCTGAAGGACTTGATCGACTGCTTAAGCAGAATGAGAAGATAAGAGTTGATATTCAAGTTATAGTGCCTGCTCACTTATCTGTTCCGATCGACATTAAGGTGAGTGATGGTGATATCAACATCCAGGAGCTGCACGGCGACGTTAAGGCGCAGACCTCAAAAGGCGACATCAAAGGAACTGATGTCAAAGGCTCAACGAAGCTCGAAACATATGATGGAGATATCGAGATGAAGCGAGTTCAAGGAAACGGCGTATTCACAACGTCAAATGGAGACATCTCAGCTTCTGAGATCACTGGTTTAGTACAAATGTCGACGAAGAGCGGCGATCTGACACTCCATGAAGCTAATAGCGAAGTAACTATGGAGTCGTTAAATGGAGACATTGATTGTGATTCAACGATTATGGCAGGCAACTGGAACGTATCAGCCTTGGCGGGTGATGTTGCCATCCAGCTTCCAGATGACATCAATGCACGTGTTCACGCTCGCAATTCCTTCGGGGAAATCACCAGTACATTCCCATTAGAGATAGGCGAATACACTATGAACGGCGTACTCGGCACTGGTCTTTATGAATTGAATGTTGATGCTAATGGGGATATAACATTCCATTCTCGTTCCTGATGAGTTAAAAATACAATTATTGAAGTTTACATTGACAAAATTTAAAAGACAGACGTACAATGGACGTAAAGGAATTATTTCCTGAGAATTGTTATAATGTAATGACGTTACCCGACGTTAAGAAATAATATTGATAAAGGTGGTGGTCAGGATGACGACTCGGGTACAACATGCATTGGAACATCTGAAGATGTCCGGCGTACGTATCACACCGCAGCGTCATGCTATATTAGCATACCTGATGGAATCCATGACCCATCCGACTGCAGATGAGATATATCGAGCATTGGAGCCTAAGTTTCCAAGCATGAGTGTTGCTACTGTGTACAACAACCTGAAGATGTTTATCGAAGCAGGTTTAGTTCATGAGTTGACATACGGAGACAGTTCCAGCCGTTTTGATGCGAATGTGTCGGATCATTACCATGCGATATGTGAAAAGTGCGGGAAGATTGCAGACTTCTCAATGCCTGCATTAGGCGAAATCGAGCAGAAGGCAGCTGAACGTACAGGTTACCATATTCACGGTCATCGAATGGAAGTCTATGGAGTATGTCAGGAGTGTGCTAAATAAGACAGCATGCAGGTCATTCATTAATGAAACTGGACGCGCAGCGGTGAGCTGCGCGTTTTTTCATGTAATTCGCTTGGTATGTATGGATACTATCAATAAACGATAATAGATAGAACCTGACAATAAGGAGGATGACATGAAGCACGGGAGAGATAAGAAACGCAGATCGAAGTCGAATAAAGGTTTGAAGCGTTCACGGAAACGCGGCTACCTGCTTATTCTTCTTGGGGTATGCCTGCTAACGGTTGCGGCTTGGCAAGGATGGAAAGAGTGGATGCCTAACTTCGAGTATGCGGCACCAGATACTTCGGTCAAACAACCGATTTCTTGGAATGGTGAAATGACCACATATAGCGCGGCTGGAAGCGGCAGATCACTGTTAATACCATTATCCGCACTACAAGAGCGAATTATGCCGCAAGCTATATATGAATCAGAATCCAATTTAGTTATATTGACAGATGATACTCATGTCGCGACTGTGCCGCTGAACAGTTCCGAAGGGACACTTGATGGGAAAGTGAAAGATTGGAAGCTGCCAGCTCAGAATGTGAATGGCGATATTTATGTGCCGAGTGTTGTGCTGGAGGAGCTTGGCGTCGTTAAGACAATCGAATACCCAGCAAGCGGAGTCGTTCAGCTAGTGCTTCCGGGAGAAGAATTGCAGTACGGACAGATTGTGTCATCTGTTAAAGCAGATAAACAGTACGCAATGAGGCAAGAGCCCAATAAGAAGTCGCCTATTGTGAAGGAGATTGCAGCAGGTACGAAAGTGACGCTGTGGGGAGAACAAGACGGATGGTATCGAATCCAGGAAGACGAAGGGTTGATTGGCTATATTCCTTCATCTGAGATCGAGGTAACTACAACCTGGAAAATGCCGCAAGCTGAGAAGCTGGAGAAGCCTGCATTTGTCCAAGAGAATACACCTGTAACTCTAGCGTGGGAAGCTGTATATAGTAAGAATCCGAACACAGAGGATCTTCCGGATATGCCTGGAGTAAACGTCATTAGCCCTACTTGGTTTAGTCTAGCAGATGATGAAGGCAATGTTAGTTCCAAAGTTGACGAGAAGCTGGTGAAATGGGCGCATGCGCAGGATAAGTTTGTATGGGGGCTATACAGCAATAGCTTTGAACCTGAGCGAACGACAGCGGCTTTATCAACATATGAACGACGCAGCAAGACGATTAATCAGTTGCTTCAGTATATGGAGCAGTACAATCTCGACGGAATTAATATCGATTATGAAAATGTAAACGTTGAGGACAGAGACAAGCTTACACAGTTTGTGCGTGAGTTGACGCCGCAGTTCCATCGCAATGGACTTGTCGTCTCGATTGATGTCACTGCCAAATCCAGCAGCGGAAAATGGTCCATGTTCCTGGATCGCGAAGCGCTTGGCCGTTCCGTCGATTATATGATGGTTATGGCTTATGATGAGCATTGGGCAACAAGTCCTGAGGCAGGTTCTGTTTCCTCGCTGCCGTGGGCTGAGCAGGCTGTTAGACGAATAATGGAAGAAGATGATGTGCCTGCGAACAAGCTGGTGCTTGGGATGCCGCTCTATACTCGTATCTGGACCGAAACGGTGGAAAATGGAGAAACAAAAGTAAGCTCCAAAACTATCGGCATGGAGTCGATGAAAAAGTGGATTGCTGAAAATAATGTCGAGCCAGTTATGTCGGAAGAAACAGGACAGCATTATGCTGAGGTTTCTAAAGATGGACAGAAGCAGCGGGTTTGGATCGAGGATACAACATCAATTAATTCTCGTATTCAGATGGCTCAGGACATGAAGTTGGGTGGAGTTGCCGTATGGGCGCGTTCCTTCGGCGATGAAGAATTGTGGAAGATGCTGAAATATGAATAACAGATAAAATAATCCCTCCAAACTGCCTTATATGGCGGCTGGAGGGATTTTTTTTGTTGCGGGCATTATGCTTTTGTATCAGATGACGGTTTTGAATGGACGGCTTGAACGGCGGGCTTATTAGGGATCAGGTTACCGTCGCTGTCGAAGTTTGGATTCTCGTTAGCTTGATTAGGGTCAAGCGTCAACACGGTACGACAAAACATGCAGCGGTCTGTTCTGCCCAGGATCTTCGTCTGGCGACCGCATTCCGGACATTGGAGCATGAGTGCGCTTGTCGAGAGCATACCCGCCCAGAAGTAGATGCCGACGCTGCCGAGAAGAACGATCATGCCAATGGCCATGAAGATAGCTGCTATTGGCCGAGCTGATATCCCCCACATGACAATTCCCGATGTTCCTAGAATCATTAAACCCATGCCTGCCATGGTAAGAACAAGTCCCCACAAGCGAAACTCGTTAATTTTGCTTGATCTAAAGATGCGATGCAGGCGGACTGCTGGCTCCGATTGTTTGCTCATCATTAGTTTCTCCTATCTAGTATGTAATGTTTATCGAAATAGAAGGAAAGAAACGATCTATGTAGAATTATAAACTATGAGTAGATGTAAAAGAAAGCCAAAAAGCGTGGGGTAATCGTGAAAATGGGAAATACAGGGCCGGAATTGCTGTTTAAGCAGTTAACTGATGATGTATTGATCACAGGTATAGTTTCAGTGGCTCGAGAATCAGTGGATATGAACTTGAGGCCGTTTATTGATTGGCATCTTTATCTTATCGTTCTTACAGATGACATCGAAGCAGAGGGTAAAGGCAGCGTTCCGATGATTATTGAGAATGATAAGGAGATGCGCATTGTCATCGATCGCGTTCCGATTCGCGAGCTTTTGGAGGTGACTGGTGTGGAATACTACGACATTAAACGCTTAATTTCATTAGGAAAAATTGAGTTCGACCGAGATGGAAGACTGTTTCATTTGAAACAGACACTTTCTGAGAACAGTGAGACGCAGGTTGAACAGCTGCTATTCCGATCATTTGCTGCATATATTGATGCTTATATGAGAGCGAAGCAAAGCCTGATGGATGGACAGGAACTAGATGCCTATCAATATGTCACGGCTGCTCTCACAGAGTGGGCGCGTGTATCGGTGCTGGAGAGCGGTGGATTCGGGCATGACTTGATATGGCACCAAGTCAGATTTGCTAATCCAGGCGTTTATAAGCTGTATGAAGAGCTTATAAACAGCCGCGAGACCATATCGCAACGGGTAGAGCTTGCGCTTCTCGCATGTGAGTTCTCTATGACGAATAAGCTGAATTCCAGATTGGCTCCGCTGATTCGTGTGCTTCGTGAATCCAAGGATGGATTTACGATGCATGAGCTTCAGCGCCATGAGGAGCTGCATGCAGTCGCGACTCACTTGCCGATGGTTATGGAGAAGCTGCTTCTAAGAGGGTTTGTCCAGAGCTCCTTCACGCTGCCGGAACCGCCATGGGACGCAGTTGGATTAGTTCCAGTGTATCGATGGAATGACGAACGAGAGGTTGCTCTCGAAAGATAGATAAGAGGAATAAGTAATAGAAGCCGTATCGGTTAGGATACGGTTTTATTTTTTGAAATTAAGTGTTGACTTAAGTGCAGAGCATATGATAAATTAGAGTTCGCCCTTCAGAAAGGGCAAATGATTGAGACAGAGCAAGCGGTCGTTCACATACATGATTCGACAAAAGAAGATAAAAACTTCGAAAAAAAAGCTTGACTCAAAACGATCGAATATGATATATTATAAAAGTCGCCGCTGAACGAAACGGCGCAAGAAAGCGAAGATAACTTAAGGGTTGTCGAGCTACAATTGTTCTTTGAAAACTGAACAACGAGCGAATGTTAGATATAAACGAGTTAAACTCGTCAGCAATACAAATGAGCAAGTCAAACACTTTTATGGAGAGTTTGATCCTGGCTCAGGACGAACGCTGGCGGCGTGCCTAATACATGCAAGTCGAGCGAACTTGATGAGGTGCTTGCACCTCTGATGGTTAGCGGCGGACGGGTGAGTAATACGTAGGTAACCTGCCTGTAAGACTGGGATAACCCACGGAAACGTGAGCTAATACCGGATAGGCGAGACTCCCGCATGGGGGATTC
>NZ_JBTGUH010000020.1:0-46748 GCF_054343325.1 Paenibacillus marinisediminis
CGAAAGCGATCTAACAGTACCCTCGGATATATGTCGCCGGTACGATTTGAGCAATTGTACTACGAGAGAGCAGCATAACTTAAGGGTGTCCACTCTATTGACAGAAGAGCAAAAAACCGTGTTACAGAGACGAGGCTGTGTGCGGATGGGGAGGCCGGCGCGAGCTAACAGGTTTTTTCCCCGTTACAGCGGGTGAAACTCGCAGGTTAGGTGAGATAACGTGGAAAAACCGTGTTACAGGTAAGAGGCTGTGTGCTGATGGGGAGGCCGGCGCGTGCTAACAGGTTTTTTCCCCGTTACAGCGAGCGAAACTCGCGGGTTAGGTGAGATAACGGGGGAAAACCGTGTTACAGAGACGAGGCAATGCAGGGATGGGGAGGCCGGCGCGCGCTAACAGGTTTTTTCCCCGTTACAGCGGGCGAAACTCGCAGGATAGGTGAGATAACGTGGAAAAACCGTGTTACGGAGACGAGGTTATGCAGGGATGGCCTGAGACGTCGAAAAAGTGCATCTCAGCCCCCGAACGAGCCGATTTTGGGTCTGAGACGTCGATAATCGACGTCTCAGGTGGTGAATCGAGCTCGTCAGAAGGGATTCGGGGTCTGAGACGTCGAAAAAGTGCATCTCAGCCCCCGAACGAGCCGATTTTGGGTCCGAGACGTCGATAATCGACGTCTCGGGTAGTAAATCGAGCCCGCCAGGAGGGTTTGGGGCCTGATATGGCGCCTATACAGAGTGAATCGAAGGCCATTTCAGCTCGATGCCCTCTTGCACCAACCGCTTCTGGAAGCTGTCGAGCTCTGACGCATTGTTGCGGACTGCAGTGGGATGAATCCCGTGATCCAAGCAGTAGCTTGCGCAATAGCCAGCAGCCTCCCCAATGTTCCATTCCACAGGGTGAAGGCGGTAGCAGCCGTTCGTGATGTGGGTTACACCTAGATTCTTGCATGCCGCAAGCACATTAGTAACCCGCTGTGGGATTAGGCTGCCGAGCGGGATCTGAAATGGAAGTGAAGAGATATCAATGTACGGCCGGTTGCCTGTGCTTGGATGCAGATCGATCCGGTAGCAGCCGATACCGACGGAATCGTGAAACTCTTCGGCTTGGCCGCTTGGTCGGCAGGCTGTTGCGACATGCTGCTCAAGGACCGTGAACTCGGCTTGAATCCTTCTGGACTCTCGGACATATGGATACATCGCCAAGCCATCTTCGGTACCGACGACATCTGGACGCAATCGGAATCCAGGATATCCTTGCTTGTCATCCGATCGCGGCGCTTCCGTCTGCAGCCAGTACAGCAGCGAGAGCGACAGCTGCTTCGCCTGATGCAAGTGCAAAGCGCGCTCCTCTTCGCTCACATCAATGATCGAGCCTAACCAGTAATCATTTTGCGGCCAGTTCACTAGAGAGATAGAGCTTTGATAGGTTCCCTCTTGAAAATGCTGATGATTCAGGATCTGTCTATAATGAAACAAGGAGAATCCAACGGTTGCCGTGAGCAGCTCATATTGGACGGGTTCCATCGTCGATGGTATTACACCCTTCAGACTGAGCAGATGATCAGGCCAGAACTCCGGCTTATAGCTGCGCCAGAAATCATAAAGCTCTGGCTTGGCTATCGTATGATTCTCGCCTTCTAGGTAATCTACCGCGAAGCAATAGGTAAAGCCCTGCATATCCATCGGCAGCGGATCCCCATCTACCGCGTGCGGCTCTCCGGTCTGTTGGATCGATTCAGCTCCCGTGACATATTCGATGCCGGCGAGAGGCAATAGATCTCCGCATTCCGTCGCATCCAGATAGAACGGAGCGAGCAGAACCGTCCGTTCCTCTGTCGCAAGATCTCTCACGGTTACTGCGCTTACCTTATCGCCAGATGTCTCAGCATGATCAAGGACATGGCGATACAGAATGCGCAACCGCCCGCTATGTATGTAAGGGGCAAGCATCTGCTGCAGAACAGCGAGCGCAACGCGCGGCTCATGGCATAATCGGCTGACGACACCGCTGCCGGGGTTCAAGTGCTGGATTGCTCTGGCTTCAGCGGTCATTGGGAAGTGCTGTCGGTAATAGCTGCGCACACCTTCTCGAAATTGCCGATAGCTTCTAGTACAGCCGAAGGACTCAATCCAACGATGTTCGTCAGGCGGCACAGCTTGACTAGTCAACTGACCGCCGATCCATGAGGTCTCCTCCGTCATAATAACGGTCTTGCCAGATCTTGCAGCAGCAAGAGCAGCGGCAGTTCCGCCCGTTCCTCCGCCGATGATGACGATATCGGCTTTCATTTCTCGTCGATTCATACTGCAACTCTCCTTTATGAACGTATGATAAAGCTGAAATCGTTAAAGCATATGCACATCCTTAATGATAAAATCATGCTGTCAGTTTCGATGCGGCATTAGAATTGAATTTAAGCACGAAGCTACTTTCATTGTAGAAACTCGAATAGGTGAATAGAAGGGTATAGGGATGACCATTTATGGTAATCTGATGCGTTCTTGCATAAAATAGATTCCATATAGTTGAGATAGCATCCATGATCGTAACCGGAACATTACATAGGAGAGGATGATTGAGATTGCAGCCGACTCATAGATTCACAGGTAAAGCAGGTGTTTACTCCCAATACCGCCCAGGGTACCCAATGGGATATATCGACTATCTGATCTCATCGAATGGGCTGACTCCTGATCATATCGTTGCTGATATTGGCGCGGGGACTGGCATATTAACAAGGCAACTGCTTGATCAAGGTTTGAAGGTCATAGCTGTTGAGCCCAACGACGATATGAGGGCGAACGCGGAGGGGATGTTAAATCACTATCCGAACTTCAGCTCTGTCAAAGGAACTGCTGAACATTCAGGACTCACCGATCACAGCGTTGATCTTGTCACGGCAGCGCAGGCGTTTCATTGGTTCGATCAGGAGCAATTCAAGGAGGAATGCAAGCGAATCTTGAAGCTAGATGCGCTTGTGGCCTTGGTGTGGAACAGCAGAGATTCCTCCAGTGAGCTGGTTATCGAAAATGCTAGAATCTGCAAGGCCTATTGCCCTGCCTTCCAGGGCTTTAGCGGCGGAATAGAAGAAACGCCCGAGATATACGAGCGTTTCTTTAGAAATGGCAAATATGATTATCAAGTAGTAGATCATCCTATAGCATTCGATAAAGACAGCTTTATCGGTCGCAATCTATCCGCTTCTTATGCGCCTAAGTCGTCAGATGAACAGTATGAGCCGTTTGTTGAAGCCATCACCGCTTTATTTGACAGCTACTCTACTGAGAATCAATTAATCATGCGCAATCTGACCAGAAGCTACATTGGAAGAGTATAGGTTAGAATATAGAAGGCTGGTGTTCTAGCCATGACGAACGCTTCCTTCCGCAAATACCTGCTGATACAGCGCAACGAATTCCCGATACATATCATAATCTTGGAGACGCTTGAGCGCTTCGGTTAGTCCGCTGTAATACCATTTTTGAGCGTCCTTTCCTTGATTGAAACGATCCCACAGCGCATCGCCAACGATGCTATAGTCTTCAGCAATAGAGCGCATGTTAGACAATTTATCAGCACAAGCAAGCATCAGCTCTCGGACAGTGGCTTCACTTGAAAGATAATCGAGGGTATGCTGCTTCCGCTCATGCCATGTCTTGCTCTTATCTTCAGAAGCGCCTGCTACAAGCGCAGCGACGTCCTCGCCAAACTCTAGTGTTATATTTTCAATCGTAATCTGAGTGTCTTCCACCGTATCATGCAGCAGACCGGCACAGATGACTGGCATTTCAGCGCCGGCAGCAGTTAAGATCTGTGCCACCTCGAAGGGATGGACGATATAAGGGACGGTTGTGCCTTTCCGAAACTGCCCAGCATGAGCAACGGCCCCAAATTGTATCGCCTTGTGAAGCATCATATTTGGTTGAAATGATGGATCTGTATTAGGGGATGATACCATATGAGACTCACATCCTTTTTTTAAAATGACTGCCGGTTATCAAGTTCATTGTCCCATAAAAAGGTTATTGAAAGGAAGAGGCGCGTCGGATAATATCTCTTTGTATGCACACGTTAAACTTGTTATACTGATGAAGTGAAAATACACATCTTCTGGAGGGTTAGACATGAAAATGATGCCGTTAGAGCAAAGAGGAATTCATACCAATCGGCTTATACTAGGATGTATGCCGTTTGGCGGAGGGTGGAACAGCGACCCTATTACGCAAGAAGATGTATTGAAAGCAGAGAAAGCAGTGGATGCTGCTCTGTCCATCGGAATCAACATGTTTGACCACGCCAATATATATACAAGAGGGAAGGCAGAGGAAGCATTTGGCCGCATCTTAAAGAGCAGACCAGGATTGCGCGATCAAGTGATCATTCAATCCAAATGCGGGATTAAGCTGGCTGAGGGCGACACGCCAGGAATGTTCGACTTTTCGAAGGAAAGCATTCTAGCAACTGTAGATGGATCCTTGAAACGGCTCGGCGTAGATTACCTGGATACACTGCTTCTGCATCGCCCAGATCCGTTGATGGAGCCTGAAGAGGTCGCTGAGGCGTTCGGTCACCTTAAAGCTTCGGGCAAAGTTCGTTACTTCGGCGTGTCCAACATGAACGCGGCTCAGATCAGCTTCCTGCAGCAGGCGATCCCAGATCAGCTTGTTGTAAATCAGCTGGAGATGAGTCTGGCTCGCGTGGATTGGCTCGATCAGGGAATACATGTGAATCAGAAAGCGGGCACATCTGTGAACTTCGCTGAAGGATTGATGGAATACTGCCAGATGAATAAGATTCAGATTCAAGCGTGGGGTCCTCTGGCCCAGGGGCTGTTCTCTGGAAGATCCGTAGAGAATGAGTCGAAGTCCGTGCAGGATACGGCGAAGCTAGTGAGCCAGTTGGCAGCGGAGAAGGAAACGACTCCAGAGGCTATCGTGCTCGGCTGGCTGATGAAGCATCCAGCAATGATCCAGCCTGTCATCGGTTCGGCGAATGCAGAGCGTATCCTGGCTTGTCAGGATGCGGAGCGTCAATCGAAGCTGATGACGAGAGAAGAATGGTATCGTCTATATATTGCTTCGCGTGGAGTACCAATGCCATAAGCGGAAGTATGAAGTGTTAAAGACAAAGGCGTTCAGAGCGGACTATGCTCTGAACGCCTTGTTTGTTTCTTGGCGCGAAGGCACATGCTGCCTATCGCGCTTGCGCCATCTGCCAAGAAACGCGAGCGTCTTGGCATCGATGAAACGATAGAATAGATGCGCAGCAGCGAAAATAAGTACAAGCGAGATGACCGTAGTCAGCAGTACATTAACTCCATAAGGAAGCGCGGGGTTCATTTTCAGAAACAGGTAACTAGAGAAGGAGCAGATGATCGTAAAATGAACGAGATATAAGGAAAAGGACACTTTACCTAGATAGGCGAAGGGCTTCAGGCTGAACAAAGTCTGCATGCGAGATGAATTCAATAAGGCGGTCAGGATCAAGAAGGAGCCAATAATGTGATAGAACACGAAGAGTGAGATGCTGCCCGCCCCCCATACGAGTACGGAATATACCGTCCCCTCAGAACTTACATAAGGATATGACCCCAAGTAAATGCCTATGATGACAAGCGCCGCATTCACCCAAGGATAACGAATATACCCGAGCCAATCCCTGCCGCTGTTCCTCAAGTCGCTTAGGAGCATCCCGAGAACAAACCCTAAATAATAGGAATCTATGAAGAACCAAGCAAGTGCCGCATATCCGATAATGCGAACCCGTCGTGCCCCCAGAGCTATTAGAAAAATAAAGATGATAAAGGAACCGAACAGCTCGTAAGTCATGGTCCAGAGCACGGGATTGTATTGCGAGCCATGCGTGAAGAAGGTGTTGAACAGCCCTTCCCGCACCAGCGTCAGAATGCTTGGATCTGCTTGATATGGATCAGGCATTGATGCTCTCGTCAATCCGTTGATGTCATTATAGTATCCGAGACCAAAAACCATAATTAGATAGGCGATGAGTACAGAGGCGAAGGCGGGAACGGCTAGCCGAACATATCTTTTGAGAGCTGAGAAGTAGACGATGGAGCGGTCTTTCGATTGAAAATAGCGATGGCTCAGCACATAGCCGCTTAATACGAAAAATAAGCACACCGCAAAGTTCCCGTTAAATAACAGATTAATAGGCGTCTGCGCTGCGAATTGTTCAAAGCCGAAGTGGATGATCTCGGGGTTCCCTTCAAATACGTATGGAGCAAACACTTGAAAGAAGTGGGTTATGACGACGATGAAAGCCGCTGTCCCTCTCAATCCATCCAAATATATGATCTTCTTGTTCATAGCTTCATCACCTGTTCAACAATAAGAATTAGATATAAATCATAAATATGGTAAACAAGTAATAAATATACTTGGTATATAATGGCGTGTCAATCAATCAACATGGGCATATGTGGAGGGATTATCCTTCATTAATAAGTTGGACTAGAGAAAATAACTGAACATTTCTGCATCGGAGCTGTCCTGCTCTGGAGGTGATGCGAGGCCCACAGGTAAGCAAGATGATCAGTACTAACATATGACTAGGAGGGAAGAGCATGAAACGACAATCGATGCTATGGAGCCTTATTCTCGTTCTATCGATCTCATTCGTTGCTGCTGGATGCTCGGGCGGTAAGGGTGGAGAGAAGGTGGAGCTGAGCTTCTGGTATGGCTGGACAGGACCAGAGGCGGCAGCGCTTGAAAAGCTCATCACAAAGTGGAATGAAGCGAATCCGGACATTAAGGTTAAAGGGTTGTCCCAGAGCGATTATCAGAAGCAGCTCACCGCAATTACAGGCGGCAATCCCCCGGATATAGCTTCACAGTTCGGACAGAACGTCGTTCCTTGGGGAGAACGCGGGGCTATGATGGCGCTCGATGATTATATTAAGAAAGACAATGTCGATCTGAAGGACTTCGTGCCAGCGGCATTAAGTTCTTCACAGTCCAAAGGCAAGACCTATGCGATACCGATCGCAATGCACGTGTCGATGCTGTTCTACAATAAAGACTTATTGAAGGAAGCCGGATTCAACGGTCCTCCGGAAACGATCGCTCAGCTGAAAGATTATATTAAAGCGTTGAGCGTCGTGGAGCCTGATGGACGCCTTCAGCGGCTGGGACTGTGGCCGGGAATGGATGCGTATACATTCGCATACGCCTATGGCGGTTCCTTCTATGACGAAGCATCCAAGCAAATCACGATAGATAATGACGGTGTGAAAGCTGCGATCGAGCTGTCTAAAGGAATCTGGGATCAGTATGGCTCTGAGAATCTGGATCGGTTCTCATCAGCGCTTGGGCAGTATATGTCCGCGCAGAATCCATTCTTCTCCGGCAAGTATGCCATGACCATCGATGGCGAATGGCTGCCTACTTTCATTAAACAGTTCGCGCCTAATCTGAACTACGGTATAGCGCCAATCCCGTATGATGAGAAAAATCCAAATATGAAGAACCCTGGCAACGTTGCGACGAGCGTGTTCTATATACCAGACGGAGTGAAGAATCCAGATGCATCCTGGAAATTCCTGAAGTGGATCACGGAACCGCAGCAAATGGCAGAATTTACAGCAGCTCTCGGCAATCTGCCAACGAGAACATCCGCCTTCGAGAATACGCTGTACGCTGACGTTCCTGGATTCAAGGAGTTCCTGGCGTATTCCTCGAGCCCGAACCTGAAGTCCTTTCCGGCGACATCCTTTGCAAACGAATATATGACAGAGTTCGGCGTGCAGTATGACGCTATTTTACGAGGAAAAATCAGTATGGAAGAGGGCTTGAAGAAAGTGAAAGAGAAGATTCAGCCGCTAGTGAAATAAGTAGACCATAGTTGGATCTGATTCTGAGCAGCGATGCCCAGGATTAGATCCAGCTTAGCGATGAAAGGAGGAATGAGCTGATGAAAGCCTCCGCAGCAATGAATCCATCCACGAATAGAGCTGGGAAGTCGAGAAGGGAACGACACTATTTTTGGCAGGGCTTAGCTTTTGCCTCTCCGTGGATTATTGGATTCATCTTCTTTACGGTATATCCGTTTCTTAGCTCGTTGTACTTTAGCTTAACGGAGTACGACTTGTTTAACCCGCCTAGGTGGGTTGGCTTACAGAACTACAAGGGGATTCTTGCGGATGACGCATTCTATAAGTCGCTCGGCAATACGTTCTATATGGCATTCATCGCGGTTCCCATTACACTCTCGAGCTCGTTGCTGATGGCGATGCTCCTCAATTATAAAGTGAAGGGGATTCGATTCTATCGAACGATCTTCTACTTGCCTTCAGTTATTCCGATCGTAGCGAGCGCGCTGCTGTGGACTTGGATGCTGAATCCTGACTTCGGATTAATCAACATCATGCTGCGCTCTGTTGGGCTGCCGGATCCGGCATGGCTGCTTGACCCGAGTTACACGAAGCCCTCCCTCATCCTGATGAGCTTGTGGGGATCAGGGGCTGGCGCACTGATCTTCTTGGCCGCGCTTCAAGGCATACCGCAGCAATTCTATGAGGCGGCGCAGGTCGATGGCGCGAACTGGTGGCATCGATTCTGGAGGATTACAGTTCCAGCCTTGTCGCCTATCATCCTATTCCAGCTCATCATGGGATTGATCGGCGCGTTTCAGATCTTCACGGAATCCTACATCCTGTCGGGGGGCAAAGTGGCTGGAGGCAGCCCGCTGGGCGGGCCGGGCCAGTCGATGCTGTTCTACGCGGTTAATCTGTATCAAGAAGCGTTCGTCTTCTTGAAAATGGGCTATGCCTCAGCGCTCGCATGGATATTGTTTGTAATCGTATTGGTCATTACGTTCGTGCTCTTAAAAACTTCTGGCCGCTGGGTCTATTACGGAGGTGAGTAAGGTGAATGAGATGAGTGCACAAGTTTCGAGAAGCGGAGCTGCCAGACCGAAGCGAAGCAGCAGCTTTGCCTATAAGCTGCGTACTTCCATATTGCCGCATACTGCGCTTCTGTTCTTCTCGATCATTTTCCTATTCCCGTTTGCCTGGCTCTTCTTCACTTCGCTAAAGACACCGGAGGAGATCTTCGCGATGCCGCCAAGGATTCTCCCTCAGGAGTTTCATTGGTCCAATTATGCGGCTGCCATCGAAGCGATCCCCTTCTTCCGTTATATGGGCAATACGCTGCTGATCTGCTTCATTAATATCGTTGGTCAATTGTTCGCTGCTCCGCTTGTGGCGTATTCTCTCGCCAAGATTCCTTGGAGTGGAAGGAAGATCATATTCCCGATTGTCTTAGCGACGATGATTCTGCCGTCGCAGGTGCAATTGATTCCTCAGTACATCATCTTTACAGAGCTGGGCTGGGTCAATACGATACTGCCGCTCACGATTGGGGCATTCTTCGGCGCCCCCTTCTTTATCTTTCTTCTACGCCAGTTTCTATTAGGTATCCCAAATGAGCTGTCGGAAGCGGCGAAGATTGACGGAGCCTCTGAGTTTCGAATCTATCTACAGATCATTATCCCGCTGTTAAAGCCGGCGCTGGCCACGATCGTGCTGTTCTCCTTTGTATGGTCTTATGTCGACTTTATGGGACCGCTCATTTATCTGAACGACTCTGAGAAATGGACCATTACCATCGGCTTGCAAGGCTTCCAGCAGGATCACGGCGCTCAGTGGGAGCAATTGATGGCCGCAGCGACAATTATGACCATTCCGATGATCGTCTTGTATTTCTTTGGACAAAAATATTTCATAAAATCCGGTTCGGCATTGACAGGTTTTAAATAGTCTAAAAGAAGATTTAAGTGTAAAATATAGGTAGCCGTCATCGGCTGCAGTGCGATATCCACATAATCGGAGGGACAATTCATGAGTAAAATGAAAGTAGCTGTCATCGGTTGCGGCACGATTGCTAACAGTGCGCACATCCCAGCTTATCTCGCAAATCCGAATGCAGAGATTAAATATTTCTGCGATATCAGAAAGGAGCGAGCGGAGCAAGCAGTTGAGAAGTACGGCTGCGGCATAGCGATTGAGGATTACCATGAGATTCTGGCTGATCCGGAGATTGAGGCTATATCGGTATGTACACCGAACAACTGCCATGCTTCGATCGCGATCGACTGCTTGCGTGCAGGCAAGAACGTGCTCTGCGAGAAGCCTGCGGCAAGAACTTATCAAGAAGCGCTTGAGATGCAGAAGGTGCAGCATGAAACCGGCAAGATTCTGAACATTGGGGTCGTCAATCGATTCAACACCGGTGTGAACATTATTAAGAAATTGATCGACGACGGTGAGCTCGGGGAGCTGTATCACGTATATGTGAGCTTCCGTGCACAGCGTTCCATTCCAGGACTCGGCGGAGACTTCACTAACAAGGCTGTAGCTGGAGGCGGCGCGTTAATTGACTGGGGTGTGCATTTCCTCGATATCGTGATGTACTGCACAGGAGACCCAGAGCCGAGAACGGTGACTGGTCAAGCCTATTCCAAGCTGGGCAAGGACATGAAGAATTATTCGTATATCGGTATGTGGGCGGGACCGCCTAATTATGAGGGTACATACGATGTGGACGATTTCGTAACAGCTATGATTCGAACACAAGGTCCTTCTATCACGGTAAATGGTGCCTGGGCGCAAAATATTGGCGTCGATGAGATGTACATTGACTTCCTGGGGGACAAGGCAGGGATAAGACTGCAGTATGGTGCGGAGTTTAAGATGTACAGCGCGAAGCACGGTACTCTTCTTGAAACGACACCAAAATACAATGCGACTGATATGTTCAAGAACGAAATCAACGAATTCCTGGATTGCATCAAGTCTGGCGAGAAATTGCCGTCACATATCGATACCGTCATTATGTCGTCCAAGATCATTCAAGCGATCTATGACTCCTCGGAAACAGGTGAGGAAATTTCTTTCGTGAAGTAAGGAGCGTTCAGATGAAGAAGATAGGATTCATCGATTATTATCTCGATGAATGGCACGCGAATAATTATCCTGAATGGATTCGATCCGCGAGCAATGGGAATATGATCGTATCTTACGCGTACGGTGTGAAGTCTGCTGAACAGGGTTTAAGCAACGAGGCGTGGTGTGAGAAGCATGGTGTTGAGCTGCTGAACACGATTGAAGAGGTAGTAGAGAAGAGCGATTATGTGATCGTGCTGTCTCCGGATCACCCAGAGCAGCATGAGGCGCTCGCTCAGATCCCGCTGCAATCAGGCAAGCCTACTTACATCGACAAGACGTTCGCTCCTGATCGAGCGACAGCGCTGCGTTTATTTGAACGCGCGGAGCAGTACGGAACGCCGATCTACTCATCGTCAGCCCTGCGATTCGCTTCCGAGTACGTCGCGACAGAGCGAGAAGGAATCGAGAGCATTGCCAGCTGGGGACCAGGAATGCTCGAGAATTACTCCATCCATCAGATCGAGCCGATCATCTCGCTGATGGGTCCTGAGGCGACGCGAGTCATGTATATCGGGACTCCGAAATCACCGGCGCTGCTGATCGGGTTCGCGGATGGGCGGCAAGCGACGATTCACCACTTTGGATGGGAATGTCCGTTTAGCATGGCGCTCAATTATGAAGCGGGCGACTGCAAGCTGGTGAAGCCGGAATCGAACTTCTTCCAGCTGTTTATTCAAGATCTCATTACCTTCTTCGAAACAGGCCGGATCACAGTGCCTGCTTCCGAGACGATCGCTATTATTACAATTATTGAATACGGATTGAAAGCAGCGAAGCAGCCTTATCAATGGTTGGAGCTTCCGCGCTAGGTGTAAATGTTTAATCAATGAACAAGGGGCTGTCCCAAAAGTAGATTTTTCTACCTGGGAAAGCCCCTTGTTTTTTTCGATGATGGCGAGCTCAAGGTTGTCCATTCCTACTTCTATCTACAAGAGCCGGGAGCGGACACAGGAGCCGCTATTCGCCGCAAACACCACTAATTCGCCATACTAGCGGACCGTAGAACCGTTATTTGACCTGAAATAGCAGTTTAGTGCTAGTTTTGAAGCGAATAGCGTCATCTGTGTCCGTTCAAGCGTGGGTCATACAACTTATTGGTGTAGAAACAAAGAAGGGCTGTCCCAAAAGACATGAGAAAAATGACTTTTAGGACAGCCCCTTTATTATTTTCTAGGTAAAGAGATTGTTTATTTTGCAAATTGAGAGTATAATATAGTGATTAAATTATGTATAAATAAATAATATAGCATATTTCGGTTGGAATGTCAATAACTTTAACAAAGAATATAAGGGAGGCTTTCTTGATGCAAGCAGGCTTTGTCATTGAATGCTTAAACTGCGGGCGAGTCTATCGTGTCATTCCTGGGTCCCGCGACTACCGCAATGAAGCGATAACCTTCGGTACAGACAATTACGGAGCCGATCATATGGCTTGCGAATGCGGCAATGCGGTAGAGGAACACAGCCAGTTTAAGGGAAAGCAGTTCGAAAGCGATTTTGAAGTGGAGTGGCGCAGCATATCCCGTTAATCGCCAGAGCATATGCCAACATACAGGCTTATATAATGATTAACCGTTTGCGTCAACCGAAGGGGGCTAGAGCAAGATGGTAAATGAATATCGAGAAGAGCTCGAGACCGTAATAACTGATCAAGCTAGTGCAGCTGATCTGAACAACTCCTATGATTACGAGCTTACTCCAGGCCTGAAGGTGGACGATCCTGTTCGCTTATATCTGAAAGAGATCGGTCGCTTCCATCTTCTGACGGGAGAGGAAGAGGTCACGCTTGCACAGCGTATTCTAGCAGGCGACGAGCAGGCAAAGCAAAGATTGACAGAAGCCAATCTGCGCCTTGTCGTCAGTATTGCCCGCAAATATAACGGCCGTGGTATGCTGTTCCTTGATCTGATTCAAGAAGGTAATATGGGGCTGATGAAAGCTGTTGAGAAGTTTGATTATACAAAGGGATTCAAATTCAGCACATATGCGACTTGGTGGATCCGACAAGCGATAACGAGAGCAATAGCGGATCAAGGTCGAACGATCCGTGTACCCGTTCATATGGTGGAGACGATCAATCGGTACACACGGATATCAAGACAGCTGCATCAGGATAATGGAAGAGAGCCCACATTGCAAGAGATTGCAGATGCAATGGAATTATCGGTCGAGAAGGTGCAGGAGATTGCGAAGATCGCTCAAGAGCCAGTATCGCTTGAAACACCGATCGGAGACGAGAACGATTCTAACCTGAAGGACTTTATTGAAGACCGTGAAGTGATGACTCCCGCTGATTCAGTGGCCTTTACGCTGTTGAAAGAACAGATGGATAACATATTGGATACGCTGACCGAGCGGGAGGAGAATGTGCTCCGACTTCGCTTTGGATTGGATGATGGACGCCCAAGAACACTTGAAGAAGTAGGAAAGGTGTTCAGTGTCACCCGTGAACGTATTCGTCAGATCGAAGCCAAAGCGCTGCGCAAGCTGAGACATCCTAGTCGAAGTAAGCAGCTGAAGGATTATATGTTTTAATGTACACAGCTACAGACCAGACGGCATCACCGCCTCTGTCTGTGGCTGTTTATTTATGTTCACATGTAGCTGTTTAGCTTGATGGCCTTCCAGCCTGTAATGATCACTTCGATCAGAGTTATTATGGAATTTATATCCTTTATAGCTATTTTTCGATATAATATGCATGAAAGAGGTATTTTCGACATACACAGCGTACATATCGGAACATCCTCTTCGGGAGAAAGAGATCGAACTATTCGAGGCCATCGCTTGTATGAGGGGGCTGCTGTTGAGTCGAAGTACCGGTATACCTCTTGGTTCGGGAACGATTGATAAGGTTAAGAAATTAATAAGTGATAATCCATATTTGATAGAGTTAGAGCTTGGTGATCTGACTAAGAACAAACCTTAACGAAATGGTGATGACATGAATCTAGATGCGGTATTTGCACAATTGCCTGTGCTGGAATCAGACGATGTGGTATTGAAAAAGGTGGAGGTCCAGGATCTTGAGGACGTGTATGTCATCTACGACAATGATAGGGTGTTTACGTACTGTGGCATTATACCGAGGCATAATAAGGAAACGGTTAAGTCGATAATCGAACATTTTGAGAGAGATTATAATAAGCGATCTAAGGTGAAATGGGGGATATTCTCGAATCGCGAGCAGGGCAGGCTGGTTGGGATCATTGAAGCGTTTGATTTCAATCAAAAGGTGAACATGGTGACGATCGGCTATTACTTAGCGGAGCAGTATTGGGGTCAAGGTATTGCCTCAAGCGCGGTGAAAGCGCTGGTGCGCTTTCTGTTCGAGGATGTTAATGTCAATCGAATCCAAGCCGAAGTGATGCCTGCGAATGAAGCATCGAAGAAGGTGCTGCTGAAGAACGGCCTCCAGCTGGAGGGAACGTTAAGAGAAGCCGCAGTATGGTCGGGCAAGGGAGTTGTCGATCTAGAGATATACAGTGCGCTGAAACGGGAATATGAGCATAGTCGTCGATAGGAGACAGAGATCGATCCGAGGCTATATGTGTGGTAGAAGCCAACTCTAGACAAGTTGGAATTGATTTTTATCACATTGTGAACATTAGGATGTGACAATCTTCGTCACAATTACATAATATTATCTATAATTTAATAATAATTATTGTTTTGTTAGTATTATTATTGTAGTGTAATATTTAGGAAGATTGTGAGAGCTATTAAGCTTGGAAGCAAGATGTGGAAAGGATGACTCGATGAAAATAAGAATATTGTCCGTGCTGCTAATTGTTGCGGGGATCGTTGTTCTTAGCTTTCCGAAGCTATCTGAAATGTATTATTCGAATCAGCAGGAGCAGCTCGTGAAGGAGTGGCAGGAAAGCTTCAACAACATTCAGAGTGTGTCTTCTCAGACGGAGGAGACCACAGTTGAGGACGAACAATCCTCCAGTTCTGAGGTTGCGACGAATAAGCAGGCCCTATCTAAACAAGACTTCGATGCCAATAAGGATATGGAAGGAATCTTGAAGATCGATAAGATCGATCTCCTGCTTCCGATCTTGCATGGCGCGACGCAGAGCAATATGAAAACGACAGCAGCCAGCATTGAAAATACAGGCACAGCAGGAGAAGTAGGGAACTACGCCATTGCAGGTCATCGCAACTACACTTTCGGAAGGAACTTTAACCGGCTCGATGAACTGGAAGTAGGCGATGCGATACAGGTTGATACCAGGGATCAACAGTATGAATATATCGTAACAGAGAAGCTAGTAGTGAAGCCGGAGGAAGTATGGGTGCTGGAAGGCAATGGCAAGGACAAAGAGATAACATTGGTCACTTGTGAGCCCATGGTAGACCCTACCCATCGGTTAATTATTAAAGGTAAGATTACTGAAAAAGATGCTGCTACAGTTGCGAGTGAAAAATAGTTGGCGTCCTGAATATTTATGCAAATTTCTGAAAATGTGATAATTATTTCTGAATAATAACAAATTTTTTACTTTTATCCTGTTTTTATCCTGTATAGTAGATTGGCATCCTTGTTATACGCAATTTATATACATATTTTCATATTTTAAGGTGGTGTTGTCTGGAATCGTCGATAGACGCAGTATAAGATGCAACAAGAATAGAGAGAAGAGATTCATTGACAATTAGTTTCAGAAGGGAGAGAGAAAGTTGTCAATTATGAGGAAACTAAGGAAACCCTTATCGATTGTGCTAACTATCGGGTTATTGTTTAATCTCTTGCTGCCGGCTTCATTCGTTAGCGCAAGTGATAAGGGGAATTCAGGAGCTTCAGCACAGGAAAGTGTTACGCAAAATGTATACGGCTCCGATCAGGATGGTGTTACCCAGGCTGTTTATGGAAGCATCAAGGAAAATATTATTACTAGCGTGGTCATAAAGGATGAAGCTGGTAACTTAATTCAAAATGTCCGACCGGATCAAAATGAAAAAGTAACGATTAATTTTACTTGGAAGCTGCCTGCAGGTCACACGTATCATGCAGGAGATACCTTTATGTTCGAACTGCCTGACCAGTTTCAGATCTATGTAGAGCAGAATGATGAACTGGATGGTGGTGTGGGGACATACCATGTGACCCCGGAAGGGCTAGTTACTTTCACATTTAATGAGGAGATCAACGACGGCGACGAGTTGGATGGCTACTTCTATGTCTGGAGATATTTTGACAAGGACAATATGTCTGGAAGCACGCAGCAAAAGATCCCGTTTAACTTCGCAGGCAATCAAGTGACCATTCCTGTTCATTTCAAAAGCACAGATACCACAGAAATGAACAAATCAGGAGTGAAGAATAAGCCTACGAATCCGAACAAAATCGACTGGAGCGTTGATATAAACAAGGGCGAAAAGTCGATTAAGAATGCGGTATTTAAGGATAAGTTTTCTATAGAAGGTCAGCCAAATGCAACGGCAGGACTGGATATGGTTATGAACTCGATTCAAGTATACAGATTGCAAGTGATGCTGAATGGAGATCTAGTTCAAGAAGCGACGCCGATTCCAGAGTCGGAATATGTGAAGCAGAAGACCGCTGACGGATTCGAGCTTCAACTAGGCGACATCACGAACGCTTACAGAATCGTATACACAACTGATATTACGAAGACAGATGATGTAACGTTCAAGAACAATGCGGTGCTTACAGGAGACGATCTTGCCACACCGATGTCGAAGTCCGCTACAGTTTCAGTAAGCTTCAATAAACCGCTGACGAAGAAGGTAGCTGGCTATGATGCTTCTAAGCAAGAAATCAACTGGGAGATAGAATACAATTATAGCAAGCGTGATATTGATGCAGTAGATGCGTGGATCAAAGATACATTCGATACGAAACTTGTTCAATTGGTTCCAGGTTCTCTTAAAGTGTATGATATGACGATTGATGATAATGGTAGTGCAGTACCAACAGGAAAAGTGCTTGAAGCTGGAATTGATTACGTTCTTACTGATAAATCGGATGGTTTCGAAATCAAGTTTAATCAAACCGGCAGCTCAAGCGCAGCATACAAAGTCGCCTATACAACAAGCGCGAAAGATCGAGTGCATGATAAGGTGACGGTTACGAATACAGCTGAGATTCCGAACACTGATTCGCAAACTATCTCACGAGATATGAATCAAGTGATCTTCCATAAATATCCTGGCAATATTGATTACAAGGAAAAAACATTAGAGTGGATTCTTACGCTAAATGAAGACAATGCTGTCATGGAGAATGTCGTTATCACGGACAGCTTCGCTAATCAAGGATTGGAATTGATTCCTGGGTCCTTGAGCATTGACGGCTTAGATCCTAAGACGGATTATAAGCTGGAACCGAATAAGGATTATAATACAGGATTCAAGATTACATTCTTACATGATATAAATACATCCCATGTGATCAGGTATAAGACGAAGTTTGATCCAACCATCCATGATATTGATGGCATCAAGAAGATTACATATAAAAATGATGCCACATTGAATTGGGACGTAAACGGAACTACGAAAGAAATTAAAAAGGATGCTACGCATACGCTGGATAATTTCACGAAGGACAATGGTCAGAAAACCGGCAGCTACAACGCGAAGACGAAGGAGATCACATGGACCATTGATGTGAACTACAATCTTCACAATGTTAGTAAAGCGATAGTCCGAGACTTCTATTCAACCGGTCAGAATTGGGTAGACAATTCATTAACTATACATCAGCTTAATCTGACAGGCGGCAGCAATGGAGTAGAAGTTGGAAACAAGCTTGATGAGAAACTCTATACCTTTACACAGATGAAGAATGATAAAGGTGAAGACGGCTTTGAAGTTAAGTTTGTTAATCCTATTAACTCTGCATATCGCATTACGTATAAGACGAGCCTTAAAGGCTTGTTCGTACACGACACATACAGCAACAATGCGACTATGTATGATGCGGATCCATCCAAGACGCTATTCAACAAGTCTACCACTGTTGAACCTACACATGGCGGAGAATACGTCTCGAAGACAGGCGGTCAGGGTACTGGAGCTGAATCCGAGCTTGCTAACTGGAAGATCGAGATCAACCAGGGTCAGTCGCATATAGAAGATGCAATTCTCACGGATACACTGTCGGCGAATCAAATTCTGCTGCCAGATTCATTCCAGCTGTATCATGCGGTTTCAGATGAAAATGGCAATCTGACTCAGGGAAGCCTTGTTAAGGCTGATGAGTACACCTTGAAAATTCAGGGCAACAGCTACACGCTTACGTTTAAGCAGCCGATCGAAACGGCATATACCCTGAAGTACAAGTCATTTATTAATGCTGGCAACGGCGAGAAAATAACCAACAATGCTAGTTTCAAAGGAAAGTCCTCCGCAACAGTTGATAATTCGAATAATGTAGAAATCGTGGTTGTGTTCGCTGGAGCTGGAGGCGGAGCAACTGCTGGCAGAGGAGACCTTCAAGTCGTTAAAGTCGAAGCAGGAACGAACAAACCGTTACCAGGAGCCAAATTCGGACTTTATGACAAGAGTGGGAATATACTGCTGCAAGAGCTTGTGACGGATGAAAATGGTGTAGCTGTATTCAAGGACTATAAATACAAAGAATACATGCTGAAGGAGCTTTCTGCTCCAGCTGGCTATCTGCTTGATGAAGAGTATAAGGTCGGCAAGAAGATCACCTTTAATGCGTCTTTACCAAGCATCAGCGTATCAAACGTAAAAGGCAATTGGAACTTCGAATTAACTAAGGTGGATCAGGACGATGATACCCTTACATTAGAAGGAGCTGTATTCAAGCTCCAGAAGAAAGATAATGGGACGACATACAGCGATGTGCCTGGTAAGACCGACCTCAAGACGAATGCTGATGGCAAGCTGTATCTGACTGATCTGGCTCCTGGCGATTATCAATTAATCGAAGTTCAAGCTCCTCATGGTTATAAGCTGGATGCTACGCCGATCCAGTTTACGATTGATGCGAAGCAAGTGACACCTAAGACAAGGACCATGAAGAACGAAGCGCTTCTCGGTTCTATCGAACTGCTGAAAGTAGATGCAGATAACCATTCGCCTCTTGCCGGCGCTCAATTCGAGCTGCGGAATGAGAAAGGCGTGGTGCTGCAGAGCGGACTGACAACGAACCAAGATGGAGTGTTGACCATACCTAATCTGAAGTATGGAGTCTACCAACTCGTTGAAACGAAAGCTCCAGAAGGATATAAGCTGTCGAGCCAACCATTAACGTTCGAGATCAATGGAGTAAGCACGCTGAAGAAGGAATTCAGTAATGAACTGCTCGTAGGGTCAGTCAAGCTGACCAAGACGGAAAAAGGTCTTCCGAGCAAGAAGCTCGCAGGCGCCAAGTTCCGAATTCTAGATGCCAACAAAGAACCGCTCAAAGATAAGGCGGGTCAAGAGATGGCAGAACTCGTAACGGATAAGGACGGAGAGCTGCTTGTAACGGATCTTGTGCCAGGCATGTACTACATGCAAGAAACAGCAGCGCCGAATGGTTACTACTTGAGTAAGGATTTAACACCGTTTGAGGTTGTGGCTGATTCCGAGGCAACTGTAACGGTAGAGAACACTCGTGTTCCATTTGTTCCGAATCCGGATCCAAAGCCAGATCCAGTAGGGTCAGTCAAGCTGACCAAGACGGAAAAAGGTCTCCCGAGCAAGAAGCTCGCAGGAGCCAAGTTCCGAATTCTGGATGCCAACAAAGAGCCGCTCAAAGATAAGACGGGTCAAGAGATGGCAGAATTGGTAACGGGCGATAACGGAGAACTGCTTGTAACGGGTCTTGTACCAGGCATGTACTACATGCAAGAAACAGCAGCGCCGAACGGTTACTACTTGAGTAAGGATCTAACACCGTTTAAGGTTGTGGCTGATTCAGAGGCAGCTATAACGGTAGAGAACACTCGTGTTCCAGTTGATCCGAAACCGGATCCGGATCCAGAAAAACCAGTAGATCCAGAAAAGCCGACCGATCCAACAACAGACCCTGAAAAGCCTATAGATCCGGGAAAACCAGTAGATCCTGTTGATCCTCAAGATCCGACTACGCCGGATAAAGAAGCAAATACCGGTGATATGACAGGGGAAACTGGAGATAACGGTAAGACTGATCCTGATAAATCTCAGAAGGAGCCAACGAGCAAGCCGGACTCCAATAAGGATTCATCAGGCAACGTATTGCCGAAGACAGGAGAAGAGAGTCGCCTGCCTCTTCAACTGCTCGGATTCGGTCTTATCGCAGCAGGGATTGCCTTGTTTGCCATTCGCAAGAGATTGGTGTCTAACCAATAGTGTTATAACTTGAGCTATAATAGATCAGCCGTCCATGGAGAGATCCAGTGGGCGGCTGTTTTTATCTCAGGAGCTGCTAGTGCAGAGGTTAAGCTCTATTCCTGTTGAGATATGGTTAAAACCGGAATATACTCTTCTTATTATTCATAGATGAGGGGATCATCTGAAGGGAGCGGGAAATATCATGAGCGCTAGCACATCATTATTGGAAATGTATCAGCAGACGGAGTATCAGGTACCCGGTCATGGCGCACGCAATATCGAGGTATTGAAAGAAGCATTTTACAGTGTAGATGGACTTATGGACAGCGATATGTACGGCAATGGGAAAGTGATCGAGGACTTTCAAGCGAAGATGGCAGCATGTCTGGGTAAAGAATCGGCCGTATTCTTTCCAAGCGGCACCATGGCGCAACAGATTGCATTGCGAATATGGTGTGATCGGAAGGGGCTTAAGAAAGTGGCCTATCACCCGTTATGTCATCTGGAGATCCATGAACAGGATGGATTGAAGGAGCTGCATCATATCGAGCCTATCCTGCTCGCAGATCAGAACAGATGCGTTCAACTCGAAGATGTTCACCATATGAAGGAAGAGATCGCGTGTTTATTGTTAGAATTGCCGCAGCGTGAGATAGGCGGGCAACTGCCGTCATATGAAGAGCTTGAAGCCATCTCCGCTTATTGTCGTGAACATGGGGTAAAGTTACATCTGGACGGAGCGAGGCTCTTCGAGACGCTCCCCTATTATCAGAAGTCTGCTGCAGAGATATGTCAGCTCTTCGACAGCGTCTATATCTCTTTCTACAAAGGGTTTGGCGGAATCGCCGGCGCTATACTGGCGGGCAGTGAAAGCTTTACAAGCGAATCGAAGATATGGAAGAGACGTCATGGCGGTGATTTGATCAGCCTGTATCCGTATATCATCAGTGCTGACCATTATTTTGAACAGCGAGTGCATAAGATGGAGCAGTATTATGCGGGGGCCAAAGAGCTTGCGAGCTATTTGAATCAATGTGAAGGTATCTCGACCAGACCAATAGAGCCTGTATCTAACATGTTTCATGTACATTTTACAGCTGCAAAAGAGCAGGTTGAAGAGATTCTTGTCTCTATTTATAAGGAATGCGGCATTGGATTGACCCGTTACCTAAAGGAAACAAGTGAGGCATCCTGCTGCTTTGAATGCAGCATCGGCGATTCCTATGCGAATATTCCGCAAGAAAGATTGCATCATATGATTCGTATGCTTGGTGAGCGTATGAATACATTAAACATCGGATAAGGGATGGCGTTATTGGTTTTTGTAATGGAACAGGAGTGAGTAAATGAAGGAGCAGTATTATGATTCTCTGATGCATATCAAGACAGTCGGCGATCAGAAGGAACTCAATAAGCGGACCTATTATCATCCCTATGAGCCTACACCATACGCAGCGTTGGATGAGCTATTCAATTATTATGCATTGAGCAGCAGCGATCATATCGTTGACTTTGGTTGCGGCAAAGGACGGCTGAATTTCTACATTCACTATCGTTTTCAGGCAAATGTCACTGGGATTGAGATGAGTGAGACGTTCTACCAGGAAGCTATCGATAACCGCAATAGCTATATGGCTGCAGCCCCAACCAGCACAGATTCAATTCAGTTCCATAACTGCTTGGCGGAAGAATACGATATCGATCCACGGGATAATAAGTTTTATTTCTTTAACCCATTTTCGGTACAAATATTCATTAAGGTCATCAACAATATTTTGTACTCTGCGGTAGAGGCGGAGCGGGAGATCGATGTCATTCTCTATTATCCGTCAGAGGATTATCTCTATTATTTAGAGAACCGCACGCCGTTTGAAATGGTGGACGAAGTGAGATTGCCCGGCTGGTATGAGAAGGATGCATCTGAAAGGTTTGTCATTTATCGCTACGCAAACGGCGGAATCGAGGGGTTAAGTGCATAACGTGCTTAAGGTCGCATATGAGCCATACATGAATATTTTATAATAGATATACCTAAATTAAGGAAACACGGACTGAAACTGCATGGAGCCGTATTCGGATACTCAATAGGAGGCAAGCGGAATGAGCGACCTGCTGTACTATTTAGATGGAGGAACGGGAGATCGGCTGGAGGTTTATGAGAACTATTTGATCGTGCGCCACATCGGGTTATTTCGCTTTCTAATGAAGCCGGAGATGCTGGGAGATCGATTAATCTATATCTGCAACATTGAGGAGGTGCACCTGAAGCGGGCAGGCTGGACAGCGGGACATTTGAGATTCGTGCTAACTATACGCGATAACAGCGTCATCAGTCTGCTTTCTTCAGGGAACACTGCGCTTACCATTACATTTGTTAATGGCGACCATGTCAATGAAACCGCTGAGGCGATTAAAGCCTATATTGAAGAGAAGATCAGCAAGCCCAAGGGACCTCATATGCAAAATGTAATCCAAGACGAAGATGAGCTTCAGAAGCTAAAAAAGCTGCTGGATGGCGGCTTGGTAACGGAGGCTGTATATGCGCATCGATCACGGGAGATTATGGAGCAGCGCAAGAATAATGGTCTCTTGGACTCGTGAAGTTCCCCATAGTTATTCAACCTGCAAAATTAGTTAATCCCTTATCAAATTGGAGGATGGATAGCGGTGAAAAAAGCTGTTTTCTTTAGTGCAACATCAATATTGGCTATTTCAATTTTAGTAGGGGGAGCGCTTGGTGAACAAGACTTTTGGAATGGTGCTGTAAAAACGAGTGAGAACCTTGGGTATAAAGAAGGGGTGCTGTATAACAGACCAACACTTGATGACAAAATGGCAGTTATCAAAAGTATTGATCCTAATACGAATCAAGGTACAATGATGCTTCAGAACAGAGCTGATGGACTGATAAAAAAAGATATCGCAATTACAGTAGATGGTCATAATAAAGTATTGTCATTCGATTACGTGATGAAAGACGGTACAGCAGTCATGCTTGATTTACCTGATCACAAACCGGGAACTATGTATCAACTGTTTTCACATCCCGATCCGCTGAAAGAACTAATCGCTTATGAGGACTCCAAATATCTCCTCGATATTGAAAAGGGGACGATTGAAACCCTATTAAATAGTATATCTTCCTCAGATGGGATGACGATTGAAGCAGCAAGGGAAAAAACTCTTAAGGTAGCAGCAGAAATTGATCCCAATTATTTTATCTGGTGGGGTACCAATCCAAGTATGAATCCATCAGGGACTAAGTTAACATTTTATACAAACAGAAATGATCGTGATGAAACATGGATAAAGGACATGGTCACAGGAGAAGAAAGATATTTGACAGATCACATAGTTGTTTCCGACTGGATAGATGATAACCGTTTCATAGGAACTAGATCCTCTGAGGCGTTTATTTTTGACACGGCAAATCTGCAAGAAAAGTCATTGGGAGAAGTATCTTCTATTAAGTTATTTTCACCATATATCGTATATCAATCAAATGATGACTCTATACATGTAATGGATACTAATTCTGAAGAATCAAAAGTAATAGCTGAAGAGGGTCTCGGTCGAGTTGCGCATACTTCATTTGACGCAAAGAATAATATGCTGTTTGTAGTGAATCAACCTGATAGAACAAAGCCTTTAGAACAACTCACAGCAATCAGTCTTACTGACATGAAACCTCTACGTGCGATTGATGTTCCTGGTGGAAAATTTGTTTCTGATCTTAAAATTATGGATGATCAAAGGCTGCTTGTTGTACTTTATCACACTGAGTCTGGTTATGAAGAAAGTGTATTTGTTAATAGTAGTGACTTTTAAACAAGATCATCCTTGAACACCAACATTTAATTAGTTACGTAGCCATCTAATTTCCATGATCCATCTTCCATTTTAAATTTCATATAAATTTCAACCATAAATTCGTTCTTAATGTCAGCGTTAGCGAATGCGAGTTCTACTTCGTTCTCATTTGATATGGTAAGACCTCTAAATTCGAGTGTCTGTAAGTTTATATTCTTTGGTATGGTTGTGCTGTTGGGTTTGTCGCCGTATATAAAATCAATTGTATTAGACTCTCGATTAATCGTAACATTCTTGGAAGAGACGGACTGGAGGTAATCATAGTTAGTTGCCTCCATAGCGGCGAATATTTTGAAAGAAAGATTTAAAGTGTTTCGTAAATTTTCATTATCTTGAGAAGTTCTCTTTTGGAATTCTCTAGATTCTTTTTTTAGTATTTCGTGTTCTACCACAATTGGAGCAGCTGCATTAATGTTGTTGTCCATTTTCACTGGTGATACTGCTTGGTCCTGATCATTTGAAATGCTGCAAGCAGACAATATGAGTAATATGGAAGCCGATAAACATATCATTAATTTTTTCAAATCATCCCCTCCCCGAAATGATAATAACACAAAACGAAACCATAAAGTTCCATTCTGCCAACTTATCAAGATATCCTTGCCCCCTAAATTTAGACACTTTCACGTACATTCTACCTAAATCGTATGAACCGATCTATTTCCGCGAAGGCCCTCTGTAACTAAAAAATATCCTGCATAAAGCTTGTACGAGCAGCATACATATGGAAATGGCACCTGCAAAAATGTATTCAAGAAGTTGTTTACAAATATATCCTTCTAAATTATAGTAAACTTGTAGGAATTATATGGATTAACGGATTGAGAGGGATGTTATGTCCAATATCATGCGAGGCGCAGCAATAGAGCGGGTGAGTACAAGAAGCCGAAGATCGATAGCCGAAAGCACAGGGGCAGCATTTCAGAAAATGTGGAATAAGCCTTTGTATAAGGTGCTGCTGCTAATACTTGGATTCCCTATTCATCTAGTAACAGCTATTGTATACATACTCCGCAAGCGCAAGGAACGTTATTCATCGATCAGGCAACAAGTGCTGCACGAATATACACAGCAGGGTTATCGAGAACATTTAGTCGATGAAGTAAGGAAAGAGCTCACTAACAAATATCAATTCTTCCGTAAAGCCATTCGCCAAGAACGTCTGGATAAAGAGATCGAGACCATCGCGGGCAAGCAGTTCAATGAGGCTGTGGATCAGCGAACGCTGGAGAAGATGAGGCAAGAGGGGGCAGAGCGAGTAACATTTACGAGCACGTTTCAATTGTTAGCAGCCAACCCGTTATTCCTAGGGCTATCCTTCGTACCCGGAATATTCATGTATATCGGGATGTATTTGTATAGTCAGCCTTATCTGAAATACGTCTTTGAGCGATTGGTGATGATGGTATTCGTCATCTTTGGTGTTACCTTGTTCGTGTTCACGATTCTTTACATATCGCCACTAGATCCTGCAGCTAACATACTCGGCCAATCCGCAACACAGGCTCAGCTCGATCAATTCAACGCGGTTTATGGCTTGGATCAACCCTTCTTTGTACAGCTATGGACAACATTTGAAGGATTATTCTCATTTGATCTAGGCAAGTCATTTGCTGGAAATGAGCAAGTGACAATTGAGATTATGAGGAAACTGCCGGTGACGCTGGAGTTAACGGTTATTTCGCTTATACTGGCTGTCGTTCTCTCCATTCCGTCCGGTATCATATCTGCCATCAGGCAGTATTCCTTCTTCGATTACAGCTTCATGCTGTTTGTCTTAATTGGGCTTTCACTGCCGAACTTCTGGCAAGGCTTGATCTTCATCTTGAACTTCTCCATTAAGTTAACTTGGTTCCCGGCAACTTACAGTCCACAGAACTGGTTATCTATGGTGATGCCAGTCATCGTGCTAGGTACGGGGCTTGCGGCATCAATTGCCCGAATGACCAGATCCTCTACTCTAGAGGTCATTCATCAGGACTATATTGTAACAGCGAAGGCGAAAGGGCTAAGCGAGCGCAAGGTTATATTCAAGCACGCGCTTGGTAACGCGTTGATTCCAATCGTGACGGTTATCGGTCTGCAGTTTGGCGGGTTATTGGGGGGCGCGGCAGTTACAGAGAAAGTATTTAACATCAGCGGTATTGGCAGTTATATCGTAGATAAGCAGTTCATTCCGGATATCCCAAGCATCGTCGGAGGGGTAATCTATATCGCAGCAGCGATCTCGCTTGTGAACCTATTCGTGGATATTCTGTACTCGTTCTTAGATCCAAGAATCCGCTCCAAAATGAAACATTACTAAGTGGGTGTAGAGATATGAATAACCAGAGGATAAACAATGAAGTGAGACGCAGGCTGAAGACCAGTCAGGAATATAAGCTGGCGAATTTCGCTTGGGGGTTTACGCTAGGGATAGCCGTGATCTTGTTGTTTAACGGTGCAGATGTGATTGATAAGGAATTGAACATTCCGCTGCTCATCTTGACCGGAATCTACACGGTATTTGGGCTGCTCCAATGGCTGGTATCCGTCAGAATTAGGCGTGACCTCATCCGCCATGAGGAGATTCGCAAGTCTACCCGAGTTTTTGGCTTCATCTTAATAATCGCGTTAGCGACAGGAAATGTATTCATTGCGATAGCGGCGCTGGACATCATCAAGAAGCACAAATCAATGGAATACACCTTATCGATCTACATGATCTTAGTGGACTTATGGATCATCATCCTTTCAGGTTTGAACCTGTTTAAGCCGTACGTTGCAAATACCTTCTTAATGGGTATGGGCGCACTGCTCGTGTTAAGCGTGATACATATTATCGCCATGCTGCTCGTGGCACGGATGATTCATGACAAGCGAGTTGATCGGAGACTTATGCCGCTTGCTTATGTCCTTATCGTCACAGCGGTAACGGGCAACCTGTTCGCTTTCCTGCTCGGGATTACGATTCTGAGTAAGATCAAGCATCATGATAAGCAAAGCTTGGCTACTTGGATTGACATCCTGCGGCGGCTGTTTCGCAACACGATGGCGGTGCTCGGTCTATTGTTCATCGTGCTTCTGCTGTCGGTATCAATCTGTAGTTACTTTACGTTTGAAGCATCATTAGCGATTGAAAATAACTTTGAGACACTGCTGCAGTCGCCGAGCTTGGTATATCCATTCGGGACAGATGATTATGGAAGATGTGTATTCACCCGCATCATTCTCGGGGCGCGAATTTCCTTAATCGTAGGGATTATCTCTACATTAATCCCAGTAATTATAGGGGGATACTTGGGTGCATTATCTGGCTTCTATGGGAAAACGGCAGACAATGTGATCATGCGTACACTGGATATCTTATACGCGGTTCCCGGTATGCTGCTTGCGATCGCCATAGTGGCAGCCTTTGGTGCGAATACGACCAATCTGATATTGGCGCTAAGTGTCGGGGCAATCCCGACCTATGCACGAACGATGCGTGCGACAGTCATGAGCGTATCGAACTTCGAATTTGTTGAGGCAGCCAAGGCCTGCGGTGCGAAGGACAATACCATCATATTCAAGCATATTATTCCGAACTCGCTGGCTCCTATCATCGTTAAGGCGACATTAACGATCGGCACAGCGGTAATCGCGACGAGCAGCTTGAGTTACCTTGGCTTAGGTGTTGAGCCGCATATTCCAGAGTGGGGCAACATCTTGAAGGTCGGCAGCAAGTATCTAGAGACGAATCCGTACTTGGCTATATATCCAGGGCTTGCAATCATCGCTATGGTATTAGCATTTAACTTCTTTGGGGATGGGCTTCGAGACGCCTTGGATCCCAAGCTGAAATAGGAGCTGAAGGCTGTTGGACGATATATTGGAGATCAAGAATCTTCATGTTCATTATGTGACGGAAGATGAGGTCGTTAAGGCGGTAAATGGGGTCAACTTATCCATCGCCAAAGGGGATAGCTTGGGCCTGGTTGGAGAAACCGGCGCAGGCAAGACGACTACGGCGCTTTCGATTATTCAACTGGTGCCCGATCCGCCCGGAGTGATCGCGGATGGCGAGATCTATTTCAAGGGACATAACGTCATCTTGAACTCAGAAAAGGACAATCGCAAGCTGCGGGGCAACGGCATCTCGATGATCTTTCAGGATTCGATGACCGCGCTGAATCCAATCATGCGGGTAGGCGATCAGCTATCCGAGGTCGTGCTGAACCATATGAAGGTCAGCAAGGCGGAAGCGAAACAGCAGGTCATAGAGCTGCTCGAGATCGTAGGTGTGAAGGCCGACCGCTATGACGATTATCCGCATCAATTCTCAGGCGGGATGAAGCAGCGGGTGCTGATCACGATGGCGCTGTTGTGCAATCCGGAGCTGCTTATCGCGGATGAGCCGACGACTGCGCTCGATGTGACCATTCAAGCTCAGGTGCTGGAGCTGATCAATCAGCTGCGACAGAAGTACAACATGTCGCTGCTGCTGATCACGCATGATCTGGGCGTGGTGGCGGAGACGTGCAACAAGGTGGCGATCATGTACGCAGGTCAGATCGTCGAGATGGGCACGGTTGAAGAGGTGTTTACGAATCCGAAGCACCCTTACACGCAAGGACTGTTTGAGTCGATTCCGAAGCTGGATGAGGAACAGGACATGCTCATTCAGATCGAGGGGAGCATCGCGAATCCGGCTCTGCTTCCAACAGGCTGCATCTTCCACCCGAGATGCAAGCATAAGCAGGCTGTCTGTGAGACCACTTCACCTGAGGTATACGGGGAAGGACATCAGTGTAAATGCCACTTCGCATTAGGTAAAGAGGTGACGGTATGAGCCAGCAAACGTTGCTAGAAGTTCGCAACCTCAAGAAATATTTCGCTGTGCCAAACGGAAATCTGCATGCGGTGGATAACGTCTCGTTCAGTGTGAAGGAAGGGGAGACGCTCGGAATTGTTGGGGAATCGGGCTGCGGCAAGAGTACGCTCGGCCGAGTCATTCTTCGGCTGCACGAGCCGACTGCGGGCAAGGTATTGTTTCAGGGTATGAACATAACCGCGTTCGAGAAGGAAGAGATGCGGCATATGCGGCAGCATATGCAGATCATCTTCCAGGACCCTTATGCATCGCTTAATCCGAGGCTTACGGTCTCTCAGATTATAGAAGAACCGATGAAGTACTATCCGTTATTCAAGACGGATAAAGAACGCAAAGCGAGAGTAGCCGAGTTGATGGACTTGATCGGTCTGCCGCAGCGAGCTTACAATGCTTATCCACACGAGTTCGACGGCGGACGCCGGCAGCGGATCGTCATCGCGAGAGCGCTGGCGTTGAATCCTAAGTTCATCGTATGCGATGAGCCGGTTAGTGCGCTGGATGTGTCGGTTCAGGCGCAGATCTTGAATCTGATGAAGGATCTGCAGAAGAGGCTGGGACTGACCTACATCTTCATCTCGCATGACTTATCGGTAGTGAAGCACATCTCGAATCATGTCGGCGTGATGTATCTTGGACAGCTGATCGAGAAGGCGCCGAAGACCGCCTTCTTCAAGCGGCCGCTTCATCCGTACAGCATGGCGCTGCTGTCCGCAATCCCGTCTGTCAATATCCGGGAGAAGAAAGAGAAGATCATCTTGAAGGGCGAGATCTCCTCGCCGATCAATCCGAAGGCTGGCTGCCGCTTCGCACCGCGATGTCCATTCGCGACTGAGCGATGTCAGATGGAGGATCCAGCGCTGCTGGAAGTGGAGCCTGATCATGTTGTGGCATGCCATCGGGTAGAGGAAATTCGAAGCGGGGCATTAACATTTTAACAATGTAAAGATAAGTAGATCATAGGGGAGGCTGCCGTATGAAGGCAAAAGGGATCATGACTTTCATCTTAAGTATTACGTTGGTGCTGACAGGCTGCACTACGGTGAAGACGAAGGATGATGTGAAGAAGGTTGAAGAAGTAGAGAAGCCGAAGACAGAGATTGTGAATCAGAAGCCTGTTGATATTCAGCTTCTGACGATGAGCAGCAATGAGACAGATGCGAATATCGTGCGCGACCAGCTGACGAAAGCTGGCTTCAATGTAAAATTAAACGTGCAGCCGGACTTCGGCAGCTACACATCGCAGGAGGCAGCAGGCAACTATGATATTGCCATTTCCGGCTGGACAACGGTTACAGGCAACCCAGACTATGCGGTTAGATCGTTGTTTGTAACAGGTGGCGACTATAATAGAGGGCCTGTTGCTGATCCGGAAGTTGATAAGCTGATTAATCAGGCTGCCGCAGAAACGCCGGATAAGTACAAGGAGATCTACAAGCAGCTCGAAGAGCACATTGTGTTCAACAAAGCATATATCGCGCCGCTGTATGTCTCGAACAAGAACATTGGAGTGAACAAGGACGTACTGAAGGAAGATACGGTTAAATTGTTCAAATCAAGAGCATCACAATGGGAGCTCATTGACTTCGTGGACGAATCCAAGCGCGACAAGGATCCTCTGCTGCTGCAGCAGGCGATCTCAACGCTGACCTCGCTTGATCCGATCAAGGGTAATGATGGTTCCATCAACACGTTGAATACGAATATGTATGTTCGATTGATCAACCTGACGCAGGATGATCAGATTACTTCTAACGGCTCTCTTTCCTTTAATCATGCGATCGCCGAGGGAAATTCCGAGTATTACTTCATCCTGCGGGACGATATTCATTTCGCTAAGATTGAGAACAAGGCTGCAGCGGATTCAGGAGAACGAGTGGGTGCTGATGATGTCATCTTCTCTCTGAAACGAGCGAATAATAAGGATTCCGTACCGGATCATCGAACTTACAGCTTGCATGAGCATATCAAAGAGGTTGAAGTAGTAACAGACTTGAATGCGTTGGCTCAGTTAAAGCAGTCGGGTACGGGCACAAGCATGAAAGAGGCATTGGAACAAGGACTGCCATCACCTATCTCAGCCTTAACAGCTAATAAAGCAGAGGCGGATAGCAAGGCGGGCAAGTATCAAGTGGTGAAGGTAACGACAACTGAGCCGTTCCCTCAGGTTCTGAACTATCTGGCCCACCAATCCGCTGGGATTGTGTCGAAGAAGCAGGTAGAGAGCATTAATACGTATGATGTAGCGAAATATGATGTGAACAAAGATATTTCTTACGGCGATCAAGCGACGATCACTGAAGGCGGTAAATACAACAATCAGCTGTATGCAAGCGGTCCGTACATCTTGGCTTATAAGAACGACTACGAGGCTGTATTCTACAAGAATCCTTCTTATCAGAAGGGAACGAATTATGAGCCTAAGATTGCTAAGGTGATCGTGAAGTTCATCAGTGAGGCAGACAGTGCATTGTCCGCATTGCGGAGTGGAGAGATTCTAGCGTATAACGGTATCGCGGATACGAAGCTGGATCTGGTTACAGGCGACAGTAAGCTGAAGCTGACGACGATGAAGAGCAACGGGGTATCCTACTTGCTGTTCAACCTGGAGAACAGTGAGCTTACGAAGAACGAGGATCTGAGAAAGGCTGTGCTGTACTCGATCAACCAAGATGAGTTCATTCAATATTATAAGAATAACAAGTCGAAGGCAGTGTCAACGGCAACGCCGCTGGTGGATACAGGTCTTGAATTGAAGGCCGATGCCGCGAAAGTACAGGAATACCTAAACAAGTATAGAGCAACTGTGAAATAAGGACAGATAAGAGTTAATAGTAAAGTGCCCCTTGCGGTGATGCGAATCATTTCGAGGGGCTTTTTGCTGGTTGATAATAGGGGCGAAAGTTATTTACAAGTCATTTTCTGTACATATTGATGGTAATGCGGTATATTTCAACTTGCTGGTTATATAGCTGGCTTACATGAATACCAAGGATCATCGACGGATATTCAATATATAAATAGTGATGGAGTGAAGATATGGGCAAGGCTAAGGGCGGAACAGGCAGAGGAACGGGTAAGAAGGGCTGGAACAGATGGCAAGCGAGTGAGAGCCGTAAGAAGAACGCGCCTAAGCCTTATAAGAGCAAAGGGGTCAAGCGCGCTAAGGAAGAAGCGGCTGCAGCTGCGGCAGCGAGCGGCAATAAGGAACATAAACCAAAGGCTTAATGGTAGAGCATGAATTAGTGAAGAGATATTCCTTCACTATGTGGCGGATGCGATACCGCGGAAATTCCCCGTTACAGCGGTCGAGCCTCGCAGGTAAGATGAGATAACGGGGAAAAACCGTGTTACAGGTGAGAGTCTGCGTATGGATGATGAGGCTCGAGCGAGATAACAGGTATTTTCCCCGTTACAGCGGGCGAAGCTCGCAAGTAAGATGAGATAACGGGGAAAAACCGTGTTACAGGTGAGAGTCAGCGTACGGATGGTGAGGCTCGAGCGAGATAACAGGTTTATTCCCCGTTACAGCATGTGAAACTCGCAAGTAAGATGAGATAACGGGGAAAAACTGTGTTACAGAGACGAGGCACAACAGGGATGGGGAGGCTCGCGCCGGAGAGCTGAGACGTCCAAAAACGACGTCTCAGCCGCACAACCGGCCGCGCACAGTCCTCGGCTGTTTCCCATGCTATTGGTAGAAGTGGTATTGATCCTTTCCTCGCTCTTTGGATACATACAAGGCTTGATCTGCTCGCTTGCATAAGACACTTGGATCCATTCCATGTTCAGGAGCCAGAGAAATACCGATGCTCACCGTAACCATATTCCGCTGCTGCTCCACCTCTTGATCGACAATCTCTTTTACCATGGAGATAATCCGCGCAGCTGTGTGCTCCACTTCACCTTTGTTCGTGGACGGCATAATGATGACGAATTCATCACCGCCAAGTCGGATCGTGACGTCCTCCTTGCGGGCGATAGAGCCGATGCCTTGGGCAACGCACTTCAGCAGATGATCGCCCCTGTCATGTCCAAGTTCATCATTTACAAGCTTGAAATTGTCCAGATCAATCATAAGCAACGCGGTCGAGCCTTTATTATTCAATAGTACGGTCTCTAGGATCTCGTCAAATGCAGCCCTGTTCTTTAACCCAGTAAGGCTGTCGTGAAAGGCTAGATACATCGGTCTAGCAAACCATCTGGAAATGATCAGAGCCAACATGATCGCTGCAATAATAGCGGTGATTATCTGGATCATAAAAGTACGCTGATTGGCCTCCAATATGGCTTCAAGATCATGCTCATTATAGATGATCTCCAGTACTTTATTTCGAGTAGCTCCTATATCAACGGTAGAAGTGTAAGGCACATAAAGGTAGACCGCAGGCTCTCCTTTCCACTCCTCCCGGTGTGATGTTGTTTGCCCTGTCCTCAAAGCTTCTTCAAATGCTCTCCTTCTATCCGCTGTCAGTATGTGGTCAGTAGGATTAGATCCTAATGTAAGGCCTCCCGGATTCAGAACGTTGATCTCATCAAGAGAGGGATTCTTCTGTACGAGATGGTCGATCGTGTTCAAGAAATTAAACTGTTGAAAGATATCACCCTCCGAAAGCGAGTACCCCAACTCAATGATATATTGTTTATCGCTTGTTGCCATGTAGCTATATTTCTTCAATTGACCGCTCCGCTGCTCGATATCAATTCCGTCATGATAGAAGCCGCCTGCATTTCTTCGTTCGTCGAGAGTCTGAGCAAACTTCTGACAGCATGAGGTGAAATCTAGTCCGATATCAATAAGTGTACTGCTGTGGGTAATGATGTTGTTCTTATTCAGAATATATACATCGAATGAAAGCTGCTGCTTCAAAGCTTGAAAGTCCCATTCATCAAAGTCGGGATTCTTATCGTACAGCTCCGACAGCATCTGTGAGTCTTCTTTCATTTGTACAGCACGATCCTCACCGAATATAAATAACGCCTTCTCAACCATCTCAATTGCGTACTTGACCATCTCCACATTCTGCTCTACTTGGGCCTGCTTATAATCGATCGCCTGTTCCTCTAGCCTGAACTGGTTAGTTGTTGCAAGTGTAATCGATATGAGTAAAGCAAATATAACGAGAGTTACCGTTAATTTAAGCCTGAAGTTTGATTTCACTTGTTACACCTCCTAGCTAGCTGCCTCCCGATGATGGTTACTTCATGATCAATACTACAAGCGAAATATTCAAAGTTAAGATTTATTAGGAAATATGAACTACTATAAAACAGGAACGTATAGGTATAAGTATTCAGCTAACAGATGAGAAAACCTCTTTCTTGCTATGTATTTTCAATAATTTCTCATATTAAGAATTCGTAAATAGGATTTTGGGCTTATTAAGCTAAGAAAATTCATTCCATTTATACGAAGTGCCCTCCCTTCAGTTATGGGTCCAGCGTATTGACATTGAAATTTAAGATGTGATATATAAGAGAAAGAATTAGCACTCATATTAGTTGAGTGCTAATCACAATAGTTCGTTCACGGATACAGAAGGGAGATCTATTTGTGGCTAAGAAACAATTTAAAGCAGAATCCAAACGATTGCTGGAAATGATGATCAACTCCATTTACACGCAGAAGGAAATCTTTCTAAGAGAACTAATCTCGAATGCCAGTGATGCGATCGACAAGATCTATTACAAGGCGCTAGCTGATGAGCATATGGTATTTAATAAAGATGAATATTTCATCAAGGTGGCCGTTGATAAGACGAACCGTACCTTAACCATCTCGGATACAGGTATTGGGATGACGAAGGATGATCTCGAGAATAACCTTGGTATCATTGCAAAGAGCGGTTCATTGGCATTTAAGAATGAGAATGAGCTGAAAGACGGTTACAATATCATCGGTCAATTCGGTGTTGGATTCTATTCTGCCTTCATGGTGGCGGATGTCGTTACCGTAATTAGCCGGGCGCTTGGCAGCGATGAAGCCTATAAGTGGGAATCCACTGGAGCAGATGGGTACACGATTGAGCCGTGCGAGAAGGCAACGGTGGGTACGGAAATCATTTTACAGGTCAAGGAAAACACCGAAGACGATCAGTACGATGAATACCTAGAAGAGTATCGCTTAAGAGCGATCGTTAAGAAATACTCCGACTTCATTCGATATCCGATCAAGATGGACGTTAAAGGTCAAAGACCGAAGGAAGGCAGCGAAGATGAGCTGGAGGAGTATCAAGAGGAACAAACGATTAACAGCATGGTTCCGATCTGGCGGAAAAATAAAAGCGAGCTGACGTCAGAGGACTATGACCGTTTCTACATGGAGAAGCGTTACGGCTTCGACAAGCCAGTATCCCACATCCATATTAAGGCGGATGGCGCGGTTGTATACAATGCGATTCTCTATATTCCTGGCAATACGCCGTTCGACTACTACACGAAGGAATATGAGAAGGGGCTGGAGCTTTACTCCAATGGCGTATTGATCATGAATAAATGCGCTGAGCTGCTTCCTGACTACTTCAGCTTCGTTAAAGGTATGGTTGACTCGGAAGATCTGTCGCTCAACATTTCACGCGAGATGCTGCAGCATGACCGTCAATTGAGCCTAATTGCGAAAAATATTAAGAACAAGATCAAGAGCCAATTGCAGAGCCTGCTGAAGGATGAGCGAGAGAAGTACGAGCAATTCTATAATGCGTTCGGCAGACAGCTTAAGTTCGGCGTGTACAATGAATATGGCATGCATAAGGATGTACTGCAGGATCTGCTGATGTTCTCTTCTTCAAAGGAGAAGAAGCTGGTTACACTTGATGAGTACGTATCGAGAATGCCGGAAGATCAGAAGTATATCTACTACGCGGCTGGAGAATCGATCGATCGACTCGAGAAGCTGCCGCAGACAGAAATGGTGCTGGATAAAGGCTATGAGATCCTGTACTTCACGGACGATGTCGACGAATTCGCGATCAAGATGCTCATGTCCTACAAGGAGAAGGAGTTTAGATCCGTATCCAGCGGCGACCTCGGGATTGAGCCGGATGCTGCTGACAAGGAATCTGACGCAGAGCAAACGGAGAGCAAGGAGCTCTTCGACGAGATGAAGAGCATTCTAAGCGATAAGGTAAAGCAGGTTCGAGCTTCCAAGCGATTGAAGACACATCCGGTATGTCTGACGACAGAGGGTGAAGTGACGATCGAGATGGAGAAGATATTGAAGGCGATGCCGAACGGTCAAGATGTGAAGGCTGACAAGGTGCTGGAGATCAACGTGAACCATGAGGTGTACAAGTCCTTGAAGGAAGCTGCCCAAGGAGATAAGGAGAAGCTTAGTCTGTATACGAATCTCCTGTACCATCAAGCACTTCTGATTGAAGGCTTGCCGATTGAAGATCCAGTGCAATTCACGAATGATATCTGTAAAATTATGAAGTAGGGCATTGCCCCGAAGCATAGCACGGAGAACACCCCGTCCCTGGCATGATCAGGACGGGGTGTTTGCTATTTATTACTGGAGTTTGAGCAGCGAAGCAATCATAGCAAGGAGAAGTTGAATCTACTTCAAGTTTGTCATAGTCCTATTTCCAAGAGTTAGGGTATGATTGATAGAGTTGTGGATTGCGTTGCTGGATAATCGGAGAGTACATACGTAAGGAGCAGCTTGATGGTAGTTTCATCTGGGTTACCTTTTTGGATCGGCTTATTATTGCATTTTGCAATACAGATGAAGTGTATGCTGTCGCAAGCGTACAGAAGGGTGATGTCAAACTACCGTATTAATTTCAATGGAGGCGATTAAAATGTTTATCTTTATTGGACTTATTGCGATAGCTATCGGTTTACTTAACCTGTTAAACCCTAAGTTTGCGTGGCACATAAAAGAAGGCTGGAAAGTTGATGGTGACTCTGAACCTAGCGACTTTTATGTTTTTATGACAAGATTAAGCGGTGTGTTTGCTTTAGTCATTGGCATGATAATGTTTTTCTCGAACTGAATGCGTCCCGCCGCACTTCTTATACCACGGCACCGCAGTTCGCTTCCTAGACAGCATTATGCGCGACGGCTTGCAGAAGCAGAGCAGGCTGCATGTTCATCTATCGAGTGATCGTGAAACAGCCGATAAAGTCGGGAAGCGTCATGGCAAACCGGTGGTGTTGACGGTCAGTGCGGGACGAATGCATGAGGATGGAATTTCATTTTATCTATCGAAAAATGGTGTGTGGTTGTGCGACCAAGTGCCTGTGAAGTATCTAGAGGTCAGGCAATAGTTACTTGTTCCGAATGCAAGCGCAGGCTGGTGCGGCGACTTCAGAAGCAGAATGATCATGTCAGAGCGGGGATTCCTGCGGGGCATAGTCGTTCTGTTTTTTTATTTTTTTGAAAAATAAATACGTTCGTAATACTTTCACCATGTTCGCACCTGCGAAAATAAGCGATGATAGGTCATGTCATCAGCGGTCGACGTCGTGTGACGCTCGATGGATGACTCGAATATGTGCGGTTGAAGTACCCAGGCAGGGATATCAGCTATCCCGCAGTGCACACGCATCATATGCGCGGTGTATGCTGTACGGTCAATTCGGCATATTCTCCTTTATTAGGGGTTCGAATCCCCGATCGTATGGACGATCAGCTCATGGTAGAGCACTCGACTTCCACTCGAGCATTAGTAAAAAAGCAGCCTTTAACAGGAATCCACTGTGGCTCCCATAGCACGCTGCGGTCGGGCTCAGCAATCCGCGGATACCGCTGTGAATCAGCTCAGCTTGTCTGCTGTTCGATGAAGGGAGTGAATGTCGGTTGCAAGTTAACCGAGCATTCATTCTCGGACTCAGCGGCAGAGAGCTGGACGGCTCCATGGCTCAAGCGCGATTCCGCCTCAACTGCAGGCGGATTCCTCCACTAAAGGCGAACTGCGAACAGAAGTACATATCTATCCCAAGGGGGAGTTTACATGTTTAAGAAGACGATCATTCAATTCGATGAGCGCGGCTTGCTGTTCCAAGATGGCAGCTATAAGCAGGTGCTGCAGCCAGGAACTTACCGTTTTGCGCCATGGTCTAATGTAAGAGTTATAGCTCTGAATGTCACGAAGCCGTTTGCGGTTCAGGGCAAAGAGCTGCAGTTGTTTATGCATGATCAAGAGCTGCTGCGGGAGCTTGAGGTGGTGCATGTTCAGGATCATGAATATGTGCTGCATTATGAGGATGGACAATTCGCCGCGATGCTGACGGCTGGAACATACGGATACTGGAAAGTGATGAAGAAGCATACCTTCGTACGAATCGATAGCCGCAATCCGGCGATCCCAGCAGAGGTTGATACTGCGATACTGCCTAAGCTTGTGGGCTTCTGCCAAGCATATGATGTCGCGAACCATGAGGTAGGTCTACTGTTCTACAACAATGTGCTGCAGCGGGAGCTGAAGCCTGGCAGGTATTACTTCTGGAAAGGCTCGACATCTGTCGTGGTCAAGACCGTTGATTTGCGCCAGCAGCAGATGGATATGACCGGTCAAGAGATGATGACCGAGGATAAGGTGACATTGCGCTTGAACTTTGTATGCCAGTATAAGCTGCTGAATCCGCAGCGAATGCTTGCGATCAAGTCGTTCGAGGAGCAGATTTACATTCAGTTGCAGCTCATTTTGCGCGAGTACGTCGGCACCTTGAAGCTTGATGAGCTGCTGAAGATGAAGCAGGAGATCGGTGCGTTTGTCTTGAGTCGGCTGAGCGAGAAGAATGAGGAGTTCGGCGTGCAGTTCCTATCCGCAGGGGTGAAGGACATTATTCTCCCTGGAGAGATCAAGGATATACTGAACACGGTGCTGTACGCGGAGAAGAAGGCGCAAGCGAACATTATTACTCGCAGAGAGGAAACAGCCTCGACCCGCAGCCTGCTGAACACGGCGAAGCTGATGGACGAGAACACGACCTTGTATCGTTTGAAGGAGCTTGAGTTTCTCGAGAAGATCTGTGAGAAGATCGGCACGATCTCGCTCACAGGAGGCGGCAACCTGCTGGAGCAGCTGAATTCGCTGCTTAGCGTGAAGAGTGCCGACAAGGTGCAGTCATCCTAGCTGCGAGTTGCGATAACACAGCAATCTCGCATGTGAGCCATCCCCCTGTTCTAATCGTTGACTTGATGAGTCTACGAACAGAATAGGGGGTTTTTGGTGCGATCATGGAGACAGGTTGAGTTGAGATTGTGTTAATTCAAGACAAGCTATACAATTATAGTTATAGAGGAAGTTGAGGTCTGCCTAGAGTGGCGGGCGAGGGATTAACCATTACATGAGGTGAACGATTTGGAATATAAACAGATTATAGAAAAGATTCATAACGGCTTAACGGGCAATAGCGAAGCTGATATCCAATACTTGCAAGCGCAAGCGGAGGAGTACAAGCATCATGGACAATCGCGTGAAATCATTAGAGCGATCGGCAAAATGATCTATGATTGTCTCCCAGCGGATAAGAGAGCAGCGTTCGCGCAGGCGGTATCCCAAGATGAGCAGAATGTTCAAGCTCAGCTGGAGCAGGCTGTATCACTCGTTGCTCAGGGGGAGCTGGAGCAGGCTAAAGGCTTGATCGAGTCATTGATTAACAGTATCGGAGCTCTGAATCAGAAGGACGAAGATAGCGAGTATTTTAGCTTTCATTCTGCCTTAGAGATCTATTTATATAAGGAATTATTCCAGCCTAAGAAGGCGATTAGACAAACCCAGCACGATAACAGCTTAATATACAGAGTGTATGGTCTTATTCTCATGGAGCTCAATCAGCTGGATAAAGCAGTTGCCGCATTCGAGCAATCCTTAACATGGAATCCGCTTGATGTGGAGACGATGTTTGAGCTGGTTGAGGTGTATAAACAAACAGAGGATCTGGACAGAATTCTCGAGATTGCGAAGCGGTCCATAGAGTATGTCTCGACCAGCGGCAATCTAGCGCGCTGCTATCGAAATCTAGGGTATTACTATACCGAGATGGAGGATTATGAGGCTGCGGTATGCTTCTACTTCTTGAGCAATTCTTATGAAGCGAATCAGCAGGCTACCTCCGAGCTTCAATATTTAGCGCAGAAGCTGGATAAGCCGATGGAGCGGCCTGATATGAAGCAGGTTGCGGAGATGCTGGCGGATAAGGGAGTACAGCTTGGAGCAAATGACATGGTGATCGGACTGGCTATGGGACTCGCGAAGCAAGCGGAAGCCCATAACGATAAGAGCGCCGCCAAGCATTACTACGGCATCGCCTATGATCTGACCGGCGATAAGCGAATTAAGGACATGATCGACGGACTTCGATAATGGATAATCAATATTGAAATGAGGGCAGCAAGTCTTGAAAACATTTAAGAAAGTATATATCGAGATTACGAGCGTATGTAATCTGGCTTGCAGTTTCTGTCCGCCAACTCATCGGCAGAACAGCTTCATCAAGCTGGATGATTTCAATCGTGTACTGGATCAGATCAAGCCGCATACGAATCATATCTACCTGCACGTCAAGGGCGAGCCGCTGCTCCATCCAAAGCTCGATCAGCTTCTCGATGCTGCTCATGACAAAGGCTTCAAAGTGAATATTACGACAAATGGCACGCTGATTAATAAAGCAAAGCACAGAATACTAGGCAAGCCGGCTCTTCGGCAGATGAACTTTTCTCTGCACAGCTTCGACGGTCATGAGGGGTCAACGGACCGAGATAAGTACCTAACAGATATCCTGACATTTGTTCGCGAGGCGGCCGAGCATAATGTAATCTTCTCCTTCAGACTGTGGAACTTGACGCAGGATAATGCTACGAATCTGGAGCGAAGCCGAAACCGAGAAACGCTATCCATCTTGGAGAAAGAGTTTAATCTGGATTATAAGATTGAAGAGAAAGTAGAGCCAGGCAGCGGTATCAAGATTGCCGATCGAATCTATATCAATCAGGATCACGAATTCGAATGGCCGAGCCTGCAGGCGCCAGAAGATGACGGCAAGGGCTTCTGTCACGCGCTGCGCAGTCAAGCTGCGGTGCTGGTTGATGGAACGGTTGTGCCGTGTTGTCTAGACGGAGAAGGTGTCATCAATCTGGGCAACATCAACAACACGTCATTCTCGGAGATTGTGGAGAGCGAACGGGCGAACAATCTGTTCTACGGTTTTTCCAGAAGAGAAGCCGTTGAAGAGCTGTGCCGCAAGTGCGGGTATCGGAAGCGGTTTGGAACGTAAATCTATATTCTAAAGGAGCTGCCCATGATAAGTGTAGTGAATACGCCTCATTATGCAGGAGTTACGATTAGCGGCGACTATAACGATTTAGATCAATTGTACTCTGTACTCCACCTTTTAGTAGACGAGCAGAACTTGCATCAGAGCTACAATTCATTAAGAATCCGAATATTAGCGTTGTGTTATGAAGTCAGACATGCTTTAATGGGAGACCGCAGTATCGAGCTGGTCGACAACGGTTTACATGAAGAGGCGATGAAATATCATGCTGTTATAGCCCCTAAGAATAACGTATATTACAGCTTTCGTGTCTATTGGCCGGAGCTGCTGTTTATTTGCAAAGCGTTGGATATATTGGCGGACCGCCTCGACAGGCATAAGAAGAAACCGCTGGAGTGGAATCTTCCAATCGCTGTGGCTCGGCAGCTTCAAGCGAATATCGTGAACTGCCTGACACAGATTATGCCTGCTCCAAAAGCGGCTAGAGTCATGAATAGTATGAACGGCTATTTTGTCGATCTAGATTATTATACGACTCAATATCTGGATTCCCTGAACTGTAAGTTTCTCGCAATGGATGCGGAGAAGCGATTGAAGAACATATCGGTGATGGCGAAGCGGATATTCGAGAGAGGCGACGACTACAAGAAGTGCAGACAAGCGGTACACGAGGCGGCCAAGGAATATAATTGTCCAGTAGAACAGATCGAGCTTGATCTAGAGTATCCGGATCCAGAACAATTGGATTGGTAATAGAGATTGGTTTCTCAAGATTAGTGGTATAATCAATAAACAACACCTTTCAAGGAGGATTTCGATGGATTACGCAGCATATTTCAAAGAGAAAAGAGAACAACAGCTGAATGAGCTCAAAGAATGGATCTCGATCCCGAGTATTTCCGCATTGTCCGCTCATAAGGAAGATATGAATAAGGCGGCAAGCTGGCTGGCTGACAATCTGAAGAAGGCTGGATTGGAGAATGTAGAAGTCTTTCAAACCAATGGCCATCCAATCGTATATGCGGATTATCTGCATGCGCCGGACAAGCCGACTGTATTAGTGTACGGTCATTATGATGTACAGCCGGTCGATCCGCTTCACCTCTGGGAGACGCCTCCTTTTGAGCCGACGATTCGAGATAATAAGCTGTTTGCTCGCGGAGCAACTGACGATAAGGGACAGCTATTCCTACATATTAAGGCTATTGAAGCTATTCTGGATCAAGAGAAATCTCTTCCTGTAAATGTGAAGCTCTGCATCGAGGGTGAAGAGGAGATTAGCAGCATGAGCCTGTATCCTTTCCTTGATGAGCATCAAGATAAGTTGGCTTGCGATGCCGTGCTGATCTCGGATACAGAGCTGCTTGGAACAGGCAAGCCGAGCATCTGCACGGGGCTGCGCGGATTGTGCTCGTTGGATGTATCCTTGACTACGGCAAATACTGACCTCCATTCCGGCACCTATGGCGGCGGAGTTCCGAACGCGCTTCACGCACTCGTGTCCTTGCTGAATTCCTTGCATGACGAGCAAGGAAAGGTTATGGTTGAAGGCTTCTACGATGACGTTCCTGAGCTCACGGAAGAGCTGAGAGCGGAATTCGCGAAGAAGGGCTTTGATGAAGAGCAATTGAAGCAAAGACTAGGCCTGGACGCGCTGTTCGGTGAAGAAGGCTACTCCTATGTGGAGCGTACTGGCGCTAGACCGACATTGGAGCTTAATGGCGTATACGGCGGCTTCCAGGGTGAAGGCACGAAGACGGTCATTCCTTGCGAAGCGCATGCGAAGATCACTTGCCGTCTGGTAGGCAATCAGGATCCGCAGGACATTCTGAACAAGATTGAGCGCCATATCCGCAAGCATACTCCAGTTGGAGCGAAAGTGAATGTACTCCAGCGCGAGAAAGGCAATCCATTTACGATCGACCCATCGATTCCTCTGCTGCAAACCGCTGCTGACGCATATGAGCAGGTGTATGGAACACGTCCAATCTTTACTCGTGACGGCGGTTCTATTCCGATCGTTGAGGCGTTCTCTCGTGTGTTGTCCGCACCAGTCGTGCTGATGGGCTTCGGTCTTCCTGGAGAGAATCTTCATGCTCCAAATGAACATTTTCATCTGGAGAACTTTGATAAGGGCTTGCTGACGATCGTTGAATTCCTGAAGCGAGTGTAAGGTTAAACCAAATATATAGGAAGAGGAATACGGATGCGATATTATCGTTAACTGTATTCCTCTTTTTTTGTGCTGTACACATGACTTCTTCTGTATATATTGAACGGTACTGCAACTTTTTACCAATTTTGATGTCTAATTGATATAGATAGAAGGTTTGAAGGGGGAAGGACTGTGAACCGGCGTTCACTCGTTCGATATTTGTTATTTACGGGGTTAATCGTTGTCAGCGTGTACCTCTTGGTTTCATCTGTGAAAATGGGTAAATTTCAAACGGATCCCACATTGGAACCGCATACTGCGACTTCTGTAAATCAAAGTAAAAAGGAAAAAGCAGTTAATCCCGTGCCGCTCAAGCTCAAAGTTGGAGAGAAGTACGAGGTTAAGCAGAACGGGCCTTATTTTACAGAACCCTTGTCTATAGACAGCAGCTTGGATAAGCTAATCGTTCGATCCAGTGTCAAAAAAGGTGATTTCATCAATGTTCATACGACTGATACAGAATTAGTTTCCGTAAATACGAGTGAGCAAGGAGTGCTATGGCTCCCATCCTGGTACTTATCCAATGCGGCTGGTGAGGTCAACATGACTTCGCCCATTTATGTATCGATACAATCTAAGGCAGAGCTTCATCTGGCACCTGAAAGTGAGATGCTGTGGCCAGAAGCTGAGAATGTCAAGCAGCGGGTATCAATTGCCAAATGGAAGAATTGGTACGGCGTCATTGTTAGCCAACCCAACTGGCATGAGGGATATAACGTGCAGCAGCCCTTTCTATTATGGGTACATGAGCGGGATATTGCGGGTCATAAGGCCATTCAGGGGGGACTCCTGGACCGTAACTCTGAGGTGCCGACAGACGTTGTTCGCAATATTGCGGGGATACAGCTGGCTGCTGGTGTTGACGATCTGTTCGTCAAGCAGCTGTTGGGTAAACCCCATTTCATTGAAACATCTGCGAATCTAGAAATGACGGGCACTCCTATGCGTCTTGGCGTGACCTGGAGATATGAACGCGAGGATTCTCAATTTCTTGTCACGTTCTCTTCCGCCGGCAAGCTAGAACGATACAATTGGCAGCTGCCTGCATATGGGGAGAAAGCAGTAAGCACCTATATGGGTGACAACTTCAATTTCACCTATGATATTAAGAATACACCGCTTGCTTCTACGTTGATGTTGAGTCCGGTATGGAGGCATCAGGGAGATCTGAATTTTACCTTTTTATTAGGCGGAAATGATGATGTACTGCTCCTTAGAGGAGATGACGGCGGGTTCAGCGGTATGCATTATGATTCTTGTCTATATGCCATTAACCGGCATACTGGCAAGAAGCTGTGGCAGGTTGATGCTGGTTTCGGCTGGTTCTTCGCGGAGATGGATCAATCCCGCCAATATGTAACGATCTATACGGCTTATAATCCTGACCTCAAGAAATATGATTACCGTATTCAACATATCAGGTTGTCAGACGGACATGTGATATGGGAGGTAAATCTGGCAGAGAATGCAGGATGGAGCAGCATGCTTGCTGCACGCGATGTGATACTGATTTACCATCCTTGGGATCAAGATAAGAAGGAAGGCTCCGTTGTGGTATATGATAGTGCAACAGGCAAGGAGCGCTGGAAGAAGACATTTACAGATGAGTATCGTGTGTTGAATGAAGGGGCGGAAGATGCCCATATTCTGATTCAGCAGAAGCAGCAGTTGGAAGCTTATGATCCACCAACAGGGCAGTTGAAGTGGACGTTGAAAGGTGCTAGTGCTGAACCGATTGATCCATACAGCATATATGACAATGGCTATCGAGCTCAACCATTCGTACCAGCAAGCTCTAAGCGTTGGCTGTTGGCAGGCAGTGAGTGGCTGCTGCTGGATACGGAGACGGGGGATGTTTCCGTAAAGTATTCTGTTGCCCGTGGTGAAAGGGTGGATATTATCGATGAACGGTATATGCTGGTCCAGCGAGGGCTGGATACCGATCTTAGCGGAAATGCCACTCGTTATGAAACCTCATTACAGGATCTGAAGGAAGAGCGGACGCTGTGGACGATAAAGGGAAGGGTATTCAGAGGGGTAATTGAAGGCGATGTGATGTATGCGGCCGTGGAAGGAATTCCTACAGCGATTGATATGGAGAGCGGCAGCAGCTTATGGAAAATGAAGACTACAGCAAATAAAGAGGATTATCTCCTGTATCTGTCTGGAAGCAGCTATGCAGTAACGGATGAGTATCTCATACTCTATTATGGCTCAGACCTCCTGGTTCTCGGCAAGAATGACGGCAAAGTGATAGGCCGAGTCCATGATATGCTAGGGGGAATGGCTGATCTTCGTGAAAGTGAAGCTAGGACTGGGCTTATGAATACCGTTGGTGATGAACTGTATGTTGGCACTTCAAATGGCGCATTTTCTCGTTTTAATCTGGAGAGCTTAAAGCCGTAATTTAGTTAGCGTGATTGCTACTCATATGGCATTATGGTATGTCCCTATTATGATCGATCAGCAGGAAAATTTAGGGTCTTGGGCGAAGAAGATATGGTTGTTCTGTAGCGTTGAATCTAATAGGAGGCATGTTGATGGAAATGGTGGGTATGAAGCAATTAATAGATGACTTGTTTGCGGCTGCGCAGGCAGATGACGTCGTGCGACTTCACGATATGTTGGAATCGCAGCCGCAATTGGCCAATGCGGAGAACAGCGAGGGGCTTATGCCCTTGGGGTATGCAGCGCATTTTGGTAATGCTGATGCGGTACGGGTGCTGCTCGAATATGGAGCGGAAGTGAATGCGATATCTCGATCCAAGGTCCCGTACATTCCTTCTAATACAGCGCTGCATGCAGCGATTGCAGGAAGCCGAAGCGAGGCGGTCGTCAAGCTGCTATTATCGCATCAGGCGCAGACGACGCTGTTCGATAGCAACGGACATACCTGCCTGCACACTGCTGCGTTCCATGATGATAACGTAGACATCATTCGCATGCTGATTGCACATGGTGCAGATGTAAATGCGAAGGCTGAAGGCGGAGAAACAGCATTATCGCTTGCTGTTAAGCAGGGCAACGAGCGTGTCGCCGCGTTCCTGCGTGAACACGGGGCAATGTAAGGAAAGGGTCGCAGCTTATGAGGCTGCGACCCTTTTTTTGTGCGGCGTGGGGGGGGTGTCGGGGGAAATGAACGCCTCAGCCCCCCGCGCGCCCCCGCGGCGGGTCAAAATGAGCCCGAGACGTAGAAAACCGACGTCTCAGGCTCAAAACCGCGCCGCAAAAGGGCTGAGACGTCGAGAATTAACGTCTCAGCCCTCCGCGCGCCTACGCGGCGGGTCAAACTGAGCCCGAGACGTAGAAAACCGACGTCTCAGGCTCAAAA
>NZ_JBTGUH010000021.1:0-27363 GCF_054343325.1 Paenibacillus marinisediminis
AAGACCCCTTGAAGACGACGAGGTAGATAGGTTCGGGGTGGAAGCACAGCAATGTGTGGAGCTGACGAATACTAATCGGTCGAGGGCTTATCCTAATGATATTCAAGCAAGCTTTTCAACTTCGCATTCAGTTTTCAGGGTGCAACACCTTATGAAGCTGCCAAGTGCAGCGGATTAAGTGGCACTTCAGCACTTGGCGGTGCTGACCTGAATACAATAGGTTTGGTGACAATGGCAGAGGGGTTCCACGCGTACCCATCTCGAACACGACCGTTAAGCCCTCTTACGCCGATGGTACTTGGACCGCAGGGTCCTGGGAGAGTAGGAAGTTGCCAAGCCTGTCATATTCCCTGATAGCTCAGTTGGTAGAGCACTCGACTGTTAATCGAGTTGTCACAGGTTCGAGTCCTGTTCGGGGAGCCATTTGGAGAGATGTCCGAGTTTGGTCGAAGGAGCACGATTGGAAATCGTGTAGGCGCCACAAGCGTCTCGAGGGTTCGAATCCCTCTCTCTCCGCCAGTAAGGCCCGTTGGTCAAGGGGTTAAGACACCTCCCTTTCACGGAGGTAACAGGGGTTCGAATCCCCTACGGGTCACCACAATGGACACTTAGCTCAGCTGGGAGAGCACTATCTTGACAGGGTAGGGGTCAGCGGTTCGAACCCGTTAGTGTCCACCATTATCAATACCTCATTGTCGCGGGGTGGAGCAGTTCGGTAGCTCGTCGGGCTCATAACCCGAAGGTCGTAGGTTCAAATCCTGCCCCCGCAACCAAATAAAATGCATGGAGCTGTGGTGTAGAGGCCTAACATGCCTGCCTGTCACGCAGGAGACCGCGGGTTCGAATCCCGTCAGCTCCGCCATTTACATAACTTAGTAAGGCCCGTTGGTCAAGGGGTTAAGACACCTCCCTTTCACGGAGGTAACAGGGGTTCGAATCCCCTACGGGTCACCACTAAGAGCCATTAGCTCAGTTGGTAGAGCACCTGACTTTTAATCAGGGTGTCGAAGGTTCGAGTCCTTCATGGCTCACCAGTATTTTAAACAGACGCATATGCTTATATCTAAGGTATCTATAGTCGAGTTTCGACAGGTAGATACCTTATTTGCATACTGAATTTCATGTATGAAATGTGTTAATAGCTTCACAAATCGATTGGATTGTGAGAAAATGTCACTAGTCATATCATGAATGCTTTAGCGTCTAAGCTTATATTCGAATCATTTCGACAGAATAACTCTACATCTCCAATAGCGGAGCCCATAACTTAAATCGCACGAATATTGTGGTTAAGTCTTAGCTCCGACTCCTTCCTTAACAAGCTGAAGTAATTAAGTGACGGATCCTGTTTCCGTAGTATTTGGACAGACAACGCTTGTCCTGAGCACCATGCATCTACTTATTCTCATTCATAGAGACACTTCGGATATATAACTATAATAATATGAGTCATTGAATTAATTGCTAAACCTCCCTCAATTTCTACTTTGTAAATGATTGAATCTAAATGTCCAATTTTTTAAGATTTGATTTTTTGTGTGAATGGCTTATTATAGATACATACTAGATATATACTAGAAAAAGGAGTTTTGGTTGAAGGAGGTTAGTTGATGGAAAGTAAACCAAGCCGTGTCACATTTAGAAAGAGATTGGACGACATGGTTGCAACCCTGCGGGAAGATATCGTTACTGGCAAGAGAGAAGTGGGCGAATATTTACCTTCGGAGGTGTCGTTAGGCGAACAATTTCAGCTGAGTAAAAACTCGGTTCGCAAAGGGCTGGACATACTGGTAGCTGAAAATTTAATCCATAAAGTGCCGCGAGTAGGTAATCAAGTGTCGAAACCTGTAGAGGAAGGCTTGGTTACAATTCGATTTGGATATTATAAGAGCCTATTGGAAGAAGCTGCATTAGTCCGCTTATTGGCTGAGTTTCACAAGGAGTATCCGCATATTCGAGTAGAGATGGTGCCTGTACCATATGATGATTATTATGATACGGTGTCAGAGTATCTGAATCAAGATCTGCTCGATGTTGTATCCATCAATAATAATCACTTCCAGTCCTTTATCGATGAAGAAGAGAGCGGAGTCATGGAGCCGCTGGCTTGCAAGCCAGATCTTTATAGCTTTATTGCGAATGCATTTCAACATGATGATCTAATACTTGCTCGACCGCTCATTTTCTCCCCAGTTGTGCTTTGTTATAACCGCGATCACTTCGTAGAGAAAAATATTGCTGAACCAGATAGCAGCTGGCAGTGGAAGGATCTGATGGAGGTTGCAGCACAATTAACGGATGATCAGGGCAGATACGGCTTCTTTTTTCATCTGATATCAGACAATAGATGGCCGTTATTCTTGCTGCAGAGCGGAATGAACATGAAGCATGACGAGAATGGACAAGTGCATCTTTGCGATACAAAATTAATGGCGAGCATGGGCGTATGTCGTGATCTAGCATCGCAAAAAGGTATATTTCCAAACTTGCTGTCGGAAAAGGATGAGGACACCTTATATCTTTTTTCGCAAGGTAAGATCTCGATGATTATATCATCCTATTTTGGCTTGAATCATATTCGCAATATGGATTTTTCGTTTGATGTGGCGCCTGTACCTTATCTGCACGACTCCAAGACACTACTTCTCACCATTGGGTTATTTGTAAATCGGAGATCCAAAGTAAAGCATGCAGCCAATACATTTGTAGACTATATGACCTCTTATAAGTCCCAGCTTCTGATCCGTCAACAAACACTTAGCATACCAAGTGACAAGAAGGCCGCTGAATGGACTGGGCAAGAGGATGTAAAGTTTGCTCGGCCAAGCCGGTTTTATATGTATCGTGAAATTGTTCCAACCTTTCGCTTCTTTACTGAACTCCAGATGAAGACCAGAGAAATGGCGCTATTTCGTAATGAAATGAGGCTTTATTGGTCAGGTATGGAGGATGAAAGCTCGGTATGCGCTCGACTTGAACAGCTGTTGTCGAAATCTGTGTGACACTTAAACAAATCGATCTGAGGATAAGAGAATAGTAAGCGCTCGCAATGATAAGAATCTTTGCACCTACTCCAAGAGTAGGTGTGAGGGTTCTTATTTATTTTTTGAATGATGTGAAATTTTAGTTTCGATTCGAGAGTCTATAATCTGTCCGTATATGAGGAAGCATTGACATAACTTAGTAAAGTCACTAATATTATAACCAAACATATATACCAAATATATACTACAAAAACTACGGGATAAGGGGGTTGTATCCTAAAAGAGACAATATTAGACAGTATTAAGAACCAGATGTATTCTACAGAATTGGCACTGGTTAAGGGCATGATCTAGTATCACACTTTAATGAGATGAAGGAGTGGTCAATATCAATCGTATGATTCGAAAACCGATCGTTTGGTGTCTGACATTCATAATACCTTTATCCATTTTTCTGGCAAACGCAGGGAATGTAGAGGCTGGCACAGCTTCTCCTACATTCGGTCAGCCAGTGGATCTTGGTTCTCCAATTCAGCAGATTAGCATTTTTGACAGCGCATACAATCAGGTTGATGGCAAGGATTACTTGTATACCACTGTGAGTGGTAAGCCAGCGATGTTCAATGTGATCAACCTAAACACATATGAAATTGTACAATCATTACCGTTAACCGACAGCGAGCAAGTCTGGGTACATGAAGCGGACTCGTATGGAAACGTATACATCGGTTCGACTTCTAACTACCTATATCGCTATGATTCGGCTACCGGAGTCCTTGAAGAGCTGGGAATGCCTATTCCAGAGAAAGAGCAAATCTGGTCGATGACCATTGATGAAAAGGGCAATGTGTACGGAGGTACTTACCCGGGAGGAAAGGTTTTTAAATACGACCCAGTACTTAAGCAGTTTACTAATTTCGGCAGCGCAGTTGAGGGGCAGAAGTACGTTCGCTCTCTTGCTTATTATGACGGTTACGTATACGCGGGAACAGGCACAACTGGACACTTGATCAAGATCGATCCCAACGATGGCAGCAAGAAGGAGATACCGTTGAAGGAGCTGCCGGGAGTCACTGATTATCCATACGTTTATAATCTCGATGTGGCTGGACATTACTTGTTCACTCACCTATCAGGTGGTTCCATTAACAAGCTGATCGTATACGACCTCGTAAAGGGGCAATGGCTCGATGTGGTCATTGAAGGATTTAATGGGGTGCAAGTATCGCCGGAGATGAACAACAAGGTTTATTTTCTGCAGAATCAAAAGCTTGTCTCTTTCGATCTGACGACACATGAGATTGCTGACACTGGAATCAAGCAGACCATGTCGATGAAAGATGCAGGTTGGGTAGGATCCGACGCTCAGGGCAAGAAGCTAGCTAGTATTCAATACAATGGCATTGTCACAATGATGCAGCCAGATAAAGGCGTACGCGAGGAGCTGTACCCGATTGTCGAAGGTCAATCTGCTCCGCTGCACACCTTAGAGAAGGGGCCGGATGGAAACCTGTACATGAGCGCCTATCCTAGCGCAAACGGTGCTCGCTTTAATCCGATCACGAAAACAACTGAGCTGTTTTACATGGATCAAGCGGAGAGTATGGGGGTATTCGGAGATAAGCTGTATGTCGGAATCTATCCCAAGGCTCAGATCTATGAATTAGATCCTAGTAAGCCGCTAGTGAAAGACAGCAATCCCGTGTACAAGTTTAGTATCGGGGAAGGTCAAGATCGACCTTATGTAACGGCTACAGGAGAAGGTAAGGTATTTTTCGGTACTGTCCCACAATATGGTGAGCTTGGCGGAGCGTTGGTCATCTATGATCCTTTATCCGTCACTTCCGTTACATATGAACAACCTGCGACAGTAACTTCAGTTACATACTCGGTATATCGGAATGTCGTTCAGGACCAGAGCATCGTCGGTCTGGCTTACCGTGACGGCAAGGTGTATGGTTCAACCTCAATCCATGGCGGACTTGGAATTGATCCGTCAGCGACAGAAGCCAAGATGTTTGTCTGGGATCTAGCAAGTGGTACGAAGCTATTGGAGGCAACACCGAAGCTTAGCTCAGCTAGAAAAGCACCTACGATGATCAGCGGCTTGACTTTTGGTCCTGATGGACTGCTCTGGGCGGCAGCGGATGGCATCCTGTTTGCGGTAGATCCTGAAACATTAACTGTGGTGAAGGAAAAGGCCGTGTATCCGGATGTTCAAAATTATGGGATGTGGAAGCCTGTTCATCTACGGTGGGGTAATGACGGGCTGCTGTATACCGATCTAAACAGCAAGATTACGGTGTTAAATGTGAATACGATGGAGGTCGTATACTTCGGTCCTAGCACAGGATATATGACTTTAGGTGATGATGGCCATATCTATTACACCGAAGGCACTCGATTGAAAATGATACCTGTTCGAAGTTCTGGATCGGAAGTCAGCACGGATGTGAACGGCGATGGCGTGGTCAACCTGCTAGATGTCGTGATGGTGGCTCAGCATGTAGGTTCTCCGATTACGGAAACGTCGGCTTATCTGGATATCAATGGAGATGGAACGATTAACATAGCAGATGTAGGACTCGTTGCGATGACCATGATGGAAAGGTAAGTACTTTACGGATAAGGAGAGGGGATATCTCGAATGAAACGGATGCGATTCGCAATACCAGTGATGATGCTTTGTCTGATTCTGACGACAGTTGTCCCGTTAGGTGCATTCGCCGCTGAGCAAACGGAGGCAGCCTCCGGCAGCATCAACCTGCAGACGGAGACGCAGACTGTTGTGAAAGGCAGCGAGGTGAAGGTTAAGGTTGCAGTTCGGAATGTAACCGACTTGTATGGCATTCAATTCCGAGTAAAGTATGACTCTTCGAAGCTGAAGCTGGAGGAAGCCAAAGTGCTTGGAGGCTACAGCGACTTTGGCGGTCAGAAGCTTGACGAAGCGAAGGGAACGGTATTGCTGCCGCTGCTAAGAGAGCAAATGTCTGACAATAAGAGTCATCCATACCTTGAGGTTGCAGAGCTGCGCTTTACAGCGAAAGAAGCTGGCGAAGCTAGTGTGGTTATAGAACAACTTAAGGCAGTTTCGAGCGAAACCTATATCAATGAAGCTGGATTGAAAGATCTAAAAGAAATCTCGTTGACCAATCAAGGCGGCTTAATGATTAAGGTCATAAGAATCTACCCGGAAGCGCCGAATGTATCAACTCCTGAACCGACAAGCTTGCTTCAGCAAGCGAAGCAGCTTCTGAAGGAGCGCAATACGAAGGAAGCCTATGACATTATGATCAAGCAGCTTTCTAAAGGAATGAAAGGTCTTTCCGCAGATGAGCTAGCGCAATGGCAGGAAGTAGGTCAACAGCTGCTACAGCAGCTTCAAGAGAGCATTACACTGACAGAGGATGCATCCATTCCAGCTAAGATGATGGTTGATGAGTCCTTGAAGACGGCGTTGGACTCGATAACTGAACTTATCAAGCTCGCTAAGGAAAATGATCTCAGGCTCTCGACGGATAAAACATTCCGTATGCAGCTTACCCAGAACGGCTCGGATGCTATGAAGGCGCTGCAGCTAACACCTAGTCAAGCTCAATTGCTGAAGCAGCACGATATGTCTCTCATCGTGCAATGGATTCTAGGCGATACTGCCTCATCTCAACAAGTGCAGAATCATAAGCTGGGCATTTATAAGTGGAATGAAAAAACCTCTGAATGGCGTTATGTTCGTGAAGCCAAACAGACGAAAGAGATGTTTGAGCTTAAGCTGGGTGATCCAGGCCTATACATGCTGATGGAGTATACAGTGGATTACATCGACATCGATAAATGCTCTGCAGAAGCGAAGCATGCGATTGAAGCGTTAACTGCGAAGCAATTGATGAAGGGGACAGGAGATCGAGTCTTCTCTCCAGACAGAGAGATCACACGTGCTGAATTTACCGCATTGCTCGTGCGTGTATTGAACATGGATGCTTCAGCTGCAGGTACAGGTGGCTTTATCGATGTAGATCCCAAAGCATGGTACGCAGCAGAAGTACATGCCGCTTGGAAAGCAGGAATCATCAAAGGGGACGGAAGCCGCTTCAATCCGAATGCGAAGCTTACGCGAGAGCAAATGGCCGTTATGTTGATGAATGCAAGTGAGTCAACAGAGAAAACAAGCGCTCTTCCAGCATCAGGTTTTCAGGATGATCACGACATCAGTGTATGGGCGAAGGAGGGGGTTAACTGGGCGAAAGAGAAAGGTCTGATCAAGGGAGTAGGAAATAATTTCTTCATGCCGAAGGCTAATACTTCACGTGCAGACGCCGCAATATTGCTGCTGCGTTGGCTTGATCAAAGTTAAGGGGGAAGTCTATTGAAAAAGTTGCAGCAAAGCTCAATGTTGGTCCTTGCTATTATGCTCATGATGACGATGGTATTCACGAGTGTTGGGGTTTCAACGGCAAATGCAGCTGGGGGAGCTATGCAAACGGTAGAGCTCGATATTCGTAATGCTGGGTTTGAAGAAGATCTGGTTGGCACCGACATACCGGGCTGGAAGCCTTGGTGGAAGCCTTATGAGAATGCGTACTATGAAGTGACTACAGAGCGCGCTTATTCAGGGACACACAGTGTGAAGTTTACAGACACATCTACTACACAAGGAGCTATTCTTCAAAGCGATCCGCTGCCTGTAACACCAGGAGTTGAATACACAGCTTCAGCCATGATGTATTTGGAAGATCCAACGGTTGCGGCATCGTTTTTGCTTCGATTCTATGATGAAAATGACAAGCAAGTAGGAGAGTCGCTATTTCATTATCGAAATCCAAAGGGAGAATGGTTCAAAGCAGAAGTAAAAGGGGTTGCTCCTGCAAATGCAAAGTATGCGTCGGTATTCCCTTCATTAAGTAACTTTTTCACAGCAGTAGCTTATTACGATGATTTTAAAGTGACCTATCAACAGGAAGGCATGTCACTAGCTTTGCAAGCTCCGACTTATGCCGTTCAAGGACAGTCCTTGACTGTAAAGCTGGCTGTTGATCAAGCTAAAGATCTGTATGCAGCCGATATGATATTAGGCTATGATCCAGCTGCATTAGAAGTAAGTCAGGTAGAACTGGATGCTGACTTTCTGAATGGACACGAGGGCTTTCTAACATGGCAGGATCAGGGCGGGAAGCTAAGGATTGTAGCTTCTCAACTACAGGATCATTCGGTAAGCGGCAATAAGGCTGTCGTGAAGGTGACCTTCAAGGTGCTGAGCAATAGCGGCAATACAACGCTCGCTATTCATAGCGGATCGACAATTGCTTCTTCTAAAGCGGCAACAGATGCAGATCTTATCAGATTGACAAGTGATGTCAAAGCTCGTGTTAGCATCATGCAGGATGAGGCAGATTTGAACCGCGACGGTGTGGTCAATCTAGCCGATCTGGTGTTGATCAGCAAGAACATTGATCGAGCGCTTGATAGTTCCATTCAGCATTATGATCTCAATGGCGACGGCAAGATTGATATCACTGATGTCGGTCTGGTGGCCCTCAAAGTTATGAAAAACTGATGTTCATGCCAGGAGTGAATGAAGTCAGGAAACCCTTTTTGAGGAGGAGTATGATGCATAAGAAGTTGAAGAAATGGATGGTCTTATCGCTCGCATTCTGTTTAATCTCTTCAATGGCGTTATCTTTCGCTGCACCAGCCGGAGCGGCAAGTGACGAGTCTGTGATCTTTCAGGGTAGAGCATATGGACAACCAATCGATATGGGTGTTCCTATATCCAGAGTAGCTATAAGTGATGCGGTCATCGGTAAAGAAGATGGGATCGATGTAGCATATACGACTGCCAATGCGGATACGGCTATATTTAATGTCGTGGATATTAAAAATAACAAGCTGCTTCGTTCATTTCCACTGACCGGTACGCAGCAGAGCTGGAGACATGTGATAGCGCCTGACGGAACCGTATATATTGGCGGGATCACAACTAGCGGTCAAACTAAGGGAGACCTATGGAGCTACTCGCCTGTAACCAAGACGGTTCAGAATCTAGGTGAAGCGATCAAAGGGGAAAAGTCGATCTGGACGTTGACGACGGATGAGAAGGGAAATGTATACGGCGGAACGTTCCAGAACGGTAAAGTATTTAAGTATGATCCCGTGACCAAGAAATTCCATGATTATGGCAGCATGATAGCTGGACAGGAATACGTTCGCTCAATTGCCTATTATAAAGGTTATGTTTATGCAGGAATTGGGACTAAGGGCGATGTTGTTCGCCTGGACGTGAATACCGGAGATAAGCAAGTCATTTCACAGGATGTTGCAGGTATCCTAGGCGTTGCGGAAAAAGATGTTCCATTCGCCTATGACATGGCTGTTGTTGATGATTTGCTCGTCGTAAAGTTCGGCGATCCGCTGATGACACTGCTGTTCTATGATCTGGAAGCGAAGCAATGGCTGCCGCATAAGATTGGCAAGACAATTAACGGTGTTACAGGTGCAGGAGTGTTCTCCTTCAACCAATTGGTGACGCACAATAATAAGCTCTATATACCAGCTAATGGCACCGTCACGGAAGTGGATCTGGAAACCTTCGAAGCCAGAATGACGAATATGAAGTTTGGCTCTTCATTTAGAGGAGCGGGGTGGGTCGAGCCGAAGGACTCAAGTGCCGGAGGACCAACCTTCGTTACAATGAAAGCCAATGGCGAGCTTAGTTTCTTCAATCTGGAGAACGAGACGCGCACCGATTATCCATCTGTGCTGGTCGGACAGCCGAATCCAATTCATAACATTGAAAAAGGCCTAGATGGCAATCTCTATATGTCTGGTTATCCTGGCGGCATGGGTGCCAAGTTTGATCCACGTACGTTACAGAACACAGCCTTTACGTTGGAGCAAGCTGAAGGCATAATCGCCTACGAAAATGATATGTACTTTGGCACCTATCCAGGTGGTCATGTGTATAAGGTCAACACGACGCTTCCAGCACCGCAGGTAGAAAAGGTATTTCAGATCGGAGAGCAGCAGGACCGACCTTACATTATGAAGGTGATGGAAGATAAGCTGATGATCGGCACGATCCCGGATTATGGGCAGCTGGGCGGCGCGCTTACGATCTACGATCCCGCAACAGGAAAACATGAGGTATTCCGCAACATCGTAAAGGATCAGAGTATTGTTGGTTTGGCATATAAAGACGGATTGATATACGGATCAACGACTGTACATGGCGGGCTAGGAATAACGCCAACGGAAAGATCCGCCAAAATGTTCGTGTGGGATGTGAACAAGAAGCAAAAGGTGGCTGAGTTCACCCTGGACATTCCAGGACTCAGCAATCCGCCGATGATTAGCGGCTTGTCCATCGGACCAGACGGCAACGTATGGGGCGGAGTAAACGGCATCGTGTTCAAGCTTGATCCGAAAACCTATGAGGTAATTGATTATAAGAATATTTACCCTGACATCAATAACTATGGCATGTGGCGACCATATCATCCTCATTGGGGCAAGGACGGCCTGCTGTACTTCGATCTTGCTGACCGCATAACGGTCATTAACCCTAAGACGATGGAGCATGTTCGTCTAGTAGAGAACAGCATAGAAGTGAAGTTTATGACGCTCGCGGAAGATGCAAATGGCAATGAAAACATATATTACGCCGATGCGAGCAACATGGGCAATCTGATGATGATTCCAATATCGGATGTGGAGTATGAACACGCAGGTAAATTGAATATATCAGCGCCTGCTTCCACTACTAAAGACGAGGTCATTTCTGTTGGACTTCATGTTGAACAAGGCACCAATCTATATGCCTTCAAAGCAAAAGTGCTCTACGATCCGGAGAAATGGAAAGTAGTTGATGTGAAAGCATCAGCCGGGTGGAATGACGGTTTCCTGACTTGGGAGGATGAAGCGGGCGTCGTTACAATCGTGGCATCACAATTGAAGGAGAGCAGCATCAACGGTAATGTTCAGGCAGCAGAAATTCTGCTTCAGCCGAAAGTGGAAGCAGGAGAATCCGTATTTACGCTGAAGAAGGAGTCCGAAACAATCGCAATCGATGGGGATGTAACAGGACGAATTTATAAGCTTAATGAGGATCGAACTGCAGCGGTATCTATCGGAGCACCGCGGATTCCAGAGGATATTAACGGGGACAGCAAGGTCGATCTGCTTGACTTGATGCTGATTGCGAAGCAGGTTGGTCTTGAGCTTACAAGCAGCAATCGCCATATGGACTTGAACGGAGATCAGCGTATCGATGTTGCCGACATGGCGCTTGTTGGACTCAAGCTCATGAATAAATGATGGTTTTACCAAATGTAATTCATACATCAAACTATGAGAGACGAAAGGGATGGTCTTGCAATGGCAAAGAAGTCTAGTATGTTATTAGTTTCCTTAATGTTAGTATTCAGTACTCTGCTTTCCGCTTGCGGCGGCTCTGGTGATGCACCAAAGTCGGAGTCACAGCCTCCTGCTGCAACTGATTCGAAGGGCACAACGGATGAAGGCTCCAAGGACAAGAAGCTTTCAGGTGAGATCACGGTATGGGTACATCCTTATGTAAGTGAAGATAAGAAAGATCAGATGAATCAAGTTTGGGACGGAATTATCGCATCCTACAATAAGAAGTATCCTGATGTGAAGGTTAATATGGAAGAGATTCCTTGGGCAAACCGGGAACAAAAGATATTAACTGCACTGGCGGCGAATAATGGTCCGGATGTATTCTATCAGATCTCCGACCAGATTCCTCAATTCGCGAGCAAAGGTGTACTTGAGCCTTTCGGCAAATATCTCGATGACGCTGACATGCAAGATTTCACAGCGGGAGCATTGTCTGCTGGTCAATACAATGGTGAACAGTATGCACTCCCAGTGCTGCAAGAATCACAAACGTTGATCTACAACACGGACATCATTAAAGCTATCGGCGAAGACCCTAACAAGCTGCCTACTACTTGGGAAGAGTTTAATGTCTGGGCAGAGAAAGCTGCGGCTAAGGGCTATTACGCTCGTGACTTTGGCGGCGGTAATGCTTGCTGTAACGCGACCTTGTATCCGATCCTTTGGCAGCAAGGCGGAGATGTTTTGGATAAAGACGGAAACATCATCTTGAACAACGCTGAAGGTGTTGCGACATTCCAGTTGATTAAAGATATGTATGACAAGAACTGGATCCCGAAAGATTCGATTTCCAATGCGGATCAATTCCCTGAATACTTGGCAGGCAAGATGATGGCGATCTGGGGCTCAGGATATTCCATCAACGTGTTGAAGGAGCAGAACCAGAATTATGTGATCGGCACACCGCTGAAGGGTAAAGAGTTGTCCAGCTTCGGTACTGTCGGATTGTTTACAGTACCATCGAACAGCAAGAACAAAGAAGCAGCAATCGAGTTTGTTAAGGAAATAACATCAACTGAAGGCCAAAAGGAATTTAACAAGCTGACGAACTATATTCCAACTCGCAAATCTGCAACAGATATCTATGACGGCAATGAAGAGATGAAGAAGTTTGTTGAAATAACTGAGTATACAAAGCCTGGTGTTACGAGCCCAGTAGCTCGTACTATTATGCCAAGAATTCAAGCTGAAATCTCTGCTATGCTTGAAGGCACAAAGACACCGCAGGCTGCTGCTGACGATGCTGTGAAGTCCATTGAAGATGAAATGAAGAAGTAACTGAGCTTTACTTACTGCACGTAATAAGGTAAAGGATTCATCGCTATTCCCATAGCATGAATCCTTCTTATTACGATACTAACTGAATCGTAGGTGATTATTCTGAATAACTCGAGTCTGCAACTCTCAGCTGCTACTAATCGTTCCAACAGGCTCAGCCATCGTATTTTCAGTGAATTTAAACGCAATGCTTTCATTTATGTATTTCTCATTCCGATCTTGATTCACTTTGTCGTGTTTCAGCTATTTCCGCTTGCATTCAGTTTTGTATTAACCTTTATGGACTGGCCTCTCATTGGAACTCCTAAGTTCATAGGTTTAGATAACTGGCAATATTTCTTGACCGATAAGCTGGCGTGGAAATCAATCTGGAATACGTTTATGTTTTCCGTTTACTATATTATTCCTACCATGGCACTTGGATTAGGTCTTGCATTATTAGTCAATTCCGGTGTGAAAGGAGCAGGGTTCTTTAAAGGGCTCTACTTCCTTCCAGTAGTTACATCGTTCGTTATTATATCTGGAATCTGGTCTTGGATGTTTAAAGGGACTGAATACGGAGTCATTAACTATTTTCTTAGTTTCTTTGGAGTAGATACGCAGCTGTTCTTCTCGAACTCCAAGCAAGCGCTGCCGTTAATGGCCGGTTTGAGTATCTTTAAAGTGTGCGGAAATACGATGGTCTACTACTATGCAGGCCTCAGATCCATTCCATCACATCTGTATGAAGCTGCTAAGATCGATGGAGCATCAACCTGGACGACTTTCTGGAAGGTAACTTTCCCACTCCTCCTTCCAATCCATTTCTATGTGGGAATTATGACAACGATCGGCGCGTTCCAAGTATTTGACTCTGCCTTCTTGATTACGAACGGCGGACCGAACTATGCGACAAGCACGATTGTGTACTATCTGTATGAGCAGGGCTTCACAGGATTGAGATTCGGTTATGCCAGCGTGTTGGCCTATGCCTTATTCTTCATTATATTAGTAATTTCCCTGATACAGAAAAAGTACCTCAACAAAGAGGTTACCTATTAGAGCCACCTAGAAAGGAGGAGGAACATTGAGACTCTCCGTGCCGAAGCGTATTTTACTTTATTCATTGCTCATTGCATTTGGTATCGTTCTATTCTTCCCATTTGCAATGATGATCTTGGGGTCTTTCCAGAAGGTAGAGGTCGCGTTGGCAGATCCGCTGTTCTGGATCCCGACCGAGCCTACACTATATAACTATGAGCGAATTATTGGGAGAAGCTCCTTTATAACATGGATTAAAAACTCATTGATTATGACCATAGTACCTGTCGTCTCTCAGATCATCTTGTGCTCTGTCTTGGGATATATCTTTGGTAAAAAGAAATTTCCAGGCAGTGAGTTTTTGTTCTGGATGATGATGGCCGTTGTCATGGTGCCTAGTCAATTGCTCATCATTCCAAAATATATCATGTTTAGTGAATTTGGCTGGATTAACACATACGCTGCAATCATTGTGCCTGAGTTGTGGGCGATTATGGGGGTATTCCTCATACGGCAGTTTATGATGACCATTCCGAAGGAACTGGAAGAAGCAGCCTATATTGACGGTGCAAATGACTTTAGGATCTTCTTCCAAATTATGCTGCCGCTTGCTATGCCTGCGGTTGCGACAATCGGAACCTTTGCTTTTATAACCGGTTGGAACGATCTCTTTACACCGCTCATCTTTATGACATCTGAGAAGATGTTCCCGATTACTGTCGGTCTTGCATCAACCTTGACGAAGGAAGGAAACTTTGGTATTGAGATGGCAGGAGCTGCTCTATCGTTTATCCCAACCTTCTTAATCTTTATCTTCTTCCAAAGATACTTTACTGAAGGTATTGCCATGTCGGGTATTAAATCCTAATATAGCCGATAGGAAGGGGATCGCGTCTTGAAGACATTAGTGGCAGTAGAGGGAATTGCGCAAACAATAGACGCGGCTGAACCGATGCTGAAAGAGCAGCATGTGTTGGTCGAAACGGTGTATTCCGCCATTAGTGCAGGCACTGAGATGACTCTTCAGAAAAATGCAGGTGCTGAGCCCCTTGCGCTAGGTTATAGCGCGGCAGGTATTGTAAGAGAGGTTGGAGCGGGAGTAAGTCATGTTCATGTCGGACAACGGGTGGCTTGTTATGGAGCGCCATTTGTCAAGCATGCGGAATACTTGGTTGTTCCTAAGCATCTCATAACGCCGATACCTGATCATGTGGACCTGCGTGAAGCTGCCTTCGTCGGGCTTGGGGCTATTGCTATTCATGCCCTTCGTCAGTCTCATATGCAATTCGGTGAAAAGGTAGTTGTAGTGGGGCTCGGCATACTAGGTAATATCATCTGCCAGATTGCTAACGCGGCTGCCTATCATACATTTGGAATTGATCTGCTGCCTGAGCGCTGTACGAAATTGAAGGAGCTAGGTATCGAAGAGGCTTATTGCTCAACGAAAGAGTTAGAGGCAGCGATAGGCAAGGAAGGAGCGGATACTGTCATCATATGTGCAGGAGGTCACGCTCCAGGCTTAATCGATTCTGCCTTAGGATGGCTGCGTGATCGCGGCAAGATCATAATCGTTGGCGACATTAAGCCGGAATTCGATCGGGAAGCGATGTTCAGTAAGGAAGCGGAGGTGCTGATCTCTCGTGCCGGGGGTCCTGGTCGTTATGACCACCAGTATGAGGTGAACGGCCACGATTATCCTATCGGATATGTTCGTTGGACAGAAGGACGCAACGTTGCCGAATTTATTCGCTTGCTGGAACGTGACCTGGTGCAGATCGAGCCGCTAATCTCGTCTGTATTTCCGATTGATCGAGCTTCGGAAGCTTACGAATTATTAGCCTCGGCTCCTGAGAAGACGATTGGTGTCTTAGTAGACTTCAAGAGCGCTTAGACTTTATCGGAATGCATCAACATGCAGCGATGAGCTGTGCGGATATAAACATTTTTCAAAGGGGCTATCTCTTTAGTTGATTCTGACTACGGAGACAGCCTCTCCATGTTTGCTGTTGGAAAGGTTCAGGTGCATCTTAGAGCTTCAGTTCATGGTTACAGCCAGCTGCAGCTACTCCAGGGGAGGATATCCATGAAGAAGATATGTTTATGTCTGATGTTCACGCTTATGGTGCTAACCGTCGGATGCGGTCGTTCTCCATCTGCACAAGAAATCGAGCTAGAGGACATGCACAATGGGATACTGCTTATCTATAACAATCAAACACAGGATGAACAATTGCATAAAGCTGTTCTTCAAGCGGCTAACCAGAGTAACACGAACGTTGTTCTCTTAAATCTCGATGAAGCGGATGACCAAGCAAGTATTGCGAAGTATGTGACTGATCATGAAGAGGAGATTCAGACCTATAAGGAGATTCGGGAACTGGAAGCGGGCTTGAAGCGTGTACGCGTTAATTCGGAACAGACTAGTTCAGAGGCGGATGCAGCTAGAAATGAAGTCATGATGGACTACAAGTTTGCGCTCAACATCATCAAATCTCCTGAACTGCATCCTGAGGATATAGCGGAATTGCAGCGAATTATTATTTCGTTAGCCGAACGGCAGGAATTGAATAAGGATGAGCTGCTAAGGTTGCTTGAGCTTCAGCGAAAGGCGAGAATATCTGTACCGCTCTATAACGAAACCGATGGCGATCATGAAGCGGCTAATCTGCCGATCCTTAAGATCGTATATAACGATAATGTGATGAAGAGTGTTCGCTTCGGCCAAGAACCTATACCTGCTGAAGTACGGCATGATGAGGAGCAATTGCAGCAATATTTGAATGAGCATGCGTGGTTGAACAAGTTCAATGAAGACATCGATATGAGCGCGATCGAATCAATAGATGAAAAGCTGAAACGTAAAGAGAGCTTCGTCTTGCTGCTCTACGGCGATACTTGCCCGCACTGTCATAAACTAATGCCTTACCTGGATCAATATGAAGCGGACAAAGGCTATAAAACCATTCGCCTAAATATGTACCTGGAGAAAAATGCGATGTTTTATGCTAAGCTGGTTGCTGATCATCAATTTCCGGAATTAAAATGGTACCCGACATTGGTAGCTGTTGAGAAGGGTCAAGCGGTAAAGGCCACCAATCCTTACGATTATGGCAAGACCGATGCCGCATCTCCGCTCGGCTATCAAATTGACGAAGCGATAATTCTCGATCTATTGAAGCAGTATGCAGAATAATACTACAGAGTACAAGGTTGCCCTAATGCAGAAAGTCTGCAGAAGGACAACCTTTTTGCGTTTCAGACGGAATTGTTCTATGCAAATAGGTGTTATTGAACCTGTTCTTCACTCCATTTCCATAAACGCGCTGCCAGCTCGGCATTTTGGGCACGGGAGGATACTTTAGCTCGTTTGCAATTTACGTAATAACCGCCAGTCTCTTGCGACACCTCTGGACTAGAAGCCAAATATATAGCAGACTGGGCCCCTTGAAGCGGGGTTCGAAAGAATGGCTTCAACAGCTTATGTACGGCCTTGCCAAAGCCCGTATCGCGATCGACGCCGATATTGGTTGCGACTGCTCCTGGATGAAGCGAATTTACCGTAACGGAGGTATGCTGTAATCTTCTAGCAAGCTCTTGTGTAAACAGAATATTAGCTAGTTTGGACTGAGCATAGCCTTTGGCCGGGTTATAGCGTTTCTCCAGATTTATATTTTCAAAATGAATGTTGCCTACCTTATGAGCTCCTGAGGACACATTCACGATCCTGCCTTGCGGTGCGTTGGTCAGAAGGTCAAGCAGCAAGCTGGTCAGCAAAAAGTGACCTAGATGGTTCACTCCGATCTGCGATTCATAACCATCAGCGGTTAATTCACGTTTAATGGCGACCACACCAGCGTTGTTGATCAGGACGTCCAGACGATTGTATTGTTCACGAAATGCTGAAGCGAATTGACGAATGCTCTTGATCGATGCGAGGTCACATGTCATCAGATGGATCTCCGTGCTGCGGCTCTCCGCTATTGCTCGCTGCAATGCCTCTTCACCGCGACTTTTGTTGCGGCAGGCCATCACGACGTGTGCGCCTTTCTTAGCCAGCTCTATCGTTGTCGCTAACCCCATTCCAGAATTGGCACCTGTGATAAGTACAATCTTTCCGCTCATACTGCTCATTATGATTCCTCCATTTCTTGAACCTGTAATGGATTGTGCAGTAAAGATGATCGTTTAATCTGGTTGTATCGAAATTTACCTTAGTTTATTTGAAATAGATGGGTCCTGCAAGAGCCTGCATACATGAAAAGCGGCATGAAGATGACTTATCTGGCGGTGTCGAATTTACCAAAGATACATATACTATGCGCAACTAAAATCACCTATTTATTTACAAAACCATATCATTCTTGCACTCCTTCTATATGTTAAAATATGGGTGGATTTCAATATCATCTGCATAGGAGGTAAGCAATGGTGATGCTTGCTAGATTCAAAGCTTCTTGGTTGAAGCTGCTCATGGCGTTTTCGTTAGCGCTGCCGCTGCAAATAGGCTTAACGAGCGGTATGGACACGATCCATGCGGAAGGCCCCGCTGATCCGGCACCATTCATTGAAGCGAAGGTAGTCAATGAAAATGCAGGCAAAAAGGTACTGTTTGACAATACGCACGGGCAGACAGCAGGCGCAGCAGATTGGGTTATTGACGGCGGCTTCTCTGATTTTGGACATGCGCTGGCTAATGACGGTTATTATGTTAAGGAACTGCGCAAGGCAGGTCCATTCACCTATGATGACTTGAAGAGCTATGATGTGTTCGTCGTATCAGAACCGAATATTCCATTTAAACAGAGTGAGCAGACAGCGATGGAGCAATATGTACTAGCAGGCGGCAGTATCTTCTTTATCGGCGATCACTACAATGCTGACCGTAACAAGAACCGTTGGGATGGCTCGGAAGCGATAAACGGCTATCGCCGCGGTGCTTGGACAGATCCGTCTAAAGGGATGAGTGCAGAGGAAAAAAGCTCTATTGCAATGAAGGATGTAGTCAGCTCAGACTGGTTGGGCACTAAGTTTGGCGTTCGCTTCCGTTATAATGCGTTAGGCGATATAACAGCGAATCAGATCGTGCCTTCAAATCAAGCGCTTGGCATCACAGAGGGCGTATCTACAGTAGCGATGCATGCCGGATCAACTCTGGCGATCATCGATCCGAACAAAGCAAAGGGAATTGTCTATCTTCCAAAAACAAATGAATCGTGGCCGAATGCGGTCGACCAAGGAGTATATAACGGAGGCGGCATTGCTGAAGGCCCTTACGCAGCTATTGCGAAGGTAGGCGCTGGAAAGGCTGCATTTATCGGCGATTCCTCGCCAGTAGAGGATGCTACTCCTAAGTATCTGCGTGAAGAAACAGGTGCCAAGAAGACGACCTATGACGGCTTCAAGGAGCAAAATGACGGCGTGCTGCTCGTAAATATGGTCAATTGGCTGTCCACCAAAGAGAGCTATACGGGCCTGAATCAAGTGGCGGGACTTCAGCTGGACCAGCCGACTGCTCTGCTGCCGTTCGAAGCGCCGGAAGCTTCAACAGAGCCGCAGGCTGAACCATGGGCTGCGCCGGCAGCGGGCTATAAATGGTGGGATCCTTCAACATTCAAAGCAGGCTCCTATGGCAGTGCGGTCGTGAATGCAAACCCAGCATACAGCTTTGTGCATCAAGCGCAGCTGTCGAATGCACAAGACTTCCAAATACGTGTGGCAATCGACAATTTGCCGCCTAACACGACGTTAACCGGTTATAATGTAGGAATCTATCTGACAGGCGGCACGCAGGTGGCGATGATTCAGAAGGATGACGGCACATGGCCGACAACGCCTGGATACAGCGCGAACTTCAGCATGACTTCAAACAGCAAGGGACGCGCCATCAAGGATCTAACCGTTCGTATCAAGTCGGGTACAAATGGCGCAGCTAACCTAAGATTGCGGCAAAGTGGTAATAACTTGTACACGAAGAGTGTCACGATAGCGAACGTTCCTGCCGAACCGCTCCCGGATGAGGAGAATCCGATCCCGAGCAAGATCGCGATCAGTGACGCTCGATCGAAAGCGGAAGGGACGGTCGTGACCGTAGAAGGTGTCATTACGACGGAACCAGGAGCATTCGGAGGGCAAGCATTCTACATACAAGATGAGACAGGTGGAATATATGTTTTCCAAAGTCTTAGCGGCTTCCATCAAGGCGATAAGATTAAGATTACAGCGCCGCTGGCGCTCTTTAATACGGAGCTCGAGCTGGCTGATCCAGTCGCGATTGAGAAGATAGGTACAGCTGAGCTGCCCGCGGAAGCTGCAGCAGGGTCTGTCAACGCTGACAATCAAGGTCAACTGATTGAGCTGAATGAAGTGACGATTCGCAATATCATTACTGCTAGTCCGGCAGGCTCCTTTGAGTTCGATGCGGTGAAGGGCAGTGTAAGCAATCATGTTCGCGTGGACGTCCGGACCGGTTTGTCGCTTGCCAACTTCCCTTATCAGGAAGGGCAGATCGTGAGCGTGAAGGGGATAGCGGCTATATTCAAGGGCGTTTATCAATTGAAGCCTAGAGGATTAGGCGACTTCACGGTCCAAGCGGATACAACGGCACCGACGACAACGATTGCGTTATCGGCAGAACCGAATATGAGCGGTTGGTTCAAGCAGGACGTAAGCTTTAGTCTGACTGCGGTGGATCCAGAGTCAGCCACTGTCACGACCTATTATTCGCTTAATGGTGGACAGACAACTGTTTACAACGGCCCGGTTGTTATTCAAACAGAAGGTGTAACAACCGTGCAGTATTACTCAACAGATGCTGCTAATAATACTGAGTCGGTCCAATCCTTGCAGGTGAAGCTGGATAAGACAGTTCCATCGGCTATCCTTACTCAATCGGGGCAGGCCGTTGCGGATGTCGAAGAGACTGCGACGCTTAGCTTCAACCTCAGCAGTTCTGATGATCTGTCTGGTGTCGCAACTGAGCTAATGCAGCTGGATGGTCAGACTATCAGCAGCGGACAGATCTTCCAAGCGGCGTCGCTCGGACTGGGAGATCATGTGATCCAGTATGCGGTAACGGATCAGGCAGGCAATCAAGCGTCTAACAGCTATACTTTCAAAGTGAAAGCAGCACCTGTGAAGCCGAATGCTACAGGGGTGCCAGGCAAGCCAGTGTTGTCCAGCAACAGCGGCCATGCTACAGGGCTGCGCGACGGCAATTATACCGTTACGATGAATATGTGGTGGGGAAATAACGGCTCTGAGTTCAAGCTGTACGAGAATGGCGTGCTGATCAGCACACAAACGCTAGTCGATGCCTCTCCAAGCGCGCAGACCGCGCAGGTAGACATAAAGGGCAAAGCCAATGGAACATATACTTATACTTGTGAATTGACCAATGTCTTCGGAACGACTGCTTGCAGCCCGTTAAAGGTGACGATCACGGACGCCGCTCCAGGCAAGCCGGTATTATCGCAGGACAACTGGGATGGTGACGGACAATACAAGATTACGATGAATATGTGGTGGGGCACGAATGGGACGGAATACCGCTTGTATGAAAATGATCAGCTGATCGACTCGAAGCAGCTGACAGCCGTCTCCCCGAATGCCCAGCAAGTTGTTACTGACATCGCAGGCAGAGCGCCTGGTGTCTATCAATATCGCTGTGAGCTCATCAATGCAGCGGGTGTAACTTCTAGTGCAATTATTACTGTTAAAGTAAAGAAATAAACTAAAAGGGACTGTCCTAGGTCATGATTCACAGCATTCATGACATTCAGGACAGTCCCTTGGGTTGTTAGCTCTGTTAAATGTTATTGTTGATTTCCACACGCCAAGCTCATTAAGTTGTACTTTATACAACATTGTTGATCATCCTGAGCTCTTCATATTTCAACAACAAACTATAACATAGCCTAATTGTTATACGAGCTTCTTGCGGATAGCGCCTGATAATAAATCAATGGCGGTAATCATAATAATAATACCCAGCAGGATGATGCCGACGCGATCCCAATGCCTTGTGCTAATTGCAAAGATGAGCGGTGTTCCGATCCCGCCTGCGCCGATGATGCCGAGAATAGTGGCTGAGCGAACATTGATCTCGAAGCGGTACAGTGTATAAGAAAGGAAGCCGGGCAGCACCTGCGGTAGGACGGCAAACCAGAGCACCTGCAGGCGGCTTGCGCCGGAAGCGATGAGGGCCTCGGTTGGTCCCAGATCCATATTCTCCAGCTCATCGGCAAACAGCTTTCCAAGCATCCCGATCGAGTGCAGTCCGAGCGCCAGTACACCAGCGAAGGAGCCCGGTCCAACGGCCTTAATAAACAGAAGCGCCATCACGATCTCAGGGAACGTTCGGATAAAGCCGAGCACCATCTTGCCTGATGCGGACACGACTTTTGAACGGCTCATGTTCATGGCTGCCCAGAAGGCAAACGGAATACAGATGATAGTGGATACAAATGTGCCCAGCACTGAGATCGCAAGCGTATCTAACAGTCCGCGCAGCAGGTCCTCTCCGTCGGGCAGATACACATAGTCCCAGTCTGGCGATAAGATGCCGGAGAAGATGGACCGGGAGATCTGTAAGGCGGTTTCCTTGAATCCAACCAATGGAACTCCAGAGAAGGCCCATATGTATACGAGCAGCAGGGCTAGATAGATGAGCCAACGATATTTGGGCTTTTGCGGTTTCGGGACAATCGTACTCCATGATTTCGTCATATCAATTTCTCCCGCAGCTTCATGCTAATATAGTCGATCAATAGAACAATAACGAGTGTAAACAGTATGATGACGGTGGTCTTATCGTATTCCAGAAATCCAAGAGTAACTTCGTAATAATGGCCAATACCGCCTGCACCGACCAGACCTAATACTGCTGCTGCACGTACATTAATCTCGAATGTATAGAGCGTGTAGGAGATAAAGTGTGCGGTGATCTGGGGGATAACGCCGAATATGATCTTCTGAATGGAGTTTGCTCCAACGGCGGTCAAGGCTTCGAGTGGACCTTGGTCGATCGTTTCGAGCGATTCGTAGGTTAGCTTGGCGACGAGTCCGAGCGAGAAGATCGTAAGCGCGAATATGCCAGGCAGAGGTCCAATACCGAATATGGCAACAAATATGGCGGCGAGCAGCAGATCGGGAATCGTGCGAATCAAATTCAGCACGAAGCGAACCGGATAGAAGAGCCAGCCAGTCTTGGTGATATTGCTGGCACACAACAAGGCTACTGGAATCGCTAGAATAGCTCCGATCGTCGTTCCGACTAACGCCATTCGAATCGTATCGAGCATGGCCCCGGCAATATTATCGAAATAGCTCCATTTTGGCGGAAACATCTCAATCAGAAGATCAAGCATGTTCGGTATGCCGGTAATAAGCTCGCCAAGTGTGGATTCTGTCTGTATGGCGCTTGCCCAGAGCAGAATGAGGATTAAGGCCGCGGTGAAGTAATGCTTGAGCTTGCCAGGAGCCTTTGGACGTTGTATTTCTGCATGTCCGCTCATAACGCTAGCTCCTCTGCCGTTTCTTCGATCTGAAATGCCCGCCCATATATTTGCGCGAATCGTTCATCCGTCGCTTCTGATACCGGACCGTCGAACACGACTTCGCCTGCTCGCAGGCCGATAATACGGGTCGCATATTGCCTTGCTAATGGTATGGAATGCAGATTTACAATTGTCGTAATATCGAGCTCCGCGTTGATACGCTTCAGGTCATCCATGACTTGCTTAGTTGTCAGCGGGTCAAGTGAAGCGACCGGCTCATCAGCCAGGATGATCTTCGCTTCCTGCGCCAGTACGCGCGCGATTGCGACACGCTGCTGTTGGCCGCCCGAGAGCTGGTCGGCGCGAATATATGCCTTTTCGACGATATTAACTCGATCAAGTGCTTCGAAAGCGATGTTGATGTCTTCTTTGGGGAATAGGTTCAATATCGTACGCAAGCTGGAGTGATAGCCTACTCGTCCAGCCATCACGTTGCGCAGCACGGAGGATCGCTTCACGAGATTGAAGTTCTGAAAGATCATGCCGATACCGCGCCGAATGATGCGCAGCTGCTTGCCTTTTGCACTCGTAATAGAGGCTCCGTCTATTAGAATCTCACCCTCTGTAATGTCATGAAGCCGGTTAATCGATCGAAGCAGGGTCGATTTGCCCGCGCCCGACAAGCCCACAATCGCGACGAATTCACCTTTCTCAATCGTCAGATTAACATGTTGAAGTCCCTTCGTTTCATTAGGATATACCTTAGATACGTTGCGTATTTCGATCATGCGCAGATCAGTCCTTTATAAGGTATCGTAAAGATAAGGATAGCCAGTACGAATTCGCTGTCCGCTCGTACTGGCTGATCATGTTTACACTTGTGGTAGGTCTATTCTGTTTTTACTTTTTTGCCATATTCCCGAACGATATCGAAGATCTTGTCTTCCGATTTCACGTATCCTTCGTGGGTGTAGATATCTTTAATGATGGCATGGCCTGCTTCGTCTTTGCCGATATCGATAAAGGCTTGCTGAATCTTCTCTACCCAAGCCGGATCCATATCGGAGCGGGCAACGACTGTATCATTAGGGATCTTTTCTGTGAAGGTGAGCACGCGTGTATCTTCGAATACAGATGGATAATCCTTTTTCACGACGTTGCGCGCATCTTGGAATATAGCTGCCGCATCGACATCGCCGTTCAAGACGGATATAACCGCTTGGTCATGACCTTTTACAGTAACTGGCTGAACGTCTTTGAGAGGATCAAGTCCCTCGTCGAGCAGTTTACCTGCAGGCCATACGTAGCCAGCTGAGGAAGTCACGTTCTGGTAGGCGATCTTCTTGCCTTTCAGGTCCTTTATTGATTGAATAGGAGAGTCTTTCTTTACGATGATCATAGCTTTATAGAAGTCAACCAATTCCTTAGTTGGAGCACCTGTTGCATCTTCGACGCCAAAACGCTGTGCCTGAAGGATAACATTGGCAGCGTTCTTTTCCTTCGCTAGTACATAAGCAGTTGGAGGCAGGAATCCGACATCGACCTTCTTGGAGGCCAGCGCCTCTATGATCGTATTGTACTCGGTAGAAATACTGACCTTAACCGGAATGCCAAGTTTTTCTCCAAGTAATTTTTCCAGCGGTTTAGCCTTTGCTTCCAGCGTATCTGCTGTCTGGGATGGAACGAACTGTACATTAAGCGTTTCAGGAACATAGCCTTTAGCGGATGACCCCCCGCTGCTGCAAGCGCTGAATACTAGCATCGATATTACTAGGGGAAGCATCAATGTACGAAACTTTTTCAACCTGAATCCCTCCATGAATTTCTAATAATTGCCACTTGTCTACTGTATTAAAGATTTATTATCGGGTCATAAAGTCTAGAATAAAGAATTGTAAAAAATGTAATATTTTAAGTTATTACTTATAAAAGTGATAGTATGTTTATATATTAGAAAGTTATGCGAAGGAGAATTGTCCGATGGTAAATGAGCGCATGATGAGCTGCACGATTCTAGCGACGAGTGATATTCACGGTCACATATTCCCGACTGACTATCGTTCTGATGAGGAGCGCCCTATAGGACTAGCTAAGCTGGCTTCGCTAATTAAGCAGGAGCGGGCTCTTGATCCTAACCTGCTGTTGATCGACAACGGTGATCTGATTCAAGGCACGCCGCTTGCTACCTATGCGGTTAACCATTTCAGTGATAAGACACTGCCCGTAATATCGGCGCTCAATGAGCTGAGTTACGACGCTGTGGTGATAGGCAACCATGAATTCAACTACGGCTTACCGTTGCTCGGGAAGGCGGTGCGTGATTCGAAGTCTCCGTGGCTGTCAGCAAGCATTTTACATGAGGAAACAAGCGCTCCATTCTTTGGACAACCTTATATCGTGAAATGGGTTCAGGGACAAGTTAAGGTTGCGATTCTAGGCGTAACTACGCATTACATCCCGAATTGGGAAGCTGCTGAGCATATTGAGGGACTAACCTTTAAGGATGCGCTTGAAGCTACCAAGGCATGGGTTGCGCATATTCGCAGCGTGGAAGCGCCTGATTTGATGGTGGTCGCCTATCATGGCGGCTTCGAATGCGATATAGAAACGGGTCATGCTGTTGAGAAGCTGACAGGCGAGAACCAAGGTTACGCGATATGTACGGAGGTAGAGGGCATCGACGTTCTGATCACGGGTCATCAGCATCGGCTGCTTGCTGGTGAAGTGAATGGTGTATCTATAGTTCAGCCGGGATGTAACGGTCAAGCGATCGGGAAGATAGCCATTGACCTTGCGAAAACAGACGATGGTTGGAAGGTAATTGCGAAGCAGCCACAGCTTATCTATCCGGAGGAAACGACAGAAGCGGACGAATCGGTCATGCAGCTCGTACAGCAGATCGAGGTCGAAACACAGCATTGGCTGGATCAGCCGATTGGAAAAGTGGAAGGCGACTTGACGGTAACGAGTGCCCATGAATGCCGTATCGCCGCACATCCGTTTCTAGCATTTGTTCATCAAGTGCAGATGGAGGCGACTGGCGCTCAGCTTTCTAACGCCGCGCTCTTGAGCGAGCACTCTCCTGGATTCCACTCTGACATCACGATTCGGGATGTGCTGATGAACTTTATTTATCCCAACACATTGAAGGTACTGCGATTGACAGGTCGCGATATCCGGGCGGCGCTCGAGCAGTCGGCTTCTTATTTTGCATTGGATGAAATGGGGAGTATAGCGGTGAATCCCGCATTTCTGCGACCGAAAGCTCAACACTATAACTATGACATGTGGGCAGGCATCGAGTATGAACTGAATGCTGCGCTGCCGATAGGCCAGCGGGTAGTGAAGCTTAATCGTGAAGGCAAGCCTTTGGAAGATGACGCTGAATATGATGTGGTGATGAGCAGCTATCGCGCGGGCGGCGGGGGAGATTATGAGATGTATAGGGGGAAGCCGATCGTTCGTGAAATAACGGAGGATATCGCTGAGTTGGTAGTGAACTATATAAATAAACATAATATCATTCGTGCGTCATGTGATCAGAATTGGAAGGTGTATGCACGTTAACAGATGACGGGTGATCTTATCTATTGGGAGAAACAATTTCACAGTTTATACTCTATTAAAGATTGAACTCGCAGCATACGAGGTTAAACTATGAATAAGATCATTGAAGTTTGATCGTGGTTCATAGTATTATGTAACGGTGAGCCTATAATGATAGAGACTGCATTTAATAGAGATGATATTCGCGTTCCTTGTGGATGTGGATAATATTGTTTCTTGATGCAGATGTCTGATCATGATATATTATGTCTCCGGCCAATTTATTATATAACAGTGAATTGGTTGGTAAAAAAAACATGTTGCATTACGGATTGTTAATGTGATATATTAATTAAGTCGCCGCTGAACGGCGGTGAACAAAAGAAAGTAACTTACGAGTTACGAATTGTTCTTTGAAAACTGAACAACGAGCGAACGCTAGAATGATCAACGCGAACTTGTTCGCATGATTCATTCAGCGGGAATGTTAGATATAAACGAGTTAAACTCGTCAGCAATATAAATGAGCAAGTCAAACACTTTTATGGAGAGTTTGATCCTGGCTCAGGACGAACGCTGGCGGCGTGCCTAATACATGCAAGTCGAGCGAACTTGATGGAGTGCTTGCACTC
>NZ_JBTGUH010000022.1:0-2275 GCF_054343325.1 Paenibacillus marinisediminis
TTCATCGCCGATGGTACTTGGACCGCAGGGTCCTGGGAGAGTAGGACGTCGCCAAGCTAACTAAAGCCCGCTGTTGATCTCGAATCGACAGCGGGCTTTTTCTATGTGCAATGCCTCGGCCTCACAGGCTAGATGCATTTTGTACATCTAATTGCATGGAGGATAGCCCTAAAACACAAATTAACTGCATTTCGGGCATTTATTCCAGCCATAATTGGGCAACAACGCCTAAAAGCAGCTGAAATAGATGTACAGAATGCAGTAAGCACTCAGCCAACTTTCTGACGCAGCACACTAGCTGCACAAAATGCAGCTGCCAGCTGCTGCAGGTATCATGACTTCAGGCTCCAAAGAGAGTAGAATATCGCCAAGCCAACAAACCCCCGCTGTTGATCTCGAACGGTAGCGTTTTTTTTACAACCACAAATGAATGTTGCCCAATATTTTGCATTTATTTATACTCAGAATAAAGTGATGACTGCAGGAGGGACGCGAATGGCCCAATATGATCAATTCGCCGAGCAATATCACAGCATGGTTCAGTCAGGTGGACCTGAGGTTTCATATCAGTACATTGTGAGACAGTTGCTTAGTAATGGAGACATTCAGAGCAAGAGTATATGTGACATTGGATGCGGTCAAGGTGAGTTGAGTCATCGGATATCTTTATTGGGTGCAGAAGTAACAGGTGTGGATCTCAGCAGTAAACTTCTGGAGTATGCCAAGAATAAAAGTGAAATAGTAACTTGGATTCAAGATGACGCCATGAGTTTGAACAACATTTCGAGTTGTACGTATGATTATGTGGTGTCGAGCGTTATGCTGATGGACGTTCCGAATCACCATGATGTATTTCGGGCGGCGCATCGAATCTTAAAGGACCAAGGTGTTATGATCTGGGTCATTATGCATCCGTGTTTTCAATCACCGTTCAGTCACCCCATGGGTGATGGCTCACGCAAGGTTATGCAATACAGTACTCAGTATTGGAAATCGGAAGGGGTAGGAACGATTCGATCTACACTGGGGGCTTATCACCGTCCGCTTTCTGTTTATGTAAATGATTTTATTGCAACAGGGTTTAGTGTCATTCGAGTGGATGAACTGGATCGAAATGAGCAGTCGATAGATACTCTTCCATTAATGTTGGCTGCAGTTGGCAGAAAGATGTAGTGAAGATGGTGGAGGGATGACAAGTGCTTGAAATCGCAAGGATTCCATACGAGGACAAGTCAGTGCTGCATAATTTGATACAACTGTATAGATATGATTCGAGTGAGTTTGATGGGCATGCGTTAAATAGTCATGGGCTGTATATGTATAAATATTTGGATCACCAATGGACTGATGAGTACAGACGACCATTATTCATTAGATTGGACGGAGAATTAGCAGGATTCGCTCTTGTCTCGCTGGGGGTTCCACAAGAATATATGATGTTGAGCAATGCACCCGATACGAATGTCATAAGCGACTTTTTCATTATGCGAAAATTCAGACGCAGTGGTTACGGGAAGCAAGCGGCATTCGCGATCTTTGATCTATTTTCCGGAGCATGGGAGGTTCGACAGACTGCAGCAAACGTACCAGCGCATCGATTCTGGAATAGAGTGATTCAGGAGTACACTAACGGAGCATACTCTGAGGCGATTATTAGTGGGGAGCGATGGACTGGTCCAGTTCAAGTATTTAGACAGCAAATTAAGTGAATAACCTATTGAGGGAAAGTGTGCTTGAAACTAATAATTAGGGTCTGCTATCTTCTTTGAAGTTACCGTATTTATACGACTATGGGGAGCGATAGTAACGTAGAGAACAGTATCTTTAATATAACTACTTATATATAAATGAAGCAGAGAGGTTCATCGCAGACCAATGAGTATTATAAGATTATGAAGTATAGAGTTCTTCGCTAGATCTCGGTACTCATTTCATGATACAAAATAGTTTCCATAATATGAGTGTATAATTAGGGTTGCTTCTAAATTGTGATCTGTGTTATATTTGTCTTCCGCCATTCTTAGTGGTGGTTAAGACAAGCAAGTGCTGAGAGGCACTGAATAAATTTTTAAAAAAAGTGCTTGACCTTATATGTAAGACATGATATATTAATTAAGTCGCCGCTGAACGGCGATGAAGAAAAGAAAGTAACTTACGAGTTACGAATTGTTCTTTGAAAACTGAACAACGAGCGAATGTTAGAAATTAACGAGTTAAACTCGTCAGCAATACAAATGAGCAAGTCAAACACTTTTATGGAGAGTTTGATCCTGGC
>NZ_JBTGUH010000023.1:0-1470 GCF_054343325.1 Paenibacillus marinisediminis
ACGCTCTATCCAGCTGAGCTAAAGGCACATATTCTGGAGCGGACAACGGGATTCGAACCCGCGACCCTCGCCTTGGCAAGGCGATACTCTACCACTGAGCTATGTCCGCATTTCTTAATTTCAAACTTCTTAAAGCAGAAGCGACAAGAAATAATATATCATAAAGTACAAGCTTCCGCAAGCATTTATCTCGATTATTCACCTTGAAATGTTTTCCTATAACTATTCAGGCATCCGGTGCGCCATTTAGGTTCTTCCATCGTACTGAGCATTAGCCTGTATACACTATCTAAGTAGCCATACAAGCTCTCCTTTTCCCTCTCGTACGTTAAAAGGTCACTACATATTGGTGGTACATGCACAGTCCATTTAGATCCATCCTAGAGCATTACTAGGACGTATCTATCCCTTACAGAAAAGAAGTCAGATCGCCACGCACCCCTATAACCACTGTAGATATAGCCTCTTAACAAACCAGGAGATACCCAGCAGCTCTATCTCGAACATGGATCGCACATCCAACTAACTGAACAATTTGCTTACATTTGAAATAAAGGCAAGAACAAAAAAACACTTACTCAATAAGTAAGTGTGTCATAATCGATTATGGTGCGCGTGGAGGGACTTGAACCCCCACGGGAAACCCGCTAGATCCTAAGTCTAGTGCGTCTGCCAATTCCGCCACACGCGCACGATAAAAGTAATACTGGTGAGCCATGAAGGACTCGAACCTTCGACACCCTGATTAAAAGTCAGGTGCTCTACCAACTGAGCTAATGGCTCTCACAAATGGCTGGGGATATAGGATTCGAACCTATGCATGACGGAGTCAAAGTCCGTTGCCTTACCGCTTGGCTAATCCCCATTAGGTGAAAATGGTGCCGGCGAAAGGAGTCGAACCCTCGACCTACTGATTACAAGTCAGCCGCTCTACCAACTGAGCTACACCGGCATATGATGGTGGACGCTGACGGGATCGAACCGCCGACCCTCTGCTTGTAAGGCAGATGCTCTCCCAGCTGAGCTAAGCGTCCATAATGGTGACCCGTAGGGGATTCGAACCCCTGTTACCTCCGTGAAAGGGAGGTGTCTTAACCCCTTGACCAACGGGCCGCATATAAAATGCAGTATTCAATGTTATAATCTGTGGAGCTCTCAACCGGGATCGAACCGGTGACCTCATCCTTACCATGGATGCACTCTACCTACTGAGCTATGAGAGCAAAAGTGGCTCCCCGAACAGGACTCGAACCTGTGACAACTCGATTAACAGTCGAGTGCTCTACCAACTGAGCTATCAGGGAACGTAAACTACTCATAGGACCCGTTTAGAGATCCGACTAACACTGTAAAGTGTCGGCTTGGCGACGTCCTACTCTCCCAGGACCCTGCGGTCCAAGTACCATCGGCGATGAAGGGCTTAACGGTCGTGTTCGGGATGGGTACGCGTGGAACCCCTTCTCCATTGCC
>NZ_JBTGUH010000024.1:0-1403 GCF_054343325.1 Paenibacillus marinisediminis
CTCTTAGGCCCCCTAATTAAACTGGAGTCTTCCTATACAGTGTTTTAAACTGTAGATAAGGGAGATGATTCGGTATGGGAAAGAGACTGAAAGAGGAAGAGCGAATTCAAATCGTTAAGCAAGTATTGGCTGGTGTTAAAGTGGGGGTCTTATCCCGCATGCACGATATTCATCCAGAGACCATTCGTGGGTGGGTTAGAGATTATCGTGATTCCATATCACCAGAAGATATTCCAACTGAAGACGAGCAACTACAAGAGCTTCGGAGACTGCAGGATGTGGAACAGCGCTACGAGAAAGCTATGAAGGTACTTGGAGAAAAGGAACTCGAAAATGAGATTCTCCGAGAATTACTAAAAAAGAAAAACCCCGCTTATCTGAGAAATTTGAAATAGCAGAATCATTTATTAAGCGGGGGAAACCAGTTGCATTGGTTCTGCGAATACTTGGGTTATGGGAATCAACGTACTATGGACGAATGAAACGAGCTGCCACTCCAAAGTCAGGACGCCCTGTTGAGACTAAGAAAGGGCGTCCTGTGCCTGGTTATTCATTCACTGTGACAGGTGAGAAAGTCAATGACGAACAAATCACAGAGTGGCTCTTTGAACTGCTTGAAGGCGAAGAATATGTCTACGGTTATAAACTTCTTGGACAATCGATTCGCAATCAATATGGTGTTAAGTTAAATAAGAAGAAATCATATCGTCTGTGCAAGGAGCAGGGCATTCTTCAAAAACAGCGTCAACGGATTCCAAAACACCCACGCAGGCTTCCTAAGAATCAAGTCGTAACGAGATCTAATCAGCTGTGGCAGATGGATATTAAGTATGGCTACGTCATTGGACAGGAGCGCTTCTTTTTTGTGCTCAGTATTATTGATGTGTTCGACCGAGTCGTCGTTCAACAATACAGAGGGCCCGTATGCGAGGCCAAGCATGCCGTCCAAACTTTGTGGAGGGCGCTGCAAAGCCGTATAAAGGCAGGAGATGTAATGCCGACGATCCGTACAGATAACGGACCGCAATTCGTTAGTAAGTTATTTGGAGATACATGTGAAAGTCTAGATATGATCCATGAACGCATCCCGCCGCGAACACCTAATATGAATGCGTATATAGAGTCATTTCACAGCTTGCTGGAACGAGATCTGTTCAAAAGAAGAAACTTCATGACCTTTGAAGAAGCCTATGAGGCACTCGATCTGTATATGGACTTCTACAACAATCGCAGGATGCATGGCAGTTTAAAGTTAATGCCACCTGCAGTATTCTCAGAGTGGATCAAGACAATAGACGACTCTTCAATGTTCCATAAAGCAATGTAAAAACTCGAAATAACGAGCTATTCAATGCATGAGTAATTACTGTAGGGTAGGACTCCAGATTAAAGGGGCTTAGCCG
>NZ_JBTGUH010000027.1:0-786 GCF_054343325.1 Paenibacillus marinisediminis
TCCTTGTCGTTCTATGCGCTACCGATTTACTTACCCCTCCGCTGCCCGTCTCTCTATTCTCCCTTTCGCTCAGGTTAGATTTCTTCACTCCTGCTCCTTATCGTTCTATGCGCTACCGATTCACTTACCCCTCCGCTGCCCGTCTCACTATTCTCCCTTTCGCTCAGGTTAGATTTCTTCGCTCCGGCTTCTTGTCGTTCTATGCGCTACCGATTCACTTACCCCTCCGCGGTCCATTTCTCTATTCTCCCTTTCGCTCAGGTTGGATTTCTTCGCTCATGCTTCTTGTCGTTCTATGCGCTATCAATTCACTTACCCCTCCGCGGTCCGTTTCACTATTCTCCCTTTCGCTCAGGTTGGATTTCTTCGCTCCGGCTTCTTGTCGTTCAATGCGCTACCGATTCACTTACCCCTCCGCGGTCCATTTCTCTATTCTCCCTTTCGCTCAGGTTGGATTTCTTCGCTCATGCTTCTTGTCGTTCTATGCGCTATCAATTCACTTACCCCTCCGCGGTCCGTTTCACTATTCTCCCTTTCGCTCAGGTTGGATTTCTTCGCTCCGGCTTCTTGTCGTTCAATGCGCTTCCTGTTTACTTACCCCTCCGCAGTCCGTTTCACCATTCTCCCTTTCGCTCAGGTTGGATTCCTTCACTCCTGCTCCTTATCGTTCTATGCGCTACCGATTCACTTACCCCTCCGCGGTCCGTTTCACTATTCTCCCTTTCGCTCAGGTTGGATTCCTTCACTCCTGCTCCTTATCGTTCTATGCACTACCGACTCACTTAC
>NZ_JBTGUH010000028.1:0-773 GCF_054343325.1 Paenibacillus marinisediminis
CATCTGAGACAGACAAACGTAGGGAGAAACTTACTGAGCGCATTAAATGGCACTTCTTCGACTCGGATGAAACCTACGGAAGTCCGAGAATACGCAAAGAACTCGTGAATGAAGGTTGGACTGTATCGGAGCGTACGGTTGGTTTCATCATGCGCGAAAACGGACTTCGCTCGTGTATGGCGCGTAAGTTCAGGGTTGTTACAACAGACTCCAATCATGACATGCCAATCGCTCCGAACATCCTGCAACAAGACTTCACTGCGACGAAACCAAATGAGAAATGGGTTGCCGACATCACCTACATACCGTGCCGCCAAGGAAAGCTCTATCTCGCTAGCATCTTGGACCTATACACAAAACAAATCGTTGGATGGAAGTTAAGCGACAGAATGACGACTGACCTCGTGCTGGATGCACTGAACCAAGCTTACGCTGCGAAAAAACCGAAGAAAGGCCTAATCCACCACTCTGATCGGGGTTCCCAGTATGCCTCCAAAGATTATCGTGAGCAGCTGGAGCGACTCGGTATGGAGCCAAGTATGAGTCGTAAAGGTAACTGTTATGACAACGCCTGCATCGAGGCATTTCATAGCATCTTAAAGCGTGAGTTTATTTACAGCAAACCAAAGTTCAGAACCAAAGAAGAAGCACAGCAAAAGCTATACCGCTACCTCGAGTTCTTCTACAACCGAAAGCGATCTAACAGTACCCTCGGATATATGTCGCCGGTACGATTTGAGCAATTGTACTACGAGAGAGCAGCATAACTTAAG
>NZ_JBTGUH010000029.1:0-751 GCF_054343325.1 Paenibacillus marinisediminis
CCAATTCCGCCACACGCGCACGATAAAAGTAATACTGGTGAGCCATGAAGGACTCGAACCTTCGACACCCTGATTAAAAGTCAGGTGCTCTACCAACTGAGCTAATGGCTCATACAATGGCTGGGGATATAGGATTCGAACCTATGCATGACGGAGTCAAAGTCCGTTGCCTTACCGCTTGGCTAATCCCCAAGGTAATATGGGGCGATCGATGGGACTTGAACCCACGAGTGCCGGAGCCACAATCCGGTGCGTTAACCCCTTCGCCACGACCGCCACAATATGTTGTATGAAATGGTGGAGGCTGATGGATTCGAACCACCGAACTCGTAGAGAGCAGATTTACAGTCTGCCGTGTTTAGCCACTTCACTAAGCCTCCGAAAAACTATGGTGCCGGCGAAAGGAGTCGAACCCTCGACCTACTGATTACAAGTCAGCCGCTCTACCAACTGAGCTACACCGGCATATGATGGTGGACGCTGACGGGATCGAACCGCCGACCCTCTGCTTGTAAGGCAGATGCTCTCCCAGCTGAGCTAAGCGTCCATAGTGGTGACCCGTAGGGGATTCGAACCCCTGTTACCTCCGTGAAAGGGAGGTGTCTTAACCCCTTGACCAACGGGCCTTACTACTTGATGAAAATGGCGGAGCTGACGGGATTCGAACCCGCGGTCTCCTGCGTGACAGGCAGGCATGTTAGGCCTCTACACCACAGCTCCATGCATTTTATTTGGTTGCGGGGGCAGGATT
>NZ_JBTGUH010000030.1:0-748 GCF_054343325.1 Paenibacillus marinisediminis
TAGCCGTATCGGAAGGTGCGGCTGGATCACCTCCTTTCTAAGGATTTACGTCTCCTGCGACGGAGACATAAACAACTAACATTCCGCTCGTTTTCAGTTTTGAAAGAGCAATCTTTCAATTGCATAAAACCTTTGTTTGGTGGTAATGGAGAAAGGGTTCCACGCGTACCCATCCCGAACACGACCGTTAAGCCTTTCATCGCCGATGGTACTTGGACCGCAGGGTCCTGGGAGAGTAGGACGCCGCCAAGCAGAGCACATGCTCTTCAGTTCTTGTGGACTGAATGAGGGCCCTTAGCTCAGCTGGTTAGAGCGCACCCCTGATAAGGGTGAGGTCGGTGGTTCGAGTCCACTAGGGCCCACCATTTAAACTTTATAGAAGATAACCTACCTATTATGGGGCTATAGCTCAGCTGGGAGAGCGCCTGCCTTGCACGCAGGAGGTCAGGGGTTCGATCCCCCTTGGCTCCACCAAAACATTCCTCTGGAATGTAAGGTTAGATTCATGTATGATATGTTCTTGTGAATGTATCAATTGTACCTTGAAAACTGAATCGCGAAGTAAGAAAAGCGACTTAGAATATCCTCATCTTTTTAGATGAAACTTAGTGAAGTGTTGACCTTGGTCAGCATGGAACGTTGGTTAAGCTATTAAGAGCACACGGAGGATGCCTAGGCACCAGGAGCCGATGAAGGACGTGGCGAACAACGATACGCCTCGGGGAGCAGTAAGCATGCATTGATCCGG
>NZ_JBTGUH010000031.1:0-683 GCF_054343325.1 Paenibacillus marinisediminis
CCGGTTCGGGGACAGTGTCAGGTGGGCAGTTTGACTGGGGCGGTCGCCTCCTAAAGAGTAACGGAGGCGCCCCAAGGTTCCCTCAGAATGGTTGGAAATCATTCGAAGAGTGCAAAGGCATAAGGGAGCTTGACTGCGAGACCTACAAGTCGAGCAGGGACGAAAGTCGGGCTTAGTGATCCGGTGGTTCCGCATGGAAGGGCCATCGCTCAACGGATAAAAGCTACCCTGGGGATAACAGGCTTATCTCCCCCAAGAGTCCACATCGACGGGGAGGTTTGGCACCTCGATGTCGGCTCATCGCATCCTGGGGCTGAAGTAGGTCCCAAGGGTTGGGCTGTTCGCCCATTAAAGCGGTACGCGAGCTGGGTTCAGAACGTCGTGAGACAGTTCGGTCCCTATCTGTCGCGGGCGTAGGAAATTTGAGAGGAGCTGTCCTTAGTACGAGAGGACCGGGATGGACGTACCGCTGGTGTACCAGTTGTCTCGCCAGAGGCATAGCTGGGTAGCTAAGTACGGAAGGGATAAACGCTGAAAGCATCTAAGCGTGAAGCCCCCCTCAAGATGAGATTTCCCACAGCAATGGTAAGACCCCTTGAAGACGACGAGGTAGATAGGTTCGGGGTGGAAGCACAGCAATGTGTGGAGCTGACGAATACTAATCGGTCGAGGGCTTATCCTAA
>NZ_JBTGUH010000032.1:0-637 GCF_054343325.1 Paenibacillus marinisediminis
GCCAGGATCAAACTCTCCATAAAAGTGTTTGACTTGCTCATTTGTATTGCTGACGAGTTTAACTCGTTTATATCTAACATTCGCTCGTTGTTCAGTTTTCAAAGAACAATTCGTAACTCGTAAGTTACTTTCTTTTCTTCACCGCCGTTCAGCGGCGACTCAATTAATATATCATGTCTTACATATAAGGTCAAGCACTTTTTTAAAAGTTTTATTTCAGCGCCTTTCAGCACCTGCTTGTCCCTGCCACCGTGTCGAATGGTGGAAAACAAATATAACACAGGTTGCACGAAACATGCAACCCCGATACCCATACATATTATGTCTCAAGCATATCTATACTATTCATCGTCCTGTTAAGATCATGCAATGGTCATACAACAAGCTCATCCCCATACGAATGTTGCTTAATGTACAACATTTTGAGCCAAACGCCGCCTTCTCCCTTTGAATTGTTGTACGAAATACAACATTCTCAAGATCCACAGCTACAAAACAGCCATTTCCCATCAGATTGTTGCACTCCGCGGCTAAGCCCCTTTAATCTGGAGTCCTACCCTACAGTAATTACTCATGCATTGAATAGCTCGTTATTTCGAGTTTTTACATTGCTTTATGGAACATTGAAGAGTCGTCT
>NZ_JBTGUH010000033.1:0-618 GCF_054343325.1 Paenibacillus marinisediminis
CCGGATCAATGCATGCTTACTGCTCCCCGAGGCGTATCGTTGTTCGCCACGTCCTTCATCGGCTCCTGGTGCCTAGGCATCCTCCGTGTGCTCTTAATAGCTTAACCAACGCTTCGTTTTCGCTTCTTCCTCACGGTTGTTTTCACCAAGCTCCGTACATTTGCATGTACTTCGCAGGAATGAAAGCCAAATGTTCGTCAGAATGCGAAAACTTCGCTCCTCCATGGGGTAAACCCCAATGGTGGTTTCATCAATTAAGATGAGGATATTCTAAGTCGCTTTTCTTACTTCGCGATTCAGTTTTCAAGGTACAATTTGAAAGAGTCTTGCTCTTTCAAAACTGAAAACGAGCGGAATGTTAGTTGTTTATGTCTCCGTCGCAGGAGACGTAAATCCTTAGAAAGGAGGTGATCCAGCCGCACCTTCCGATACGGCTACCTTGTTACGACTTCACCCCAATCATCTACCCCACCTTCGGCGGCTGGCTCCTTGCGGTTACCCCACCGACTTCGGGTGTTGTAAACTCTCGTGGTGTGACGGGCGGTGTGTACAAGACCCGGGAACGTATTCACCGCGGCATGCTGATCCGCGATTACTAGCAATTCCGACTTCATGCAG
>NZ_JBTGUH010000034.1:0-490 GCF_054343325.1 Paenibacillus marinisediminis
ACCTGAATACATAGGGTGTAAGATGGCATACGAGGGGAACTGAAACATCTAAGTACCCTCAGGAAGAGAAAACAATAGTGATTCCGTAAGTAGCGGCGAGCGAACGCGGAAGAGCCTAAACCAGAGAGCTTGCTCTCTGGGGTTGTGGGACGTCTCACATGGAGTTACAAAGTTCTCGATTAGTCGAACAGGTCTGGAAAGGCCGGCCATAGCAGGTAATAGCCCTGTAGACGAAAGTGGAGGACCTCCGAGACGGATCCCGAGTACCGCGGGTCACGTGAAACCCCGTGGGAATCTGGCAGGACCATCTGCTAAGGCTAAATACTCCCTGGTGACCGATAGTGAAGCAGTACCGTGAGGGAAAGGTGAAAAGCACCCCGGAAGGGGAGTGAAATAGAACCTGAAACCGTGTGCTTACAAGAAGTCAGAGCCCGATCTATGGGTGATGGCGTGCCTTTTGTAGAATGAACCGGCGAGTTACGTTTGCATG
>NZ_JBTGUH010000035.1:0-445 GCF_054343325.1 Paenibacillus marinisediminis
AAGTATATGGCATTCGGAGTTTGACTGAACTTGGTAACCCTTGGCGGGCCCCGCATCCAATCAGTGCTCTACCTCCACTACTCTTCTTTCCGAGGCTAGCCCTAAAGCTATTTCGGGGAGAACCAGCTATCTCCGAGTTCGATTGGAATTTCTCCGCTACCCCCACCTCATCCCCGAATTTTTCAACATTCGTGGGTTCGGGCCTCCAGTGCGTGTTACCGCACCTTCACCCTGGACAGGGGTAGATCACACGGTTTCGGGTCTACGCCTACATACTTAATCGCCCTATTCAGACTCGCTTTCGCTTCGGCTCCGTCTCTTCAACTTAACCTTGCATGCAAACGTAACTCGCCGGTTCATTCTACAAAAGGCACGCCATCACCCATAGATCGGGCTCTGACTTCTTGTAAGCACACGGTTTCAGGTTCTATTTCACTCCCCTTCC
>NZ_JBTGUH010000036.1:0-432 GCF_054343325.1 Paenibacillus marinisediminis
ATCTTCTACTACACGGCGAAAGAACAAAGTGTAGCAGTGAAGTACATGCTGGAAGGAACGAAAACGGAGTTGAATCCAGCTACGAGTAAGTCAGGTAAGACAGGCGAAACAATGAAGCTGGAAGCGATGGACATTGATGGCTATACGAAGGTAGCTCCAACTGAAGTGAACTATACGTTCACAGCGGAATCGAACCAAGAGCATATCTTCTACTACACAGCGAAAGAACAAAGTGTAGCAGTGAAGTACATGCTGGAAGGAACGAAAACGGAGTTGAATCCAGCTACGAGTAAATCAGGTAAGATAGGCGAAACAGTGAAGCTGGAAGCGATCGATATTGCAGGCTATACGAAGGTAGCTCCAACTGAAGTGAACTATACGTTCACAGCGGAATCGAACCAAGAGCATATCTTCTACTACACAGCGAAAGAA
>NZ_JBTGUH010000037.1:0-384 GCF_054343325.1 Paenibacillus marinisediminis
TCGGAAGGTGCGGCTGGATCACCTCCTTTCTAAGGATTTACGTCTCCTGCGACGGAGACATAAACAACTAACATTCCGCTCGTTTTCAGTTTTGAAAGAGCAATCTTTCAACTGTACCTTGAAAACTGAATCGCGAAGTAAGAAAAGCGACTTAGAATATCCTCATCTTAATTGATGAAACCACCATTGGGGCGAAGTCCCGTGGAGGAGCGAAGTTTTCGCATTCTGACGAACATTTGGCTTTCATTCCTGCGAAGTACATGCAAATGTACAGAGCTTGGTGAAAACAACCGTGAGGAAGAAGCGAAAACGAAGCGTTGGTTAAGCTATTAAGAGCACACGGAGGATGCCTAGGCACCAGGAGCCGATGAAGGACGTGGCGAA
>NZ_JBTGUH010000038.1:0-368 GCF_054343325.1 Paenibacillus marinisediminis
TTCGGCTGCTCGCCATGCGTAAAAACCGCTCCTGGACACTTTCAATACACTGCACATCTTCTCCAATCGAAAGTCGGAGCGGTGATCTTCGATAAATTGGAACCTTAGTTCCTTTCTTTGCTGAAGATGTGCATGGCTTTTTTTAGGATGGCAATCTCCTCTTTCAGATCCTCAATTTCATGTTTCTGATCTTCTATAAGTTGAGATTGCTCGCGAAGGGCTTCCGCTTGGTTAACAGGCTCATTCTCGAATTCTCGGTACTTCCCCACCCAGCCGCGTAGCGTACCGGGATTGATATTTAATTCATTAGCTACATCATCCAGGCTCTTCGTCTGTTCCTGCACATACTTTACTGCTTCACGTTTAAA
>NZ_JBTGUH010000039.1:0-301 GCF_054343325.1 Paenibacillus marinisediminis
TCAGGGTATATACCTTGAATAATTATTGTTCCCTGATAGCTCAGTTGGTAGAGCACTCGACTGTTAATCGAGTTGTCACAGGTTCGAGTCCTGTTCGGGGAGCCATATGGACGCTTAGCTCAGCTGGGAGAGCATCTGCCTTACAAGCAGAGGGTCGGCGGTTCGATCCCGTCAGCGTCCACCATCACTATCGCGGGGTGGAGCAGTTCGGTAGCTCGTCGGGCTCATAACCCGAAGGTCGTAGGTTCAAATCCTGCCCCCGCAACCAAATAAAATGCATGGAGCTGTGGTGTAGAGGCCT
>NZ_JBTGUH010000040.1:0-298 GCF_054343325.1 Paenibacillus marinisediminis
CGCTCTATCCAGCTGAGCTAAAGGCACATATTCTGGAGCGGACAACGGGATTCGAACCCGCGACCCTCGCCTTGGCAAGGCGATACTCTACCACTGAGCTATGTCCGCATAATGTTAAGTTTTCCGAAGTGACGTTAACTATTATAACATATTGCTTAGTTAATTGCAACTTCTTATTAATTCTTTAATGGAGCGGGTGATGGGAATCGAACCCACGCTATTAGCTTGGAAGGCTAAAGTTCTACCATTGAACTACACCCGCATATTGATGGTCGGGATGACACGATTTGAACATGCG
>NZ_JBTGUH010000041.1:0-291 GCF_054343325.1 Paenibacillus marinisediminis
ATGGAGCGGGTGATGGGAATCGAACCCACGCTATTAGCTTGGAAGGCTAAAGTTCTACCATTGAACTACACCCGCATATTGATGGTCGGGATGACACGATTTGAACATGCGACCCCCTGGTCCCAAACCAGGTGCTCTACCAAGCTGAGCTACATCCCGTTACCTGTTATGTTGTGAAAATGGCGTGCCTTGAGAGATTCGAACTCCCGACCTTTTGATTCGTAGTCAAACGCTCTATCCAGCTGAGCTAAAGGCACATATTCTGGAGCGGACAACGGGATTCGAACCCGC
>NZ_JBTGUH010000042.1:0-282 GCF_054343325.1 Paenibacillus marinisediminis
GCTACCGATTCACTTACCCCTCCGCGGTCCGTTTCACTATTCTCCCTTTCGCTCAGGTTGGATTCCTTCACTCCTGCTCCTTATCGTTCTATGCACTACCGACTCACTTACCCCTCCGCGGTCCGTTTCACTATTCTCCCCTTCGCTCAGGTTGGATTTCTTCGCTCCTGCTCCTTGTCGTTCTATGCGCTACCGATTTACTTACCCCTCCGCTGCCCGTCTCTCTATTCTCCCTTTCGCTCAGGTTAGATTTCTTCACTCCTGCTCCTTATCGTTCTATGC
>NZ_JBTGUH010000043.1:0-270 GCF_054343325.1 Paenibacillus marinisediminis
TTCCGCGTTCGCTCGCCGCTACTTACGGAATCACTATTGTTTTCTCTTCCTGAGGGTACTTAGATGTTTCAGTTCCCCTCGTATGCCATCTTACACCCTATGTATTCAGGTGCAAGTAACCGCCCATTACGACGGCTAGGTTTCCCCATTCGGAAATCCCCGGATCAATGCATGCTTACTGCTCCCCGAGGCGTATCGTTGTTCGCCACGTCCTTCATCGGCTCCTGGTGCCTAGGCATCCTCCGTGTGCTCTTAATAGCTTAACCAACG
>NZ_JBTGUH010000044.1:0-252 GCF_054343325.1 Paenibacillus marinisediminis
CTGCATGAAGTCGGAATTGCTAGTAATCGCGGATCAGCATGCCGCGGTGAATACGTTCCCGGGTCTTGTACACACCGCCCGTCACACCACGAGAGTTTACAACACCCGAAGCCGGTGGGGTAACCGCAAGGAGCCAGCCGTCGAAGGTGGGGTAGATGATTGGGGTGAAGTCGTAACAAGGTAGCCGTATCGGAAGGTGCGGCTGGATCACCTCCTTTCTAAGGATTTACGTCTCCTGCGACGGAGACATAA
>NZ_JBTGUH010000045.1:0-241 GCF_054343325.1 Paenibacillus marinisediminis
TCCTTGTCGTTCTATGCGCTACCGATTTACTTACCCCTCCGCTGCCCGTCTCTCTATTCTCCCTTTCGCTCAGGTTAGATTTCTTCACTCCTGCTCCTTATCGTTCTATGCACTACCGACTCACTTACCCCTCCGCAGTCCGTTTCACTATTCTCCCTTTCGCTCAGGTTGGATTTCTTCGCTCCGGCTTCTTGTCGTTCAATGCGCTTCCTGTTTACTTACCTCTCCGCAGTCCGTTTCA
>NZ_JBTGUH010000046.1:0-225 GCF_054343325.1 Paenibacillus marinisediminis
ACTCTTCGAATGATTTCCAACCATTCTGAGGGAACCTTGGGGCGCCTCCGTTACTCTTTAGGAGGCGACCGCCCCAGTCAAACTGCCCACCTGACACTGTCCCCGAACCGGTTTACGGTCCTAGGTTAGAACTCCGATACGATCAGGGTGGTATCCCAACGGCGCCTCCACCGATGCTGGCGCACCGGCTTCCTAGGCTCCCACCTATCCTGTACAGACCGTACC
>NZ_JBTGUH010000047.1:0-223 GCF_054343325.1 Paenibacillus marinisediminis
CATGAATCAGACTCTGAGAAAGAGGGGTGTGACTCTTGATAGGGACTATTTTAGGGGGCAGATATGAAATATTGGAGCGCGTAGGCGGAGGCGGCATGGCCTTGGTTTACAAGGCGCTCGATCGTCTTCTGAATCGATACGTAGCGGTGAAGGTGCTGCGTCAGCAATTCGTGCACGATGAAGAATTCATTCGGCGTTTTGGTCGAGAAGCGCAGTCTGCTGC
>NZ_JBTGUH010000048.1:0-223 GCF_054343325.1 Paenibacillus marinisediminis
CAGCAGCCTGCAGCTCTGAGAACAGCCGATCCATACCATATTGCAGTACAGGATTATAATAAGTGAACAGCACATATGGTATCTTGGCGCCTTCAGCGCGAGCGCGACGCGCAGCCTCCAAGCCGTGTCTGATCGTCGTACCCCCTTGCAGTGCGCGTGCAGACGCGCGCTCGATAATCGGACCATCCGCCAATGGGTCGGAGTATGGAATACCGAGCTCGAT
>NZ_JBTGUH010000049.1:0-223 GCF_054343325.1 Paenibacillus marinisediminis
CAACTCCACATCCTTTCCCACTTAACATACATTTAGGGGCCTTAGCTGATGGTCTGGGCTGTTTCCCTCTTGACAATGGATCTTAGCACTCACTGTCTGACTCCCGGATAACAAGTATATGGCATTCGGAGTTTGACTGAACTTGGTAACCCTTGGCGGGCCCCGCATCCAATCAGTGCTCTACCTCCACTACTCTTCTTTCCGAGGCTAGCCCTAAAGCTAT
>NZ_JBTGUH010000050.1:0-223 GCF_054343325.1 Paenibacillus marinisediminis
GAACTAAGGTTCCAATTTATCGAAGATCACCGCTCCGACTTTCGATTGGAGAAGATGTGCAGTGTATTGAAAGTGTCCAGGAGCGGTTTTTACGCATGGCGAGCAGCCGAAGCATCTGAGACAGACAAACGTAGGGAGAAACTTACTGAGCGCATTAAATGGCACTTCTTCGACTCGGATGAAACCTACGGAAGTCCGAGAATACGCAAAGAACTCGTGAATG
>NZ_JBTGUH010000051.1:0-223 GCF_054343325.1 Paenibacillus marinisediminis
ATAGCTTTAGGGCTAGCCTCGGAAAGAAGAGTAGTGGAGGTAGAGCACTGATTGGATGCGGGGCCCGCCAAGGGTTACCAAGTTCAGTCAAACTCCGAATGCCATATACTTATTATCCGGGAGTCAGACAGTGAGTGCTAAGATCCATTGTCAAGAGGGAAACAGCCCAGACCATCAGCTAAGGCCCCTAAATGTATGTTAAGTGGGAAAGGATGTGGAGTTG
>NZ_JBTGUH010000052.1:0-223 GCF_054343325.1 Paenibacillus marinisediminis
CTATGCAGAGATGACGGATGAAGGCAGAGACATCATGGATCGCATCATGCCTAGTCAAGCCAGCACGTTGAACCGTGCCTTAAGCGGACTGACGACAGAGGAGAAAGAACAGGCGATCAGCTTGTTGAAGAAGCTTGGGATTCAAGCCGAGCGTCTATGTTCCAACAAAGCGTCTCAATAAACGCTGCGAAATAGGGGCAGCCAGTTCAGGTTATAGACATCG
>NZ_JBTGUH010000053.1:0-223 GCF_054343325.1 Paenibacillus marinisediminis
TCTTCGAATGATTTCCAACCATTCTGAGGGAACCTTGGGGCGCCTCCGTTACTCTTTAGGAGGCGACCGCCCCAGTCAAACTGCCCACCTGACACTGTCCCCGAACCGGTTCACGGTCCTAGGTTAGAACTCCGATACGATCAGGGTGGTATCCCAACGGCGCCTCCACCGATGCTGGCGCACCGGCTTCCTAGGCTCCCACCTATCCTGTACAGACCGTACC
>NZ_JBTGUH010000054.1:0-223 GCF_054343325.1 Paenibacillus marinisediminis
CTATGCAGAGATGACGGATGAAGGCAGAGACATCATGGATCGCATCATGCCTAGTCAAGCCAGCACGTTGAACCGTGCCTTAAGCGGACTGACGACAGAGGAGAAAGAACAAGCGATCAGCTTGTTGAAGAAGCTTGGGATTCAAGCCGAGCGTCTATGTTCCAACAAAGCGTCTCAATAAACGCTGCGAAATAGGGGCAGCCAGTTCAGGTTATAGACATCG
>NZ_JBTGUH010000055.1:0-223 GCF_054343325.1 Paenibacillus marinisediminis
CATTCACGAGTTCTTTGCGTATTCTCGGACTTCCGTAGGTTTCATCCGAGTCGAAGAAGTGCCATTTAATGCGCTCAGTAAGTTTCTCCCTACGTTTGTCTGTCTCAGATGTTTCGGCTGCTCGCCATGCGTAAAAACCGCTCCTGGACACTTTCAATACACTGCACATCTTCTCCAATCGAAAGTCGGAGCGGTGATCTTCGATAAATTGGAACCTTAGTTC
>NZ_JBTGUH010000056.1:0-223 GCF_054343325.1 Paenibacillus marinisediminis
TACGGTCTGTACAGGATAGGTGGGAGCCTAGGAAGCCGGTGCGCCAGCATCGGTGGAGGCGCCGTTGGGATACCACCCTGATCGTATCGGAGTTCTAACCTAGGACCGTAATCCGGTTCGGGGACAGTGTCAGGTGGGCAGTTTGACTGGGGCGGTCGCCTCCTAAAGAGTAACGGAGGCGCCCCAAGGTTCCCTCAGAATGGTTGGAAATCATTCGAAGAGT
>NZ_JBTGUH010000057.1:0-223 GCF_054343325.1 Paenibacillus marinisediminis
CATGAATCAGACTCTGAGAAAGAGGGGTGTGACTCTTGATAGGGACTATTTTAGGGGGCAGATATGAAATATTGGAGCGCGTAGGCGGAGGCGGCATGGCCTTGGTTTACAGGGCGCTCGATCGTCTTCTGAATCGATACGTAGCGGTGAAGGTGCTGCGTCAGCAATTCGTGCACGATGAAGAATTCATTCGGCGTTTTGGTCGAGAAGCGCAGTCTGCTGC
>NZ_JBTGUH010000058.1:0-223 GCF_054343325.1 Paenibacillus marinisediminis
GCCTATCCGGTATTAGCTCACGTTTCCGTGGGTTATCCCAGTCTTACAGGCAGGTTACCTACGTATTACTCACCCGTCCGCCGCTAACCATCAGAGGTGCAAGCACCTCATTAAGTTCGCTCGACTTGCATGTATTAGGCACGCCGCCAGCGTTCGTCCTGAGCCAGGATCAAACTCTCCATAAAAGTGTTTGACTTGCTCATTTGTATTGCTGACGAGTTTA
>NZ_JBTGUH010000059.1:0-223 GCF_054343325.1 Paenibacillus marinisediminis
CAGCAGCCTGCAGCTCTGAGAACAGCCGATCCATACCATATTGCAGTACAGGATTATAATAAGTGAACAGCACATATGGTATCTTGGCGCCTTCAGCGCGAGCGCGACGCGTAGCCTCCAAGCCGTGTCTGATCGTCGTACCCCCTTGCAGTGCGCGTGCAGACGCGCGCTCGATAATCGGACCATCCGCCAATGGGTCGGAGTATGGAATACCGAGCTCGAT
>NZ_JBTGUH010000060.1:0-223 GCF_054343325.1 Paenibacillus marinisediminis
ACCTGAATACATAGGGTGTAAGATGGCATACGAGGGGAACTGAAACATCTAAGTACCCTCAGGAAGAGAAAACAATAGTGATTCCGTAAGTAGCGGCGAGCGAACGCGGAAAAGCCTAAACCAGAGAGCTTGCTCTCTGGGGTTGTGGGACGTCTCACATGGAGTTACAAAGTTCTCGATTAGTCGAACAGGTCTGGAAAGGCCGGCCATAGCAGGTAATAGC
>NZ_JBTGUH010000061.1:0-222 GCF_054343325.1 Paenibacillus marinisediminis
CATGCAAACGTAACTCGCCGGTTCATTCTACAAAAGGCACGCCATCACCCATAGATCGGGCTCTGACTTCTTGTAAGCACACGGTTTCAGGTTCTATTTCACTCCCCTTCCTACCTGCTATGGCCGGCCTTTCCAGACCTGTTCGACTAATCGAGAACTTTGTAACTCCATGTGAGACGTCCCACAACCCCAGAGAGCAAGCTCTCTGGTTTAGGCTCTTCC
>NZ_JBTGUH010000062.1:0-217 GCF_054343325.1 Paenibacillus marinisediminis
CCCTCTCAGGTCGGCTACGCATCGTCGCCTTGGTGGGCCGTTACCCCGCCAACTAGCTAATGCGCCGTAGGTCCATCTGTAAGTGGCAGATTGCTCCGCCTTTCTCGAATCTCCCATGCGGGAGTCTCGCCTATCCGGTATTAGCTCACGTTTCCGTGGGTTATCCCAGTCTTACAGGCAGGTTACCTACGTATTACTCACCCGTCCGCCGCTAACC
>NZ_JBTGUH010000063.1:0-217 GCF_054343325.1 Paenibacillus marinisediminis
GAGCAAGTCAAACACTTTTATGGAGAGTTTGATCCTGGCTCAGGACGAACGCTGGCGGCGTGCCTAATACATGCAAGTCGAGCGAACTTGATGGAGTGCTTGCACTCCTGAGGGTTAGCGGCGGACGGGTGAGTAATACGTAGGTAACCTGCCTGTAAGACTGGGATAACCCACGGAAACGTGAGCTAATACCGGATAGGCGAGACTCCCGCATGGG
>NZ_JBTGUH010000064.1:0-211 GCF_054343325.1 Paenibacillus marinisediminis
GAAAGAACAAAGTGTAGCAGTGAAGTACATGCTGGAAGGAACGAAAACGGAGTTGAATCCAGCTACGAGTAAGTCAGGTAAGACAGGCGAAACAGTGAAACTGGAAGCGATCGATATTGCAGGCTATACGAAGGTAGCTCCAACTGAAGTGAACTATACGTTCACAGCGGAATCGAACCAAGAGCATATCTTCTACTACACAGCGAAAGAA
>NZ_JBTGUH010000065.1:0-207 GCF_054343325.1 Paenibacillus marinisediminis
TAAGACCCCTTGAAGACGACGAGGTAGATAGGTTCGGGGTGGAAGCACAGCAATGTGTGGAGCTGACGAATACTAATCGGTCGAGGGCTTATCCTAAATGATATTCAAGCAGGCTTTTCAAACTTCGCATTCAGTTTTCAGGGTATATACCTTGAACAAAATAGGTTTGGTGGCAATGGAGAAGGGGTTCCACGCGTACCCATCCCG